>NZ_LQXH01000010.1:0-273126 GCF_001924945.1 Alteromonas sp. W12
GGAGCCGAAGCCCCGTTTGGTCCGAAGACATTATGCGGTATTAGCAGTCGTTTCCAACTGTTATCCCCCTCGCAAAGGCAAGTTCCCAAGCATTACTCACCCGTCCGCCACTCGTCAGCGATGTGCAAGCACATCCTGTTACCGTTCGACTTGCATGTGTTAGGCCTGCCGCCAGCGTTCAATCTGAGCCATGATCAAACTCTTCAATTAAATATATCGAAATATGAATCGTCGTTGCGACACTCTTAACGAGTGCCCACACAGATTGTCTTGTCTAAATTTTTAAAGAACATTCACTTGAAGCCGTTGCTTCTTAGTGACTCACCCTGTTCGAGTGAGGTGCGCATTATACGCTGGAAGTTTTCGCTGTCAACACTTTTTGAAAATTTATTTTCTGAAGCGTTTCTTCTAAACTCCCGTCTTTACTGACCTATAAAGGTAGTAGAGACTTACTTCAGGAGGCTTGCTGTTTTGCTTTTCCCCCGAAGCGGATGCGCATTTTAGGGAAATGAGCGCTCACGTCAACAAGTATTTTAAAAAAATCCTTATTTTTCGATCGTTTGCATAAACAATGTGCAATACGTTCATAAAAACCACTAATTCACCGCGCTTTTCACGATCTATAAGGTTAGTTAATTGGTAAGTCACGCTGTGTACTATAAATTAATAGAACAGTATTTGAACGTGTACGTGGATTATTGAGGGGTTTGCATGAAGGTTTCTGAATTTAAAACCGCTGGAAAACTCATAACGGGTCTTGGCGCTATTAAAGCCCTCACGGATGAAATGGCGAGATTATCCATAAAGGAATGTGCCATCGTTACTGACAAGGGCGTTTCTTCATCTGGTCTTCTTGATCAACTACTCACACTATTACCCTCTTCACCCTTACTTATTATTGATGACATTCCACCAGAGCCTGAAGTGAATATCATAGAAGATAAGTTAGCGATACTTCGTGAGAAGCAAGTAGACGGTATTATTGCTCTTGGTGGAGGTAGCGCTATTGATAGTGCAAAAGTACTTGCAGTTACATACGATCATACTGGCCTCCTCAGTGAACTCTTCGGAGAAAATACGCTTTCGAAACGTCGTTTGCCTCTTATTGTTATCCCCACTACCGCCGGTACAGGTTCAGAAGTTACCAACATTGCTATTTTGTCAGATCCGATAGCACAGATGAAAAAAGGGATTGTTAGTCCCTGCCTGCTACCCGATGTTGCGATTGTTGCGCCTGAGATGACAAAAACATGCCCACAGTCCATTACAGCAGCAAGCGGTATAGACGCATTCGTTCACGCGCTCGAAGCCTATATAAGTGTAAATGCTAGTCCGATAACCGACGCTCTGGCAGAGAAAGCACTCAAGCTTATCTTCAATTCATTACTTCACGCTTATAACAATGGTGAGAACTTATCTGCACGTGAAGATATGGCCACCGGCAGTTTAATGGCCGGTCTTGCGTTTGGAAACGCCGGCGTAGGGGCAGTACATGCATTGGCTTATCCACTGGGGGGACGGTTTCATCTGTCACATGGCATGAGTAACGCGGTAATGCTACCTCATGTATTGAAAGTAAATGCGCCGTTCTGCCAAGACAAACTTTTTTGTGTAGCAAAGCTATTAAAGGTATGTGAGCGCCATCACTCAAAAGAGGAAGCAATTAAATTGTTATTAGTTGCTATAGAAAAACTGTGTCGCGACGTAGGCATTCCCGCTTCACTCACCCACTTTAATATTCCGCCTTCTTGTGTAGGTGAATTAGCAGAAGAGGCGAGTAAAGTAACTCGCCTTCTTCGCAACAACCCCAAGCAATTGAGTATTGAAGAGATTGAAGATATCTATCGGCTTGCTTTTTAAAGTGGTCTTACCCACATATTTTTAAAGCTTACTAAATTGCCGTGATCTTGCAATTGAAGCGGCGCGCATCCGTGAGCTTTGTACTTAGGTGCACCGATCCATTCTGTTGTCCCTTGAATTTCAGTATGGTTCTGAACCACTACGCCGTTATGTATTACCGTAACATAACCTTTCGTTGCTAGCGCTTCACCGTTAAAGGTAGGCGCTTTATATATGATGTCGTAAGTTTGCCATTCGCCAGGCGCCTTCATAGCGTTAACTAAAGGAATAGTTTGCTTATATACGCTTGCCGCTTGTCCATTGGGATAGGTCTTATTCTGATATGAGTCCAAGACCTGAATTTCATATCGCTGCTGCAGGAAGATACCACTGTTATTGCGCTGTTGTCCTTCCATACCTGCTTCTGGCTGTGGCGCTTTCCACTCTACGTGCAACTGAACATCACAGAACTCTGCTTTCGTTTTGATATCGCCTGTTCCCGGCTTCACTGTTAGAACACCGTTTTCCAGCGTCCACTTAGCATCACCTTCCTTTACTGAAGTCCAGTTAGATAGGTCATCACCAATTAAAGAGATGGCATCAGAGGGCACGCCCGCCTTATCAAAAGAAACCACTTCAGGAACAGGTTCCCAAACTTCTGTTTTAGCGGCCTGTTGTTCGCGGGTTAACCGCGATTCGCTTTTCTCAGTATCTGCATCTGTCGTTGCGCATGCAGAGAGTGGCATAAGTAAAGCCACAGTTGAAGCGACGAGTGTTTTATTCATAGTGTCAGTACCTTGTTTTATCCGTTGTATAACTGTGTTGTGTTTGGCAGCTCGATAGCGCAGGCTTAGGTTGCCCACGCTTTGTCGCCCTTTTTATAAGGGAATGCACCGTCGTAACGTCCAGGAATAGCCACATATCGAAGTACTTTAGTCGCGCCAACTTGAGACGTGAAAAAGCAATAAAGTGTTAGCTGTTTTAATAACGTAAAGTAGTGAGGGGTTGGCTCATCGGTGCCTGGCTCCCACTGACTTGGCTTTCCTGTTTCAACACCCTGATAAACACCGTTAGCAAGGTTCGCCGCTTTCGCTTCTACATCCAGGTCGTTAAATAAAGCCTCTCGTTCTTGCTTGGTAAGCTGAACAAATTGCTTGTTGAAACGACTTTGACTTAACGAAGATATTTTCTTAATTCCATCAAGAAAGGTCTTTTGAAGTAAAGGTGTGTAGCAATCGGTTATCAACACAGCCATTGTCGCGCCAACGTTGGCCGCTTTTGCTCCAGGCGTGTCAGTTTGAGGAATGATCACCTCACCCATTTCATTCAGCAAGGCCACATCTTTTTCATTAAATAATGTGTCGCTAAGCGGTACAGCGGGCACATCTGTGTAGGCAAGTACATTACCTGCGAACAATGCTGTGCCTGTAGCAGTTGCTATGAGTTTAAGTAGTTCTCTGCGTTCCATTATAGATTTCCTCGCTTTAACTCTTCTACGGCAAAGTCTGCGGCTCTTGCCGTTAATGCCATATAGGTCAGTGAAGGGTTAACACAGCTGGCCGATGTCATTGCTGCACCATCGGTCACGAATACGTTTGGTGCATCCCATACTTGGTTATGCGCGTTGAGCACAGAGCTTTTAGGATCTCTCCCCATACGCGCCGTACCCATTTCATGAATGCCCATACCAGGTGCGTAGTCTGCATCCCAGCCTTGAACATTTTTAAGGCCAGCCGCTTCAAACATCTCAATAGCGTCTTGCTGCATGTCCTTACGCATCTTAAGCTCGTTTTCTTTAATCTCTACATCCATTGCGAGTACTGGTAAGCCCCATTTGTCGGTGACTTTTTTATTCAAGTACACTTTGTTTTCGTGATACGGAAGAATTTCACCGAAGGCTGTCATGCCTATTGTCCAAGGACCTGGCTCGGTTATCGCATCTTTAAGCCCAGCACCTATACCAAGTTCCGCTATGTCTTTGCTCCAACCTGAACGGCTTGCACCGCCTTGATAACCAAATCCACGCAAGTAATCTCGCTTATCACTTCCCCAGTTTCTAAACCTTGGCACATAGAAGCCACTCGGTCTGCGACCGTAGGTATATTTGTCGTCAAAGCCTTCTACGTCTGCCGAAGCACCTACTCTAAAGTGGTGATCCATAACGTTGTGACCCAACTCGCCGCTGCTGCTTCCTAAGCCACCGTCCCATACGTCTGTGGCAGAGTTCATCAGTACCCACGCCGAGTTAAGTGCTGACGCATTTACAAAGATGATCTTGCTTTTAAATACATAGGTCTCGTTGGTTTCAGCATCGATAATTTCAACGCCAGTCGCGCGTTTCTTGTCTTTGTCGAACAAGATCTCTTTTACTATCGAAAAAGGTCGAAGGGTTAAGTTACCTGTTTTAACCGCAGCTGGAAGCGTAGATGCCTGTGTACTGAAGTAGCCACCGAAAGGACAACCCAACCAGCACTTATTGCGGTATTGGCAATGAACACGCCCTTCTTCGGGCTTGCTTTGTGTCATGTTTGAAGTGCGGCCATGCACCATGTGCCGCGCGCCTTCATAGGCCTTTTTCACCCGCGCCGCGACACTTTCCTCTACAATGTTCATTGGCATTGGTGGCTGGTATACACCATCAGGCAATACATCTAAGCCATCGCGATTACCACTGATACCCGCGAATTTTTCTACGTAGTCATACCATGGCGCCAAATCGTCGTAGCGAATAGGCCAGTCGACTGCAATGCCTTCTTTAGCATTGGCTTCGAAATCTTCTTTGTTCAAACGGTAGCTTTGGCGTCCCCACAACAGTGAGCGTCCACCTACATGGTAGCCTCTGTACCAGTCGAAGCGCTTGTCTTCGGTATAAGGGTTTTCTTTTTCGTTTGCCCACATACCGTACGTTTTTTCATTTAGCGGGTAGTCGCGCTTAAGCACGGGATAATCCACTTTCATTGCTTGAGTAGGCAAGTCTCGGTGAGGAAAATCCCAATCTTCTTTGTGCGCATTTTTATAATCTTTAATGTGCTCGATATTTTGGCCACGTTCTAACATGAGCACTTTTAGGCCCTTCTCAGTTAGCTCCTTAGCAGCCCAACCGCCACTGATACCAGATCCAATAACTATTGCATCATATTCGTTACTCGCCATAACACGTCCTTAAAACTTAATTCGTCGCTGTGCCTGTTCGCACGTTACACATCACAGATATGGATCGCTTGTTGTAGCGACGCTATTCTGTTGGCTTTGGTTTTCGGTGTGGGTATAAACTCTTGTGCTAAGTAGCCTTTAAATCCGGTCTCGACAATGGCTTTAGCAATTGCTTCGTAATTGAGTTCTTGTGAAGCATCTATTTCGTGACGCCCAGGTACGCCGGCCGTATGGTAATGGCCAAAGTACTGATAGTTATCTCGAATAGTTCGGATGATATCTCCCTCATTAATTTGCATGTGGTAGATATCGTAAAGCAGTGAGAAGTGCTTAGAACCTAGGCGTTTGCAAAGTTCTATCGCCCATGCAGAATTGTCGGCCATGTAATCAGGGTGGTCGACTTTGCTGTTAAACAGCTCCATGAAAATCACTACGTTGCGTTTTTCAGCATGAGGTAAAATGCGTTTTAACCCTTTAACCGCATTTTCCAGTCCATCTTCTCGTGACATGCCTCGGGCATTGCCGCTAAAGCAGATAAGGTTTGTATAACCTGCATCAGCGACCAAATCGATGTGCTTTATATAACGCGCTTCTAGTTCGTCGTGGAGCTCACTGTGAATGAAGCCGTCTTCAAGACTTATCTCGGCGCCGTTACACATAGAAGAGTCGATGCCGTACTGCTTTAGCACAGGCCAATCTTCAGGGCCTACCAAGTCAATGGCTCCAAATCCTAATTGCTTAACGGTCTGGCACAACTCTTCAATGCTTAAATCGCCGTAAGTCCATCGGCTTACCGAATGATTTACATTTCCTTTAAGCGGCGTATTCATGGTGTTGCTACCTTTCGTGCCGTTTGTACTCGCTACAGCAGGCATCGCAGTGGCTAAACCAGCTGCTGCTAACCCTGTTCCGGCAATGCCTGCCCCTGTCATAGCCATACTTTGAAGTAATTTTCTGCGGGTAATGTTATGCATCTGCGTTCACCTTTTCCTTTCTGAACAGAATGGCGAATAGCACTAACACAACAGCGGCAAACCCTGCTGGGAATAACCAGACTTGCTGCCAACTGTGCGCACCGGTTTCCATCGTGTAGGTGTCGGTAATTGCGCCTGCCACTGCAAAGCCCACCAGCATACCTACGCCATATGTCGCTAAGGTAATTAGCCCCTGCGCTGCACTTTTTACGTTTTCTCCCGCCTTTGCATTGGTATAGATTTGCCCTGATACAAAGAAGAAGTCGTAACAAATACCGTGCAGTGCAATACCAACAATAAGCATGAACAAGCCTTCGTCAGCGTTCCCGAATGCGAACAGTGCATAACGTACTACCCACGCCGCCATACCTATCACTAACGTGGCTTTAATGCCGAAACGGTTCAAAAATACTGGCAGAGCCAACATGAACAACACTTCGGAAACTTGACCTAGTGTCATTTTGCCCGTTGCATTTTCAACGCCTATTTCAGTAAGGAAAGGGTTTGCATTCTGGTAGTAAAACGCCAGCGGAATACAAATAAGTACAGATGAAAGAAAGAATACAAAGAAGTTTTTGTCTTTTAACAATGCCAACGCGTCCAAGCCAAGAATGTCGCGAATAGTTACCGCTTTACCGCTAGATTGAGGTGGCGTGTTTGGCAGTGTAAAACTGAATACGCCCAACATTAGCGAGGCAACGCTGCACAATAAGAACGTGTTTTTGAGCATACCATCGGCAATAGACTGTGCAGAATCCCATGAGAAGACATAGCTAATCATAAGGCCTGCCACAATCCAGCCGATAGTGCCCCACACACGAACTTTTCCGAACTCTTTTGACGGGTCGACCATTTGTCCGAATGACACTGAGTTAACCAATGCAAGCGTAGGCATGTATGCAATCATGTATGCCAACACATAAGGGTAAAAGCTGGCAAAATCATTCGCTTGGTACATACAGTACATAAGCACGGCGCCGACAATATGTAGTAAGCCGAGGATCTTTTCTGCATTAAAGAACCGGTCAGCAATAAGGCCCACAATAAAGGGGGCAATGATGGCGCCCCAACTTTGGGTTGAGAAGGCCATGCCAATTTGCCCACCATTGGCAGACAAGGTATTCGATAAATACGTGCCTAATGTTACAAACCAGCCTCCCCAAATGAAGAACTGAAGGAACATCATCAAACTAAGGCGTAGGGTTATCATAGTTATTGTTATCCTATTGATGGCGCTTAGCGCTCAAGGCCTAAAATACGATTATTCTTCGCTTCGCTAACGTCTCCACCAGCAAAGTCGTCAAACGCATATTTACTTGGCTCGATAATGTGTGAAGCGATAAACGGTGCGCCTTCTGCCGCGCCTTGCGCACTGTCTTTTAAGCAGCATTCCCACTCTAGTACTGCCCAACCTGTGAAGCCATACTGGGTGAGCTTGCTGAAAATACCTTTGAAGTCGACTTGGCCGTCGCCAAGGGAACGAAAACGTCCCGCGCGGTCTTGCCAGTCTTGATAGCCGCCGTACACACCGTTTCTACCGTTCGGATTGAACTCGGCATCTTTGACGTGAAACATTTTGATCCGGCTGTGGTAGCGGTCAATAAAGTCAAGGTAGTCAAGCTGCTGTAAAACAAAGTGACTTGGATCGAAAAGAATATTTGCTCGTGGGTGGTTATCTACAGCTTTTAAAAACTGTTCGAACGAAGCGCCATCGTGCAGGTCTTCCCCAGGGTGAATTTCGTAGCATACGTCAACACCCGCATCGTCGAATGCATCGAGAATGGGTTTCCAACGCTTGGCTAATTCAGCAAAGCCTTGCTCAACCAAGCCAGCAGGACGCTGAGGCCACGGGTAAACCAAGTGCCACATTAATGCACCAGAAAAGGTAGCGTGAGCTTTCAATCCCAAGCGCTTACTGGCAATAGCCGCACATTTGAGCTGATTAATTGCCCATTCGGTTCGCTCTTGTGGCTTGCCGTGTAAGTGTGCCGGCGCAAAGTTATCAAATAACTCGTCGTAAGCGGGGTGAACCGCCACTAGTTGACCTTGTAAGTGCGTCGAAAGCTCAGTGATTTCTACGCCTGCGTCTTTACAAATTTTAGCGATGTTGTCGCAGTACTCTTGGCTCTCGGCTGCTTTTTCTAAATCAAACAGACTAGGGTCAGTAGGTACCTGTATTCCCTTGTAACCAAGCGACGCTGCCCACTTCGCCATATTTTCGAGCGTATCGAACGGCGCTTCTTTTCCCATGAACTGAGCAAGGAAGATAGCCGGCCCTTTTATAGGTTGTTGATTAGTAGCCATAAGCGCTCACCTTTTTCATTGTATGTTTTAATTGCATTACTGCGTTCCTTCCTGACTGACCGACTCCCATTTAGTGTCGCTGTCAGTACTGGCAAGCATGGCATCTATAAATACCATTCCGCGTATGCCTGAATTTATTCCTGGAACGCCATCAGCTTTGCCTTTTTGATTCGCGCGTACCGCTTTAGCAAAATCGGTATACAAGTTTGCCATTGCTTCTAAGTAGCCCTCTGGGTGGCCAGCTGGAACACGACAACGTGCAGATGCAGCATCACATAACCCAACTTGACCTTGGCCGGCTCTAAACACTTGATAAGGGGCATCAACAGGGCGATAGATAACGGAGTTTGGCTCCATTTGACGCCACTCTAAACCGCCCTTGTCACCGTAGACGCGGATCTTCAACGCGTTTTCTTCACCAGCACATACCTGCGAAGCAATCAACACGCCCGACGCACCCTTCTTAGTTTTAATAAGCGCGGCGCCGTCGTCATCTAAACGACGCCCTTCAACATGGGTGTTTAACTCGCCACATAACGAGGTAACACTGTCGTTTAATACAAACTCAACAAGTCCAAACGCATGAGTGCCGATGTCGCCCATTGCGCCCGTTGCGCCAGAAATTGCTGGATCGGTACGCCACTGCGCTTGCTTATTGTGCGTTTCTTCTTCGCCAGACAACCAGCCCTGCGGATACTCAACATACACTTTTCGAATTTTGCCCAGCTTACCGCTTTCAACGAGATGACGTGCTTGCCAAACCATAGGATAACCAAGGTAGGTATGAGCCAAGCCGTATAGCGATTCACTGGCGTGAATAACATCTTGAAGCTCTTTTACTTCTGCAAAGCTAACGCCTGCTGGTTTTTCACAGAAAACATGAAAGCCCGCCTTAATTGCGGCAAGTGAAATAGGTACGTGAAGATGATTAGGCGTTACGATAACCACAACCTGCATGCGCTGCTGCTCAGGTAATTTGGCTTCTTCTTCTAACATTGACTGCCAGCTATCGTATGTACGCGATGTTGATACGTTCAATGCAGAAGCAGTACGCGTATTATTTTCTTCGTTGCGGCTAAATGCGCCACACACCAACTGGTAGTTCCCATCTAACCCTGCGGCATGACGATGCACGGCACCGATAAACGCGCCTTCCCCGCCTCCGATCATTCCCATTCGAATTGGTTGCATTGAAATTCCTCTGTGTGCAAACGCACTATTGGTGTTACTAATGCCACAAAATGTAACCCGTTACATTTTAATGGTCAATACAAAAAACAGCATTTTATTAATCTAAAGTTTACAAATGGCGAGGTAATACCGGGGCTTTACTACCTTTAACCGCCTATTCCTGCACCAAATTTGAACATAACACTAGCTCAAATTTACATAAATCCTACAAATAACCTTTGACGTTTTAATGAAAGTGCGTATTCTTTTGCTTAAAATGAAAACGGTTACATATTAATTTCACGTAAATTTTGAATTCGCTACCATCGTATAGACCACACCTCTACTGGGTTAGGTTTACAATGCGCGAGTGAATTAACAAACAACAATAACGTAAATGGCAAATATTAGAGATGTAGCAGATAGTGCCGGCGTGTCGGTCGCTACCGTATCAAGAACATTGCAACAACCTGAGCGTGTTTCTCCTAAAACGCGCAATAAGGTGATGGCCGCTGTTCAGGCAGTTGGATATAAACCTAACTTAATGGCAGTTAAGTTTCGTTCGGGAAAAACGCACAATTTAGTGGTACTGGTGCCTACGGTAGCGAACGTATTTTTTGCCCGTGTTATTAGCGGTATGCAGGAAGCGGCAGCCGAACTGGGCTATTCCATTTTACTTGCCAATACGCTTGGTAATAGTGAAATAGAAAGCCATTACGCCAAGATGGTAAGTACTTCTCAGGCTGATGGGCTTATACAGTTACGTGCGCACAACCCATTTGATGCCACGATGATCAACGACAATGGCCTACTTCCCATGGTGAATGCCTGTGAGGTGATTGACGATGGCCAATATCCTGTTGTGTCGTTAGACAACCGTGCTGCAGCCAAAGCAATGACCGAGCACTTAATTTCATTAGGCCATACCCGTATAGCCATGATCAAAGGACCTAATTCAAGCCCGCTTACCCAAGAACGCTTGGTTGGATATAAAGACGCATTAGCGCAAGCCAATATTGCCTTTGATGAGAACTTGTTGTTCCCGGGGGATTTTACATTACAGGCCGGATACAACGCAGGGGAAACCATTAGTCACCTTGAAAGTAGACCCACCGCCGTATTTTGTGAGAACGACGAAACGGCTATTGGTGCCATGCAAGCCTTCAAGCAAGCCAACCTACATGTTCCTAATGACATATCGGTGGCAGGTTTCGATGACATTGCGTTTTCAGCATTTGTGGATCCACCGCTAACCACTATTGCCCAACCTGCAGAAGAATTTGGTAGAACGGCGGTTACGCTACTGGTGGACCTTCTTAACGGAAAAATTCGCAAGGCCCCCAAAGTTATTATGCCGTTTGAACTTATTGTGCGAGAGAGCACGGGCAAAGCTTTGGGTTAATTGATGATAGCGATGCGTCATCACCTATGTACCACTACAGAAAAGGAGCAAGCAGTGAATTTAAGTAAAACAAACTTAAGTAAGACAGCAATTTTAGACGCGGCCAGTAATATTGGCTCTGGCGTTTCAAGACGACAGTTCATTAAATATTCATCTGGTTTACTGGCGGCTATGAGCGCTCCTGCTGTTTTGGCGCACGGACATGGTAGTGATAAAGGAGCTATGATGAAGGGCATGCACAAAAGTGCTGTTGGTCTGCAGCTTTACACGCTTAGAGATATTATGAAAGTAAGTGTGCCGGCTACGCTTAAACTGGTCGCTGATGTTGGTTATTCGGAAATGGAATTTGCAGGCTACTTTGACCATAGCGCAAAGGAAATTAAGCAACTGCTTGATGACAATGGCCTAACTGCGCCTTCGGCTCATATTCAGTTAGACGCGTTCGATACTAACCTGTCACAAATTTTAGATGACGCACAAACCGTTGGTCACAAGTACTTGGTAGTTCCTTGGCTTAGCGAAGCCCAACGTGGTACGGGCATTGCGCCATACCAAGCCCTTGCCGATAAGCTAAATACCATTGGCGAAGCGTGTAAGAAGGAAGGTATTACTCTTGCCTACCACAACCACGATTTTGAATTTGAAGTACGCGACGGTAAGACACCATTAGACGTGCTTATAACTCAGACCGACCCAGACCTTGTTGCCATGGAACTGGATTTATACTGGACGGTAAAAGCAGGTAAAAACCCCATTGATTACTTTAAGCAGTACCCAGGCCGCTTTAAACTTTGGCATGTAAAAGATTTGGCTGAAGACGGCAGTTTTGCTGATGTGGGCACAGGCACCATTAACTTTAAAGAGATATTCGCGCACGGCAAGTTAGCCGGTATTGAACATAAATTTGTAGAGCGCGATCAAACCACCGACCGCATTGCCACTATTGAGCAAGGCTTTAAAGCAGTAAGCGCACTTAATAAAGGCGTTAGCTAACGCTTTTGATCTTACCGTGGTTATAATGGGCACACAGTAAAAACGTCATAATAGTAGTAATTTTATGAGTGAACTTTTCAGTGCCCTTTCTCGCGCCCTAAGCCCCTATTACACCGAAATGAGCATTATGCTTATGGCCACTATTTTAGTGGTGTACGGCGACCTGATTAACGGCCATGTAAAACGCATACTGGCACCTTACCATTTCACCATTCGCGTTAGTTTGTTTGTAGTGCTGTGTGCCTTTGGCTATGGCGCACTAACTTTGTACGGCGCGCCGTTCTTAAAACACACCCTAGCCTACTTGCCCTGGCAGTACCAAGGTGCAGGCTATGTGGCATCGTTTCTATTGATAGGCTTTTTGGCTGAAAGGCGCAGGTATATTTAGTTCTTTTAGATACTACCTTTACGCTACTGTTTTATTGTATTGCTCCACAAACTTTTTGGGTGGTAAGCTCATAACCTTTTTAAAGGATGTCGAAAAATAAGCTGCGGTGCCGAAGCCAACGTCTAGGCAGGTATCTAGAATGCTATTTCCCTCTAACAGTAACGGAATAGACTTTTCGATTCTGAAGCGTGAAAGAAACTCGCTGAAGTTGTATTCAAACAACTCTGACATTCTTCGGTTCAAACTTCTAGGACTTATCAATAACTGCGAGGCAGCTTGGTCTCTATTGAATGATTCATTGTGGTAGTTCTTTTCCAATACTGCGATAAAGTTCAAAAAGAACGCCATATCCTTTTCGTTATCAAACTCGGGGATTTTCAGGCATCCAAATTTAAATGCAGGCTCTTCGCTTTCCTCTTCCTCGCGCTCTTTTGCCTCTCTAACCGACAATAAATGCTCAACCCTAAGAGTAATTTCCTCTTTTGATGCAGGTTTTGCCAAAAAGTAGTCCACTTTTTCTTCTAGCGCTGATTTTTCTAATTCAGTTCCAGTTTCCGCAGTTAACATCAATATGGGAATACTGGCATAGCTTACATTACCGCGAATTTCTCTTATTAAACTCAGCCCGTCCATTTCGTGCATCATTTGATCTGTGATAACTAGATCGACAAGGTAATGCTGCATAACGTCTAACGCCTGCACACCATTTCGCGCAACTAAACAGCGATATTTGCTAGAAAACAAATCAAATAGATAAGAGCGGAACTCTCTGCTGTCATCAACTATTAATAGTGATTTCTTGTTCGATTTGGCATTTGCGGGTGACAATTTTTCAGCATGCGAATTTACATACTCAATGTCATCAATGGGTAACGTTACGGTAACTTTAGTTCCAATGCCTTTTTGACTCTCTAACGCAATTTCGCCCTGGTTCAATTCAACTAAGGTTTTCACCATTGCTAAGCCAACACCATGGCCTTCATGCTCACCGCTCCCTTTAGTGAATCTCTCGAATACTTTTTTGTGAAAGTGCTCATCAATTCCTTCTCCGTCATCACTAACGATAACTTTAAGCACTTTACTATCTTGTATAGCGGCCACTTTTATTGTGCCAAGTTCTGGTGTGAACTTAATTGCATTTTGAATTAGATTTGCCAGGATTTTCTCTAAGCTGTCGTTAATGAGCGATATTTCTTTTTTCCCTTTAATACGTAATTCTAAATTCTGCCGCTTCTGCTTGGCTAATGGCTCTAGCGATAGGACGATGAATTTTATGTTGTCTGGCGAGTAGGACCTGTAATAGTCGGCAGCAGCCAAGGCTTTAGGGACATCTTGACTCATTTGATTAATCAACTGTTCGACTCTTTTCATATTGTCCTGAACACATATCAGTTCTTTGCTCGCTGCATGAGCTGTTTTGGATATGCCTTCTAACGATCCATTGATGAGCTGAATTGGGGTGCGAAGTTCGTGAGTGATTTCGTTAATGAAGCGTTCTTTGCTGCGAAGCATCTTTTCAAATTTAGAGTGCCCGTCGGTTATTTCGTAGCGCGTAAGATGGTTGTAGAGTTTAGTAGTTTTGAATTTGTTATATAGCCTGCCTAAAACCCCTATTCTCCACAAACCCAAAACCCCAGCCAATATAAATAAATATATAGTAAAGCCGATATAAGAAGCCCAAATAGGTGGATCTATATCAAAACTAATTGTCAGTTCATTTGCAGTACTTTTATCTGCTGGAACACGGACTCTAAGAGTATGCTCACCAACGTTCATATCACTCAATGTTAAATTCATTACAGGTTTATTGTGAGAAACCCAAGCGTCATCATCTAATTTAAATTCAATACTGCTGCTTTCATTGTAGAAATCACTGACGATAAAATTGAATGTTACCTCCTTAAAGCTACTTTTAAACTTGAAGTCAAAGTCCTCAGGAAAATATGTGGTATGCCGTCCTTCTCCATCTCCCCATTGAACATAACTAAGAATAGTAGACATCTCCCCAATTGAATTTGCATTGAGACTCTCAATTAGCTTTTCTTCATCCAACAGGTAACTATACTTATCCCCCTTAACTAGCACTTTTTCACCAAGCGCTTCAAAGCTCTTATACTCAAAGTCTGTATCGAAGAGTCCAAAACGAATACCCACTTTAGAAGCTGAGTTGCTTATATTGGGCTTAACAAACAGGCCCATGTTAGACGCTACCCAGAGATTTTTCCCTTCGGTAACCATGGCGCCTCTAATGAACCTTAGTTTGTCTAGGCCCAATATCGTGGAAGAGCTAACTTTTCCATTTTTCTTGTTGATTTCTTTTAGTCCAGCACCTGATGTACATACCAAATAGTTTTCTTGGAACTCTATTAAACATTGAAGCCCGAACCAGCCACCTTCTTTAGAGGTAACAGTACGCCAATTGAATTTGGACAATTGAAAATGAACGTCATCAAATTCATCAATCGCAACGATTTCTCCACTACTCAACAAAGAGCTAAAGACCACTTTTTTGGGGGCTTTAATTGTGTCACGTATGGTGTTGTCAGCGATATAGTAGTAATTGGCATCGAGTCCATCATCAAAGTAAAAATAAAAAGCATTTTTACCGGCTTCTATATAATGGGAAAACTCGCTATTGCAGAGAACAGAAGGGTCTATTTCATTGAGACGTATAAAAGCTCTTTCCTGCCAAGAGGTACAAAACTCTGCCTTGTCTTTCTCCAAATGAGTATTGACTAACTCCCCACTCTTCTCGTTTAACTGAAAGAGACCTTTTTCAGTTCGAACTATAGTTCCGTTTTCATTTATTGATGTCTTTTGAATATTTTCCCTTACAACGCTCCCATTAAATGACACTAGGTTTGTCACTAGCTTTGTTTTAGGTAATGAAACTAAGCCTAATTGTGAGGAGGCGATAAGGATGGAATTGTAGGGGTCTATAGCTATTTTGGTTACTGACCTTATCGCTTCAGACGTCAATATAGGATTCATGAAAGGGGGAGCCGATAGTTTTTCATCTTCTAGCAGTAAAAGGCGACCGTCGGAAACCCAGATCACCCCATCTTCACCTTTAACCACATCTTGGATATAGGTGCCACTAATTCCCTCGGTTGGAACGAAGCGCTCGTTACTTCCTAATATGTACACCCCTTGTGGACCGCCGATATATAATTCTTCATCAATTACTTTAATAAACGTTGCATTTGATAGTAATGGTAGCTTGCTACTCAATTTAAATTCTTGCAGATTATCTAATGCCCCTTCAATTGAAAGATAGCCCTTATTAGATGCTACATACGCATTGTGATTGTTTGCAAAAAGCGAGTAAGTGCCGTTTAACTTGAAAGATTCTAATTTGGAATTTAGGCTTGTCGATTGCCCTGTAGTTCTATCTACTGCAATGACATCGTCAATGACTGAGAAATAAAAATGACTAGATGTCATTGCCATAGTCCAAATAGAACTCGACCATTCACGATCACTAAATACTTGCTGTGAGTTTTTATTTTCTAAATTAACTTTAAAAACACCAACTCCATATTCAACAACCCATAGGTCCGTTCCATTCAGTTGAATGTCAGAGATAACCCCTGTGGCGTGATTAGATATGTTGAACTCTAATTTCTCAGACTCGTGCCCAATAACTTCAAACACACCGTTTTCTGCCGCTACATAAACTGCTTTGTTTGAAACCTCTAAGTCTCGAATTACACCTGAAGGAATTCCATCAAATGATGTCCTTCCCTCTAAGTTAATACCTATGGCATGGCTCAATTTTGGAAAAACTAAGAAAAAAATTAGAAATATTGGGACACAAGTATGGATTTTCTGTCGATAAGGACAAACTGTCTCAGTAAACATGTCTTACATCCCTGTTTAATTATTACTTTATGTGTGCTCATTCGAGCTTGAGAATCAAAAAACAAAAAGGAAAAGACATGAATATCGAACAAAAAACAAACATGCAAGAGCTTGCCGAGGCAGAGTATACTAAAGTATATGCTGGAACTAATGCACCAACGTTGGAAATAGACTTTTACGTGATATTACCAATTGGGCCTATCAAGCCAAAGAAACCAGATGTAAATAGTTAATACCTAAACCAACAACCACTTCATCCCAGCATTCTCGGCGGCTTGCTGGTCATAAATAAAGTCGCCAACGTACAGGCAGTCTTCCGGCTGAAGCTGCCATGTGTTCGCCACCATCAGTAATGCGGTTGGATCGGGCTTGGCTGGGGCATCTTCGCGGGTTAGCACGTAATCGATGGGAATGCTGTTATTTGCTACCTTAATTGCGGTGGCTTGTCGGCAGTTGCGGGTAACTATTGCCATGGGAAGCTTGTGTGCCTGCACCTTTTCCACCATGGCTTTGCCAATGGGTAACCACTTAGCATTTTGCGCATCGTCAAGTTCGTGCTGCAATATAGCTCGGTGTGCACTCGCTTTGGCTTCGGCGCAGCTAAGGGCATCTACAAAGGTAAGAATATCTTCGTTTTGTGGGCAGCCTACGTCAGCGCGCATTTGCGTGAAGTTAAGGCTTGATTCTACCAAGGTGCCGTCTAAATCGAATATTACACCTTTAATACCGGTTAAATTCATCTGCTCAACGCTCACGCTTTTCTCGTCCTTTTACTTCACTGTTATTCTTAAACTTCGGTTAACGCCCACTTAATTAAGTACAGCGCTTAACTTACTCACGAATCTTACCACTAACATAATGCCACGAATGCCTTTAGCCTTCTGTTACGTTTGCTTAAGGCTTCAATATATTTAGTTAAAAACTACTGATGTGATTTAAGTTTACCCCGCCCACACCTTGCATTAGCATAGCCGCTCATTTTGGCAAGCTACTTATTTGCCCCAGCGTTTTTGGGCAAAGTTATAACAGGTAATGTATGGGTGTTTTTGCTGCGCTAGGTACAGCGCTTTGTTGGGCAATTGCTGCGCGTTTATTCCGTGGAACGGGTAACGCATTTTCGCCGCTTACCATGAACTTTTGGAAGGGACTTATTTCTATTGCCATTTTGGCAGTGGTTTTAGTAGTGGTTCAGCCAACAGGGCTTAGTACTCATGCTGTTTTGTGGTTATTGCTTAGCGGGCTTATTGGTATAGGCATTGGCGACACTTGCTTTTTTAAAGCCTTACAAAGCATTGGCGATAGCCAAGCGGTGTTGGTCGCCGAAACCCTTGCGCCTTTATTCACTGCCCTTTTTGCTATGGCGTTTATTGGCGAATGGATTACCTGGCAGCAGTGGGTTGGCGTTGCAGTAGTACTGTTTTCGGTAGATATGGTTATAAAGGTACGTAAACGCAGCACTACTCATGTATTTGCTACCAGTGGCTATTTGTATGGTGTGGGCGCGGCGTTATGTCAGGCAGTTGGTGCCGTAGTTAGCCGCGACATTTTAAGTGCCGGTGAAATTGACGCTGCCAGCGCTGCGTTCTTACGCTTAGTTGGCGGTATGATATTTGTGGTGCCATTTATAGCCATAACCAAAACACGCTATATGCCCGTTATTAACTATGAAAGTGACAGCGGAAAACGTGTATGGCCTGCTTTTGTGTTAGCCACGTTACTTGGCACGACTGCTGCTATTTACCTACAAATGTTTGCGTTTGCTTATGCGAAAGCGGCCGTGGTTCAAACCCTTATTGCTACAAGCGCATTAATGTCGCTAGGGGTTGCATGGGTACTTGGTGAACGGGCGACTAAAGCAACTATTGTATGGTCTGCCGTTGCCTTGGTTGGAGTAGCTATATTGGTTAGTTTTGGTTCGCCTGTACATTAGCAATTTAGGGGAAATACCTAACACGTGCCTATATAGCCCAACGTTTTAAAAAATAGTAGACGCATTAAGATACAAAAAATACGTAACTTTTAGGTGCCCCGTGTAGTAGTTCTGGGCTCAAATCGATATTATGAAGAAAAAACAAAAACGTTATTTCTCATGTTTCAAAGGTTATCTTTAACAGTATTCTCTTTTTTGAGCGTTGCGCTAGCTTCTTTTGCCGCGTTGGCAAACGACAACATCGATGCCGTTATCGAAAAGGTACGCACGCCTTCGTATGATTGCCCTAATCAGTCTCTACTTCCAGAGCTTGAAGACACACTTGCTCTTGAGTCGCTTACATCACAACAACGTTTTGCCTTAACCGTAGCCAAAGGGCAGTTTTTAATTTGCCGTGGTAAGTACGAAGAAGCTGAAACTATGCTGCTTAAAGCCATTATGCAAAGCAATATTGATGAAAGCTCTTATGCGTTTGCATCGGCTATTTATCAAATTGGCTTTTCTTATGACGCCAGAGAAAACCCTGCACGCTGTAAGTACTACCAACAAGCCCAAGAACTATCATCGCCCGAGCGCCACAGCGATATCTTTACCAGCTCTTCTTTAGGCCTAATTAACTACTGTTCAGAAACCACTTCACCTGAAATAAGATTAGGTAAGATGTTTGGTGTGCTTAAGCGTTATTCAAACGACGGCAGCCCCGGTGAGTTAGCGCATATTCACAACGCAATTGGCTTACTATATGGCGATTTAGAGCAACATGCCTTAGCAGCAGAGCAATATCTAAAAGCACATGAAATGGGCTTGCTTGTATATGAAGGCAGTAATAAGGTAAGTATTCTTATCAGCGCCATTGTGTCATTGCTAAGCAGCGGTCAAACTGAGCGCGCCTACCAAAGCATTTTAGAACTGGGTGTACTCAATAGCGAAATAGACACACCGCTAACCAACTTCTTGTATCAGTATGCACTGTCTATTTACTATAGAAAAACACAAAACTACAACCGACTTACCTACACCCTTCCCGATTTAGAAAAAGCGTCTTCGAACATCTCGAGTTCGTTTGGCGAGCTTCTTGTTAACTGGCACAAAGCTGAGATTTGCTTACATGACAACGATCTCACCTGTATTAAGCAGTATATATCAGGTATTGAAGCGTTAAATGATGACGCGATACCGCCGGTCTTTCGTTCAAATTTGGATTACCTTAGCTTCAACGTGTCTATGTATATCGCACTGCAGGACTTAGCTAAGGCGAAAGAAGCGCACGAGATTTATTCTAAAGAAGTGACTAAGCGCCGTGAAGTTACTCAAGACTCGGCCTTAATTATTGGTGCAGCTAACTTGTATACCCGCATTTATGATTTGGAATCTGCGATTGAACAAGCGGAACAGCAACGAAAGAACACGCTGTATACCGCTATTATTATTTTCCTTCTGGTAAGTGGTATTACTGGCTACGTACTTCGTAGAAAACACCTTGCGCGCAAAGCCATCGATCCCGTTACTCTGCTGCTTAATGCGAATTCGGCGATAGCCCGCATTAACAAGCTTGATGCGCCGAAAAAAGGCCGAGCCATTGCCATTGCTATCTTCGACATTAGCAACCTGCGTGAAATAACGCGGAAAATGGGGTCAACAAAAGGTGATTTAGTATTACGACAAATTGCACAAACTCTTCAAAATGTTACCCGCGGTAACGATATTTTAGGGCGATTTGGTACCGAGCAATTTATTTTGTGTCTGCACAATATTGAAGAACGAAGTGCGCGACAGTTTTTCGACCGCGTACAGAGCGCGTTAGACAATACCTTTGAAAACGATGCCACTTCCGACCATATCGTGGTTGAGTCGCAGATGAGCGTATTTATTGCTAACGAGAAAATTACTGGGCTAAACGACATACTCGATGATATTGCCATGTCGATTGATATGGGTAACCGCTCAGGCGACAATTAATATCTACACAACCAAAAACGCGCGGCCCGTTGTTACGGTACCGCGCGTTTTTGTTTTAATGGAAGCTTGTTTACTGGTTCAGATATGTCTGAAAACGGGTATACACGCCATTGGTCCACCCGAAACCTAGCTGTACGTCGTATTCACCGCCACCTGCTTTTATTTCCGGTTCGCACACATTGTACTTTTCAAGTAGCACACCGCTTGATGCAAAGTGACGCTCAATGGTTTTACAAAAGCGCAGCATGATGGTTTGAGCCTGCATTTCAAACCCATAGTTGCGCAGCCCTTCAACGGCAAACAGTTGAAGCGGTGCCCAGCCATTTGGCGCATCCCATTGTTGCGACGTAGCGTTTGAAGTGGTTACCACGCCACCTTCTTTTAACAAGGAGTTCATTACCGCGGCGCGCACTCCCTCTGCCTGTTGTTCATTTGCAATACCAACGAACAACGGCACACACATAGCCGCTGACACTACATCGGTTTGAGTTTGTGTGGGGAAGTGATAGTCAAAATAGCCCGCCTTTTCAGCATTAAACAAATAGGTGTTTATTGCGTTAATTCGCGCTGTAGATGCCGCACTGTAGCGCGCTTGCTCGGCACCTTTTGACACGCTTGCCAGAGTCTGTTCAAGCGTTACTAAAAGCGCATTTAAATCTACGGGAATAATTTCAGTTGTACGAATACTTGCTAGTGAATTGGGATTAGCTAGCCAGCGCGAACTAAAGTCCCAACCCGATTCGCAAGCCGCGCGAACATGCTGGTAAAACTGACTTTTGTCAGCGCCTATGTGCTCTGCTGTTTCTATGTCTTCTCGATAAGACTCAGGGCGAGGCGTAGGCTCGGTGTCGAAGTAACGATTAAGTGTAGCGCCACACGGCATGGTAACCGTGCGCAGATGTGCTACGCCCTTTTGTGACGCGTTCTCGCCCGCTTCATTCATCCAAAACTGGTATTCTTTCTTTAAGCCCCAGATAACGTATTCTTTTTGCTGGTCGCTTAGTGCGTCTTTAAGCAAATTATAAAACAACGCCAAAATAGGAGGCTGACTGCGAGAGTAATAATAGGCGCGGTTGCCATTAGGAATGCAGCCTACTTCATTTAAAATATCTACAAAGTTCACCAACATGTTAATTGCCATGTCGGTGCGCCCCGCGTCAATTAGACCTAACGCGGTAAAATATGTATCCCAGTAATAGATTTCGCGAAAGCGTCCACCCGGCACTATGTATGGGCGGGTAAGCGCTATTAAGCTGTCTTTCTGCTCAGTGTCGGGGGTACGCGTTAGCACCTGCCACATATGCTCAATATAATCGGCTACATTTTCAAACTTGGTTTGCGATGTTGCGCTAATCATTTCTGGAATATCGAAATGGGTATTAACAAACGTAGCTAAGTCTACTGCTTCGCCGCTTTTCTCAGCATCTAAGCACGCTTGCTCATAGGCCGCTAAAACGGTATTGAGATCAGTTTTAACAATAGCGTCAGCGAAGGTTTTGCTGTCTGGGAATAGCTGTGCCATTTGCACATGTTTAAACAGGTCGCTGGCAAAAAACGACAAGCTGTCGCGCCAGTTGTGTGAAGAAGAACTCATAGTTACTGCGCACCTTTAGGCGATAGAGAAGAAGACGCTCGTTTAAAGAAGAAAAGGGTTACCACTAATGCACCGATTGGAATAAGCGATAGATAAAATGCTTGTTGGCCCCCTACTGCGTCGAAAATAAATCCAGTCACGATAGAACCTGTGGTTCCCCCAAGAGCCGAAAATACCACAATTAGCCCTGTCATAGGTGCATGTTGATGTTGAGGTAGTGCGCTTAGCATTACCGAGTTTAATACGGGGTAAATAGGCGCCATCATCAATCCAATTAATGGAATAAGGAACGCAGCTATTGGTGCATCAGCCCAGCTGGCTATTGTGCTGTCAGCCACGTTTTCGGCAAGCGGTAAGCTTAGTAGCATTACCGTAGCCATACCCGCTAAACAGATATTTAAGAAGGGATACCAGTTCATTCGCGTAAGTACTGCGCCCGCAGTTAAGCGCCCAACGGCCAGCGCTATCGCAAAGATACTGGTTATTTGAATGCTGACTTGAGTAGGTAAGCCCAGCACCTCTTTGTTAAAAGTTGGCAGCCACGAACCTATGCCCTGCTCTATTAACACGTATAAGAAAATAGAGAAGATAAACACCAGCACTAACGGCTTATAGGCCAATTTCAGCATGCTGAAGAACTCGCTTGCAAGGCCTTCTGATTGCGCTTTTTCCACAGGCTTTATAGGAGCCAATACCACAACGATTAACGTAAAACCAACCAGCGCAGCTAGTAAGTAGTAAACGTTCAGCCAAGATAAAGAAGCATCGTTATTGGGGTCGATAAACCCAGCAAACACCCAGTAGCCAGACAACACGCCCAACATAAAAATACCTTCAATAGTGTTCATTAACGATGAGTGCGCTTTAGTGGTAGACGACAGCTGACCAATAATGGCGTACACCGACACTTTCACTAACGCAAATGCAGTACCTATGCAGGCAAACAACACTTTAATGAACCAGAAACTTGCGATAGAAGGCGTCAGCGCACAGGCAACGGCCACTAATGCTAACCCAAGTAACATTGAAAGCTTGTAGCCAACTCTTGGAATGAAGCTGGCCACTAGGAACGAGACAATAGCAATAGAGAGATCTTTAAAGCCTTCTAGTGTGCTTGCATCTGGCTTACTAATGTCGAAGCTATTGATCGATTGCAGAATAACAGTACCCACACTGTTAAGTAGTATGGCAAATACGTAGTAGCTAATGGCAATGGCTGCAATGACCATGAATCGGGACATGTGTAAACACTCTGTTAACTGAATTATGCAGGAGTGTAGTCGTAAGAAAATAAAAATGCAAACGTTTGCAAAACGCTTTTATTTTTTCGTTAGAGCTTAATATCGTCACCCTGTTACCGTTAAATAATAGCGTTTATGCGTTAAAAAGCTGATAAAAAAGCGAAATATTAGTCGCTGTGCTGCGTAGAGCGACGGGCAATTAAGGTTGTTTCCACTACCTGGCTTTCTGTAGGTTTGTTTTCAAACTGGTTTAATAGCTGCGTAACCATCTCTATTGCGGCTTGCTGAGTATTCTGACGCACCGTTGTTAACGACGGGTGCATAAGTTCAGCTAAAGAAATATCGTCGTAACCCACAATGCCTACATCGCTTGGAATACCTACATAGCGCTCTTTTAACGCTTTTAACGCGCCTAATGCCACCATATCACTTACACAAACGATCCCGTCGAAATCTAACCCATTCGCCTTTATTCGCTCGTTGATGTACTGGTACGCTGCTTTCGACGTAATATCGATGGCGCAGGTGCACTGCGTGTCGATTGGCACATTTGCATCGCGGTGGGCTTGCGAATATCCCTTGTGACGTTCCTGCATTTCCGCGTGTTCAGAGTCTCCAAGAAACAAGATGCGTTTGGCGCCGTGACTCAGCAAATGCTGGGTTGCCGTATAGCCACCCAAATAGTTGTCGCCGCCAATAATGGGATATGGCGCGTCTGTTTTTGCATCGCCCCACACTACAATGGGAATGCCCGACTGTGCTGCTCGGTCGATTTTGGCCGTGGATTTGCCTTGCCCAATGACAATAATGCCGTCGGCGCGCTGGCTGCGAATAAAGTAGTTCGCCCAATCGTCAGATGCCATAAATGAATTAGACAGCAGTAGCTCGTAGCCTTTGGCATTTAGCGCCTGATTTAGCTCTCCCACCAGCTTAAGCAGGAATGGGTCTGTAGTGCTTTGTTCGGTGTTGTCGATTAGATTTAAAATCACCGCTATAACGTGAGTTTTCTGTGTTCTTAAGCGGCTAGCGGCCGCGTTAATACTAAAATTGTGCTCTTTAGCTAGTGCCTGAATTCTGCTTCGGGTTTCCTGCTTAATAAGCGGGTTGTCTTTCAGTGCCCGTGATGCTGTCGATGTTGATACACCAGCAATATCAGCCAGCTTCGCTAAGGTGAGTTTTGTTTCAGAAACCAATGTGACCATTCTCTAATAATTTTCGGTATACCGGGTTACCCGTGATAGCACTACAAAATAAAAGCCTAAAACCGCTACCTAAACCGGATAAATCGTCGACTCTACAGTCGAATTCACAATATAGCGCGAATCGTCTTGGCGTAAAACCATGTTAACAACAATAAACAAAAAATTTGCAAACGATTGCATTTTATTCTTGCAATCGTTTGCAAACAGATCTATTTTGTTTCGCAATCGTGATGCGTATAACAATTTTTAAACCTGTTTAACGCATTCAGTTAACAACGCAATAGAACATTTTCGGGAGCACACACCATGAAAACGTTGTTTACAAAAGGAATGCTGGCGAGTGCAGTAGCGGTAGCACTAACGCAGCCTGCCATGGCACAAGAAGACGTAAAACAACAAGCGAAAGACAACGCAGAGATCATTGTTGTCAGCGGTACGCCAGGCGGCGCAGGGATTAGAAAGATTGACGCAAGCTTCGCGGTAACCAACATCGACGCTAGCGACATTGAAAAATTGGCACCTAAGTCTACGGCCGATTTGTTTAAGGCCATTCCAGGTGTTTGGGTTGAAAGCTCAGGCGGTGAGTCAGGCGCGAACGTATTTGTGCGTGGTTTTCCAGGTGGTGGCGATGCGCCGTTCTTAACGATTGCGCTTGAGAACTCTCCTATCTACCCTGCATCTACGCTATCTTTCCTTGAGAACTCTCAGCTGTTTCGCATCGACGACACAATTGAAATGGTTGAAGGTTTACGCGGTGGTCCAAACCCAGTAGTAAGCAACGGTCAACCAGGTCTTACAACAAACTTCCGCCTTAAACGTGGTGGCGAGTCGACAGAAGCGTCAGCGAAGTACACCATCTCTGACTACGGCCTAAACCGTATTGACGTGGTTGCAAGCGGCGCACTAGATGACGACTTGTACTACATGGTTGGTGGCTACATTAAGAGCTCAGAAGGTATTCGTGATGCCGGCTTTAACTCTGAGCAGGGTAACCAGTTCACCGTTAACATCACTAAAGTTTTCGAAAAAGGCGAGCTTAACCTTTATACCCGTCAAACTGACGATCGCGGTACTTGGTACTTACCTACACCTTTAAACGTTGAAGGTATCGACGCAAACTATACGCAAATTGGTCCATTGAATCGCCAAGGCACCATTACGTATGGCCCTAATGATACTACTGAGTCATTCGACTTTGGCGAAGGTCGTGGATGGGACGGTCACGTAAGTGGCGGTAGCATTAAGCTTGACTTAGGCAACGACTGGCAGCTAGTTGACCGCTTTAACCTTACCAAAGGTGAAGCCAATACTTTTGGTCTTGTACCGAATGGTTCTGCAACTACCGTTGCAAATGTTGCCGACAATGGCGAATCAGCCACTGGTGCAGTAACTGGCACAGTGTATGACGGTGATACGCCTATTCAGCAAATCGGCCGTTGGGTAGTACTTAAAGATATTGAAGCTTTCACTAACGACCTTGCTGTGTCGAAAAGCTGGGAAGACTTCGATACATCATTTGGTATTTACAGTGCATCAACCAAAGCTAATGACTGGTGGAGCATTGGTAACACGGCTTACCACGTGTTGCAGCCAGGCGGCGAATTGCTAGACGGGATCGAATGTAACACTGACGCACAAGGCTGCGATTGGAACTACGACATCAGCTCTGTAGGTGATGCAAGCACGTTCGCAGTTTATGCAACGGGTACGTGGTACGCAACCACAGACCTGAGCATCGACTTAGGGCTACGCCGTGAAAATCACGAAGTGAACTATTCGGTAGATGAAGATCTTGACGGCAAAATAACTAAAGCGCTTGAGTACGACGAAACCAAAACGTCGTGGACAGTGGGCGCAAACTACGCGCTTAATGACACCAGCGGTGTATTTGTTCGTATGAACCGAGGCTATAAAATGCCTTACTTCGACGACTTCAGAGACAACTGGGGTGCCTTCACTGGCGGTAACGACTTGATTCAAGAAGTTACTCAAGGCGAGCTTGGCTATAAGTTCATGAATGACAGCATCCAGTTCTTTGCGACTGCATTCGCAAACGAAGTAAAAGGCGATACGTTTGTACGCCGTCCAGGCGCACCGGCTGAAATTCTTACTAACGAAGCTTACGGTATAGAACTTGACGGTCGCTATAGCCACGATTCAGGCTTCTCGTTAAGCGTGAACGGAACTATTCAGGAAACTGAAATTACTGCCAGCGCCAATAACGAAGGCAATGAATCTCAGCGTCAGCCTGGTTGGCAAGTACGTGTAACACCAAGCTACGGCTTCGATATCGGCGATATGTATGCCACGGTATACGGTACATTATCAGCGGTTGATGATCGCTTTGGTAACAACGAAAACACAGTTGTACTAGAGGGATACGAGAAGATTGATGTAGGTCTAACGCTAGAGCCAACTGAATCACTTCGTCTTCAGTTCTCTGTTGATAACCTGACCGACGAACAAGGTATTACCGAGGGTGACCCGCGCAACCCAGATTCACCAAACGGCCGCTACATTATGCCTCGTAGCATGAAGCTTAGCGTTTCTTACTTGTTCTTCTAAGAACAAAAAGCGCAACACCTAAAAATAAAGCCGGCCTTAGTGCCGGCTTTTTGTTGTTCGTTTCTCTCAATATATTTCGTTCAAGGTTTATGAGGCTATTGCTGCCTTTTCTTGCACCCCTTTCTTGTTAGATTCTTCTTATATCCTGTCAGCGTTAATTTATCGACATTGGTCGTAATGTGCTTTAGCAAAACCAATTCTGTTTTACAGTGGTATAAGCAACGAACAAGCTAAAAACGAAACGTACCGTTTACTATCATCAACTATAGGAAGGTGAATCGTGACGCCAAAGGTTATTTTCTTCGATATTAATGAAACACTACTAGACATGCAGGCCATAAAAACAGGCTTAGCGTCGGTGCTAAACGGCGATGAGACACTGGTAGACTTATGGTTTGCTAACCTATTGCATCACAGTTTAGTGGATGTTGCGTCTGGACGGTTTCACGATTTCATTGATATTGGAGCCGCAGCGCTTACCATGGTAGCTCACAGTAAGGATATCTCTGTTGATGAGGCTACCGCAAAAGATACCATCAAAAAGCATATTACCCGATTGCCAGCGCACGACGATGTTGTTCCTACATTAAAGGCGCTTCAAAGCGCTGGTGTAACCTTGGTCGCGCTTTCAAACTCGTCTAAAGCCGGACTAGACGCACAGCTTGAGTTTGCCAATATTAAGCCCTATTTTTCCCATGTATTAAGTGTGGAAAGTGTACGTACCTATAAACCACATGCTGCGGTTTATCACTGGGCCTGTCAGCAGGCTAACGTAAAGAACGAAGATGCCATGATGGTGGCGGCTCATGGTTGGGATGTAAGTGGTGCTAAGGCGACAGGTATGCAAACCGCATACGTAGAGCGCTCGGGGAAAATGATGTACCCGTTAGGTCTTGCTCCCGATCACAGCATTGCTTCGCTTACTGCGCTTATCGAAATGATAAGTTCGTAACGTGTTCTGTGTGAGGGCACAACGACCTCGCTGTGCCTGACCACTATAAATCTAGCGTAGTTGCAAAATAGTTAGGCGCAAACAAAAAAGTCTTACCGAAGTAAGACTTTTTTCAAATCGAAATACAAAACAATTAAACTTTTGCTAGCTCGGGCTGGTTTGGCTTAAAACCTTGTGTGCTGCAAGAATTGCGTTTCGTTTCTAGTGCGCTTAATTGACGCTTAAGCCATGACTTCTGAATACCTGACTTAGCTGCGTCCATTTCAGTGCTTACGCGAGTGATTTCTTTTCCGACGTTCACGCATGCTTTCTTATTCGGTTCAAAGCCGCCATTAGCCAAAACAGAAGAAGAAAACATTAAAGCTGATACTGCTATAAGCGTTTGCTGTTTCATAAGAGTCCCCAACTACTCGTTATAATCCCGGGTTAGTGTCATACCGTAAGAATGAGCATATATTTGCTCTCAAATCTGTAAGGAATATAGCAGGCCTTTTATTCTAGTTAGGTACTACAAAACATACGCAGTAATAAAACTTTGCCTACCTTGTTCTTGCTAACGCACATAAGCCATTGTCTTTTATATTATTATGTCGACAATGATTTACCTTACCATTCCACTTACGTATCGATTTTTATATTTTTACGCACTAAATAGTGAGCCTATCCATAGTATCGGCTACAGCAACAGCATTCTGCAGCAGCATTACTCACTATTAAGCGTTGCTATTAAAACACCTTAGCTTTTCTGGAACAAGAAAAGTTATAACAATCCTTTTACAGGTTTTAGGACAGAAATTGCATTCTGTAAGTATTTACTCACTATACTTACAAGCGACTACCTGCCGAGAGCTTTTCTACGGTTTGCATAACACTTCTGCCCATATCATCTAGGCTTATTACGCGCTTAGCGGCGCCCTTTTCTATGGCTACTTTGGGCATACCAAAAACTATACAACTAGCTTCGTCCTGACAAAATGTTTCGCAGCCCGCGTTAAACATTTCGTGAAGGCCGCTTGCGCCGTCGCTACCCATGCCCGTAAGTAAAACGCCTAACGCATTGCTACCAGCACTTTTACAGATAGAATTAAATAACACATCCACCGAGGGCTTGTGACCCGATACGCGCGCGCCATCGGTCAATCTAATCCGGTAATCAGCCCCGCTTCTTTCAATTTCCATGTGTTTATCGCCAGGTGCAAGGTAGGCTTGGCCTGGTAGTAAACGTTCTCCGCCTTTCGCTTCTTTGACCTGCATTTGGCACACGGCATCTAGTCGTTTAGCGTAAGTCGAAGTAAACCCTGCTGGCATGTGTTGTGTGATCACGGTGGCAGGAGCGTTCGCCGGAAAGGTACGTAACACCTCTTTTATGGCTTCTGTCCCTCCGGTCGAGGCACCAATTGCAATGATTTTCTCAGTACCCGAATAATTGACTTTGCTCACGGTAGACACTTTCGAAGGCGCTGATTTTTTTACTTTAGAGCGCGCAGCCGTACGTATTTTCTCAACAATCAACTGGTGATAGTCTGCCATGCCTTGCGCCACACCTATTTTGGGCTTTGCAACAAAGTCGATAGCTCCTAACTCCAAGGACCTCAGCGTAGCATCAGCGCCTTTTTCGGTTAACGTAGAAATCATGACTACAGGCGTCGGCCTCGCATTCATCAGTACTTCTAGAAAGCGTAATCCGTCCACTTTAGGCATTTCTATATCAAGCGTAATAACATCTGGCGACTTTTCTAGAACCAGCTTTTTTGCCACGAAAGCATCGGGAGCAGCACCCACTAATGCCATGTCTGGCTCACTTTTTATAATCTCACTTAGAATTTGCCGGATCAGTGCCGAGTCATCTACCACCAAAACTTTTATCGTCATTGTTAGTCCTCGAAGATATCTACGCTACCGGTAGGTGCACGTCTTGACAGTTCCCACCGATGCTGACTTTCTCTTTCAATAATTGTGGCGTTATTAAGCTCGTGAATTCGCTTCATAAAGACATTGCCGTTGCTTGGAAAAAAGTAAACCTTGCGCGCGTAAACATCACATAAGTCACTGGCCAATATCGGTATGCCTTCCGTGCTTAAAAAGTCTGTTACGAATTCTGCGTTGAACTTCCCAACATCGTGCTGCACGAAGGACGGCACCACTTTTCCACCACCAAACACTTTTGCTTTTATTCGGGCTTTATTGGCACCGGCTTTCACTAAGTCGTTGATAAGAATTTCCATGGCATGCACGCCGTATTTGGCAGCCATACCTTGTGTTTTTTCGAACTCACTGGCAGTTTTATTTACTGTAGGCAACATAAAGTGATTCATGCCGCCAATGCCTGTTTCAGGGTCGTATAAACATGCCGCCACACAAGACCCCAATACCGTTACCAGCATTTTATCTTGTGTTGTTACGAAGTATTGTCCAGGTAATAGCTTTACTGCGTCGATAGAAAAACGTTTGTCGTAATAGCTAATAGGTACTTCGAAATTACAAGATTCCACACGTGCTCCTAATGAACCGGGCGATATATAGTTTTACCTACCGGTCTCACAAGATTAGTACACATATTGAAGTTTTCAGAATGCCCTGCCATATAAAGTCCTGCAGGCTTTAACATACCCACCATTCTTTGTAACACGTTTAATTGCGTGGGCTTGTCGAAGTAAATCATTACGTTTCGACAAAAAATGATATCGAGTGGACCTTTTACATCCCACTTTGCATCGGTAAGATTGAGTTTTTTGAACTGCACCATGTGTCTTAACTCATCCACTACTTTCACTTTTCCCTCGTTTGCACCTTTACCTTTATGGAAGAATTGTTTTTGTCTTTGGATGGGTATTTTCGCGATCGATGCTAAAGGATAAATACCCGCTTTGGCTTTTTGCAGTACCTTACTGTCTATGTCTGATGCAATGATTTTCACAGGAGTTTTGAAGCTTCCAAACGCCTCTGCGACGACCATGGCAATAGAGTAAGGCTCTTCTCCGGTTGAGCTGGCAGCACACCAGATAGTGGTTACTTCTGGATGTTGTTTTAAGTGCTCGGCCAGTGCAGTGAAGTGGTGTGGCTCGCGAAAAAACGACGTAAGATTGGTCGTCAATGCATTGATGAACTGCTCTAGCTCAGGTTCAGACTTATCAACTACGCCTAGATAATCGTTAAAGCTTGTGAGCTGAAGGGCTCTGATACGCCGAGCCAATCTGCTGTATACCATCGCTTCTTTAGCGTCTGACAACTTTATACCTGCTTTTTTGAAAAGCATGTTTTGCACTTTGTGGAAGTCCGCCTTTTCAAAGGCGAACTCCCGAGTGCTATCGCGCGATGAAAGAACCGTTGTCATTAGAACGACTCCCACTCGGCTTCATCAGGCAGTGCGGGTTTCAGTGCTTGTGCTTGAGGCGCGTTGTTAATCACTGAGGCTACGCGTGGCTGCTTGAAATCTGTGTGAGAGAGCGCAGCGATGTGCTTTTGCTCCATTGACAAGCCCTTTCCAACTTCAAATACCGATACCCGTTCATTAAGTTGCAACGACTGCTGCTTCAAACTGTCCGCGGCGGCGGCAGCCTCTTCTACCAGTGCTGCATTTTGTTGGGTCATTTCATCCATTTGAATGACCGCTTTGCTCACCTCTTCAATGCCCGCCGCTTGCTCGGCAGACGCAGCGGCAATTTCAGACATAATGTCGTTTACGCGCTTAATGGAAGTTACGACTTCAGCCATGGTGTCGCCCGATTTCACAACCAGCTCGTTACCGCTGGCTATTTTGGTTACAGAGTCAGAAATCAGTTCTTTGATGTCTTTCGCTGCTTCGGCTGAGCGCTGAGCTAAGTTTCTTACCTCTGAAGCAACTACCGCAAAGCCTCGCCCCTGTTCGCCCGCGCGAGCAGCTTCAACGGCTGCATTTAAAGCAAGAATATTGGTTTGAAAAGCGATGCCGTCTATAACGCCAATAATGTCAGAGATCTCTTGTGCCGAGTCGTTGATTTGGGTCATGGTTTTCACCACTTCACCTATAACCTGCCCCCCTTCTGAAGCAATTTTACTCGCCTGTGCGGCTAAGCCATTCGCTTGCTCTGCATTCTCTGCGTTGAGTTTTACGGTTCCCGTTAGCTCTTCCATACTCGATGCAGTTTCTTCCAGACTGGATGCCTGCTGCTCGGTGCGGCTTGATAAGTCAGCATTGCCCGTTGCAATCTCACCCGACGCCACATTAATGGTTTCTACTGCTTCGTTAATACTTGTGATGGTGCCGCGCATTTCGTTGATGAACTGATTAATGGCCTCGCCCAACACAGCAAAGTCACCGTCTAAAGCATGTTCAATGTTGACCGTTAAGTCGCCCTCAGTCAGCTTGGTCATTACGTGTTTAATTTCATCAACAGCTTGGGTTCTACCCGTAATATCGGTAGCAAACTTAACTACACGGAAAGGCTTACCGTTATGGTCTAAAATAGGGTTGTACGTGGCTTGAATAAATATCTCTTTGCCGTTTTTACCCAATCGACGATATTCACCTGAAGAAAAAGTGCCGCTGCGTAGCGCATCCCAAAACGCCGCATATTCAGGGCTAGCTCGGTGAGCAGGGTCGACGAACATGCTGTGATGCTTACCTTTGATTTCATCTAAGGTGTAGCCCACCGTAGTTAGAAAGTTTTCATTGGCATGCTGAATAATGCCATCCATATTGAACTCTATGACGGCCTGAGACTTTCCTATTGCAGCTAACTGCCCTTCAAAGTAGGCATTTTTCACTTTCTGTTCGGTGATATCACTGGCGTACTTCACCACTTTAACCACATTCCCACTCATGTCTAAGATAGGATTGTAGGTCGCTTGAATCCAAATATCTGAGCCGTCTTTCGCAATTCTATGAAATTCACCCGAGTAAAATTGGCCTTCTGCCAGTTTTTTCCAAAACGATTGGTACTGTTCAGATTCTCGCTCTTGTTTAGTGACAAAAATGCGGTGGTGTTTGCCCTCAATTTCATCTAGGGAATAGCCAACCGTTGCCAGAAAGTTATCGTTGGCTACGAGAATATTGCCTTTTGTATCAAACTCGATCACCGCTTGTGATTTACTTATTGCGTCTATTTGCCCTGTGTTAAACGCGTTTTGTAGCTTTTGTTCAGTCACATCAGACGCATATTTCACCACTTTTATTGGCTGGCCGAACTCGTCAAAAATAGGGTTATAAGACGCTTGGATCCAAAGCTCACTGCCATCTTTTTTTACCCGTTTGAATTCGCCTGACTTAAAGTCACCTTTCTTTAAGTCACGCCAGAACGCTGCATACTCAGGGCTCATTTTATAGTTGGGTTCAACAAACATACTATGATGCTGACCTTTGATTTCGTTCAGCTCATATCCCGTTGTTGCGCAGAAGTTTGCGTTGGCGTTTTGAATAACGCCTTCAAGGTCGAACTCAATCACAGCAAGGGACTTGTCTATGGCATTTATTTGGCCTTCGTAGTCTGCATTTTTGCGTTTTTGCTCCGTTACATCGGTAGCAAATTTTACTACCCGAACAATATTCCCGAGCTTGTCATAGATAGGATTGTAAGAGGCTTGAATCCATACTTTGTCGCCGTTTTTCGCTACGCGGCAATATTCACCGCTGCTGTGCTCACCGTTTCGCAGCGATTCCCAGAATGATTTATATTCTTCAGACACGCCGTAGTCTGGCAATACAAAAAGGCGATGATGCTTACCAACAATGTCTTCTTTCGAATAGCCTGTAACCTTCAAAAAGTTTTCATTGGCGTCTTCTACTATTCCCTCCGGCGTAAAGGAAATAATGGCTTGGCAACGATCTAACCCTGCCAATAAACCGGTTTTATATTGCAGCTCCTGATCATTAAGCCATTCCACCATGGTGCCGAGCTTGTCGCCTTCAACACTTTTAATGGTAGATAACTTAAGGGTAAAGAGTAAGTCGCCCACAGGCAGTAAAAAGGTATCGCTGCTATCACAGCTTTTATAACGCAAATTCAGGTCGCTATTGTTGGCGAAAAACGCGGCCATAGTAGAGCCCGTCAGGCCTTGAAAATTAATGCCTGGTAAAGCACGCTCGAACTGCGTTTGATGCTCGTTGGCTAAAGCATAAAATGCCTTGTTAGCGAAGGTGATCGTTCCCTCGGCATCGACCAACATCAAACATGCGGTACTTTCGCTTAGCGCTTGCTCTTGAAAGCGTGAAAGACTTTGTGCCGCTACTAACTCTTCATTATGAAATATATTAAATACGCCCATTATTCCATCCACCTGATTTGCGACGCTCTGTTCTAAAAACGTCAAACTAAATGCCGTGTAATAAAAAAGGCGAATTCCTTTTCAAGAATTCGCCTTCGCTTTTTTAGAACGACTCCCAATCGTCACTGCTTGGTACTTTTGGAGTCAGTTTCTTTTGCGTTTTAATTGCTGTAACCGGTGCAACGTGTTTATTCTTGTTTACTGATGCAACCTTTATTGGCTTTTCTTCACTGACCGTCGCTTTATCACCAATGTTAAATGCTGATACGCGTTCAGATAAACTTCCCGCTTGCTGCTGCAAACTTTCTGCGGCAGCCGCAGCCTCTTCCACCAGCGCTGCATTTTGTTGCGTCATTTCATCCATTTGCACAACGGCTTTACTTACCTCTTCAATTCCAGAAGCTTGCTCAGAACTCGCCGCTGCAATTTCCGACATAATGTCGTTAACTCGCTTAATGGAAGTCACCACTTCTTCCATGGTGTCGCCTGACTGATTGACGAGTTTGTTACCGCCATCAATCTTGCTTACCGAGTCTGATATAAGCTCTTTTATTTCTTTTGCTGCTTCGGCAGAACGCTGAGCCAGGCTTCGTACCTCTGACGCAACTACCGCAAAGCCACGGCCCTGCTCACCTGCTCGTGCAGCTTCTACGGCAGCGTTTAATGCCAGAATATTAGTTTGGAATGCGATGCCGTCGATTACGCCGATGATGTCTGAAATTTCCTGCGCAGACTCGTTGATAGACGACATGGTGTCCACAACCTGACGGATTAGCTCACCGCCCCGCGACGCGATTTCACAGCTCTGAGACGCTAAGCTATTGGCTTGTTCCGCATTTTCAGCGTTGAGCTTGACGGTACCGGTAAGCTCTTCCATGCTCGACGCCGTTTCTTCAAGACTAGACGCTTGCTGTTCGGTACGACTTGATAGGTCTGAATTCCCCGTGGCAATTTCAGACGAGGCCGTATTGATTGTCTCTACTGCTTGGTAAATTGAACCGATAGTGCCAGACATTTCACTAACGAATTGATTGATAGCATCGCCTAGTACTTGGAATTCACCCTCGAACTGTTCATCAAGCTCTGCCGTTAAATCACCGCCAGATAAGCGGGTCATCACATCACTGATAGAACCGATAATGCGACGCATATCGTCGATAAAGCGGTTTATTGACGTGCCAAGCTCTTTAAATTCACCCTCGAACTCATGCTCAATGCGACAATCTAAATTACCCTGAACCAATTCATTCATGGCGGTTTTGATATCGCTAATGGCCTGTTTTCTACCAGTAATATCAATGGCATATTTCACCACACGGTGAGGTCTACCGTTTTGATCCAAAATAGGGTTATAAGACGCTTGGATCCAAACTTCTTTCCCACCTTTGCCCACGCGCTTAAATTCGTCAGTGAACTGCACGCCTTGGCGCAACTGTTCCCAAAACTGACTGTACTCAACACTGCGCTTATACTCATCTTCCACAAACATACTGTGATGCTTGCCTTTAATTTCATCTAGGCTGTAGCCAACCGTGTTTGTGAAATTCTCGTTGGCGTTTAAAATTTTGCCCTCAAGGTCAAATTCAATAACGGCCTGCGCTTTGTTTATTGCGTCTATTTGTCCTTCGAAATAGGCATTGCGTAACTTAGATGCAGTGATGTCGGTGGCGAATTTCACAACGCGAATAACTTTACCTTCGCCATCGAAAACCGGGTTGTAGGTGGCTTGGATCCAAATCTCTTTCCCCATTTTGTCGAATCGACAAAACTCGCCGTTTTGTGACTTGCCCTCTTTGAGGTCGCGCCAAAATTGGGCGTACTCTTCTGAGCGAATGTATTGTGCGTCACAAAACATTTTGTGATGGTTGCCAACAATTTCATTGAGGCTGTAGCCAAGCGCATTAAGAAAATTGTCGTTCGCGTTTTGGATAACACCATCGGCGTTAAATTCGATAACAGCCTGGGCATTATTCAACACATTAAGCATCGTGCTTTTAATGAGTAATTCTGACTGATCAACCCATTCAACCATGGTGCCTATATTGTTATTCTCTTGGTCGAAAAACGGCGTAAGGGTGAGTTTGAAGTTTAAGTCGCCAATGCTAATCGTAGAGGTCATTGTCGATTTCAATTCAGCAAGGATATTGCGCTGATGCGAAGGATTACGATGAAACTGGTCGATGTTTTGACCTTCCAAGTTGTCAGCAGAAAAACTGGGGAGTACAGCCTGAAGTTTCTTCTCGTTTTCTTTAAGCAGCGACTTTACAGACTGATTAGCATAGATAATATTTCTGTCTGCATCGGCCATCATGATGCAACAGGTTGTAGCATCAAGTGCCTGTTTGTTTCTTAATGCTTGGTTAACGTCCGTTGCTTTTGTGAAGTCTTCTAACCACGTCATAATTCCCATTTTCTCAGCCCTCTACCACTTGTGCTTTTGTTTCAACTAAACCCAATTCGTTACTTGTAATTAAGCTTTCAATATTGACTAAAATAACCATGTGCTCATCGACATCGGCCAGTCCGTGAAGGTACTTGCTATCGAACGCCACACCGAACTCTGGTGGCGGCAGCATGTCTTCTTCGGAAAGGCGAATGACGTCAGACACGCCATCTACCACAATGCCAACGATCCGCTCGTGAACGTTAAGCATAATGACGATAGTAAAATCGTTATAAGTGGCTTCACCTACGTTGAACTTAATGCGTAAGTCGACGATAGGTACAATGTCGCCACGAAGGTTTATCACGCCTTTAATGAAGTTTGGCGCATTGGCAATTTTGGTAACCTGTTCGTAACCACGAATTTCCTTCACGGTTGTGATATCAAGGGCATAGTGCTCCTCACCCAAGACAAAACTTAAGAATTCGTTCTCTTTCGATGCGCTAACGGCTTGTTGTAAGGCTGCTTCGCTCATAGTGAAACCTCTTCATTTGGAACATTTGTACAGTTAGTAGCCACCGAGTCTGCATCCAAAATCATGGCTACCTTGCCATCCCCCATAATGGTTGCACCTGCGATCCCTGCTACTTTTTTGTAATGTTGCTCAAGGCTCTTAATTACGACTTGTTGTTGACCCACAAGCGAATCCACCAGCACGCCATAGCGCTTCTTACTGCTTTCTAGTAGCACGACGATGCCTTTGGTTGGCTCAGTGATGCCGTCGTCTACCTGCATAAGTTGAGTAAGTGACACCAGCGGCCAGTACTGGTCTCTAATCCACAGTACTTTGTCATTGCCAAGGGTTTTCACTTGAGATGATGTGGGTTGAAATGATTCGATAACGTTAAGTAGTGGGATAACGAAAATTTGATCGCCAACCGATACACACATGCCGTCTACGATAGCGAGCGTGAGTGGTAAGTGGATATAAAACGCAGAGCCCTCACCCTGCGATGATTCAATTTCAATACGCCCGCCAATAGACTCGATATTCCTGCGAACCACATCCATGCCTACACCTCTGCCCGACACATCTGTAACTTCTGCAGCAGTCGAAAAGCCCGCTTGAAATATAAGCTGCCAAATTTCACTGTCGGGCATATCTGGCGTAACCGTAAGACCGTTTTGTGTGGCTTTATCTACAATGCGAGCTTTGTTTAAACCGGCTCCATCGTCGATAATACCAATGATGATACTGCTACCTTTCTGCTCTGCACTTAAGATAACTGTGCCGTTTTCGGCTTTGCCTGCTTCAAGGCGTTTTTCAGGACTTTCTATACCGTGATCGATACTGTTCCTTACTAAATGCGTAAGCGGGTCGACCAGTTTTTCGATTAGGCTCTTATCTATTTCGGTGTTGCCACCTTGAATCACCAAATCTACTTTTTTGCCTAGCTTCGAAGACAAATCACGTACCACACGAGGGAAGCGATTAAACGTCATGTTTACCGGCAACATGCGCATAGACATGACTGATTCTTGAATTTCGCGGGTATTGCGCTGCAACTCGTCTATAGCAAGCTGTAGGCGCTCTCCGACTTGTCCTTCAACTTCCTGCCCCACGTTTGAAAGCATGGATTGAGTAATCACCAGTTCGCCGACCAGATTAACCATCGCATCGATTTTGGTGGTATCGACACGAATTGATGCTGCCTCTTTCGTCGCTGCTTTTGGCTTGGTTTTAACGGGCTTCACAATAGGTTGTTTTGGTGTAACTTGTTGCGAAGAAGATTCAGTAGCGTCTGTTTTTACAGGAAGGGTGTCTGGTTCGAAAAAGCCAAAGCCCTCATCAGCTACGCCGACCTTGGTATTCGCTTCACCTTTAGCCTGCGTCTCTTCTGATGTGGCTTCATCTTCGAAAAGTCCGAAGCCTTCAATGTCATCTGAGGTATTTTGACTTTGAGAACTTTCTAAATTGGTTTCTTGAGATTCAGTCTCGTCTTCATCAAAGAATCCAAATCCATCAATCTCGTTGTCTGTATTAGCTTCACCTTGAGCAGTTTGATCACATGTTTCTTCTGCGTTTTGTGGCATTTGTCCTGACGCACTTGCGAGGGTATCTTCAAGGACTTTTATGCTTGCATCAATTTGTTCTTGGGGAAGATCTGTTTGTTCTTTATATGCCGATAAGGTGTCTTTCAATACATCAAGGGTTTGCAAAAATATGTCGACAATGTCTGCCGTAACCTGAATTTCCTGGTTTCGGGCTTTGTCGAGCAAATTTTCCATTACGTGAGTCAGATTCATTAGTGCATCGAACCCGAAAATCCCACTGCCGCCTTTGATAGAGTGCGCCGCTCTAAAGATACTGTTCAGCTCTTCGGGGTCGGGCGCATCCACATCCAAGGTCATGAGCAACTGCTCCATATCTTGGAGGTGCTCATCACTCTCGTCAAAAAACACACCGTGAAATTGGTTTACATCAATGGTCATGACTGACTCCCATTTACCCTATTCAAACCGACTCTGTTAACCTAGAACGCGCTTCATCACATCGAGCAGCTTATTGGGGTCGAAAGGTTTCACCATCCATCCGGTTGCTCCCGCGGCTTTGCCTTTGGCTTTCATGTCATCACCGGCTTCAGTGGTCAGCATGACAATTGGCGTCGACTTAAAGTTCGCTAAACCTCTGAGCGATTTGATAAGCGTTAATCCGTCCATGCGAGGCATGTTTTGATCGGTAAGCACGAAGTCGAAACGCGCGCCTTGGCATTTGTCCAACGCATCTTGGCCGTCTTGTGCAGTAGTAACGTTGTAGTTCGCTGACTTAAGGGTCATTTCTACCATCTGGCGGATGGACACAGAGTCGTCCACAATCAGTATGCTTTTGCTCATAACTCAATCACCTATAAAAATGTCAGGGTTAATCACACATCGTTGTGTAACTGTTTATTCTTGCTGTTAAAAAAGTTCTACGTCACCTGCGTCCATTGACGTTGACGAAACAGGGTTGTGATCTGCTTGCCCTTTTTCCGTCAACGAAACCTGGTAGTTAGCTAGGTTGTCTTTCACTTTTGTCGCAGACTCAGGGCTTAGTTCTGAAAGCTGCAACACAATGAAATCAATAATCTCGCGGGTGTAGGTAAGGTTTTGACCGTTTATATCGCCAAATTGTAAGCCGCGAATAGCGGCAGCAGTTGAGTCTGCTAGTTGTTGGCGAATAGCTTCAAGCTCACTTGCGCCCTGTATGTCGGCTTCAGCTTTTTTGATAATGCCTTTTAGCTGCTCGCTAATGGCGTCTTTTGCTTTGACCACGTGAGAAATGTCCTGAGAAGCAACCACTTCTGCAGTTTCCGTTAGTTTATCGATGAGCGATTTGATGTTTTCTATTTGCGTTTTTATAACGTCGCTAAACTGTGTAGAACGGGTAGATAGCGCACGGACCTCATCGGCAACAACTGCAAAACCGCGTCCAGCTTCACCTGCTCGCGCTGCTTCAATGGCAGCGTTTAGCGCCAAAAGATTGGTCTGAGAAGAAATATCATCAATACCACTTAACGCCTCAATGACAGTAGGCATGGCCTGCTGAATGGTTTGTACTTGGGTTTCTAAGGCCCTTGTAGACTCGGTCATTTCAGTTGTTGAGGCGATGAATTGCGTTAGTGTGATGTCAGTATCAGAAGCAAATGTCCGCATTTTATCGGCATAGGCACAGTCGCTGTCATCATCATCTGTCAGCAGATTATTGATGCTAGTTTCTTGTTGGCCTAGAAGGGTTTGTAGCGAAATAAAGGAATCGCTCAAGGTAGCGACAGCATCGTTTTGTGTAGAAAATATGTCGGCCAGATTTGATGAGGTGATCGTCAATATGCTGCTTGCTTCAGATACAGCAACACCCATAGAGTCATTGGCTAACGAGTTTGTGTTTGGATATGAAAAATCTTGTGATGGCGTGCTTGTGCTATTGGCTGCAGAGTCCTGATTACCCTTTGTCACTTTGAGAAGTACGAAAAGCAAAAATAAAACGCAAACAGAGCTGATAGCAAGCCCCAAGTGCGCTATCGAGGTGAAAGCCAGACTCCAACTCGCCAACATCATAAGAAACGCGATAATAAACGCGTTGCTCTTATTAGAGAAAAAGTTATCCAGATAATTTGCTGCAATGGCGACCACAATCCCACCTCAATTGTTACTACCGCGTTAACGGATGTGCAAAACACAATCAAATTATGGTCAAGTTTCCAGCTTCAACAATTATACTTTTGAATATTTTTGTTAACTTATTACTTTGGTGACATTTGTGACACCCAATCATCAGCATTGCGCTAGACTAAAAAGCTTCAATAGTTCAGCACTGTGGGCATTGCATTAAGATTAAAGGCGCGAGCCCGCGCCCAATGCTTCTAGCGTATCTAGAATTGCATCTGAGATATCTTCTAACGGCTTGATAAAACTCGCGGCTTTCATTTCTACAGCCACTTTAGGCATACCGTAAACAACGCAGGTTTTTTCATCCTGACAAAACGTAACAGAGCCTTTTGTGTGCATACTCTTAAGGCCTTTTGCTCCATCCCGTCCCATGCCTGTAAGCAGCACACCCACCGCGTTTGCGCCAGCATGCTCAGCCAGCGAGTCAAACATCACATCAACGGAGGGCTTGTGTCCCGATACCTTGGGCCCATCATCAAGGGTTAAACGATAGTCAGCGCCGCTACGCTCTACTTTTAAATGTTTATTACCTGGTGCCAAGTACGCAAATCCAGGCAATAAACGCTCCCCTCCGTGCGCTTCTCTCACGGTTATTTCACAAAGGCTATCGAGCCGCTTGGCGTAGGTGGTTGTGAACCCTGGAGGCATGTGTTGGGAAATAATGGTGGCCGGTGCATTGCGGGGAAAATGCATAATAACGTCTTTTATTGCTTCAGTTCCCCCAGTTGATGCGCCTATACCAATTAACTTTTCGGTTCCTGTGTAGCGCATAGAAGCATGTTTTGTGCAGCGTGTTTGCGTTGGTTGGCCTAACCTCGAATGCGCTGCTGCTTTTATCTTTTCAACAATAACCGCCGCGTATTCAGCCATACCTTGCGCTACGCCGAGCTTTGGCTTTGCCATAAAATCCACAGCGCCTAGTTCGAGCGCACGCAGTGTTGCGTCGGCACCTCTTTCAGTCAGCGTAGATATCATCACAACTGGGGTCGGCATCGCCTTCATCATTACTTCTAAAAAACGTAACCCGTCCACCTTCGGCATTTCAATGTCCAGAGTAATAACGTCTGGCCTGAACTCTTGCACCATTCGCTTCGCCGCATAAGCATCCGGCGCCGCACCCACAAGCGTTAAACCTGGATCACGGGTTACTATTTCTGAAAGAATTTGGCGGATTAACGCAGAGTCATCAACTACGAGGACTTTTATAGGCATGTGACTGTTCCGAAAATGAGATTACACCCGTCTTAGCTTGTTCAGAAAGTAGAACCCGGTGGGTAGATTCGCGCTCGTAAAGGGTAGCATTGTTAAATTCGCGAATACGCTTCATATAAACATTACCGTCGGCAGGAAAGTAATAAATTTTGCGAGCATAAGTAGACATTAAATCACTACTTATTAACGGTATGTGCGCGTCATCCAAATACTCCAAGACAAATTCAGCGTTGACTCGTCCAATGTCTTGCTGCACAAACCCAGGAAGCACCTTTCCTCCTCCGAATGCTTTAGCCATCAACTTATTTCGCCGTGCGCCAAGGTGTACAAGCTGATCGATTAGCATGTTCATGGCGTGTACACCGTACTTTGTGGCTAGGCAAGCGTCGAGATTGGTGGTGAAGTTGAGGTCCGGCAACATAAAGTGATTCATACCGCCAATCTTCTTTTCTTGATCGAAAATACACGCTGCAACGCAAGAACCAAGAATGGTTACCAGCGCTTTGTCTGAAGCAGTGGCATAGTACTGACCCGGCAAAAGTTTAACGGCTTCTTTTTGAAGGCGGTTATCAAAGTATCGAATGGGATTTTCATCCTGACTCATACTGCAAATTCCTTTTAAACGACTGGCCGATAAATGGTTTTCCCCATGGGAGCGACCAGTTCAGGATACATCGTGAAGTTCTCAGAGTGCCCTGCGACATACATCCCGTCATTGCACATCATTTTAACCATTCGCGCTAAAATTTTGCGCTGCGTGGGTCGATCGAAATAAATCATGACGTTACGGCAAAAAATCACGTCCACTGGCGCATCTACACACCAGTTTGGCGACATCAAATTTAGTGGTTCGAACTGCACCATTTTTCTCAGCTCATCCACTACTCTTACTCTTCCGGTTTGTGCGCCTTTTCCCCTATAGAAAAATTGCGTTTTATAATCGTAAGACAGCTGACTGATACTGTTTTGGGCATACACTCCTTCCCGAGCCTTTTGCAGTACTTTACTGTCGATATCAGTGGCAAGTATTTGTACATTGGGAGTAAAGGTGCCAAACACCGACGCCACTGTCATTGCAATACTATAAGGCTCTTCGCCAGTGCTGCTTGCGGCACACCAAATACGCTTGGTTTGAGGTCGCTTTGTCAGGTAATTGGCAAGTGCGTCAAAGTGATGTGGCTCTCTGAAAAATGCCGTGAGGTTAGTGGTGAGCGCATTAATGAAGTGTTCCATTTCATCTTTACAGCTTCCTACATACGCTAAGTACTCTTTAAAGCTGTGTATCTCTAGTGCACGCAGCCGCCTGGCAAGGCGGCTGTAAACCATCGCATCTTTTGAATCAGCTAAGTTAATTCCGGCTTGTTTAAACAGCAGGCTTTTAACCCGTTCAAAATCTCTTCGGCTATATGGAAATTCCCTTTGCGCATCCGTGCTTTGTAGAGCGGTCATACACTAAAACGCCTCCCAATCTGACGCATCTGGTGCCGCTGGGTTCAGCGCTTTCATTCGCTGCTTGGGCACTTCACGCTCTTTAGGTAATGCTTTGCTGCCGTTTAGCGACTGAATGTCAGCATTCTGAGTGGGCTTGCGACTACTTCCCACTTTGAACACAGACACCCGTTGGGCTAGTTCACCCGATTGCTGTCTCATACTGTCTGCAGCCGCTGCTGCTTGTTCAACTAACGCAGCATTTTGCTGAGTCATTTCGTCCATTTGCACCACCGCATTGCTCACTTCCTGTATTCCGGTGGCTTGCTCAGACGATGCCGCTGCAATTTCAGACATAATGTCGTTAACGCGTTTAATTGCAGTGACGATGTTGGCCATGGTTTCCCCAGACTTATTCACCAACACGTTGCCATCACCAATTTTATCGACCGACGCAGAAATTAGTGCCTTTATGTCTTTTGCCGCCTCGGCAGAGCGCTGCGCTAGCGTTCTCACCTCAGAGGCAACAACGGCAAACCCGCGACCTTGCTCGCCCGCTCTTGCAGCTTCAACTGCTGCGTTCAGTGCGAGTATGTTAGTTTGGAAAGCAATGCCATCAATAACGCCGATGATGTCAGATATACGCTGGGCAGAGTCGTTAATTTCACCCATGGTATGCACTACTTGTTCAATGACCTTTCCGCCCTCTGATGCTACTTCTGATGCCTGGCTTGCCAAGCCTTTTGCTTGATCGGCATTCTCTGCGTTCAGCTTCACTGTGCCCGTTAACTCTTCCATGGCTGACGCTGTTTCTTCTAAGCTAGACGCTTGCTGCTCGGTACGACTAGACAAATCGGCGTTGCCGGTGGCGATTTCATTTGAAGCCGTATCGATGGTTTCCACAGCGGTGTGAATTTTCACTATGGTGTCGCGCAGTTCACCAATAAAGTGATTAATAGATTCGCCAAGCACCTTAAAGTCACCTTCTAATGGCTCTTCTATCGTTTTCAGTAAATCACCGTCTGTCAGACTTGCCATAATAGACTTAATACTTTCTACCGCTAAGGTTCTTCCTGTCACGTCCGTGGCATATTTCACGACTCTAAACGGCGTGCCGTTTTGGTCTAGGATTGGGTTGTAAGAGGCTTGAATGTAAACTGGTTTTCCTGACTTGTTGAAACGCTTGTATTCTCCGCTAGCATAAACGCCTTGGCGCAATTGCTCCCAGAATGCTGCGTATTCAGGGCTGTTTTTGAAAGCAGGCTCCACAAAAATACTGTGATGCTTTCCTTTCACTTCATCTAGGGTATATCCCATCGCGGCTAAGAAGTTGCTGTTTGCGTTTAAAATTACCCCCTCAAGGTCAAACTCAATGACGGCCTGTGACTTACTAATGGCATTTAATTGGCCTTCAAAGTAGGCGTTTTTCAACTTCTCTTCGGTAATGTTAGTCGCGTATTTGACCACCCTAAACGGGTTGCCATTCATGTCTTCTATAGGGTTGTAAGAAGCTTGGATCCAAACGGCTTTTCCTGCTTTGCTTACGCGCTTAAATTCTCCTGAGAAGAAATTACCTTCTTTAAGTTCAGACCAAAAACGCTGGTACGACTCTGACTGTCTGGTTTCTTCATCCACAAATAGTTGGTGATGTTTACCTTTGATTTCGTCTAGTCGGTAGCCCATGGTGTTAAGGAAGTTGTCGTTAGCAGTAATGATAGTGCCGTCGACATCAAACTCGATCACAGCCTGAGATTTACTGATAGCGTTAATTTGTCCTTCGAAATACGCATTTTTTAACTTGTCTTGCGTTACATCGGTGGCAAATTTAACGACTTTAAATGGCTTACCCGAGCTGTCGAAAATGGGGTTGTACGATGCGCGGATCCATATTTCCCTGCCACCTTTTGCAATGCGTTTATATTCACCCTCACTGTGCTCTCCGGCTTTTAAGCTTTGCCAAAAAGCAGCATATTCAGCGCTTAACTTATAGCTTGGGTCAACAAACATGCTGTGATGCTGCCCTTTAATTTCAGAAAGGCTGTAACCCATTGCGGCGAGGAAGTTTTCGTTGGCGTTAAGAATATTACCTTCTAGATCGAACTCAATAACGGCCTGTGATTTATTAATGGCCGTAATCTGCCCTTCGTAGTCAGCATTTTTTTGTTTTTGCGCTGTAATATCAGAGGCAAACTTGATGATGTAATCTACGTCACCGCTGTCATCAAATACTGGATTGTAGGTCGCTTGGATCCACACCTCTTCGCCTTGCTTGTTTATTCTGCAAAACTCACCGCTGTGTACGTCGCCGCTTTTTAGTTTTTTCCAAAACTGCTGATATTCATCGCTTTGAGCGTAATCACTGTCGACAAAAATGCGATGGTGCTTTCCCACCACCTCACTTTCGCTATAACCCATTGCGGATAAAAAGTTATCGTTGGCCGACAAGATTTCGCCATCTGTCGTAAACGATATCACCGCCTGGCTTCGCATAATGGCATCGACCATACCTTTATTGCGTTTATTTTCAGTGTTGTCCTGCCACTCGGTGACATAAAGCTGAGTGCCATTCTCGTCTATCGTTATTGTAGATGCACTTACACAAAAGCCGTGCTCAGCAAGAGAAACGAGGTGCTTATCGCCGGAAGTATGGGTAAGTAAATAGGACAGGTTTTCTGAAGCGCTTGCCCCATTTGCAATGTCGTCTATGTGCTTTCCTGATAGTGAAGACTCGCCATCGTGAACAGTAAAGTCCTTAGGGTAGGCCTTTGTCATTCGCAGGAATGCGGGAGTGTGGTAGTGAATAACCCCCGACTTGTCGATAACCAACAAGTTTGAGGCACTGGCCTTTAGAATATTCGACTTCAATAGCGAGTCGTGCTTCGCTATTTTTAACTCTTCGCCGTTCAGAAAATTAAATACGCCCATAACTAATATTTCCCAATGTCAGGTGTTTCCGTTTAGTGAAGGACCTTGTAACTACGCGTCGTCTTTTACGCTCTCAGGTGCGACTAAACCCAGCTCTTCGCTGGTTATTAAGCTTTCTATGTTCACCAGAATGACCATGTTTTCATCTACATCAGCTAAACCGTGTAGATACCTGCTGTCAAAAGCTACGCCAAACTCTGGTGGCGGAAGTACTTGTTCTTCAGACAAGCGAATAACATCGGATACACCATCTACCACGATGCCAACAATACGCTCTTGAATATTCAGCATTATCACTATTGTGAAGTCGTTATATGTGGCCTCGCCTACGTTAAACTTAATGCGCAAGTCCACGATAGGAACGATGTCACCACGCAAATTAATCACGCCTTTTATGAAGGCTGGCGCATTCGCAATCTTAGTGACTTGTTCGTACCCTCTAATTTCTTTTACTGTGGTGATGTCCAAGGCGTAATGCTCATCGCCAAGCACAAAACTTAAATATTCTTTGTCCTGTCCGCCGGTAACCGCTTGATGCAAGGCAGTTTCACTCATGAAAGTAACTCCTCTATTTGACTGGAGGTATACGTTGTAGCAATGGAGTCTGCATCGATAATAAGTGCGACTTTTCCGTCGCCCATAATGGTTGCCCCCGCTATTCCAGCCACCTTACGGTAATGCTCTTCTAAGCTTTTAATCACCACCTGCTGCTGACCGACGAGTGCATCAACCAAAACACCAAAGCGTTTTTTACTGCTTTCAAGCAACACCACAATGCCTTCTGTGGGAGAAAGCGCGGCATCCTCTACTTCCATGAAGTCGTAGAGGGGCACCAAAGGCCAGTATTGATCTCGTATATAGAGAACGGTGTCGTTGCCCAAGGTCTTCAGCTGCTGCTTAGTAGGCTGGAAGGATTCAATAATATTTAAAAGTGGGATCACGAAGATTTGCTTACCCACCGACACACACATGCCATCAACTATGGCTAGCGTAAGCGGCAGGTGAATGAAAAACGCTGAACCTTCACCGGCGCTAGACTCGATATCGATACGACCGCCAATCGATTCGATATTGCGGCGCACCACATCCATACCTACCCCTCTTCCCGATACATCGGTAATGGCTTCGGCAGTTGAAAACCCAGGTTGGAATATAAGCTGCCATACTTCTGAATCAGGCATGTCATCAGATACGGTGAGCCCGTTACTTCGCGCTTTATCGAGAATTTTGTCGCGGTGAAGACCGCCGCCATCATCAATAATGCTGATAATAATGCTACCGCCTTTCTGCTCGGCACTTAGAATAACCGTGCCTTTTTCTGGCTTGCCAGCAGCGACGCGTTTGTCGGGCATTTCTATGCCGTGATCGATGCTGTTGCGAACGAGATGGGTAAGGGGGTCGACAATCTTTTCAATTAAACTTTTATCAATTTCCGTGCTGCCTCCCTGGAGTACCAGTTCTACCTGCTTACCTAACTTACCAGCCAAATCTCTTACTAAACGCGGAAAACGATTAAAGGTTGCGGTTAGCGGGAGCATGCGCATAGACATCACTGATTCTTGAATTTCCCGGGTGTTTCGCTGCAACTCATCAATGGCTAGCTGCAGCCGCTCGCCAACTTGCCCTTCAACGTCTTGCCCTATCATAGACAGCATTGACTGGGTGATAACCAGCTCTCCGACTAAGTTAACCATGGCATCAATTTTAGTGGTGTCTACACGAATAGAGGCCGATTCACGGGCGGTGCTCTTTTTCGCTGGCGGTTTTGGTGGCGTTTTGGCTTGTGTTGTCGTGGGGACAACGCCAGTAGTTGGCGCTTTATCATTGTTAGATGTTGTTGCTATATTTAATTGAGTACTGGCGCTTTGCGCGTTATTACTACTCGCAATTTCTAGGGAAGTATTGATATTGGTAGCTGACGGTGCGTCTTCAAAAAAACCAAAACCCTGCTCTACTTCAGCTGTTTCGGCTTTAGTCGTTTCAGTTTGTGCGTCGACTGTATTATTCGATATTTCATCATCGAAGAAGCCAAAGCCGTCATCGTCATTATTCTCACTTTTAGTGTTGTCGTCGTGAGAGAGCGCTTCGTTAACTGATTCCTCGTCGAAAAAACCAAAACTGTCGTCAGCGGCTTCAATAGCACTATTAGGCTCATCGTCAAAGAAACCAAAGCTGTCGTCCTGAGCGCTTTCGTTTTGCGCATTCACGCTTACTTCTGAAGAATCGTCACCATCGCCTGGGGCTGCGTCTGTAGATTGACCGTTGATTACGCCATTTAGAATTTTAATGCGCTCGGCAATACTGTCTTCTGGTACGGGGGTCTCATCCCGGTAGGCGTTAAGCGTGTCTTTTAAAACATCGAGAGTTTCTAAAAGCACATTTACAATGTCAGCGGTAACACTAAGCTCATTGTTGCGGGCTTTATCTAACAAGTTTTCCATCACATGCGTTAAATTCATCAACGCATCAAAACCGAAAATACCGCTGCCACCTTTAATCGAATGGGCAGCGCGAAAAATGCTATTTAGCTCTTCAGGATCAGGGGATTCAACATCTAAACTCATCAATAGCTGTTCCATATCGTCGAGATGCTCATCGCTCTCGTCGAAAAACACGCCATGAAACTGTTCTATATCGATGCTCATTCCGAATCCTTCCAGATTTTAGGAGTGGGTGGGCGATTTAGCCCAGCACGCGCTTCGTTACATCAAGAAGCTTGTTTGGATCGAAAGGCTTTACCATCCAGCCTGTGGCGCCAGCGGCTTTACCTTTTGCTTTCATATCGTCGCCTGCTTCTGTAGTAAGCATAACAACAGGCGTTCTGCTGTAAGTCCCCAAACCGCGCAAATTTTTTATAAGCGTAAGGCCATCCATTCGTGGCATATTCTGATCGGTTAAAACAAAATTAAATTGCTGACTTTTGCATTTATCTAACGCATCTTGCCCGTCTTGGGCTGTCGTAACGGTATAGCCCGCACCTTTTAGGGTCATTTCTACCATCTGACGAATGGATACTGAATCGTCAACAACTAGAATGTGTTTGCTCATATGCTCACTTCTCCAAAGTAGGTCATTACTGACTGTGCTTCCTGTTCCTTGCTTAGCTAGAACAATTCGACTTCCCCAGCATCCATAGATGTTGCAGAAACTGGGTTGTGGTCATTTTTCCCTTTCGCAGCGAGTCCTTTTTGGTACTCGTTTAATGCACTGACGAAACGCTCGATATTGTTAGCGTCTAACGTCGCCAACTGCTCTAAAATGAACTTGATCATATCTTGGGTATACTGAATGTGTTGGCCGTTGATATCGCCAAACTGCATACCCCGAATGGCCGCATTTATCGACTCGTCAAGCTGAGAGCCAATGTCTTCAATCTGTTTAGTGGTTACAAGGTCAGCCTCCGCTTTCTTGATAATCTCAGACAACTGCTCACTGATATGTGATTTAGCATTAACCACCTGAGAAATATCCTGAGACGCTACAAATTCAGCAGTGTCTGTAAGCTTATCTACCAGACTTCTTATGTTCTCGACCTGGGTTTTAATCACATCACTAAACTGAGTGGAGCGAGTTGAGAGCGCCCTGACTTCATCAGCAACAACAGCGAAACCACGACCAGCCTCACCTGCTCGCGCCGCCTCTATAGCCGCATTCAAAGCAAGTAAATTAGTTTGTGCAGCGATGTCATCAATACCACTCAGTGCTTCAATTACCGTAGGCATGGCCTGTTGAATGGTTTGCACTTGCTCCATTAGGTGCTTTGTCGACGACGACATCTGTTCTGTAGAATCAATGAATTGCGTTAGTGTTCCATCGGTTTCGCGGGCGAAATTGCGCATTCGGTCGGAGTAAGACTGCGTATGCGCTTCGTCCACACTTAGCAGATCTTCAATACACTCAATTTGTTGAGAAACTAGTGATTTCAAACTGCTAAAGGCGTGAGACAAAGTTTCTACTGCGTCATCCTGCGTTGATTTGATGTCCGATAAATTGGCGTCACAAGTGCCAAGTGAAACACTTAACCCCTCACTGGCTTTTTCAATATCAGCATTTCTGCTTGCCGCCATATCCGCAGCACTATTCTCTGTCGGGTATATCTCGTCGCTCTCGCTGTTACTTTTTGAGTGAATAAGGGCACAAATCACCACTGCGCCGGTTAGCACAGCGAGAGCGGCTAACGCCGATACTGAAAAGTAGAGCACCCACGAAGCGATAACTCCAATACCTGAAATAGCAAATATGGTGTTTACTGCGCTCTGCTGATTTGAAGATGTGTTGTTAGCTGACAAAAAACTCTCCTTGAGAATTACGCGCGGCTTAGTTTCACCCTGAACATTCAACTGCCGGTTGCTTCTTTTAGACAAAGGCAGTTGAACGAAGCAGCTAGCTTCCTATCATTATTAACAGTTCGAAGTTTCTCACTCCGCTTAAAATCACAGGTGTTAAGCCAAAAACTATCTCTTTAAAACACAGAGCAATGGCGCGTTACCTCTTTTAAAAAGTAACAACGTTATATTTCGCTGCGTTTTTACTTATGAAGTAAGCGTAGTACCCATTTTGAAAAGTAGGCAAGAACATGCATAAGTTTTTTATTAAAAAAGCGTTTTTTGGCTTTAACTGCGCCTAAAAAGCGCAAACTAGTTCTTATCAGGCTTGTTTTCAGAGTATTTGGCGTAATTCCACTATGCGACAAGTGCGCGACTATGCAGGTTGCTCTTTCTGAAATCGAAATATTCATGTGCGACTATGGTGCACACCACTCCCTAGTAATTTATCCATACATGCCATTAATTATTTTTGATTTCGACAACTGCTTAGCTCCGGGCAATAGTGTAGGTGAAGACATATTGCTACCTCTATTCGATGTCATCGAGTCAGATAAGAGTAACGATTTAACTCCCTCTATGAGACAAGAAATGCGTCTGGATTTTTGGCGTAAACCTTTGGACTATATTGTTGAAAAATATAAGTTCTCTGAGCATTCAAAATCTGCGAGTTATGCTTACTTTTCGCAGTTGAGTATTGCGCACCCTATTGAAGGCTATGAAGACACTCATTTAGTTAATGCGTTTGAAGGGGTGAAGCTACTTGTAACTTCTGGATTCCAAAAATTTCAACATTCGAAAATTCGCCAATTGGGCGTTGAAGATGCTTTTGAAGACATTTACTACGATGACCCAGGTAACCCGCCTAGAAAAGGCAAAGCATTCTACTTCGACATCATAGCCAAAAAATATAATACAGCTCCGAGTGAGGTATGGGTTATTGGAGACAGTGAGGAGTCAGAAATTAGTGCGGGTAATAGTTTAGGTATGAAAACGGTTCAGATACTTCGACCGGGCGTTAAAAAGTCACCAAAGGCACAATTCCATGTGTCTTCGCTTCAAGAGTTTTTAAGTTTGGTACAGATGTCTTAGCGCTTGTGTGTTCGTCATCATCAATGACTTGAGGTGTTAATTGGCCTTTCAGCCCCGCTTCATGCTGCTTATTAGTGGAAACTATCTGTTCATTTCGATTTCATCGATAAGCACCACTAGGGGACATTATCATGCCCAAATTCATCTATATCGTGAATCCATTTATTTGAGGCCGGTCAATTACGGATCCAAACTATCAGCATCAGGCAAAGGTGTGTATTTGTATCCAGTCAATACCCAAACTCTATTCAAATAAGTATAAGTCCACTCCCTGGTTCCATCAGCTCTAGTCTGTTTGACTGTTTGTTTATCACCTTCTTTCTGTACTGGATCAGGATTTGGGACACTGTTAAAGGTTTCGAAAGCACTTTCGGTTCCTTTATTAGACTTACCTACACCCGAACAGAAATGTTTCTTACTTATCAAAGTATAAGGTTCGTTAAGGTCGAAAGTGTTAGTGCTAATTGCTTCATACATTGCATCAATCAGTTCAGAACTGAGAGTAGGGTTGCCTTTTTCCTCTACTACTTCAGTACTACAAACCGTTTTTGCTAAGGTAGAACCGGAAAATACAATAGATGAAACCACGAAGAATGTTACATAAGCACCTAATTTAAATACAATTGGCGACTTCACACGTACTCGATGGCTTTTAGTCGATAATAGAAAATTATGAATATACTTAAACATTTTAATAAAACTCCCTTTTAATTTAAATTGTGAAAATCTATAACGAAAGTTTAGTCATAACTCATACAAGACTCCAAACGCAAGACGCATTAAATCAAACCTCGACGATTAAGTGCATCAAGTTACTTAGATTAAAAGTCAATAAGTGCACCGCTCGCTAAATTAAGTACCCTTTCGTATGTATTAACGCAGAATTTGGCATAACTGGATGGTTAAAGCACTAGAGAAAGAACTTTTGTCAGAATAGTTTTTGGAAAAACCGGATTTGGTTGAAAATTCGGAACTGGTTGGCCGAGATCAAAAAAGCCCTCGCATTTCTGCAAGGGCTTCAATGATGGTGCCTCGACCCGGGATCGAACCAGGGACACGCGGATTTTCAATCCGCTGCTCTACCAACTGAGCTATCGAGGCTGAAACTTGTTAGCGTTCTAGGCGTTTACTGCCTGTCCTGCTGTGGGTGCGTATTAAACGGTTTTCGCCTTCACAAGTCAACCGTTTTTCTCGCTTTTTTTGCGCTTTTATTACTGTTTGCGCATTGTTTGCTCAAAAAACGCTTTTTTGCTTATTTTTCAGGCGGAACGTAGCCTTCAATCGTAGGCTCTACGTCGTCAAACAAGTATGCCGACATTTTTTCTTCTAAAAACTTACGGGCATTCGGCTCCATCATATTCAACTTGTGTTCGTTAATTAGCATGGTTTGCTTTTTCTGCCATTCGGCCCATGCTTCTTTAGAAATGTTGTCGAAAATACGCTTACCCAGCTCCCCCGGGTAAAGTTGGAAATCTAAGCCGTCAGCTTCTTTTTGAAGCTTGCGACAAAATACCGTTCTTGCCATGTTATTTCCTTTCGTTCGCTATCTGCTTAGCAAAAAATATTGCGTTGGGCTTAGAACGCCTAACGCATTAACTGCTGAATAATCTTGGTTGTAGGTGCCGCCAAACCAACTTCAATAGGCTCGTTCAACGAAAACCAACGAAATGCCGTTTCGGCTACGCGCTTTGATGGAGCAGAGTTTACCACGGCCACCACCGGGGTGATATCTAAATGAAAATGGCTAAAGGTATGACGGAACCCCTCAAGCGTTCGGGTTTCGTCGACACTGATACCTCGCTTGGCCAACTGCTCAATCCCCTCTTCTATTGAAGACACCTCAATAAAACCATATAGGCCACCCCACAGCCCTGTTGAGGGACGCTGCTCTAAATACACTTGGCTGTTAAACTGTGCCACCATCATATAGGTGGATTTCTCCGGTAGCGCTTTTTTCGGCTTCTTACCCGGGTAGTCGGCTTGCGCGCCTTGGGCGTAGGCAATACAGTTGGCTTGAAGCGGGCACTCATCACACTTTGGCTTGCTTCGCGTACAGATCATCGCGCCCAAGTCCATCATCACCTGCGTATAGTTGGCGCAACGTCCGCCTTCTGAATTGGTAGGCGTGTTTTTCTCGGCCACTTCCCAAAGCTGATTCTCTACCTTTTTCTGTCCCGGCCACCCGCCTATTGCATAGTATCGGGCCAACACACGCTTCACGTTGCCATCTAATATAGGAAAGCGCATATTGCGAGATAGCGAAAGTATCGCCCCAGCGGTAGAGCGCCCTATGCCGGGCAAATCCATGACTTCTTCTAGACTATAGGGAAACTCGCCGTTGTATTTTTCTACCAGCGTATTCGCAGCTTTGTGAAGATTTCTTGCTCTTGCGTAGTAGCCAAGCCCGGTCCAATGATGAAGCACATCGTCTTGAGAAGCCTTAGCCAAGTCGTGCACGGTGGGAAAAGACGCCATAAAGCGTTTAAAGTAGGGAATTACCGTGGTGACTTGAGTTTGCTGCAGCATTATTTCCGACACCCACACCTTATATGGCGTAACGTCTTGTTGCCAAGGCAAATGTTTTCGCCCGTGTTTATCAAACCATGCGAGTGCTCGCTCTGCAAAGCTACCTGTATATTGTTGTTCTGTCATAATCGTCTGTATGGGCAGTTACTACCGCTTGGTCGTTTTCTACTTAGCGACCATTCATTAAAAAGCGCGCTATGGTAGCATGTAACTAGCCAGTTTATTGTTAAGGAGCACACGTGTCTGTGCAGCACCCTTTTTTATTTTTTCCCGGTACGCTCTGTGACGAGCGCGTATTTCTACCGCTTTGGCGCGAACTAAATATTGCACAACGTCGTTATGTACCGCTTCAATGGGCAGCATCGCTAGAAGAAATGCTGGCATTAAGTGAAGATCGTATTCTTGATAACGAAAAAGTGCACCTTGTGGGTTATTCGATGGGCGGGTTTATAGCTGCATTAGTAGCACAGCGCAATCCTGCCAATATTGCTTCGCTAACCTTAATCGGTTACAACCCAGAAGGGTTATCAAAAGAAGAAATTGCAAAGCGTAAGCAGCTTACTACTATGCTTAAGCAAGGTAACTTTAAGCCCGACAACGACGCTTATCTTTCGCGATTTATCCACCCTTCCCGCTTAGCGGATGAAAACGTGGCTGGCGTTGTAAAATCGATGGCGCAGGATTTAGGTAAAACAACGTTACTCAACCACACGCTAGCAACCACACCACGAGAAAGTACCGTTAAAGCGCTAGCAAAGATCAATGCGCCAATAACGTTTATTACTGCCCAGCAAGACGCCATTGCACCAGCAGAAACAATTAAGCAGCTAAAAAATGTACTACCCAAAGCGACGTTCCACACCATTAGTGACGCCGGGCATATGGTAGTACTTGAGAAAACTGACGCCGTAGCGTCTATTATTGCGAAACAAATTGGCGTATAAAATTACAGCATTTTTGCCACGATAGCGTTGCATAAGCCGTGGGTAAGTGGATAATGCGCCACCATAAAATTGGGTAAGAAAGGCATTGCAAATGAGGCAATTCAAAAGTCAGGCGGAAGCAGAAGCCGCTGGAGTATACGTAAGCAAGGTAAAAAGCTTCGTGAAACGCGAAGGTAGACTTACTAAAGCACAAGAAAAAGCGCTAGAAGATCACTGGCCAACCAAGGGCATTGACTACGCTGAAGCACCGTTATCGCTGTCAGAAATTTTTGGCCGAAGTGCGCCTGTTGTTGTAGAAATTGGCTTTGGTATGGGCAAGTCATTGGTTGAAATGGCCGCAAACGCACCTGAGAAAGACTTTATCGGCATTGAAGTTCACCGTCCAGGCGTTGGCGCATGCTTAGCTGAAGCAAGCGAACAAGGCGTCGAGAACTTGCGTGTAATGGACCATGATGCAGTAGAAGTGCTTAAAAATATGATCCCAGACGGTTCGTTGTCTCGCCTACAACTATTCTTCCCAGACCCTTGGCACAAGAAGCGTCACCACAAACGCCGTATTGTTCAGCCTGAATTTGTTGAGCTGGTTCGCACCAAATTAGCTATTGGCGGTTGTTTTCATATGGCGACGGATTGGGAGCAATATGCTGAGCACATGTTAGACGTTATGATCAATGCCGACGGTTACACCAATACTGCAACTGACGGCGACTATGTACCTCGTCCAGACTACCGCCCAATTACCAAGTTTGAAACCCGTGGCCAAAAATTAGGTCATGGCGTTTGGGATCTAATTTTCGAGCGTACTAAGTAATGATTTTATCTCCTCAAAGCCAACTGTTAGAACGTAATATCGCGCTTTTCGACGAAGGTCAGTGGGCATTTATCAACCCTTCTGATGCGTATTTTCTGGACGGTCTTAAATCGCAAGAAGTCACGGTAATTCACCAATATTTCGATATTTTTTCAGAGTGCGTAAGAGTCGTACCCTCGGTATCGTTTGATAGCCGAGATATTACGCGCACAGGTTTTGAGGTGACGCAAAAAGTCGGAAATCATACTCATATATTTACGCCTTTCGTTGCACTAGAGAAATCTCACACTGACGTGATGATTTTCTTACCCAAAGCAAAAACACATTTTCAGATGCTATTGCGAATGGCAGCCAGCATGGTGGGCCAAAATGGTCGTATTCACGTGGTGGGTGAAAATAAGGGCGGTATAAAGAGTGCTGCTAAGTTGATGGACCAATACGGACCAACCCAAAAGGTTGATTCTGCTCGCCACTGCAGTCTTATTACCGTTTTAGTTGAAGAGCCACACCTTGCCTTTGAACCGGATGCATGGCTTGATATGAATACTTATCACGTTGAGGGCACAGCTTGGCAAGTGGCCTCTATGCCTGGCGTATTCAGCTACAAAGAACTGGATGCGGGAACTGAGCTTTTACTAGAAAAACTCTCAACATCACTGAGTGGTGAAATTCTGGATTTCGCATGCGGCGCTGGCGTGATTGCCAGTTATATAATGCTTAAGTATCCGCATTTGAAGCTTCATCTTACTGATGTTAGCGCACTTGCAGTTTATTGTAGTGCACTCACCCTAGCAGACAACGGATTATCAGCAACACTATATGCTGCGGATGGATTGCACGGTTTTACCCAAAAAGTACAGCATATTGTCACCAACCCGCCATTTCATACTGGCATTAAAACTGACTACACCATCACTAAGCGCTTTATCTCTGACGCTAAAGCAAGCTTAAGTCGTGGCGGCACTATGCAGATGGTGGCAAACCGATTCTTACCCTACCCAGGTTTACTCGCTGAGCACTTCCAAACGGTCTATACCACAGCACAAACGTCGCAATTTTCTGTTTATCAAGCGGCTTTGTAATTAAAAAAACCATTAGCTTGTGCTAATTTAGCTTTTCTACCTGTTGCTCATGCCATTGCATACTCCACGCAATGGCATATGGCGCTTTTTCCGTACACTATATTTAAGCATTACAAGTGCACTGCACGTTACGCTCTGGGGGATCACCTGTGAATATTGTATTTGCTATTTCAGAAGTTGAAGAATTGGTAAAAACCGGCGGCCTTGCAGACGTTGGAAAAGCACTCCCACTCGCGCTAGATACCTTGGGCGAAAGCATCACCATTGTTATGCCTTATTACCAAGTACTGGCTGAACAGTTGAACCTACCAACTGTAACCGAGCAACAAACCCTGTTTACTGAAGGTCAGGTGTACCATTTTGATATTCGCTACATGCAATGGCACGGTATTCCTATTTACTTTGTAGACTCGCCTGAATACTTTATGCGTGACGGGCTATACGCCAACGCATTTGAAGCCTATGAAGACAATGGTGAGCGCTTTAGCTTTTTCAGTGGCGCCGTACTTCAAACGCTAAAAGCTATTGATAAAAAGCCTGACATTATTCACTGTCACGACTGGCATGCGGCCATGCTGCCGTTTTTACTTACCCACGACAAATCTGGGTACTTTGACGGTACTAAAACCATATTCACTATTCATAACGCGGCTTTTCAAGGCGTGCATAAGCTTGAGAGCATTCCCTTTCTTCGCCATCATCCAAACATTCTGGCGCAAGTGCACGGCGGTTACATCAATATGCTGCAAAGCGGAATTGAGTTTGCCACGAAAGTGACAACCGTAAGCCCTAACTATGCGAGCGAGTTACTTACTGACCTAGGTAGTCATGGCCTGCACGAGCGGCTTGTAAATCGTCAAGCCGACTTAAGCGGTATTCTTAACGGATGTGACTACACGCAGTGGAACCCCGAGACAGATACATTCCTACCTGAGAATTACAGTGTAGAGAATCTTCATCCAAAGACCGCATGTAAACGAGCATTACAGGAGAAGTCGGGATTACCTGAGAATGGCAACGTACCGCTTATTGGAATGGTGTGCCGGCTGACTGAACAAAAAGGCTTTGGCTACATACTGCCCATTTTGGACGATTTAATTAAGCACAATGTTCAAATGGTAATTGTGGGCACGGGCGACCCTAAAGTGTGTATGGACCTTGGCGAATTCGCTCAACAACACCCTGACCAATTCGCGTTTATAAATGGGTTTAGTTCCGAACATGCCCATTTGGTAGAAGCCGGCGCTGATTTCTTCCTAATGCCTTCTCAGTTTGAGCCGTGCGGATTGAACCAGATGTACAGCTTAGCTTATGGAACCATCCCCATCGTACGTTCGGTAGGCGGACTCAAAGACACGGTTATCGATTACAGCAACGATAGCGAAGGTACGGGTTTTGTGTTTGATGATCCTACTCCATATGCACTGCTATCTTGCATTCGTCGAGCTCTGCTGGCGTTCTACGAAGATGCCGGAAAATTCAGGGCGATGCAGCAACGTGGAATGCGAACGCGATTCACATGGGAAGCAGCGGCGAAGAATTACCAGCAACTATACGTTTCAACCCTCAACTAAAGGGCTTTGCGTACATTAATTATTGTTTATGGGCGTCTTCCTTTTTGCGCATTTTTGCGCCACTATGAATATATGGAAGACGCGAATGGACAATACGCAAAACGGATATGACGGATAAAGTAGTCAAGCTTACGATTAAAAGCCTTTTCATTTGGGTGGTAATGTCAATTACTACGTTTTCGCTTGCAGTGTTATCCAGTCTTGCCGTCTACACGCAAATTAAAACCTACCGTCATGAACTTGAGTCTAACGCACTCATGTTGGCCAAGTTGGTCGCAAGCAGTTCAGCTATGTATCTTTATGACGAAACGCCAGAGCGCATTGAACTTGCCCTAAGTAACCTTGCTGCCGCCGACCATGTATTAAATGCCCACGTTTACAAAGCGCAAAGCGGTAACTTAGAGCCCCAGATTTTCGCCTCTTATAACAAGGAAGGCCAGTTATTGCTAGGAGGCAAGGAAAATCAACTGGCGTCCATGTTTATGACACCTCAGTTGGCCGACAATGGGCAATACCTTGAATTAAGTGCAAAAGTCTTCGACACTGAGACGAACATTCAGTTGGGCTGGATATATTTACGAATTTCCTCAGAGAATTTTAACCAGCTTGTTGGAAAGTCGATTTGGCTTAATTTGGCAGTAGCCTTGGCGCTTTTGGCTATTAGCTTTTACTTTGCAGTGCGTATGCAACGTATTGTAACTGGCCCCGTTGAAGACATTGCTAACTTCTTGCAGCGTACTTCACGACAACGTGATTATTCAGCCCGTGCCAGCGGCTCCACTATTAGAGAACTCGATATCTTGGCTGACGCCGTGAATGTGATGCTGTTTCGCATGCAAGAGTACATGCAAAAGCAACGACAGGCGGAGGAGCAACATAGAAAGCTCAATGCCAGCTTAGAAGATATGGTAAGTCACCGAACCACCGCCCTTAAGGATGCAAACCAGGAACTTATTCAAACGTTAGAAAAGCTACATCAGTTTCAGCGTCAAATTGTACAGAATGAAAAAATGGCCTCGCTCGGTGATATGGTTGCGGGCGTTGCGCACGAGGTAAATACTCCGATAGGTTTAGGCGTTACTGCGTCGACAATGATGTTAGACAGGTTAGCGGTTATTCAAAAAGACTTTGAAAATAAAACGCTGAAAGCCAGTGCAATGAAACGCTTTTTGGATGAAAGTAACGAAAACCTCAACATTATTTACCGCAATTTGAACAGAGCTGCCGAACTTATTAGCAGTTTTAAGCAGGTTGCTGTAGATCAAACCTCAGAATCTAGTCGAAGTTTTTGCGTTGTACAGCTAGTTAATGAGATACTATTGTCATTGCAGCCTCGACTCAAAAAATTAAAACACAACATCAACGTAGATTGCGACCCTACCCTTAGCGTTGAAACGAAGGCTGGCCCAATAAATCAAATCTTGATTAATTTAATCATGAATTCGGTTATTCATGGGTTTGAAACCATGGATGAAGGCACAATTGATATTCGTGCCGAAATGGTGAGTAGCAATAAGCTCAAGCTTGTTTATACCGATAACGGAAAAGGCATTTCCCCAGAAATTCGCAAACGGATATTTGACCCCTTTGTCACCACGAAGCGTGGGCAAGGTGGTTCCGGATTGGGAATGCACTTGGTATACAACTTAGTAACGCAAGCCCTTAATGGTTCAATATCGATTACCAGTGAGGAAGGCAACGGCGTAGAATTTGTAATTATCTTCCCCGTTGTTAATGCGAAAACGTCAGAATAGTTGTATAAAGTATGAACTTTTCTTGATTTTTATTGGCTAACCCCAATACCTTAACAGTAAGAATATTCACAAGTTGCTTGCAATCAAGTACATGAATATTAAAATTTAACCAGTTAGTTGCTTAAATCGTATTTTAGAAAGAGTGTAGAACACCATGCAGACGCCAAATGTGTTAATTGTTGAAGATGAGGTGGTAACCCGTACCACGCTTAAGAGTTTGTTTGAAGCGGAAGGGTATAATGTGTTTGAGGCCGAGAACGGTGATCAAATGCATGATTTCTTCGAGAATCACGCTATCAATTTGGTTATCATGGACATTAACCTACCGGGTAAAAATGGCCTTATTTTGGCACGTGAAGTACGTGACCGTAAAAACGTTGGGCTTATCTTCCTAACGGGTCGTGATAACGACGTTGACCGTATTCTAGGTCTTGAAATTGGCGCAGACGATTATCTGACTAAGCCATTCAACCCTCGTGAATTGACTATTCGCGCGCGCAACTTACTGTCTCGTACTACAAACTCTTCAGAAGACGACGATTTACCAAGCCGTGTAAGCTTCAACGGTTGGACGCTTGACGGTGATAGCCGTTCATTGATTTCGCCTAGCGGGAAAGAATTCCGTCTACCACGCAGTGAATTCCGCGCTCTTCACCTTTTCCTAAGCAATCCAGGTAAGATCCTTACCCGTGAGCAGCTAATCATGGAAATGACGGGGCGTGAACTTCGTCCGAATGACCGTACGGTTGACGTAACGATTCGTCGTATTCGTAAGCACTTCGAATCAGATCCTTCAGATGAAGAATTGATTGTAACCATTCACGGTGAAGGTTACCGTTTCTGTGGTCAGGTTGACGGCTAAGACGTTGCCTGAACGAGTTTTGAATTAATGAAAAGCCGCTACTGTGTAGCGGCTTTTTTATATGTAAACACTTTATCCCAATGACGGCATAACTAAGCTATGCCGCGAATCGTCACTTGAGATATCGAGTGATAAATGATCGACTTCACACTGAGGACTAGCTGTCAGCAGCGCTAAAGCAAACTGAGTAGCGGTATTGCTTCTCTTCCAACAAGAATGCTTTATGTGTACTTGGGCTCCATGAATCATCGCCGCCTACGCCCATGTGGGCATGATCTATGTACACAAACACACAATCTTGAGGTGTTAAATCACAGGTGTGTTTTGCCTCGTCTAGCTGTGCTTGCCCATATTCGCTCACGTTAAAGAAGAACTGTCCTTTTGCTTTCAGGCCACTAACTTCAAGTTGCGTACAGCCACAGCGCAAGCCGTTGTCCGTTGGGAATATGTAGCACGTTTGCATCTCTTTTATAGGTAAGGTGTAGCGACCATAACGCGCTGCCGCTTTTCTGTCAGGATAGTTCTCAAATGGCCCTAGTCCTTGCCAGGTAATCGACGTTGGCTTATTGGCTACAGGCACTGCCGTTTGTATACCAATTCGCGGCATAGGCGGTAAACCGTCATCCAAAAGCACTTCAACATCTACCGATAGTTTGGCCTGTGCATTTATGGTGTAAACCCACTTTGTTGCCGCTACCAGCTTTTCTGAATGGTGATAGTCAAATAACGATGTTATACGCACGTCTTGCGCGCCCTGCTCAACGTTTACGCCCGTGCAAGTGCGTGTCCACTTGCCAATTCCAGCACGACGCCAGCGAGACTCCCACGCATTAGGGTCGGGATTATCAACTTCGCTTACCCCAATGTCGTTATCTAGCGGCGCTCTGAAAAAGTTATCTTCTAGCGGCGCGCTAAGTGTTTCCTCCGCGCCTTGAAGCCACGAGGTTAATAGCCCGCTCTCACTATTAAAGCTAAATACGTTATTTTGCGCATGTACCAGCAACATCCCATCCTGAGCTTCAATTGATAGCTCACTAATGCCGCTTGTTATGTCGTTATCATTAAGAGAAAACGATACTATTCCACGCTTGTTGACTAGCGCTAACTGGGCGGTGTCCATGACATGCCCTGCATTAGCCCACGGGCTATCTTTTGCTAATACTACGTCAATATTTAAATGGTAGTCAGCGCCTGCTTTAAACGTAATATCTGGGCTAAGACTGAGCGTTTGTGTTTGTTGCGGGGCAATGTCGATTTCGCATTCGCCCTTCGCCTCAGCAATCGGTTGTCCATTTTCTAGCACTTGCCAACGTAACAACTCGTTGTCTGTGCGTCTAAATAAGTAATCGCTGCTTGCTGTAAGCTCAAACTTGTTGTCTTTCTCAACCAACGAAAAGCTTAAGTGCTGCTGACAATATTTAGCTTCTAATAAGTGCGGATGTGGCGTTCTGTCTGGAAATAACAGACCGTTTATACAGAATTGTCTGTCGTTTTCAGTATCGCCGAAGTCTCCGCCGTAAGCCCAGTATGCTTCGCCGCTATTAGTGTGCTTTACTAACCCTTGATCAACCCAGTCCCAAATAAAGCCACCTTGAAGGCGAGGATAAGCCTTAAACGCTTTCCAGTATTCATCAAAGCTACCCAAGCTATTACCCATAGCATGCGCATATTCGCATAGAATAACGGGGCGGTTTTCCCCCGGCATCGACAACCATTTTTTAATGGCCCACTTAGGCACTGCATCGTCTTTAATGTCGGTATCAACCCGTGCGTACATTGGCGCAATAATGTCGGTAGCCGAAGTATCAGCGCCGCCGCCTTCGTACTGTACAGGGCGCGATGGGTCAAATGACTTTGCCCAGCCATACATTGCATCGTGGGTAGGGCCGTGACCAGACTCATTCCCTAACGACCAAATAATGATGCTGGGGTGGTTTTTGTCTCGCTCGACCATTTGCGTAAAGCGCGCCATGTAGGCGCCGGCCCAGAGCGGGTCGCGAGAAAGCCTTCCCATTGGGAACATACCGTGGGTTTCGATGTTAGCTTCATCCACCACATAAAGCCCGTATTCGTCACAAAGCTCATACCAACGAGGGTGATTTGGATAATGAGCGGTACGTACGGCATTGAAATTGTTTTGCTTTAACAACTTAATGTCTTCAAGCATGTCATCTTCATTAATGGCATGCCCTTTCGTTTGATGGTGTTCGTGACGGTTAACCCCACGAATTAGCACGGCTTTACCATTTACCAGTAACTGGCCGTTTTTCATTTCAATGTTTCTAAAGCCAACGTTATAGGCCTCAACATCAACGGCATTGCCATTCTCATCAATAAGCGAGACTACGATGCGGTACAGATTCGGTGTTTCAGCAGTCCAGTGTTTAGGTTCATTCACATGAAGCGTTTGAAAAACTACATCATCCCAACCGCCCTTTTCATCAATACGCTTATTTTTAGTGCCGGTAATGACTTGCTCGGTAACAGCGTTATCGCCATCAAAAAGCTGGATACCCACTTTGTAAGTAGAAGGCGCATTGATGGCGGTACGTACGGTTACTACTGCGTCGCGATAGCATGCGTCAAGGCTTGGCGTAACAAACACATCCTGAATGTGATGCTGAGGTTTGGTGACAAGATTTACGTCGCGGAAGATACCGCTAAGCCACCACATGTCCTGATCTTCTAAGTAGCTGCCGTCTGACCATCGGATCACCATTACCGCTAGTCGGTTTTCACCTTCGACCAAGTAGCCAGACAAATCGAATTCAGCCGGTAGTCGACTGTCTTGGGAATAGCCTACGTACTCGCCGTTGCACCATAAGTGAAACGCGCTATTTACCCCTTCAAAGACGATATGATTGCGCTGTTTTAACTCATCCTTGGTAACGTTGAACGTTGTTCGGTAGCAACCCGTTGGATTCTCGCTAGGAACCACAGGAGGGTTCACCGCGAAGGGATATTTCACGTTACAGTAAATCGGTTTGTCGTGACCTTGCAGCTGCCAATTAGAAGGTACCGCAATAGGCTGCCAATTAGCAGATTCATCATCACTTAATGTTTTAGAAAGCAGGCTTTCAGGTACGTTTGCTGGTGCCTCAAATAAACGGAAATCCCACTGACCGTTTAAACTACGCTTTTGCGCATTGGTATTGTGCAATGCGTCTTTTAGCGTTTTATATCCGTGATGTGGACTGTGGGCATTGATGCGATTCCTCTGAAATACAACCGGGTTTTGCCAATCGTTTTGAGCCACTACTTGCGCAACATTAAGCATGTCATATCCTTTACTTTTTCGTTAAGCGCAATATAGCTAACTTTCATTAAATCCTTTATGCTCTAATCTTTCATATATTTATCCAAAACTATCATTTTACATTTATGCAACTTAGCTTTAGAGACATTGTAGACATAGGCCCCAAGTGCTTTGAACGCTTTATTGATAGTAGTAATGCGCCTGAAATCAGCGACCTGGAGATTGAACTAGCAGGATGCTCTAACTTATCAGGTGACTATACGGTAGGTCGCGTTTCGCCTCCTAACCACACCTTGTTTTACAGCATTCATGGACAAGGAAAATTTCGTGTCCCGTCAGGCGAGATGCAATTGGATGAAGGACAGCTAATTATTTTACCCGCTGGACAAAGTTTCGAAGTCACAATAGTCAGTGAGCAATGGGATATAATTTGGGTCAACCTGGCAGACTCCGAACGCTGGACACTATTTAATAAGCTAGGTGCTGTGATAGTGGATAATGCCATGCTGGAAGGACTGCATCATGCAATGGAACTTTTGTATTTAGAGCGTGACGTCGAGAATCGAAATTCGGCGATGCAAGTTGTCTCTCGCTATCTGTATCGTATTATTGATGCGCCTTTGAGTGACGTACATACTCACGATGAGAAAGAACGACGCCAGGTAAGCAGGCTACACAGCCTCTTTTCTGCGGTTGAAAAACAGCTTCAGTTTGATTGGGATATGGAAAGCTTAAGTGAGAAAGCGCATTATTCTGCCCCTCACCTTCACAGGCTGTGCTTACAAGTATTTGGGAGAAGCCCCAAACAGCACGTTATCCATTTGCGTATGACACGAGCCAAAAGCTTATTACTAAGCACGCAGTGGCCCGTATCTTATATCGCCAGTTATGTAGGCTACGCAAATGTATTTACGTTCTCGAAACGCTTTAAGAAGTCCACCGGGCTGTCTCCTTCAGCGTTTCGAGAAAGCGTAAACTAGCTGCCTGCTATCTTCATTTGGTCAATAAGCACCGAACCGGTCTGTACACTACCGCGCACATCTTTTTCAGCGCCAATTGCCACAATGCCTTTAAACATATCTTTCAGATTGCCAGCAATAGTTACCTCGTGAACTGGGTATTGGATGATGCCATTTTCAACCCAGTACCCCGCTGCGCCGCGCGAGTAATCGCCCGTCACACCGTTAACGCCCTGCCCCATCAGTTCGGTTACAAACAAACCTGTGCCCATTTCTTTAAGCAGGTCGGCGTCGCTGTGACCCGTATCACCTACTAGCCAGTTATGAATACCACCGGCGTGGCCATTCGAGCGGGTGTTTAGTTTACGCGACGAGTAAGTGGTATAAAGATATGTAGCCAATTTACCCGCATCGACAATGGTCATGTCAGAACATGCCACACCTTCGTTGTCGAAGCTTGAGCTTGCCAGACCGCCTTTAATAAACGGACGCTCTTCAATATTAAGCCATTCTGGGAAAACTTGTTTACCCAAGCTATCTAGCAAGAAGCTAGAACGACGATAAAGGCTGCCGCCGCTGATAGCTCCAACGTAATGGCCAAATAAGCTAGATGCGATGTCACGGTGTAAAAGCACAGGCACGTTTGCCGTGTTGATTTTACGAGCCCCCAAACGGTCTACAGTAGCTTTCGCGGCTTCGATGCCCACTGCACTTGCTGATTGCAGCAAAGACGCTTTACGACTTACTGTGTAAGCGTAATCGCGCTGCATATCGTTATCTTGTGCGCCAATAACCATACAGCTTAGTGAATAGCGGCTGCTAGGATAACCTGCATTGATACCGTGCGTGTTGCCGTAAACGCGCATACCTAGATTTGCGTTATACGACGCGCCATCTGAATTTGTAATGCGCGAGTCGTAATTCATTGCCGCCGTTTCGGCTTCAATAGCAGTTTTAATGGCCTTTTCAGTATCTAATTCTTCAGGGTGATACAGATCTAAATCAGGGAACTCGGTAGCAATAAGGTCGGCATCGGCCAAACCTGTACAAGGATCTTCACTGGTATAACGTGCAATATCGACGGCTTTTTCTACCGCGAGTGTTAGCGCCGCTTTGCTCAGATCTGCGGTAGACGCACTCCCCTTTCGCTTGCCTACGTATACGCTTATACCTAAGCCGCCGTCGTTGGTAAATTCAACGTTTTCAACTTCTTGCATACGTGAAGACACGGCGATGCCCTGCACTTTAGACATGCTGGCTTCGGCTTGTGTTGCGCCTTTAGAAAGGGCTAATTTCAGTACATCATCTACGACATTTTGAATGTCGGCTAACTGCTGCTCAATTTGCATAGTAAGTTTCGCTGTCTTAATTCGACTGTGATAGTTACAATTTAGCTAAAGTGTAACACTAATGAGTTTGAAATGAGTGATCAGAAATACAATTCTCCTGAAGATCCTTACTTCGAAGATGCGCAAGCAGATGAGTTCGAAGAGGAAGAATTAATCAGTAAAACTGAGCTGAAGCGTCAAGCTAAAGAACTTCACAAGCTAGGTGAAACGTTGGTTAACCTGACCGATGCTCACATAGCGACGATTCCAATGGATGAAGAGCTTGCTGACGCCGTAGCTATTGCCCGCAAAGTGAATAAGAAAAAAGACGGTTACCGCCGTCAACTTCAGTTTATCGGCAAAGCTTTACGTCATAGAGATACCGCCCCTATTGAAGAGGCGTTGGCTAAAATTACACATCAGCATCAGGCGAGCAATGCGGCCTTTCATGCACTAGAAAAAGCCCGTGAAGCCGTGATTGAACAGGGCGACCCCGCTATTCAAAAGCTGATTGAAGCGCATCCTGAACTGGACCGCCAAAAGCTGCGCCAATTTCATCGCCAAGTTAAAAAAGAGCGTGAAAAAAATGCGCCGCCTAAAGCATTCAGAGAGCTGTTTCAGTATTTGAAAGACGTTATTCATGAGGATTAACGGTCTGCAATTAAAGTAATCTCAACATCACAGTTTCGTTCACCAGCCAAAGGGGGATAGTGTGAAAATATTTTCCAACCCTAACGCAACACTGAAAAGCAAGTACGGTCAGTATCAAATTGCTGTGCTTGGTAGCATTGTTGGCGTGTCGGCTGAAGGTATTGCCGATGGTTCAGCCATTGAACGCTATGCGCGAGATATGATGGATGTGATTAACAGTTTTGGTGGGAATCACTGGGCATTTTTAGGTTTTTTGCATGGTTCTGCCCTTCTCACTAAAGCAGGTGAGACAGAACTGCAGCGTTCAATAGAGTGGCGTGCGAAGCACGGAATGGCGCTTGGCGCGCTAGTTATCGGCGATACCACGGTGCAGCCCATTGTAAGGGCGCAATTTCAGAGAATTTACGACAATGCAGGCCTTGAGCTAGGTATTTTTGGCAACGAGGAAGATGCCATTAAGTGGTTGAATGAAAAAGGATTTGAAAGTTAGCCGCGACTTATACCAGTCAGCTTACAAAAAAAGGTTGGTGCCGAAGCCCAACCTTTTCTTAGTTTTTGTGTGAAATTTTCGTGTGATGATTTAGGCTGAATTAAGCCGTACCACCCACCGTCAACTCGTCAATTTTAAGTGTGGGCTGACCTACACCCACCGGCACACTTTGACCGTCTTTACCACATACACCCACGCCTTTATCTAGGGCAGTGTCATTGCCAATCATTGAGATTTTTTGCATAACCTCTGGACCGTTACCAATTAAGGTAGCCCCTTTCACCGGTGCGGTAATTTTACCGTTTTCAATTAAGTAGGCTTCCGCGCTGGAAAATACAAATTTTCCTGACGTAATGTCTACCTGTCCGCCAGCAAAGTTCGGCGCGTAAATACCTTTGTCGATAGACGCGATAATTTCCTGCGGATCATGTTGGCCTTCCAACATATAAGTATTCGTCATGCGGGGCATAGGCAAGTGTGCATAAGATTCACGACGACCGTTACCGGTAGGCGCAACGCCCATAAGCTTGGCGTTATGTTTATCCTGCATATAACCTTTCAAGATACCATCTTCAATAAGCACGTTGTGCGCTGTTGGTGTGCCTTCATCGTCTACCGACAATGAGCCACGACGGTCGTTTAATGTGCCATCGTCAACAACCGTCACGCCTTTTGCAGCAACGCGCTGACCAATACGGCCACTAAATGTTGATGCACCCTTACGGTTAAAGTCGCCTTCAAGACCGTGCCCAACCGCTTCGTGAAGTAATACACCAGGCCAACCGTTACCTAATACTACAGGCATAGCGCCTGCCGGTGACGCCACTGCCTGCATGTTTACGCGTGCCATGTGAAGGGCATCTTCTGCCAAGGTTTCGTAATACGGTTTTCCGTTTTCGTCTTGCTTAAAGAACGAGTAGGCATAGCGACCACCAGCCCCCGCTGAACCACGTTCACGTCTATCGCCTTGTTCTAGCAATACCGAGCAGTTCAAGCGCACCAGCGGGCGAATATCAGTAGCTAAAGTACCGTCACTGCCAGCAACTAAAATTTCTTCATACACACCGCTTAAGCTCACCACTACCTGATTGGCAGACGGCTCTTGTTTGCGGATATAGGCATCTACTGCTTTTAAAAGCGAAATTTTCTCAGCGTCTTGCATCGCAAGAATAGGGTTATTTTCGCTGTATCGCGCTTGCACTGGTTTTTGCCCAAGCGAAGCAACTTGTTGTGATCCGCCGCTTGGCGCAATGCCACGAGCCGCTTTACACGCTTTGGTCAACGCTTCTTCGCTTATTTCATCTGAATAAGCGAACCCTGTTTTCTCGCCGCTAATTGCACGCACGCCTACGCCGCGCTCTATGTTATAGCTGCCTTCTTTAATAATGCCGTCTTCCAACACCCAGCTTTCGTGCTGGCTTGACTGAAAATATAAATCGGCATAGTCGGTATCGTGACGATGAATAGTCGCTAAAGCACGCTCTAGCTTAGAGATATCTAGCCCTGAGTCAGATAATAAATGACGCTCAACAGATTTAGACAAAGTGACTCCTGAATCGGTTATGTTCGGCAACCGGCATATTCTGTTTAATGGTTTCTCTTTCTGCAATATCTACTTTTGCCGAAACTAACCCTACGTCGGTTTTGCGTTCGGCAAGGGTCTCCCCCCAAGGCGACAGTACAAGACTGTGACCGTATGTTTCACGGCCATTTGCATGCACACCACTTTGATTCGCAGCTACCACAAAGCACTGCTTTTCAATGGCTCTGGCTTGCAACAACGCATGCCAATGCGCTTCTCCGGTGCGCTGGGTAAAGGCCGCTGGCAACACCAAAATATCGATATCGCCCATTGCAGTAAATAACCCTGGAAAGCGTACATCATAGCACACCGCAAGACCAATGTTGCCTATTGGCGTTTCAACAGTAACCACCTTGCTGCCCGCTTCGGTTGTCGCCGATTCACGATAACTGCCCGTGTTGTCGTTAACTGATACATCGAACATGTGAATTTTGCGGTAGTCTGCTAACACATCGCCATTGGGGCCAAACAGCATGCAGGCTGCGGAAAACTTCTCTGGGCTATTGGTTTTCACTGGAAACGTACCCGAAACCAGATAGCACTGATATTGTGCAGCAAGCGCTGACAAACGTCGCTGAATCTCACCTTCGCCCTTTGCTTCTGCCACAGCAAGTTGGCCTTTGTCTTTACCGCCGAAATAAGCAAAACACTCTGGAAGCACAACTAAACTGTTTTTCTCAATCTTTGCCGATGCCATTTCGTTTGCAACGGTGTCGAGATTTTCTTCCACGCTTGGCGCAGATGTCATTTGTAATGCAACTAAATTAACCATCGATCACCTCCATTTTAAGCCTGCGTACGTCATCTTCCGTTAATGGCCTGTCTTGCGGGTTGGCCGGTACAGGCGCATTTTGCGCGGGTAAGCTGATGTCTTTGCTGTTGCGCTCAACTTCGTCGAACTTAGGATCTTTTATGGTACCTGTAACGCGATAGTTCACATTTGAAATGACTTTCGCAGAGGTTAGCACCTGATCTATGGCAAGAGCAGCGAGTGCAGTAGGCGGCGTAGCCAAGAAATACACTAAAAACGGTAAGTTCCCAGTTACGTTCGGTGCGAACGATACGTTGTAATTTAATCCACCGGTATTGAGGTCGGTGAAACCCGTGATCTCTATTTCACCAGCGCCGCCGTCAATTTCAGTATCGTCGGTATACGCTTTGCCATCAACAATACTTAACGTGCCGCCCATATCGTCGTAGAAAAACCCCTTAGCAAAAACGTCTCGAAAATCGAGGCTGAGCTTCCGCACTAACGAGTTCAAGCTAAACAGGGTAAAGATACGTGACCCCTTATCACTCAACTCAGTTAGATACCCATCTGAGAGCGACCACTCAACATTACCGTTTAGCTGTTCAAACCCGAAATCCATCGGCGCATTTGGCCAGTTGATATCAAACGCCACATTTGCGCTAGAATCTTTTATACCTGATTCAACACCGTACTCTTTTAGCATCTGCCCAACGTCGGGAGACGTTAATGTTCCGTTTAACGCGCTTTGAATCTCGCCTCCCATGTGCTTCCAATAACCCGTTGCGGTAACGTTAGTTTCATCAGATTTCACTAGAAGCTGACGAATGGCTAAACCATTCTCTTCCCTCGCGATGTCTAAGGTAATTTCACCTAAATCGATGCCGTGCACGCCACAGGACTGACAATAAAAATAAATGGGCGGTAGCGTATTTGGGTCAATATTGTAGGGCGACTCGCCTTCCTCACTTGGCATAGCACTATTCGTAGCTAACTCAACGCCGCTCTCTGAACCGGTTTTTGTCGCCCCCCCGGCTTGAGCAGGCTTCTCCAGTGATAAATAGTCGGCATTTATCTCAATGCCCTGCTCGTCTAAATCACTATTAATACGAATAGTGGCTCTTGCCTGAGGCGACGCTAAGTCAAGGATCCAATCGTTATTGCGTTCTGTTGCACTGAGCTGCGCATCTTTAATACTGTGGCCAGCAAAATTTAGCTTGTCGGCTTTGGCGAATATCCGCGAAGGAGTGCCAAACAAATTCGCTTTTTTACTTTCGTTTGACTGGATACTCGATTGAGCATTTGTTTTTGCAACGGCGGTGCTAGTGTCTTTCCCTTTACCGGAAAGTAACATATTTATAGTGGTAAACCATTCTTGCACATCAGCTTGAGCTAGATTCGCACTGATACTAAAACCTGTACCAATGTTGGCTATATCGCTTTCGCCAAGTGCCAAGTGCGCACGTGAAAACTGCATTTCTTTGTGCGGTAGTACGCCATCAAAACGAATGTTATCACCAAGTGACGCCTCCACATTTGATGCTTTGCTATCGCCTTTACTGGTAATAAGGAGCGGTAAACTGCTGCCTGCTGGCGTATCGAAGGGAGCAGGCAGTACACTTTGTGTCGCCGTTAAATCTGCAGTTAAATTGGCAGTATAGTTAAATCCACTGTTTGAAAGCGACAGTTGAACTGTAGTGTTCCAATCACTTTCGCCGTCGATGTATTCGGTGAGGTCTGTATTCACATAGTTAGCGAGCGGATGTACATGCCATCGTCCACCTAACTCTACATTTAGGTCGTACGTGTCGCTCTGTCTACCGGATAGCGACAAGTTCACCGGCTGTTTAAGAAACTGCGCCTGAAGCCCACTTGCGTCTATATCGCCATTAACAAATGACACCTCTCCCGATGCCTTATCAAATAGCATATTTGTGGTCGCAACAAAAACGGGGTTATTCGACAAGTGCGCCGTTCCCGATGCCACCACATCTTTGCCTTTAAACGGGATATCAAGCTTTATATCGGCAGATAGAGGCCCGCCAATTTGCACGTCTTCGTTAAGTACTTTGCCTAAAGATTTTTTGAGGGACGAATCCATCATTAACGCGGTTAGCGCGTTGCCAGTGCCAGTACCATTGGCATAAATAATCAGGCGGGCATCTGGACTAAAGCTTGGAATGGCAGCCGACATATCACTGATTTTCATACCAGCAAGCGTCGCACTAGGGCTCTCCATCACTAATGCATTATTCACAAAATACAAAGATAGGTCTAAGTTATTAAGTGCCGGCCAGTCTGGCGCAAAAAGAAAATCCCCCTGCTCAATATCGACATACGCCTGAAAAATGCCTGTGTTGTCGTCAAACGGGAAGTCACTCGTGCGACCGTGCCACAGCACGCGCGCATTTGCGATTTCACCTTCTCCTGTAAACGCGCGAGTAAGGTATTTATCGGTATTGGTCCCCATTAAAGAAGAGGGAAATAAACTGCTCACCTCATTTAGCGCCAATGGGCTTACATCCACATAAAGCGACATAAGCCCTGTCGACGTATTCAGTTTAAACTGCGGGTGAAGAGTAACGACATCACTATCGAACAGCATATCGCTGCCTTTTACTACCCACTGCTTGTCTTCGCTATCTATCTGCTCTGGGTAAATATAAAACTGAGATTTAAACAGGTTTATATTGACGTCTTTCTTAATTACGCCGTTGGCACTTAGTAAGCTATCCGCACTCTCTAAGTAGATAGCGCCATTATTTTTATACCAGAAAAAGTCTGCATCTAGCGACGAAAGACCTGGTACCTTATCTGTTTTGTCCCACTGCAAATCTAGCACTTTAGCCGCTAAAGAAGGCTGGCCGTTGTGCCATTGAACCTGCAACGTGGCCAACTCGCCTTTTGGATTAAGCCCGCGTATTTCTTCTTCACTGGTATCATCCATGAAAAGCGGTAACAGCAGCAGAAAGGGGTTAATTTGCACTGGCTTTACGGTGTTTATCAGCGCATCACCATTTGCACTTATACTGCCAATTAGGTCTGTTGTAAGGGTCTCGTTGCTCGAATTAAGCACCAATTGATCCACTCGGACATTCCAGCCTCCCTGTCTGTTCTCATCGTTAGGCAACGCCTGAAGACTACCTCCGCTGATACCTGTTACCGTTTTCGCGCGGCCACTGCCCCACTCTAAAAGGCTTTCACTAAGCTCGGCTTGTACGCTAGTGACTTCACTTTGAGAAAAGTTAGTCCATACTTCAAAGTTTGCGCGGCTTTGCGCTAGTGGACGCTTGGTTTTGATGAGATCGCTAACCCACGGAGAAATATCGAGCTCTTCTGCTTTGGCGTAAAACACGCCGTTAAAGTCTTCCCGCGTGCCCGTGATATCAATGATAAACGACGCCGAGTTAGCCGCTAAATCTGCAACCTTAAGCTGACCTAAACCTTGGTGTCGCTCTTCATGGTTGTTCCACGATAAACTTTCAATATCAAATGAATTGGTTTCATTAAGATGAGTGACTGATACCACCCCGTCTTCTAACGAGAAGCTTTGAAGCTGCTCTAAAAACAGACGCTCTAGTGCATTTACTACAGGGAAGTTATTCTTATCGCCTCCAGAAAGGCGATCGGCGTCAATATCAAGCTTAAGACCACGCAGCTCAAAACGGGTAGATGAGATAAGTTGGTGGCGTAGCGATTCCCAAAAATCTAGCTCGACGTAGATTTGCCTGATATCCAATGCAACAGGGGAAGCATCGTTTTTAGCCAACGACACCGAATTGAGCACAATACTTGGACCATTGCGCTGCCAAACAGCATGCACACTTTGGATGGATAGGTTTACGCCATACTGCTCATTAATATAATTTTCCAACAGGTGTTTGTTGTGCTCAATATGCGGCAGAGCATAGCGTGCAGCGCTTAAAACAAGCGCGAAAAGTACAAGCAATACGGCGAGTAGCAGCCAAAACTTCTTAAGCAGATAAGCGGCTACCGACGAAAAATTTGTCACATTTTGCCTTTGTATACGTTAATGCATTACATCATGACGACGTCGTACTTATCCTGATTGTACAATGTTTCTGTTTGAACCTTGATTTGTTTAGACACAAATACTTCCAGTTCTGCCAGCATATGAGACTCTTCACCCATTAAGGCTTCCGCCACTTTTGGTGAAGCGTAAACCACAAACTTGTCTGCGTCGTAGGCGCGATTCACCCGTACAATTTCACGCATAATTTCAAAGCAAATGGTTTCAATGGTTTTTACCGTGCCTCGCCCTTTACACACCGGGCATTCTCCGCACAATATATGCTCAATGCTTTCACGGGTGCGCTTACGGGTCATTTCAATTAGCCCTAGCGCAGTAAAACCGTGAATATTTATCTTGGCTCTGTCCTTGTTCGTCGCCACCTCTAATGAGTGTAAGACACGTCGTTTATGGTCTGGTTCAATCATATCGATGAAGTCGATAAGGATCATCCCACCCAAGTTGCGCAATCTTAACTGACGGGCAATTGCCTGCGTCGCCTCAATATTGGTGTTAAAAATTGTTTCTTCTAAGTTCCGGTGGCCAACAAAAGCGCCCGTATTAATATCGATTGTGGTCATCGCTTCGGTTTGATCGATGATCAAGTAGCCGCCAGATTTTAAATCGACACGGCGTTCCAAGGCTCGCTGCGCCTCATTTTCCACATCGTATAAATCAAAAATAGGTCTATCACCCGGGTAGTATTCGAGCTTGCCGTTCATTTCAGGCACGTACTCTTTGGTGAACTGGTGAAGTTCATTGAATGATAGTTTCGAGTCGATTCGAATTCTGTCGAGCTCTGTACCAACAAAGTCGCGTAGCACTCGTCGTGCTAGCGGTAAGTCTTCGTAAAGCACGTTCGACTTACGCTTTTTCATACGCGACTGAATTTTATCCCACAGCCTTCGCAAAAATGCTGCGTCGGACTGCAGTTCGTTTTTGCCCACGCCTTCAGCCGCAGTACGCAGAATGAAGCCACCGTTTTCATCACAAAACTCTTGCACCAGCGACTTTAAGCGTTCTCTTTCTGCTTCTTCTTCAATGCGTTGAGATACGCCTACGTGAGTGACCGAAGGCATAAATACAAGATAACGGCTGGGGATAGTAATGTCTGTGGTAAGGCGTGCGCCTTTGGTACCGATAGGATCTTTCACTACCTGAACCACAATATCTTGACCGTCTCGCACCAACTCGCGAATGTCTTGCTTTTGAATATGGCTTGCCGAGACTTCTTCAGCAATTTCATTGTGAATGACAATGTCAGATGCATGTAAGAAGGCGGCCTTTTCTAAACCGATATCAACAAATGCTGCCTGCATTCCCGGTAATACACGGCTAACTTTACCGCGATAGATATTGCCAACCAAACCGCGTTTGGTATGACGCTCTACGTGAATTTCTTGCAGTATTCCGTTTTCAATAAGCGCCACCCGTGACTCTGACGGGGTAACGTTAATAAGCAGTTCAGCACTCACGACACAACTCCAAATGCATTAAGTAATTGGCGGGTTTCGTACAGTGGTAGGCCTATTACGGCACTTGCACTGCCGTTAATGGAAACTACAAACTCACCACCAATACCTTGAATAGCGTAACTCCCTGCTTTGTCGGCAGGTTCTCCTGTTTCCCAGTATGCGTCAATTTGCTCATCCGTCAATGCTGCAAAAGTCACAGATGTGGTAATTACTTGAGTCTGTTGCTGAGCGTTATCAAGCACACAAATAGCGGTAAGGACGTCATGAGTTTTACCAGAAAGCATAGTGAGGATGCGCCTAGAATCTGCTTTATCTTCTGGCTTGCCAACACTTTGTCCGTTAAACGATATTAGCGTGTCGCTGGCCAGAATAACCTTGTCGTCGGTCATTGCCTGCTGATTCTCAAGGTATGCTTTCACCGCTTGGGCTTTTTCACTGGCTAGCCTTGCGACAAGCTCCATCGGTGGCTCGTTGTCACGGGGCGACTCGTCAATATCGGCAGGCTGTATTGTATGGGCTATGTTCATTTGCTTGAGCAAAGCGGTGCGTCGTGGAGAGGCTGACGCTAACACTACCGATTTTGTCATTGGCTTACCTTTGGTTTAATCGAGAACGTGTTCGGGTTACGAAATTGAAAACTGTCTGCGCGTGCGTCGAAGCAGCCAAAATACCCACGGCCACAACACCATTGACGTTATCACTGGCCACAGGTAATCGACTTGGAAATAAATATCAGTCAGTAGATGCTGCACCCAAAATGTAAGTAAGTGATATAGCGCCGATAGTAGGCCAATAATAATGGCTTGCTGCCATACAGAATAATTACGCAACCGTTGGTAGTTAGCCGCTAATACGTATACGCAAATACTCAACCCAAGGCTATGAATACCTAAGGTCGTGCCTACCAATACATCCATGGCTACGCCCGTTAAGAAGGCTACACCCACATTTACTCTGTGGGGCAACGCCATGCTCCAATATGCTAATACAACCAGCACCCAGTCAGGCCGGTACACATCTACTTGAGTGGGCAGTGGAACAATTTGCAGTACCAGAGCAACTAACAGACTAATCCATATAACGAGGTTACGTTTACGCATCTAAAGATTCTTCCTCGTTTACAGCTGGCTTATCAGTGTCGTCAGTTGAGTTAGCATCAGACTCATTTTCTGACTCAGGTGTGTGCCATAACAGCAATAGGTGTCGAAGCCTGTCTAGGTTTGCTAAAGGTGTGACAATAACACGAGCAAAAGGGCGGCTTTCATCTCGGACGACTTGTGACACTCTTGCCACAGGGTAACCTTCTGGAAAGACCTTTCCTAAGCCAGACGAAATTAATGTGTCACCTTCTTGAATATCGACACTATGAGGAACATGCTCTAGATACAGCTCGTTTAGTGCGCCGCTTCCGGTTGCGATAAAGCGAATATCGTTTCGAAGAGATCGCACAGGAATAGCGTGGGTAACATCGGCAATCAGCAATACACGGCTGTTTGTAGACCCAACTTCCATTACCTGACCCACTATGCCCTTATCATCGATAACTGGCTGAGACAGATATACGCCGTCTATCGCACCCTTGTTGATAACCACCTGCTGGCTATACGGGTTTTTATCCACCGCCATTAACTCAGCAACCATTTTTCGAGAAGAAACCCGAATAGGTGCCTGCAGTAACTCTCTTAATTGTGCATTTTCTTTTGCAATTACATCGAACTGCTGGAGCTTTTCGCTCATTAACAACAGCTGATTATTAAGTTTCTGGTTTTCGGCCAGCAATTGCTCTTGAGAGGTAAGACGCTGGGCACTTTCATTTAGCATTAAACCGGGAAGGTTTGCTAAATACTGAAGTGGGCTCATTAATGAGTTGAGATAAACCCGCGTTGATTTGAAACCGTCTAGCTTATGGTCGACAAATATCAGAATCACCGACAGCACAAGCGCCAGTGTAAGCCTGTTATTTAACGAAGGGCCGCGGGTAAAAATAGTATCCATGATACAAATAAGGCAACCTTACGGTTGCCTTTCCTGTTTATTCGTAGCTAAACAGGTCGCCACCGTGAAGGTCAATCATATCGAATGCCTTACCACCGCCGCGTGCTACACAAGTAAGCGGATCATCAGCAATAACAACTGGAATGCCCGTTTCTTCCATTAGCAATCTATCTAAGTCTTTAAGTAACGCGCCACCACCGGTAAGTACCATACCGCGCTCAGAAATGTCTGAAGCAAGCTCTGGCGGAGACTGTTCTAGCGCCACCATAACTGCTGAAACAATGCCGGTTAGTGGCTCTTGAAGCGCTTCAAGAATTTTGTTTGAGTTTAGCGTGAACCCGCGAGGTACGCCTTCTGCTAGGTTGCGACCGCGCACTTCAATTTCGCGCACTTCTTCACCCGGGTAGGCAGCACCTATTTCATGCTTGATGCGTTCAGCGGTTGCTTCACCAATTAGTGAACCGAAGTTACGACGAATGTAGTTGATAATAGCTTCATCAAACTTGTCACCACCAATGCGAACAGATGATGAATAAACTACGCCGTTAAGTGAGATAATGGCAACTTCTGTTGTACCACCACCAATATCGACCACCATTGAACCTGTTGCTTCTGATACAGGTAAACCCGCACCAATAGCAGCCGCCATTGGCTCGTCGATAAGATAAACTTCGCGGGCACCTGCACCCAGTGCAGATTCTTTAATTGCGCGGCGCTCTACTTGTGTTGAACCACAAGGAACACACACTAATACACGAGGACTTGGGCGCAAAAAATTATTGTCATGCACTTGTTTAATAAAGTGCTGAAGCATTTTTTCAGTGACGTAAAAGTCGGCAATAACACCGTCTTTCATCGGACGAATTGCACGTATATTACCCGGCGTACGACCAAGCATTCGCTTAGCTTCTGCACCTACTGCTGCAACACTTTTTGGTCCTGCTGCGCGCTCTTGACGAATAGCTACTACTGAAGGCTCGTTTAGAACAATACCTTGGTCTTTTACATAAATCAGCGTATTAGCTGTTCCGAGGTCGATGGACAGATCGTTAGAGAACATGCCTCGAAGCTTTTTAAACATGAAGAGTGTATTCCTGTTTCTGTGTTAACGCGTATTTGCAAAGGTGAGATGGCGACGCTTTAACGTGAAGTCGATATTTATTCGCACACTTTAACAATGGGGGCTATTTTGGGCAAGTAATGCTGTAATTAAGTGACGAAATAACTGCATTTTTGCTTAGTAGTTTTAGCGCTTTACCCAAGAAGGGATACCACACACGCGTTTCCAAATAATTTTAAAATTAGACCCACATAGTGACCCTGTGAAAATTAGAAGGTTCAAAAACAATTTGCTAATAATTTACATCTCTTTATGTTGGCGCCACTACGGTGTGCTACGCAACCAGCATTACGACCAAGCGGGATAACCTTCTTTGCTAATTATTGATTTGCTCGCGCTTGTAAATAATATTGTCGTTTCCTCGATACACACCATACGTGAGCGTTGCGTTTGGAGGGTTATCAGCTTCGCCATCTCCATCCCAATCCCACAATAGCCAAGCATCAGGCGTATAACTAACAGGATAATTGCCAGCACCGTTTGGTGATGACAGGCGAATTCCGTCACTATTTCTATAGGCTCCTTCACTTAACGACTCTTCCCCCGAAGAAACCAATTCACCAGATTCGTCATTCACGTTGTCGTGATCATAAGCGGTACAACTGTCATACTTATTAATTCGCCAATTATTTCCGTCCCAATATTGAGTGCGAAGCGGTAACAAAAGCGCTTCGTCGGCTGCACCGTAGTTATTTATCAACGTTGCGCGACCGTAGGCAAAGCTGATTGAATCACCAAAATCGTCAACGCACTGACCGGAGCAAGAAAGTCCATTGAAGTTTGCGCCCTCAATTTGTGCTTGGTCTGCCACCAGCGCGACAGAGGCATCGATATATGCCCCGTCCAGTGTTGCGCTACCTAAGCGGCTAAATGCAATGTCATTATCAGAGAAAGTAATTTGTCCTGTCGCTCCGCTTTGAGGCCAGCCTATCGAGTTGATATTTTCCAAACGGTTTAGCAAATTGCCGTCATGCTCAACCTGCAAACCGAGACTGGTTAGCTTATCAAAACCATCGTAGTAGTTTGTGGTGCGGCTGCCATTTTGGTTAAGTGCGGTTAGCGAGAAGCTCACTTCGCTAATGGGTTGATCAAAGTAATTAAATGCGCCATTGACGTTACACGCTGCTTCAACACTTCCGCTCAAGGCAAAATTAGAAGGTGCGAAACGCCCAACGTTTTGCACCAGCCCTTGCACGGTGGTATCTGACAAATAAGTACTCTGTGCCGCAATGGAAATTGTACCTACCTCATCGTAATTAATACCAACGTTAACTTTACCTTCGTCGCTAAATAAAACACTGGGCACGCTCAATGTACCCGTTGCGCCGCCACTAGGAAGTATATTTAAGGGTGTTAACAACGCGCTACCTGAAAAATGCTCCGCGGTATTATTGTTTTCCAGTGCTGCAAAGTTATCTGGTATTCCATCGTCGTTACTGTCTTCACCATCGACCCACTGTACTGTTCGCAAGCCTAAGACAAAGTCTTCCCCTGTCAGTTTGAGCAGCGAACCATTCGCACTATTCGCGTAACCGTTAAGATTGGAGCTCGTGCCGCTATCATTTAAGATATTCATAGCAAAGCCGAACGGACGCACTTTAAAAGTATTAGAAGAACCTGCAATACCGCTTCGATTTGTTATGTCTGCTGACAACGACAACTCTCCCGCATCTGGGTATTGAATTGTAAAGGCAGCTCGCGAGTCAGCATCAAATTGAATAGGAAAGGTGCGTGGGGTTAGCCCCAGTAGATGTTCATTACCGTTATTGATAAGTAATAGGGTGTTAGAACAATTACTCGAACTAGAACAGTTATAATTTAATTCAACATCGACAATTTGATTTTTTAGCGTGTCAGAATTCCCACATGCTTCGATAGCATAGGTCTTGCTGTTAAAGCCAGTGTCTGAAGGCTTACCAGAAAGCTGAGTAACGATGGTTTCTGAATCATCAGTGATATTCTTAAACACCAGCCCGTCGGATTCATACTTTATTTTACAGCTACCTAAATTCACTTCTTTACCACCGATAAAGCAACGCAATTGAGAAGATGGATTTTCTCCCGAAGTAGCAAGTTCAGGATCTGCGCCTCTTAGGCTATCGAGTGTTAGCGAGGTCTGCCCGATAAACGTTACGCTGTCGTCAGGCGACCATCGATAGTTACCGCTATTAACGGGCACTAAGTTAACTGTTGATGGCTGGGAGTAGAGTAAATCACAGTTGACGTCTGCACAGGCTTTTAGGGTAACTTCTTTCGCGGCGCAGCTGCTACCCTTGTTATCAGCCAGTTCAAAACGATAGTGATTCAGTACTTCAATGACTTCCCGACCGCAGATGCCAGGAATATTGTTTGGCACTTCATTAGCAGTCACCCTCAGAGTAGCAGGTGAGCCGACGCCACCTCCTGCGGTAAAGCGGCCTCTCAATGTGCCTTCAGACACATTGGCAAAGGTTATTTCACCTTTTGCTAAAACCAATGCGTTGGGGTTTGAGCCATCGATGACCACATCTCCATCGACATAAATAGCGAGATAAGCCCCTTCAGCGACAGTGATATTTGCGTTCACCATGGTGAACTTTGTAGCAACGCCACCTATATTGTCCCCCGGGTCAGAAACATAAATTCGCGTGGGTGCAATTACGTTGTAGTTACCCGCCGCCATGGTTACCAGTTGACGGTTAAAATAATAATCCCCCGCTAAATCCCCTTCTGCTATCTCTGGGCCGCTATCGTCAATGGTAATTGTTGGTATCGCTCTCGCTTGTGAGTCGGTAAGCGCATCTGTGTTGTTCACGGTACAGTCGACAGGGTTCTGTCCGCATTTTGGGTAGTCTGCTGATCCACTTGTAGCATCGGTGATAAACTGCTGTGCTGACAACACACCTGCATTTTCATCAATCATTCGGCTACCAGCTGCGAGTGAAATTGCGGAACCACTAAAAGCGGCAACCGCGCCAGGAAAGGCGTCATCACAACTAGGAACTTCACCACTAAACACAAACTCTGAAGTCATAGCCAGAATGCTAGCGTCTTCTTCAGTGTGGTTGCGCTCAGAGTCTAAGCTTCTATCCTCATCTACACGCAGTCCAAGCCTATTTTTGTTTACGCCGCAGCTGCGAAGCCAACCGCCGTCGCCGCCGTTTCTACTTATTTTACTGGCTGCAACCAAAGGAGTTTGCGCATAGTTATTTTTAAAGTCATTTCGAAAGCAACCATCGTCCCACCCCTGTATGCGTACGTCGGCAAAATCGGCTTCCCAAACCACTTCAATACCATTGTCATCGAAAAATCTACGATTGAACCCTTCTGTTGTCGCCATGTAAGCTACCGTTTCATTGCGTGTAACTGGCGCATAATCTGTTTCAGACGCTTCCAACGCCATAAAATAAGATGGTGCTTCATACTTTGCTGCAATAGTTAGAAACGGTAACAAATGTTCGTTGGGTGGCTTCTTTCCATTAACGTCAACTTGGTTATTTAACGTTTGAATAGAGTGAAAGAAAACAGGCTGTTCACCAAAATCAGTTTCAAGTGAAACGCGAGCATATCTCGCATTTTCTTCGCCCACCTTCAAGGGGCCGTTAGGTTCATACCAAGGAGAGCTTGTCGATGCCTGAATAGTCCCCCCTCCGAGCTCCATCTTACCGACTTCAACAATATCACCGTCAGGAAATTCATGAACGCCATACGCAATCGCTAAGTAATGTGCTCCCATTGTGATATGCGGACCATCTTCTCCAGAAGGCTCAAGGGGCAAAGCTTCAAAACCTGTGCGAGTAACATTGCGAATTTTGACAATCGCTGGGTTGCTACCTTGATTGGTAGAGAGCATAAACACTGCTGGCGGCTCGTCGTATACCTGTGAAAAGCTAATGGTTGTCCACTCTGCTTTATTGTAGGTGTTTTGAAGCTCGATGAACCTGCCTTCGATTTGAGGGACGGCTTGCACAGCTAACGCTTGTATAAACAAGGCACAAATCAAAAAGAGTCGAGCAACAGAATTACAGTATGTCATTATTCTTCCTGCCTTACTTCAACAAGAACGCTTTTTGAGGTTTCGAGCTGACCGGTACTACACTGCGCTTCGGCCCCTAACGCATAAACCCTTATTTCATCAGCGGCAACTTCAGGCTCTTCGACGTTTTTTTCAATATCACATGAAAGTACTACTAAACAATTCTGTAAATAAGCCGTACTGATATTTACATCTGGCTCTATAATTTCTAAGCACTCAGGGTTATTACCGTTAATTAGCCTAGAAATAGCGACTTCCATCCCACTTTGCGCCGCTAAGTAAGCACGAGCGCCATAATATTCAATGGATTGCTGGCGAATATTCGATGAGATTTGATTAGACAGCGCAATACCAAGACCTAAAAGTACGATACTAATGATAATTGCTACTATAGTGGTTGAGCCTTGTTGGCGCGCAGGAGAACCAGACAACCCGACAGGACGTTGGCCTATACGATACTTTTTTTGTTGGCGTGTTTTACTATGGCACATTAGGGAAATGCACCTCGTGTACAACCGATATCTGTTCATCGTCACTGCTTTGTAATGTCATTTTCAGTTCGATTAAGCCATTTTGCCGTAACCCTGCAGTGACCACATTCGCACTCCACGAAACCACATTAGTACCAAGGACGCCCGACGTAGCACCTTGCGTCCTAATTAAGCGTTCACCTTGAACGGAAGATGTTCTACAAACGGTTACTTGCGCTTCAGGAATGAAGAAGCGTTTTCCCGGTGAAGATTGTGTATTGGGGGCACTCAGTGTGAGGTCATATTGATTATCGCTAGTGGGATCGGAAGCTGCGTCGGCAATAACATCTATTATTCGCCCGTTATCATTCACGCTCTGCGGGTTTGTTGGGTATATAACAAGAGTATCGTCCTTACTCAACTGACTGTTGAACACGACTACGTGCATAGGGTTATTAAACGCGTCGCCCACATAGGTGCCACTTTCCTTAATAGGGTAGTAAGAAAGACACCCCAAACTCGAATCGAATGACACAGAGTTTGGCACAACATTACGCAGTTCTTTTTCGAGCCGCAAAATAATAAAGCGCGCATCTGAAACAAGGCGGGTACGCTCTGCGCCGGTTATATAGATTTGTGCACTTAAAGAAATCACTTGAGCTACAGATACGCTAATCACACCTAAAATAGTGATCACTAAAATAAGCTCTATAAGTGTAAAACCGCGCTGGCGTCTTGCTTTTGGTAGGGACATTAATAGCTCCCTCTATAAGCACTGAAGTTGTAAACTTGGCCGTCTGGAGCTGTGACCGCGATATCAATACGCTTGTATTGTTTTGGTGCTCTTTTGTTTAAGTCTGACTCAATTGAAGAGTCATAAGTAACATCTACTCTATATGCAAAGCCATTATAATTTCCGCCAGCATTACTTATTGAATAACCGTTGTAATCATCTACATCGTCATAAGCTTCTTCGGAGGTTTCACCAGCGTCCGGACCCAAAGCATCGGAACACAGATTATCGCTGGCTTTAGACGGATTAGGTTTATCGACACAGGTGACAAATGGCGGGCTTCTGTCACTATTTTCATCATAAGAACGACTAAGAATGTCATTCATTAAAGACTGCCCTAATTTCGCCGCTCTAACTTGACGAAATGGCTCTGCGGTTTGTTCAGCTTGCGGGACAATAAGCGCCAGCACAATGGTTAGGCTAATCGTAAATACAACAATACCAATCACCAGCTCTAACAGGGTAAAGCCGTTCACGCATTTTCTATGTACAGGCAACGCAACCCTAGCACGCATAAATTGCCCCTTCGCTTTGCAAACACATAGCAAAGGTACTTATTTGAATTCTACAATTCGTTGAACACGCGATATTTCGCGGTCTGCCAAACCCATCAAACTGAATTTGAGAAAAGCTATCGCCATTTTCATCGGCCGTTTGAAAAGTAAAATCGGTGCTTGATACGTCGACTACCTGATCGGCATCAAAAGCGGTAGAAAGGGCGTTTGTACAATCGTGGCCAGCGGGAGGGGCAATGATTGTGGCGGTTATTTTCACACAGCTAGTGTCTTGCACATTTTGCATAGCACGAAACTGCATGTTACGAACAACTTGAAGTGTGCGATCGCGAAGGGCGATAGCTTCTTCGATGTCGCTACCAAGAAAGCGAGGTGCGGCGGTCACCGCCAGCACCCCAATAACCAATATGGTTATAATAAGTTCTACTAGTGTAAAACCGTTTTTCTTCACATTACTGGACGCAAGTTTCAACGTTAATAGAGGGTCTCTCACCAATAGCAGAAGGAGCTGTGTAGGTGATAGCACAATTTGAGTCTGCGTCAGTAGGAGCTGTAGTGTAGCCAGTGTAACCTTTATAATAAATTAGGATTTGAGCTGGATCCGAATTCGGTACAGGATTAGTTAGATAATCGTTGCCAATATCTGAGTCTAATAGATCATTCAAATTATCAAGTGTCGCATCTGGATAACCGTACACTGTTTCCACAGTGATGTTATTACCAATGTCTACCGTACCTGTTTCGGCATTGGCTTGGCCATTGATCAATGCTTTGCCATAGACCACTGACGAAGCAGATTCCAAAGCTCCGGCAATCCCCTGTAATACAGAATCACGCGCATCATCTTGAAGGTTCAAAAACTTAGGTGCTGCGGTTACCGCTAGAATACCCAGCAGTACAATAACAATGATTAACTCGATTAGGGTAAAACCCTGTTGTGTTGATACTTTTTGCATAATTAAACTTCCTAGGTATTAATTAAAAAACAGTAACCTGGCCAGTGGCTGGGTTGTAAGTGAAACCGTCGTACGTTGTACCGTCTGGCGTTCCGTCTGCCGGTGCTGAGCTATTAGGTAAACCCATAGATTCAACTAAGTAGTAAACACAAAGTGTATTTGCACCTGAGTCGTCCTCACGAACGGCATATCTGAAGTCAGCAACAACGGTGTCGTTCGTCGACGTTGTGTTTGTTGGTGCTGACTGAAGAATTAGGTCAAATACGTTTTTGCATTCAGTGTCGTTAACGGTAGAAATAAGTGTGTTGCCTGTAGAGCTTCCCGTTGGGTAACCAATGGTGCCGTCTACCCCTACTTGCGTTTGATCGTAAGTGATTACAGTGCCGTTCCCATTTCCATTGTTTCCGCTCGGACGGCCTTCAACTTCCCACTGCGCTCTTACAAGACCTACCGCTGCGGCAAAACCACCAGCAACACCTTCAACACTTGCTTCACGAGCTTCATCAGTAACATCAATAAAGCGTGGTAATGCTGTGGCCGCAAGCAACCCTAAAATGATTACAACAATTATCAGCTCGATTAACGTAAAGCCTTGTTGTTTGGTGTTCATAACATCTCCTTGATGACGATAAAGGCGAATTGTGCCGCCGTTTAATCAACTGTTTCTTTGCCTGACAACGCCGCTACCAGCGTTATATTCAAACCAAATCTCTTTTTCCCAAAAGAATGCACATTGTAAGTAACCGTTTGCATACTGGTCGCTTACAGTCACTGTTGACAGCGCTTCACCTTCTCTTAAGGTTGCAAGTGTCAGCATATATTCGCACGCATTCCCCTGTTCTTTTTCAAGTCCTTCGGGCCAGCCTTTTTCATTAATGTATAGCTCTGCCGCCACATCTTTGTGCTGTTTAACTTTGCCACCAGCGTCAAACTCAGTTTCGTAAATAAGCACAGTATCTTGCTTAGTCTTTATCCATTGTGCCCTGGCTAACATCACCACTCGCTGAAACTGTGCAACCGCGTTCTCTTTGTTAACCTTTTCCGCTTCATCAATAATTGGTGTCGCGTAAAACACGTATGTTGTTCCAATAACAGCAAGCAAAACGCCTATAACAACAAAATTAAGTAACCCCGTTTTGGTGCTTGCCACGCTTTTCCCCAGTTATAAAGCGCTTTATCAGCCGCCTTTCACCGCCGACATCATGTTCCACATTGGCGTAAATATGCCAAGCGCCAGGATCAATACCATTACCGCAACAAAACCAATCAAAATAGGTTCGATTTTGGCCGTTAAACTTTTCAAGTCGAAGTCGACTTCACGTTCGTAATAGTCAGCACTTTCTTCTAACAATGGTTCTAGTCGTCCCGTCTCCTCACCTACTGCAATCATCTGTAGTACAAGTGTAGAAAACAGTTCGCTATTTTTCGAAACTCTAAGCAAACTTTCGCCTTTTTCGATCCCTTGCCGCATTTCTTTAATGCGCTTTTGCATGTGCGCGTTGTCTACGGCGTCGGCAGTAAGTGAAAGCCCTGCGGTTAACGGCACGCCTGCACGTAAGATCATTGAAAAACTTCGGCTATATCTTGAAAGTAATGATCGCTCAATAATGCTGCCCACGACAGGCAACTTTAGTTTAAATTTGTCCCATTTGAGTCGTCCATTAGTCGAATTAACGTATTGTTTAACAGCGAAAATCCCTCCCACAATCACAATAATTAGCAGCCACCAATAGTTCACAAAGAAATTGGAAGTACCAATTAACACGCGGGTCATAATTGGAAGCTCGGTGTCAAAGCGCTCAAACATTTGAGTGAACACTGGCACAACAAATAGATTCAAAATAAACATGGCAATTGCTAGCGCAATTAACACAAAAGTGGGATAGCGCAGCGCTGATTTGATGCGCTTGCGGGTTTCTTGCTCGCGTTCGAAATAGAGGGCAAGCTGTAGGAATACATCGTCTAATTTACCGGTATTTTCACCTACCACCACCACGGATATGGTAAGTCTCGTAAACACCTTTTCATATTTAGCCATGGAAGAAGACAGACTTCGTCCCTGCTCTAACTGGTCTGCAATATCTTTCAAAATCTCTTGAAAGCGTTTATGCGATGCATTTTCGCTTAGGCCTTTAATGGCGCGAATAATGGGAATACCGGCCTTCAGCAATGAGTACATTTGGCGGGAGAAAATGATCATTTCATCCAGTCCCACCTTTTGTTGAAATAAACGCGTGATATCGAAGCCGTCTCCTTCATTTTCTGCACTGCGTTTTTTTGATTCAACAATGGTAAGAGGCACAATGTTTTGTGACAGCAAGGCTTGTGCTGCGGCTTGCGCTGACGCGGCTTCAATAACCCCTTTTTGAGGCCCGCCTTGCGTTGACTTACCTGCGTACTTGAACTGTGGCATTAGTGATTCACCACTTCAGGAACAAATTCAGCGACTTTGAACACTTCATCTAAAGAAGTTTTGCCCTGAGCTGCGTAGTCCAGTGCCATGTGAGATAAAGGAACAAAGTCTTTGTTCGCCTTAGTCGCATCTACGAAGCCCTGCGTATCGTCTTCACGCAAGGCCTCCATCATGTCCTCGTTCATTTCCAGAAATTCAAAAACGCCTATCCGGCCTTTGTATCCTGTGTGATTACAGCTGTTGCACCCGCGCCCTTTGTAGAAGGTGGCAGTGGCTAATTCAGGTTTCAAGAAGCCAACCCACGCTTGTTCTTGGGCGGTTGCAGGCTTTTCTTCTTTACAGTTTTCACACACCCTACGAACCAGACGCTGTGCAAGCACTCCTCGTAATGAAGTAGCAACCAAATACGGCGCCGCGCCCATATCGATAAGGCGAATAGCGCTGGTTACTGAGTCGTTGGTGTGAAGCGTACTTAATACCAAGTGGCCGGTTAATGCGCCTCGAAGACCAATCTCTACGGTTTCTTGGTCACGCATTTCCCCCACCATGATAATGTCGGGGTCTTGACGTAACGTAGTGCGAAGAATGGCGGCAAAGTCCAGCCCAATTTTGGCATTAACCTGAACTTGGTTGATTCGCGGTAGACGGTATTCAATGGGGTCTTCAGCCGTTATGATTTTAAGGTCAGGCTTATTAAGTTCGCTAAGTGCCCCATACAGAGTCGTAGTTTTACCGGAACCCGTAGGCCCCGTTACCAGGATCATACCGTGGGGACGATTAATGGCAGCTCTAAACTTCTCTGCCATAGCATCGGGCATACCGGTTTGGTCTAGCGTTAGTAGGCCAGCAGACTGGTCTAATAAACGCATAACTACCGCTTCTCCGTTGGCCACTGGCATGGTCGACACACGCACATCTAAGGTGTGTCCTTTTACTTTAATATTAAATCGCCCGTCTTGTGGAATACGCTTTTCAGATATATCCAAGCCAGACATGAGTTTGAGTCGTAGTACCAGCGCCGACGCTATTTTCACTTGGTTGAGCGTGTTTTCTTGCAAAACGCCGTCGACACGTTGACGAATGCGCAGGATTTTTTCATCGGGCTCGATGTGAATATCTGATGCCCTAACTTGAACGGCATCTTCAAATATGGAGTGAAGCAGCTTAACAACCGTAGCATCCGAGGTGGTGTCATCAAGGGCTGACAACTCAAAATCAGCCTCGTCTGCATACTCTTCACCTAGTTTTTCAGCAAACGACGCAATGTCCTGGGTACGGCGGTAAACAGAATCAAATGCCTCTAGCATTTGGTTCTCTTGTACGATAGCCAGCTCAATGGTTCGAGGAGCGACTAACGGGCCCAGCTGGTCTAAGCCTCCCAAGTCCGTTGGGTCGCTCATGCCCAGCAGCACTTCATCGTCGTCCGCCTCTAACACCAAGGCACGGTAGCGACGCGCGTAAGTCTCTGGGATAAGCTGAGCTTGCTCTGGATCTATACGGCGCTGTGTTATATCCAAGAAAGGAATATTTAGCTGCTGTGCCAAGAAGCGAAGAAGCTGGGGTTCGCCGATAAAGCCCAAATCGATAAGTGTATCCCCCAGTTTGCGCCCTGACGTTCGCTGCGCCGCAAGCGCATTGTCAAGCTGCTCACTGGAGATAATGTTTTCGTGAACGAGTAAGTCGCCAAGGCGCATCTTTAATCGAGGTCGCATTAAGGCTGCTCCTGTAAATCAGTTAGACGCGAGTTTGCATATTGTGCAGATGCAGAGGAAAGCCCGCCAATGGCGAGTGCCCTGGAATAAGATGATATCGCCAGGCGCTCATCTGCCAATGCGTCATAATTCACCCCTAGTGCCAACCACCATTTCGCATTATTAGGCTGTAGCGATGTCATAGCGCTGAATGCTGATATCGCTTGCTCTGACATATTTATGGTTTGAGCAGAGGTGCCCTTTAAAATTAGATAGTCGGCACGGCCTTCGGCTAAGGCTTTAGCATCCAAGCTATCAGGCATCAAATTCAATACTTCTTCGAAGCGGCTTTCCTGCACCAGAATTTTGGCCATTAGCTCTCGCCAAATTAATTCGCTAGGCGAGATCACAATGCCCTCTGAAAGTACCTGCAGTGCCTGTAAATTATTGTTTTGTCCAAAATAAAGTGCAGCCAGCTGCTTGCGCGCCTCGTCATTTTGCGGAAAGGTTGCCAGTGCTAGCGTGAAGCTTTTTTGAGCTTCATCAAAAATGCCAAAGTTATACGCTTTAAGTCCTGCTTCTAAATGCACAGCACTTTGTTGTTCAGGTGACTTAGGTGCTACCTCAACTACAGGCTCTCTGGTTATGATATTTGTGGGTTTAGGCTCTGCGGCCTTCGAGCTTGAGGGTTGTATTTTGCTAACCGCAGACAGTTCTGATTGAGGGCTACTGGCGTTTGCGCTGTTATTGACGTTTGACGCCTTCGCTTCATCAGCTGTGCTGGTTGCTGATGCCGTAGTTGTAACCCTTTTTCTGTATTGAGCTTCATCATCTTCTAATGACTCATCAATGGTATTGAAAACCAGCTCAGCCACATCTGACGCACGGTTTTGTAGCGCCATATCACTTTCAGATAACGGGGTTGATTGCATTCCTTGTGACGGCGCATTTATATCTGATGTGCTATCGGCAACGCGCTCTGATATTGTACTTTCAGCAGGCGGGTTGTTAACGCTCGGGGCACTTGAAACGGCCGTTGTGCTTAATCCATCTTCACTTTTTTCGCGATGGGAAGTACCAGATAAAAGTGTAATTACTAACCATACTACAAACACCAAAACGGCGATGATCATGAGCGCTTTTGGCCAAACTGGACGTTGACTGACTTCAACGGTTGGCGGCAAACCAAAGTCTTCACTTTTATCGCGTTCATCCAGTGACTTTAAGGTGTCATTCAAAATACTCATATGCCACTTGCGCCGTATACATGTAGTACACTTGCAACTGCCACCACAGCAAGAGACAAAATAACAAGACTCTGCCTTGGGACAAGTCTGCGTTTACAGTCATGTGTATCGAAAACGGCGCTTAGGGTATGTGACCAGGTCGCCGACGCCTTGCCCTGACCATATGCGCGCAAAAGAATCTTATGACAAACTATGTTAACCAAGCGAGGCGTGCCCTTAGTAACCAACGCTATAAATGCGCGCAGTCCTCTAGATATCAACTGCTCGTCACCACCTGCTGTCGTCAACCGGTGACCAATGTAGTAATCGACTTCGGCTGACGTCATTGTGCGTAAAGTGTAGGAAAAACTTATCCGCTGGCGTATTTGTCTTACTTTAGGGTTTGCCAGGTTGTCATCAAGTTCAGGCTGTCCAAACAAGACAATTTGAAGCAGCTTACTTTTTTCCGTTTCCAAATTGCTAAAAAGACGCAGCATCTCAAGAGCGTCCCAACTCAGCGACTGCGCTTCGTCAATGATTAATACCGCTTGTCGCCCCTCTTTTTTAAGTGCTAATAGCTTTGTCTCTATTGCATTATGCAAGCCTTGATTATCACTATTTCCCTCCGTAACAATACCTAATTCTCTCGCAAATGCTTGGCGTAGTTCATCAGGCGAAAGGTATGGATTGGGTAAATAGCAGGCTACAAATTTATCAGACAGATGATTAATTAATTTACGGCATAACAAAGTCTTACCTGTACCAACTTCACCGGTTACTTTTATAAAGCCTTCAGACATACTCAATGCTGATAAAATGACTTTCAACGCTTCATTGTGTGGCGCAAGCGCACAAAAGAAATCCGTATTCGGGGTAAGCGAAAACGGCATATCTGTGAAGTGAAAAAAGCCCTGATACATAATTAGTTTCTATACCACTGATCAAGTAATGACTGAGTGCGAAGACGTTGTTTTTCCCACGTGTCCGGTTGCACAACTGATGGGCGTATCAAGATCACCAGCTCGCGCTTACTCTGCGTTTTGGCTTTGTTTTTAAACGCGTTACCAATGAATGGAATGTCGCCCAACAAAGGCGTTTTTGATTCTTGCTCACTGGTAACGGTTTCCATCAAACCGCCAATCACGACAATTTCTCCATCGCGGGCACGAATTACCGTATCTGACTCTCGGATATTACTTTGTGCAAGTGGCAGCAAGATTTGCTGATCGCCCACCTGAATGACTTTAGTCTGCTCTGCCGTCTCCGTTACTGATGGGTGAACGTGCAATATAACCGAGCCGCTTCTATCAATTTGAGGGGTAACATCTAAGGCAATACCTGAAAAAAACGGGGTAAGTTCGATGTCATTTTCGTTTTCGGTTTGAGTCGCGCTTTGATCTTCACTGGTCGACACATCGGTGACAAAGTATTCGTCCTGACCCACTTTAATCACTGCTTTCTGGTTATTAGTGACGGTCACTCTAGGGTTACTCAACATCTGAACATCACCTTGGGTTTGCAGCATATTGATAACGCCGTCAAAGTCACCTCGGGAAATTCTCAAAGTAGAAACGCCGCCAATATCTGTAGAGATTGAGTTCCCTATGCCATTAACTGCATTAATGGCTGGATCTATACCTGCAGCGGTATTTGCAGCAAAGTTTGACGCTATAGCTCCGCCACTGAAGCCAAAGTTCACACTGCCCGTCAAGCCGCTTGCAATGCGATCCCAGCGCACGCCTTGCTGATAGCCGTCGTTTAGCGTGACTTCAATAATGCGCGCCTCTAATACCACCTGTCGCTGTAAACTCTCTTGGCTTTGGTTTAAAAAGTCTTTCACCACTGCGATTTCACTGGGCAATGCTCGAACGGTCACTAAGCCTGCTTGGGGTGAAACCACAACCTGGCGGCCTTCTGTTGGAGAGACCAGTACTTTTAGTGCCTCTTTTAAATCGCTCCAAAAGTCGTTTTCACTGGTAGTCTGAATGTTTGAGCCATTGAGCTGTTGGATGTTATTGCCGCCAAGTCCGCCTTGGCCTCCAAAACCACCCTGACCACCTAGCGCGTTCCCGCTAATGTTATTATTGCCGTTAATTCCACCGTTGTTGCCACCATTGTTTTGGTCTTGCTCACTTACCCCACCGGCAATAACGCTTACGTTAGATACACCGAAGCGCTTGATCATAAGAAAGTTAACCGGGATAGATTCCGTCTTTAGTTGAGAAGGCATAACCTGAATTACCTTCCCTTCTAAAAACACGTCTAACGGATACATTCTCGAAATAATGGTTAACACATCTTCTAACGCCACTTCTTTGAGCGTTAAGCTAATTTGCCCCGACACGGCTGGATGAACGGCGACACTGTAGGGTGTGTCTTCAACTAACGCATCGAAAAACGGACGCACGTCTACATTGTTAGCAGAAACTGCAAACATTTTCTGTGATGTTGGCGCAGGTAACGCTTGATAACGGGCAACCTCTGCCAGCAGTTCTTGATTCAGCTGAGGGGGCGGTGTTGGTTTACTTGATGTCGTATTCTGAGAACGTGCTAGTTCATCGCGAATATGAGGTTTTACTTCCTCGCCAACACCATAAGATTGGCAACCTGCCACAACTAACGCTGCAGACAAAACCAATGTGTTAACAATGAGGCTATTTTTTAATTTCATATGCATACATTCTTAGTATTTTCTGCTGACGTCCGTCAGTGATAACCACGTTCTTGGGGTTAATTTTTGATACGGTGTATTCGTTAAGTGTGTCGCCCACGCGGTAAGATTTACCCGATATGATGGCGCTATAACCTGTACTGCGTTTAAAGATAGATTGAAGTGCTAGCTCTCCTGCTACAGCTTCATCATTGCTAGACACTGATGCACTGGCGATTGCAGGCCTAGTCGGGTCGACAGACGCAACTGCAGGTAAGCATGTTGCTATCGCTAAAGCTGTGACCACAATTCTTAACCGTTTCACACTCTCTCCTTACAGCGAGATAAAGGTTTCATTATTGCTTACCGTTGCTAACCCCAGTGCTAACGTGGCACTTGGATAAGCTTCAACGTTGTAAGCAAAATCTGTTACTACGACTTTTTCAGGGGCGGCTTGAAGGCGCGCTAGGTAGCTACGCAGGTCAAAGTAACTTCCCTCAATAATTAAGCGCATGTTATGACGGTAAAACGGTGTGCTTTGAGACTCACCGTCACCAAAGCGTACTGTTTCGGTAGGCTCGACCTTAAAATTCACTAAACGTACGTTGTCTTCTTCGTTTAGAAGCGTCATAAGCAGCTCGGGCATTCGATCGGCTGCGACAAACCCTTCATTAAGTGAAAGTAGTGCCTCATCAATTGATAGTAGGTCTTTTCTGGCCTTATCGAGTTCTAGCTGCGTGCGCTTTGTATAATCGATGGTTAGCGCTTCTTGAATAGCATCTCTTTGAATGACCAATGCTTTGTGCTCGCTCTCCTTTCTGATGACTGCTTTATCGGTTGCAGACAAGTCATCAAGTGCAGGCGAAACACCGAACCAGAAGAATAGATAGATAATGAGACCAAAACTCACCCATGTAATTAGCTGTTTTTCTCTGCTTTCAAGAGCGGAGAATTTCTCAGAGAGCTGCTGGTACTGATTCATCAGCGTCTCCTTCAAAATCTGTGGATATCAAGAATTGTTTCACGTTTTCTTTGCCGTCTACTTCATCAAACTGCACTGAAGAAAATGACTTACCTTGGAAAAACGGAGACTGCTGCAACTTTTTAAGCCACACAGGTATAGATGAAGGCGCCAAGGTTTGGCCTGACAGGCGAATGGTTTGTGTATCGATATCAATACTCGTCAGCCATAGGTTCTGATTGTGGAAATTAGCCAAGTCGTCCATCACCTCGCCGTACTTTGTTGCGTCAAATGACAACTCTCCGCTATCGAGATACGCCAACAGACGTTTTCGGTTTTCGATTTTGGCGTTCACCTTTTCAAGCTGTTGCTGAAGCGACTGGGTGTCTCGTTTCTTCTCGAGTGCAGCGCTTAAGGTTTTAATTTCGCCATTCAATTGGTTAATTGCGTTTGTTATTTCATTTAAATTTTTCTGCTTCGCCCCCAACGTAATATTGAGCGCAATTACCACTACCAACATGACACCAATTGCCCCGCCATTAAGCCAAAGTACCTTCGAGAATGGTAACCGCTCTTTCTTTGGTTTAAGGGAGTCCTGATAGAGGTTTATCGTTCTTTTCATGCCACCTCTCTCGCTGCAACAAGTGCACTTGCTAACGCAAAGTGGCAGGCAGGTTCAACTACATCGGCTAAATTAAGCTGTGGAGTAAAGACATTCATGGCAGCGGGCTGGAACGGCTTCAGCCGTTCGATCACTGGCACGCAGTCAAATTGAGTTTTAAACAGAATTTCTTTTAAAGGCGGCTGCTTAAGTTGCGACTCATAGAAATCCATTGAGCGTTGAATTTCTAATCCCAATGTATCACTTAGCTGTGACAGGTCTGTTTGCTCATTAACTTTGCTTACAAATCCACGTAAGCGACGTGCCAACCAGATAGCCTGAGAGCGCACTATCATTAAAAACGGTTCACTGTTGGGCTCTTGGATGATGAGTAGTCGCGCATAGTCATCATTTGGCACCATTTCAGTTGCTAACACTTCTTTGGTGTGGATATGTGTAAGCTGCTTGTCTTTCTTTTTTGCCATGCTCGCTGCGACGGCAGCAAGTGGGGACTTTTCGGCAGCGAATACATCTATCTTTTGGCCGCCAGTTCGACTTTTAACCGGGTAATCGACATAGTCTAAAACCATGTTACTGGAGTCATAGGGAACCAGCTCTCCAAGAGTCCACGGTAACGCCGTTGTAATATCCTCTTCTGCCATTTCTGGCTTATCAACCTGTACCATGTGGTACATATCCTGTGAAAGCACTATAGAAACATTACAAGTCGACTTAGCAAACGGGCTTAACGCCGCCGATAGCTGTTGCTTGAGAGGCTGATGCTGATCATAGGGAATTGAAGAAACAGAATTAAGTGAAACAGCGTCGCCACTGCGCTCTATAGCCACAATATGTAGCTCAGAAGCACAGACCGATACGCCTACAGTGACGCTAGTTTTGTTACTTTTCGAAGAAAATAAGCGTGAAAGCATATATCTACTTAATTCGTTAATGCCGAGTATTATCTTATAATCGACAATACCTTATGGCGCCAATGAGTAACATGGCATTAACTCAAAAGTAGACTAATTATCTAAATAGAACAAATACCTACATAAGTATAGGCTTATATTGTGCGTGCTCGTTTATGTGGCCAGTTTAATCGCTTAAATTTGTTACTGTTCCGTTTGCAGGAAAATAGTCGAAATACGCGCCGCTGCTCAAGCTGAAGCGACACCAATAGTTGTCTTCGTTCTCTTCAAGTTCAGCGTAATAATCTGCATGGATCTTAAAGCCGTCCACGCGCAGTGGTGTCGCCACTAGCGACGTCCATATTTTTTCACACCCTTCACTAGAAAGCTCAGCGGTCGGCCATCCGTTGTGATTCATTCGCACCGGAGTACGGTTCGTTTCTTTGCCCGACTCATTATAGTGAATCAGCATTATCATAGTAGTGGGTTGGCGTACTCGCCATTGCCAGTGAGACGAGACGACGTGACGCTTAAACGTATCTAGATTTAGTGCAAAGGCGATTGTTGTGGTGTCTTGCTCGTCGGTATGAAGAAAGTTGATAGTAACGCCAAGGGTAATTGCAAAAATAGCTGCAATAGCCGCTTTAAAAACATTAGACGTGGAAGGTTTCTTTTTGTTGGTTTTATTCATTGTCGATTCCCCATGCCTTTGTTCAAGTCGTTAGCGCTTGTTAGGCATTGTTCTATTTTATCGACATTTTGAAGAAAAAATGAAGTAGGTATAAATAAACCTTAAGAATTTCTGGTTAAAAACGAAGACTCAGCATTATGGCAACGGCTTGTGCAATATCGTAATTCCCCAAAAATCACCGTCTTTTTGCTTTAATTGCCAGCCATTTTTTATGAGTGATTTTCGGGTGTAATAGTTAGTCATGCCATGCCCGAATAGCACTATCCGCTCGTGCTTCTCACACAGTTTTTCGATACGCTCGGAAACAAGGTTAACCCTTTGCTTGGCAGCTTTGAAACTTTCAAATCGACCTTTAAATCCTATAAACCATAGTGCACGACTTAAGACGACCCAGTGCCAACTGCGCAAGGTGAGCGGAAGTTTGTAATAAGGAATATCCATTTCTTTAAGGTGGGGCAACTCTTCATCAATTTGAGTCGCGCCGTAATAAGCCGCAGACAATTTAGCCCTTAGTAACGGGCTAACCACAATGTAGCTGTCGTCGATATGGGTCTTCTGCTTTGGGTGACTTGTTGGATCGAGTATCGATTTATCATAGTTACGCACCCACTGAGCATATTGAGCTGCATTTACTTTGTCATTATGCGCCGAGAGAGGCTTACCGTGTCTAATAAGTACGACTTCCTTGACGGAAGTATTGTTTATCACGTCCATGTTCATTTTAAGTCGTCTACTTTATCCTGTTGGGCTAGCTAATCAATGGCGATTGAGCCACCTTATCGCTTTTCAAGCAAAGATGGCTCCTTCTAATGCGTACCTTTTCACGGGTTAGGCGCTTGCCAATACAGCATCCACAGACTCATCCGATTGAACTGCGCCAGAAACTTTCGTTGAGATATAAGAGGACAGCACTTCCTGTTGGGCTTTGTCCAAGCGTAATCCATGTTTTGTTCTGCGCCAAATCACGTCTTCTAGACAACAAGCCCACTCGCACTCTATAAGGTAATCAACTTCTGCCTGATACATACCAGCCCCGAAATGAGTCCCCATAGCATCGACTGACGCTTTACCTTTAAGAAACTTATAACATAGCAAACCATACTGTCTTGCGTAGCGTTCAGCGATAGCGTTGTCCAGCCAAGAAAACTCGGAAGTTAGTTGAGCAACTAACGATTCTTGACTCTCAAATGCACCACCTGGTAGCGGTACTTCTTTGGTCCACGCTTTTTTCGCTTTCGGGAAACATGAGACAAGTTTATCTACCGAGTGCTCTGAAAGCTTTCGATAGGTTGTAATCTTGCCGCCGAAGATATTAAGTAATACGGGCTTTCCAGCCTCACCCTTAAGCTCTACTTTATAGTCCCGAGTAAGTTCTTGTGCTGACGCGTTTTTCTCTTCTAAGAGTGGTCGCACGCCACTGTAAGTATGGACTATATCTTCGCGTGTTATCTTGGACTTGAAGTAGTTGTTTACGACGTCAATTAAGTAATCAGTCTCTTCGTTTGAAATTGCAGCGTCTGACGGGTTACCTTTAAAGTCTTCGTCTGTCGTGCCCACAAGTGAGAAATCACCTTCGTAAGGGATCACGAATACAATGCGTCCGTCTTTATTTTGCAGAATGTACGCTTCATCAGAGTTATATAGCTTGGGAACGACAAAGTGGCTTCCCTTTACCATGCGCATCGCATTGGGGTTGTGAATATTTACCAAGCGATCTAGAAACGATACTGCCCACGGTCCAGCCGCATTAACAATTGACTTGGCCTTAACTGTAAACGTTTTCCCTTGAGACGTTTTAAGCTCCACATTCCACAAATTATCTAACTTTTCAGCTTTAACGCATTCAGTACGCGTATATATCTTCGCCCCCTGATCTTGGGCAGCTAGCGCATTTAGTACCACTAAGCGTGCATCATCTACCCAACCATCTGAGTATTCAAAACACGTTGAAATATCGCTAACCAGCGGGCTTTCACTGGTGGTCGTTAGCTTACGTGAGCGCGGTAACATATTGCGCTTAGCCAGTGAGTCATAGAGGAATAAACCAATTCGTATCATCCACGCAGGGCGTAAATGCTTTTGGTGAGGCAAACGAAAACGTAGCGGCCACATGATGTGAGGCGCTTTCTTCAACAACACTTCACGTTCTGCCAGCGCTTCTTTCACTAGGCGAAATTCATAATGTTCTAAATACCTAAGTCCACCATGAATTAATTTGCTGCTAGAAGAAGACGTTGCGCCTGCGAGGTCACCTTTCTCGCACAAAGCAACCGAAAGCCCGCGTCCCGCAGCGTCAAGCGCGACGCCTACGCCGTTAACACCGCCGCCAACGACTAAAACGTCGACTGTCTGTTCAGTTTGATTGCTTTGACTCATACATTGCCTCTAGTGGTATTTATATGGATATCCTCATATGGTTGTCTATTTGACAAGCAAAAAGAAAACATGTCAACACAAAACGAACATTTACGAACATTAAAGAAAGTTAAAATTCGTAATTAAAAGGAATGAACAAATCCAATCGCAACAATACTTAACTGATTTACATTGAAAAATACGTGGTGTGTAAGTGCGCTTGCGGCAGCAGTGCGTAATGTTTAAAGAAGGCTGCCAAAAAGTAGAATGCGACCAAAACCGAGAACAGGTTTAAGAGTAGTGGAAAACTATGGTAAATAGATGGTCACGCTTTGACAAAGGTGATGTTATTTTCTTCGATTATCTTGCTTATGCTGGGCGGCGGCGTTTTATCACAAACCAAGCAATCAACCTGTGAAATGTGCCCCTGCTCCACCATTGCGCGGCGTTCAAACTTACTGTAGTCCGCAGCTAATATAACGTGTTGAGTATGTTCCAAAATGGCTTGGGACACTTTCACTTCTCTGAAATCAAAGTCAAGTAGTGCACCGTCCGAACTAATACCACTGATACCGATTATGCCGTAATCCATGCGGAACTGGCTTATAAAATCGCAGGTTGCCTCGCCAATGATTCCGCCATCGCGATAGCGAACTTCACCGGCAGCAATTATGACGGAGAAATCCTCTTTAGCCGAAAGAATGGTAGCAACGTGAATATTGTTGGTTACCACGTGAAGATTTTTGTGGTTGAGCAACTTAGTTGCAATCATTTCCGTCGTCGTACCGATATTAATGAACAACGATGCGCCGTCAGGGATCATTGCAGCCACTGCTTCAGCAATTTTCTCTTTGACTTCGCTGTTTTGGGTTTTCCTTTCCTGATATGGCGTGTTTTCCCAACTTCTGTTTAGGCCAGCACCACCATGATAGCGGCTCACCACACCGTTTTCGGCAAGCTGGTTAAGGTCTCGGCGGATTGTTTGCGGCGTAACTTCGCAAGCACTGACCAAATCATCAATAGACATAAAACCATGTAGCTTTATAAGCCCAACAATTTTTTCGTGTCTTTGCGTTTGATTCATCGCGAGTCCTCAGAATTAGAAAATTACATCAATTATACGTGCTTAACTTCAATGTTCCCATAACAAAACGAAACGCCAATGTTCGTTTTCGAAAATATAGCATTGTTAATCCTGTGTAAATGATGCAAACTCTATGAAAACTATCTTCAGGAGTGACCTTATGGGACAACATATCCTTGCCATTGACCAAGGTACAACAAGCTCTCGCAGCATCATTTTTTCTCCAAAGGGCAGTATAGACGCTATTGCACAGCAGGAATTCTCTCAAAAATATCCGAAAGATGGCTGGGTTGAGCATGATCCAGAGGAAATTTGGGAAAGCGTTGTCTCTACCCTCAAAGAAGTTTTCAATAAATGTTCATTAACACCATCAGATATCGCAGCCGTTGGTATCACTAACCAGCGCGAAACAACCTTAGTGTGGAATAAAAACACTGGCGAGCCGGTCTACCCGGCTATTGTTTGGCAAGACAGACGCACAGCCCAGCTTTGTCGTGATTTAAGTGAAGACGAAGAGCTCGTCTCACACATTACTGAATCGACAGGGCTTCTGTTAGACCCTTATTTCTCTGCCACTAAAGTAGCTTGGATATTAGACAATGTAGAAGGTGCAAGACAGCAAGCAGAGGACGGAGAGCTGCTGTTTGGAACCGTAGACACGTTCCTTATATGGCGCTTAACGGGTGGTGAGTCACACAAAACTGATGCCACCAATGCCTCGCGTACAATGCTGTTCGACATCAATAACCAATGCTGGGATGAGAAGTTACTAGATAAATTCAATATCCCACGCTCAATGCTACCCGAGGTGATGGATTGTGCGGCTGACTTTGGTGTAACGAAAGAAGACATCATAGGTAGAGCTATTCCTATCCAAGGCGTAGCAGGCGACCAGCAAGCAGCATTAGTTGGCCAAGCATGCTTTGAAAAAGGCATGGCCAAGAGCACCTACGGTACCGGTTGTTTTATGATATTGAACACTGGTGACGCCCCTTTGCAATCGAAAAACCGATTACTCACCACCGTTGGGTATCGTTTAAACGGCAAAACGACTTATGCGCTTGAAGGCAGTATTTTTATGGCCGGCGCAACCGTTCAATGGCTCAGAGATGGGTTGAAGCTTATCGACGATGCCGCCGAGTCGGAGGCACTTGCACAGCGAGCAAGACAAGATAACGGCGTGTTCCTTGTCCCGGCATTTACTGGTTTAGGCGCACCTTATTGGGATCCAGATGCCCGTGGCGCAATTTTAGGTTTAACCCGCGACACAGGCATTAGCGAAATCGTTGCTGCGGGACTTCAGTCTGTTTGCTACCAGACGAAGGACCTGCAAAAAGCAATGGAAAGCGATGGCGCTCGCCCCACAACTATTCGTGTAGATGGCGGTATGTCGCGTAATGATTGGGTTATGGGCTTTCTTTCAGACATATTGGGCGCTGAAGTAGAGCGCCCTGAGATTACGGAAACCACCGCTCTTGGTGCTGCCTTCTTAGCAGGATTACAGGCTGGTGTCTTCAATTCAATCGACGATTTAACCCATTGTTGGAAGAGTGATAGCGTTTTCACTCCAAGATTGACCAAGCAAGAACGTGATCAAGCCTATGATGGTTGGAAAGCCGCCGTCGACCGTATCCGCTGCAGCTAATTTTCCTTTATTTTTCTGATTGTTAATAAAGTGCGGCTATAGACCGCACTTTTTTTATACAAAAAATTTTTTTATAACATTGTAATTACATTGTCATTTTGTGCTAGTATTGGATCCAAGGTAAACGCTTCACCTTTTACCTTAAATAAGAAACGCTATATTTTTCATAAAGTTACAAATAATAATCACGAAAATATAACGTTAAATGTGTAAAAGTATTGTTAATAAGCTTGATCCGCACATACTAAAAACGTAATTTAAGTGCAAAGTACGTTAAAACGTAGCCTACTCACGGAGAAAACACAGTGACACATAAAATTAACACATCACAGTTAGGCCCTATCGCGAAACGCTCACTTTTAGGTGTTGCTATCGCCTCTGCCCTACACGCCCCTATTTCACTGGCACAGGAAGCAACTACTGCTACTGATAAAGAAGTGGAAGTTATCGAAGTTAAAGGTTTTACCAGCTCTCTGAAAGCATCAATGCTAGATAAGAAAGCATCTGATGTTGTTTACGACGGTATTACGGCTGAAGACCTAGGTAAATTTCCAGACCAAAACGTAGCAGAATCACTACAAAGAATTACTGGTGTTGCCATTGATCGTTCAGGTGGTGAAGGTCAATTTATTACTGTGCGTGGTTTCGGCCCAGATTTTAACACCGTACTTGTTAACGGCCGCCAAATTGCTACAGAAAACCAAGGTCGTGCTTTTAGTTTCGATACGCTTCCAGCTGAACTAATCAGCGGTGCAAAAGTTTACAAGAGCCCTCTCGCTTCTATGCAAGAAGGTGGTATCGGTTCAACCGTAGAAATCACAACTGCTCGCCCATTCGCATTTGACGGCTTCAAGGCCGTTGCAAGTGTAAAAGGCATGTACGAAGACCTTTCTGAAGAAACAACGCCGCAAGTGTCTGGCTTAATTACCAATACCTTTATGGATGGTAAATTAGGTGTGTTAGCTGCTGCATCATTTCAACAGCGTAAGCTACAAACAAACATGCTAGAAACGCGCTACTGGCGTCCAGGGGTAGACATTACTGATCGTTCAGAACTGGACAACCCTGAATACGCAGACAATGCACAATACAGGAATGTATACGTCCCACAGAACTTTGACCAAATCGTTGATTTAGTCGATCGCGAAAGAACATCTGGTAACCTTGTTGTTCAGTACGCTCCTAACGATGACATGACGCTTACCTTAGATGGCCTCTACTCTAAGTTTGAAGTTGACTCAGACGCGCACAGTGTTGGTCATTGGTTCACAGACAGTAACCTCGACAACATGTCTTTCAACGATAATGGCAGCCTAACTGGTGTAACAAGTACTATTGTAGAAGGTGCTGGTGGTGCGACTGACTTTATTCGCCGCCGCTATGGTCGAGACGTTGAAATCCAAGCATTCGGTGCAAACTTTGAATGGTTAGTAAACGACAACTTAACTGCAAACATTGATATCTCAACTTCAACTGCCGAAGACAGCAGTGGTGGCGACAACTTCTTCACTGTTGTGGGTTACAACAATGAATACAGTGTAGACTTCACAGGTGCTACCCCATCATTGACTGTTGCCGGTGGTGATGCCGCTTTGCAAACACCGTCGCTAGGCCGCATGCACTATAACGAACGCAACGGTTTTGACACGGAAGATACCATCAGTGAGTACCGTGCAGACTTCACTTGGGTACCTGATTCAGACAATGCATTCCACAAAGCAGATTTTGGTATCTACTACCAAGATCGAGAAAAATCTAATACTCGCTTGTTCGCTTCAGGTTGTAACGTTTATTGCGGCTACAATTTTGACTTCCCTGATGAACTTTTAAGTGTATTTACTGCACAAAACTACTTCGGCGGTGTGCCTAATCAGTGGCTTACCTACGATCCTGAAGCGTTCTTTGACTTCGCAACGTCTGATGCAGCGGTGCAGCAAATTGCTGACGCTACAGGTCAATCATTCGATGATGTTCGCGCAGCGATTGACGCAACAAATATCGGCAACCCTCAGCCAAGTAATGATTCATTCGTAGTGAGCGAAGAAGTATTAAGTGCGTACGCACAGTTCTACTTTGCAACTGAAATTTCAGACATGCCACTTGATGTTAACTTTGGTTTCCGTTACAGCGAAACAGATACATCAGTAGATGGTACAGTTCAGGTTTTACAGGACCTTCAGCCTATTCCTGGCGATGACTCAGACTTCAATGCAGTATTTGAAGACGATGGCGAAGGCAAACCGATTAATGCGACCAATAGTTATTCAAGTCTTCTGCCTAATCTTAACGTTAAATTGCAGTTGACCGACGATTTGTACTTGAGATATGCATACTCGGAAACGTTGACTCGCCCAATGATGGACGACTTAGTACCGGTATTTAACGTAACGGTTTCACGCCCTGGAAACCTACAAGCTACTGAAGGCAATACAGAGCTCCAGCCATATAAATCTACCGGCTGGGATGTGTCACTAGAGTGGTATTATGATGACACGAGCTATTTGTCTGCAGCTGTTTTTAATAAAGAAGTTGAAGACTTTATTTCTGGCCAGCTTTTCGAAGAAAGCCAATTCTTAGAAAGCGGCGAGTATGTATTTACTGTACTTCGTCCTAGCAATGGCGATACGCTTGAAGTTGAAGGCTTAGAGCTTGCTTGGTTGCATACACTTGAAAGCGGCTTCGGTATTCAAGCTAACGCTACTATCGTTAATTCAGATGCAGAGTTTAGTCTACCAGGCTTAGGAAACTCACAAAACATTACATTGTTCTACGAAAAAGATGCGTTCCAAGCGCGTGTTGCACTGAACAATCGTGAAACCTTTATGCAAGAAGCCATAAGCACTCTTGGTGGTACTGAGCCTCGTTTCACTGAGACTTACACCCAAGTTGATATGAGTGTAAGTTACGATGTAACTGAGTCTCTTACGGTATTCTTCGAAGGCATTAACATTACTGACGAAGAGCTAACGCGTCGCGGTCGCTTATCAGAACATTTCGTTCAACAAGTTGCTGACGGTGCTCGTTACGCTGTTGGTGTTCGTGCTAGCTTCTAATAACAACTAGTCTATCAAGGGGGCGGTGTTGCCCCCTTTTGTCTTTATTCTGCTGAGGAGTTTTTCGTGTCAGGCAGCTTAACCCAACTTGTCGTTTTTATTTTCATCACCGCACTTATCGGGCTTCTTACCTATATAAAGTGTCGCGGTCATGGGCATAGTAAAGCCAACGAAAACAAAGAATATTTCTTAGCTGGCGGCGGACTAACATGGATATACGTCGCGGGCTCAATAACGTTAACTAATTTAAGTACCGATCAACTTGTAGGGATGAACGGTAACCAAATGGCACTGCTTGCGTGGTGGGAATTTGCCGCAGTGGCAGGCCTAATCATTCTCGCGCGAGTTTTTCTTCCCGTCTATTATCATTATCAGTGCACCACAACCACCGAATTGCTGGAAATGCGCTATAACAACAAGCATATAAGAGCACTAATAGGCCTTCTTTTCTTCCTAGGTAGCAGCCTTATTTTCATGCCTGCCGTAATCTACACCGGCTCGCTTTTCATGATTAACATGTTCAATGTAGACATTCCACTTATGTATGTTGCCACCGCTTTTGCATTAATTGGTGCCTTCTACGCTATCTTTGGTGGGCTTCGCGCGGTTGCAGTTTCAGATACCTATTCTGGCGTATTGCTTTTGACTATGGCGATTGTTGTTGTCGTTCTTGCACTATTCGCAATCGATTTTGATTTCTCGGGCATACCTGCCGAGCGCTTAACCCTAATTGGCGATAATGATTCACCTCTACCATGGCACACGTTATTAACCGGTATGGTGTTTATCCAGACTTTCTACTGGAGTACGAATCAGGTAATCACTCAGCGCGCCATGGCTGCACCTAATTTAAAAGAAGCACAGAAAGGCGTATACGCTGCAGCGATCATCCGCTTTATCGTTGTTCCTACCATTATCGTAGTTCCAGGTATCATTTCGTATAAGCTCTACGGCGATATCAACGATGCCGCTTACGGTACGTTGGTAGGTGATGTTTTACCTAGCTGGCTATCAGGTGTATTTGCAGCGGCCCTCGCTGCCGCAGTACTCACTACTTACAACAGTAACCTCAACTCTGCGACTGCACTTTATGTCTGCGATATACACGAGGCGTATTTTCAGAAGAAGCCAAACGTTGCACGCTTAAGCGGCTTTGTGACCGCGGCGCTTACTATTGTGTCGCTAGTTATGGTTCCTGTGTACGCGCAAGCAGAAAGCATCATCAACTTGCTTCAACAACTTTTCGGGTTGTTAAGTATGCCTATTCTTTCCATCTTTATTGTTGGATTACTATTTAATAACGTAAACGCCAACGCGGGAATAGCGGCAGTTGTCTTTGGTGTGGGTCTATACGCTTTCTTTAGCTTTGTGCACGCTCCTTTCGGCCTGCACTACATTCACCTGATGTTGGTCACATTGGTTTGCTGTATTGCCCTCGCCCTTGTCTTAAATCGGGTTGTATTTAAGCAAAAGGCAGAATGGCGTGGTCGTTTGATAGAGAGCGAAGAAGCACACGGCTAATAAGGTCAGCCATATATTGGCTGGTTCAGATAACTAGGATTACTACGGTTGTGGCGGAACAAAAGTACGGTTTGTTCCGCACTTTTGTTCCGCCACACGCTGTGAAGTAGATGAAAGCAGAGAGAAGACTCTGTTAGCGTGATTGAAACAGATTTAATCACTCGACGACCGTGCAAGAAAGCAGGTATTAAGCTCGATAAACCGTTGTAAAACCATAAACCGTACGGATGTTCCTTCTGTACTTTTCAGTCATCTTTTCTTTTAACAACATGCGCTATAAACATCTAGGCATGTAAAATGAGGTTTTTATGTCGTCACTCACATCATTCGTTCGTTTGTCGAACGAGAAAGCCACATTAATATTCGACTGCCAGGGTCGTATGCCCAAAGTCATTTACTATGGTGCGCCATTAAGTGACAGTACAACACCAGAAATGCTGAGCGTTTTAAACACCCGTCAAGAAGCCAAATGCGCACCCGTAATTGAACCGCCGATTACGTTGGTACCGACTCACGGTGACGGCTGGACGGGTCAGCCAGGTCTTGAAGTGTCGGGCGATGCCGACCAGTGGTCAGCAGGCTTTAGCCTGACCGAAATAAATGAAGATGCACAGTCTGTTGCTTTCGTAAGCGAAGACGCTCGCCGCGGTATGCGTCTTATCACAACTGTTGAGCTCGATAACAAAACGAGTGTAGTAAAATACGTTTCTCGTCTCGAAAACAGTGGCGAAACACCGCTCAATTTAGGCTATTTGAATGCCGCTAGCCTGCCCTTGCCTACTTCCGTAAGCAAAATTAAAACATTTGAAGGCCGCTGGTCAGCAGAGTTTCAAACCAAAGATCACGATCTCTTCTTTGGAAGTTATGTACGTGAAAATCGCCGAGGCAAAACATCTCACGACACCTTCCCTGGTCTGATTGCATTCCCTCAAGGCACGGGTGAACTTAACGGTGAGTGCTATGGCTATCACCTTGGCGCTTCTGCAAACCACAAGCTTCGCGCCGAGCTTATGGCTGATGGCAGAAGCTATGTGCAGTTTGGTGAGTTATTATTTCCAGGTGAAGTGGTACTTAACGCTGGCGAAAGCTATACATCCCCCGTGCTTTACACAGGCTATGGCTGTGAAGGTTTCTCTTCGCTATCACAACAGTTCCATAACTTCATTCGCAGCAACGTGCTAAACCACAGTGCTGAATCGAAGCCTCGCCCAGTGCACTACAACACATGGGAAGGAATTTATTTCGATCATAACGAAGACGAACTTAAAGCCTTAGCCGATAAAGTTGCACCACTGGGCATTGAGCGCTTTGTGTTAGATGATGGTTGGTTTAAAGGGCGCAGAAACGACAAGGCAGGGCTTGGCGACTGGTTTGTTGATGAAGCTATCTATCCTGAAGGACTAGACGGGCTAATTGACCATGTTACTGGCCTTGGCATGGAATTCGGTATTTGGTTTGAGCCAGAGATGGTAAACCCTGACAGCGACCTTTACCGCGCACATCCTGAGTGGGCGCTGCAAACCGAGAATAACCCTCACGTTCCTTTCAGAAATCAGTACGTATTGGATTTAACCAACCCTGAAGTGGTTGAGTACCTTTATAAAGTGATTACTGATGTACTGAAGACGTACCCCAAAATCAGCTACATCAAATGGGACATGAACCGCGACGTAAACCACCCCGGCAACCTTCACGGTAAACCTGCGATGCATGGTCAAATGGCTGCGCTTTACAGCTTAATAGACCGCGTTAAGGCAGCGAAGCCAGGCATTGAGATAGAAAGCTGTTGTTCAGGAGGCGGCCGTGTAGATTTAGGTATTTTGCCACACACAGATCGTTTCTGGACGTCCGATTCTAACGACGCACTAGACCGTTTGTATATTCAGCGTGGTTGTTCTTATTTCTTCCCGTCTGAAGTAATGGGCGCACACGTTGGCCCGCGCGACTGCCATATAACGGGTAGACACTTACCTATTGAGATTCGTTCGGCAGTAGCCTTGTTTGGCCATATGGGTATAGAGATGGACCCACGTGAACTTACCGACCACGAGCAAAGCGTGCTTACTGATGCTATTTCACTTTACAAGAAGTATCGTCATATCACCCACGGCGGCGACCTATTCCGCATGGACGATGACGGCATGAACGTAAAATTTGGTTATGTGTCTAAAGACAAGCAAGAAGGTATTTTTGCATATAACAGCGTTATGGAAACTGTTCGCACTACGCCAAACCGCTTCTACTTTGCAGGTCTTGATGCTAACAAACAATACACCATTGAGCGTGTTTGGCCTGAAAAGCTAAAAGAATACACCCCGTCTATTTTGCAACAAACTGAAGGGCAAGTATTCTCTGGCGAAGTATTGATGAAATACGGTATGCAGCTGCCGGTGCTCTTCCCACAAACTGCATTGATTTATACCGTTAAAGCGGTATAGAGCTGAAGGCTCGAAGCTAAAGCGAGCTAAGCGGTGTTACGCCGCTGCTCGCTTTTTCAAAGCCTTTTTGATTTTTTTTAGAACCTTCGCAAAACGCTCGTCTTTTTCTTCTGTCATTGTGTTTACAACGCGCTGCGCTTCATCAATCTGACCAGCATTGAGCAGCAATTCAGCCAACCGCAATTGTGCCCAACTAGGTGTAGGTAGGCTCTCTGTATCAATAGCCGTAGTTTCATAGTTTTGTAGATAGTCTTTTAAAGCTTTTATACCTATTTCTGTGTACTCACCACTTTCAACAGCCACTTGCCCCAAACGATACTTTCCATACATAAGGCTACTTTTTCGGTTCTGATAAGTGTCCCAAGCATCATTCTCGGCTTTTGTTACTTCTGTTAATTCAAGATCTGTGAGTGGCGACAATATCTCGAACGAAGAGTCGTATTGCTCATCAGACAAATAGAAGCTTCCAAGTTCAACACGAGCGCGAATTTGGGTTTGCTCGTCGTCTATCAGAGACGCAAATATTGCCTTTGCTTCTGTCTCTTGTTCCTCTACCAGATAGACTCGGGCAAGAGCAAATTGACCTTCGGTTTTGTCTAGAGCTGCAATTTTTTGGGTTAGGTTCATGGCTTCACCCATATCCCCTCCAGCAATAGATGGCGCCATTAAGTGAAATTGCATTAAAGCTTGATAAACCTCAACATTTTCGGGAGCAATCTCGACGGCCCTCTCTAAGCTTTTTTTCGCTTTCTTTGCGTAACCCAGAGCAGAAAAAATGCTACTTGAAGCCTGTGCGCCCATTACACTTGCGTGTGTATGGTATGCCCTGTAGTCATCGCTATATTTTAGAATAAATTGCTCAGCCGCCTCTTCGGCATCGTCCAAATCGATATTCATCAACGCAGAAATCAACATATTGTGCTGTTCAGGTGATTTGTTTTTCACATCATCAAGAACATCTACCACATGGGCGAAATCTCCTTGCTTAAAGGATGCTTTTAATAGCTCTACGTCGTTGCTGTTTTCAGCAACTATGCCTTGTTTTACGGTATTCGCTTCCGCATAAGCAGAGGGTTGGACAGCAACAAAAGAACAGGCACAAAGCACTGAAGTAACTAACTTACGCATTTTCATTTCACTTCCTTATGATGTTAATGATGAGTTCGATTGATTGTTATAGTAATTGAAGGTACTGACGAAAACATTAATGTTTAAGCATATACATTACGCCACAATTGAATTAGATACAGCGTAAATATGTAACAAGAATTAAAAAGGGTGCTTAAGCACCCTTTTGTAACGCATTACTTACTTTGCATCTCCAAGCCTAACGCCCAACGATCATCAAACCCTTTCCAAGGCTCTGGCTTTTTGCCGTTTACAGGGACTTGTGCACTGCTGCCATTTACATTTAGGTAGCTGCAATACTCAGGTAAGGCTTTCACATGGCAGTTCATAAGCGCCAGCGCAAAATGCTCATTAATGGCATTAAGCTTTTGCACTTCCCATGCCGGCTCAATGTAACTTCCCAAATCAAATTCACTGCCATAAGCTTCTTTAGGTGCAGGGTGAGGTGCAACATTGTGGCGTGCATTCTTAATGGTTAGTAATTTAGATTCTTTACTGCCGGTATTATCGAATAACCACTTTATACCGTCGTAGCCAGAAATATCGTCGTTATCCCCAGCAACATAAAGAACAGGAACTTTAATATTGTTTAGCGATTGCACATCAAATAGCTGATGTTGCCCGCCCCATGGCGCAAGTGCTAGCGCCGCTTTCCAGGCTGGTAATGCTTCTTCGCTACTGGCCTTGCCACCTGCGCAGGTGTTAAGCGCTTCTTTAATTAACGCCGCCGTTTTAGGATCTTGTGTACCAGTGAAGGTTGCAGCGGTTTGGTCGTTAAAAGCATAGCATCCTCCTACCGTGCTAACTGCGCCGTAGCCCCCCATTGAATAGCCAATCACTCCCGCTTTGCTTGCATCCACACTCTCTTTAAAAAAGGTATTTTCGCTGATGCTGTTCAATGTAAGAACTTGGTCTCGTGAACGATTTAATAACGTACTTGGAAAACCTGAATACGGATTTTCTGCAAAATTAACATCTTTGTTTGTGGAATCTGTGTGGTCGATTGCCGCTACTACATAACCGTGAGACGCGAGGTGTTCGCCTAAATAAAACATAAGGGTGCGGTAGCCGGTATAACCATGAGAGATAACAATTACCGGAAAATCAGTGTCAGCATCGGCAATAGGTGCATCACGGCTTGCATCTGCTTGTACCTCAAACACCTGACCACTTCTTGTTTCGTTAATGTACGTGGCCTTTTGAGCCGAGCTTGCTGCAGGATACCAAACCTCCAAAGTGAGTGATCGCTCGACTTCATTACCAGCAATGTCTTTTACTTTAACAGGATAAGCCGCTTCGATTGTCTTTACGCCAACATCATAGTTACCTTTGTCACTTAACGATGGCATTACGTCGGCTGGAAACGGCTTATAAAGCGTTTGAGCAGCTGATACCGAAGGAGATATGGCCGCGGTCGCTGAAGCCAGAACAGCACCGCCAAAAAGTAGGGATAACGTTTTCATAATTTGGGCAATTTTCTCGTTATTAACAGGCAAATTTATAATACCTCGTCACGGGTATCGCACAAGCCAAACACTATTATTATTGTTGATTAAGAAGAATAAGGGGCGGTAATAAAACAGGGCGGTTTAAGCACGAGTTGTCATGAAAGAAAAGGTAAAACGTGAAACCTTGAAAGCCTTTAATTTGAAAGGTATTGCTTCCACCTTTCATCAAAAAGCGGTTTAAGAAATAAAGGGTATCCATCTGCCACAAAGTTAATGTCTCTTAAGGTTTGGCTTTTCATAGGCGTGGATGTAATGTGAGTTAGCGCGCTGTCTAGATCACTCGTTACCGCTTGTCCTAGCTCACTCTTAGAACACAGTAAGCGCTTTGTTCCTCTTAGCTGCTGTGACAGTTCACTGATTTGATAAACATTAAGCGCATCGAGTTCTTCTTCTGGTAATGCTGAAAGCTCGCGGTGCCCTACATAGCCAAAATCTATTCTCCCACTTTCCAGTAGGGCAATGGTGTGCATGCCTAAGTCTTTGCCTAACCCATTTAAACGAACCACATTGTTTTTTGTAGCCCATTGCTCAACAGTATCGGCGTACACGTTATTCACATCGTTGTAGAGTACCGTTCTCAAATTTTGCTGAAGCAAAGCACGTAAAGAAATGGACTCAAAATATCCCTGTGTTGGCTGAGACTGCGCGGTATCTAATTCATTTTTCAATGAAGGCTGAAGCGCGTTTCTTGCAACAATGAGTAGCGGTAAGTTTATAGAGGTTGGCTGGGAGTAATATCCCCACTCAGCGCGTTCTTCTTGGTAAGCGGCGCCATAAAAACAATACACTTTTTGTGCGGATTGTTGATGCTGTACCAACGACCATGCGCGTTTAACCGGATAAGCTTCAAATTGGTGGTCGTAGTTATGCAGGTGTGTAGAGAGGTACGCCATGACGTCATAGATCGGCCCTGAAGTGATACTGACACCACTGCCTTCAATTCCAAGCTCGGGTGGTCGCAACCATACTACTGTAGGCTTTTTGGAGGCGCAGCTTTCCTCTTCACATTCGCCGTCTGTTTGCGCAAACAACACGCTGCTTTTAAGACACAACAAAACAAAAGCCACCAAGGTTACTACTACTGACACTGCAAAAACCCAACCTTTTACACGTAATTCTTAAAGCTCACTCATCGCGTTTATGGGAAAACAACAATGGGAATATGATGAAATTATTTTAAGGTAATCGGGGGAAGAATGGCGGGCACCAATCTCATAATTGGGCGAACTTAGCTCAAAAAAAGAGCCGCTATTAAAGCGGCTCTTAGAATATTTTCAACTCGTGAACTGTTTTTGCTTAGAACGGAATGTCATCGTCGAAGTCAAAATCTGGCTCAGCCATTGGTGGGTTCTTTGGCTGACCTTGATTGCCACCCTGAGGCGCTTGATTGTAGCCACCACCTTGGTTTGAGTTGTAGCCGCCCTGCTGACCACCACCTTGCTGTGGCGCTTGGTTATAACCGCCTTGTGCAGGCGCCTGGTTGTAACCACCTTGGTTGTTCTGAGGACGTTGGTAACCACCGTTACCACCACCGCCTTCACCGCCGCGACCACCAAGCATTTGCATTTGGTCTACGATAATTTCAGTGGTGTATTTATCTTGGCCTTGCTGATCTTGCCACTTACGTGTTTGCAATTTACCTTCAACATAAATTTGCGAGCCCTTTTTCAGGTACTCTCCGGCAATTTCTGCTAAGCGACGGTACATTGTAAGGCGGTGCCACTCAGTGCGCTCTTGAACCTGACCCTGTTGGTCTTTCCAGCTTTCGCTAGTTGCTAGGCTTAAGTTCGCAACGGCGTTTCCGTTAGGCATGTATCTAACTTCAGGATCATTGCCAAGGTTTCCAACAAGAATAACCTTATTAACGCCTTTCGTTGCCATTGATGTCTCCTGTAACGTTTTTAGTGGCTTGCTGTATAACTCTTCTTAGTAAGACATCAGCAAGCGCGAAAGTTCATCGAATATTAGCCGGTTAGTATACCGTATTTTATGAGGGAAAATTGAAGTTTTTCACCACAGGTTTACGTTACTAACTGCAACACGTTCTAGAACTTAACAAAATTTATTGTCAGCGTCTTCTGAACTTTCGCGTTGTTTTTAGCTAATTTTAGCAAGGGCGTTGCGATTAAAAACGCCCTTCCTTGTCTGCTACCACCACGTAATGTAAAACGCTGCTGTAAGGATAACTACAGCGATAGATGCTACATTAAATCCGCTTGTGGTTTTGAACTGCACTTCGTTTAGGTCGACAGCGTTTTCACTGACACCTTTTTTCTCTAGCAGAGAGACAACCACAGCTAAAGCGACACAAAGCAGGAACACAAGACCAACACGGTCAATAAACGGCAGTTCAGGCCAGAATTGTCTAAATACAATGCTTAAAACAAATGAGCCTAATGCGGCCAATAGACCACCGTTTGCTGTGGTTTTCTTCCAGAACATACCTAAAACGAACAATGCGCAGATACCTGGTGTAAAGAAGCCCGTGAATTCCTGGATATACTGGAATGCTTGATCGAAATTACCCAACAGCGGCTTGGCCACCACCATAGCAATGATTAGCGCGACCAAGCTAACGATACGACCCACTTTCACATAATGCTGCTGCGACTCGTTTGGACGCTTATCTTTATAAAGGTCCATGGTAAAAATAGTAGAAACGCTATTTGTCATCGACGCTAGCGAGGACACAATCGCCGCCACCAAGGCTGCGAAGATAATACCTTTAAGGCCAACAGGCATCAGCGTCATTAGGCTTGGGTATGCTTGGTCCGGTTTAGCTAAGTCTGGCACAATTAGCACTGCTGCAATCCCTGGCAATACCACAATTAGCGGCATTAGCAGTTTTAGGAAAGCCGCAAACGCAATACCTTTTTGCGCTTCTTGAACGCTCTTTGCCGCCAACGTGCGCTGAATGATGTACTGGTTAAAGCCCCAATACGACAGGTTCATGATCCACATACCGCCAATCAATACAGAAATGCCCGGCAAGTCCATATAGTGCGGGTTGTCTTCTGACAATATCATGTCGAATTTCTCAGGGAGCTTGTTAGTAAGGTCAACAAAACCTTGGATGGCACCATTGCCGTCGCTGATTAGGTTTAACGCCGTATACGACAGGAACAAGCCACCAATAACCAACAACACGACTTGAATAATGTCGGTGAGTGCTACCGCTTTCAAGCCGCCGTAAAGTGAATAGGTTAACGAGAAAAGGCCTAAGAACATCATGCCGTAAACCATATCAACACCCGCGATGGTATTGATGGCCAATGCACCTAGCCACAGCACAGCAGTTAGGTTTACAAAAACATAAACACCTAGCCAGAATATTGCCATTACCTTGCGAACGCGATGATCATATCGCTGCTCAAGAAATTGAGGCATGGTGTAAATTTTATGCTTAAGAAAGATAGGTAAGAAGAACTTGCCGACAATAAGCAGCGTAATGGCGGCCATCCACTCATAAGACGCAATGGCAAGCCCCAACTGGTAACCTGACCCCGACATGCCGATGATTTGTTCGGCAGAAATATTGGCAGCGATGAGTGATGCGCCAATTGCCCACCATGGCAAGCTTGAGCCCGCTAGAAAGTAATCATTTGTGTCTTTTTGATGACCCTGCTTTTCGCGAGAAACCCACCACGCAATTCCGACAAGCGCGACGACGTATACCACGAACAACGTGATATCTATTGATGCTAATTTCATAGTTTTTCCCAAAGTTCTTATTTTGGGTGCGGCGATTGTTATGCAGGGTACACAGGTGAAAAATTGTTTTTATTATTATATTGGTTGTTGCCACACCAGTGTCACGTTATTAAAACGCGTTTCGCAAAGCACAATAAATCATAAATGGGTGAAAAACTCACCGTTAAACTTATCGCGTTATTGCGGGTAGTATTAGTATCACACTTTGTTTACTTTTTTTAACTAGAAATGTGCACTTTTTGTAAAAAAAAAAGCCGCAACCAATGGATGCGGCTTAAGGGACACAAACAATTCTAAAGAATAGGATTGTTTAGAAAGGGGAGAGGTTTGTGCATAAAGGCTGTATTTAAATCGATAATTAGGCGAACGCGCCCTGTGTAGCCGTACACACATAAATATCAGCACTGTACCCTGTTTCATCAGAGTACTTGTCGGCCACGACTTGCTTCACCGCTTCAACTTTGTCGGTAGGTACAAGGGCCACTACGCAGCCGCCGAATCCACCGCCAGTCATGCGAACACCACCCGATTTACCCAGCACTTCACCAATGATCTCAACCAAGTAATCGATTGGGCGAACGGTAATTTCAAAGTCATCACGCATGGAGATGTGAGATTGCGCCATGGCTTCACTAACCGTTTCGATGTCGCCAGCTTTTAAGGCTTGGCTTGCTGCCAGTGTTCTAGCGTTTTCGGTAACAATATGCTTCGCGCGGCGATAAACCACCTCTGGCATATGTGCTTTAGCGCCTTCTAGCATTTCCATAGTTGCTTCGCGTAACGATGACACACCCAATAACGACGCGCCTTGTTCACACTGCTGACGACGCAAGTTGTATTCACTGTCAACCAAACCACGTTTAACATTCGAATTGATGATAACGATTTGATGCGAGTCTGGTAGTGGTGAATGCTCAATGGCTAGCGACTGACAATCAAGCAGCATTGCCATGCCTTCATTACCCATAGAAGAGATTAACTGATCCATAATTCCGCATGAGCAGCCTACGAACGTATTCTCGGCTTTCTGCCCTAACAGTGCAGCCTGTACGCCATCGAGGGGCAACTCATACAGCGCGCTTAACGCTTTTAATATAGCCACTTCAAAAGATGCCGAAGAGCTTAACCCAGCGCCTTGTGGCACATTGCCCGTAACCAATAAGTTAGCGCCGCCAAAATCTGGCATCGCCTCTTTAAGTACTTTCACTACGCCGCGAACATAGTTTGCCCACCCTTGTTCTTCGTCATAGTTAATGTCTGACAACGAAAACTGGTTTTGCTGATTTTCGTAATCCATCGCGGTAACCACGATGTCATTATCTGCGCGCTTTGTTGCCGCAACCCACGTTCCAAAGTTGATTGCAGCCGGAAATACGAACCCTTCGTTATAATCGGTATGCTCACCAATAATGTTCACTCGACCCGGCGCATGTGCGATTAACGCTGGCGCCTCGCCGTAATGCGTTTCAAAATTAGAAGAAAGTACTTGATTATCCATTCGCATTCTCACGTTTCTTATAGTGCACTGTGGATAGTGCTTTTAATCTGTCTGCCGCTTGTTCAGGGGTCAAATCTCGCTGTGCCTCTGCCATCATTTCGTACCCAACCATAAACTTGCGTACACTTGCTGAGCGCAGAAGTGGTGGGAAGAAATGCGCATGTAGCGTCCATTCAGGGTGCGCTTCACTATCAAATGGGGCACTGTGCCATCCCATAGAGTATGGGAAAGACGTTTCAAATAAGTTGTCGTACTTCGCTGTAATTTCGCCAATGATCTTAGCAAGAGATAGCGACTGAGAATCCGAGAGCATGTGCATAGATTGCACGTCAAATCTCGGTAACAGTAGCGTCTCAAAAGGCCAAGCGGCCCAGTATGGTACAACTACAACCCAATCATCATTTTGACACACGACTCGCTCTTGCTTCGCGACCTCTTGCTCGGCATAGTCCAACAACATAGGCGTGCCGTTTTCACCAAAGTATTGCTGTAGCTGCACGACTTTTTTCGCTGGGTCGGTAGGCACATGCTGCTGCGCCCATACTTGACCATGAGGGTGAGGATTTGAACACCCCATCATTGAGCCTTTGTTTTCAAAAACTTGTACCCAGCGATAGGTTTCACCAAGTTCAGCGGTTTGTGCTTTCCACGTGTTGACTACGTCTACGCGTTCTTCATCGGAAAGCTCAGGTAACGTTTTGCTGTGATCAGGGGAAAAACAAATAACACGACTGCAGCCTTGCTCAGTTTCGAACTGAAACAGCCCCTTTTTCTCACTGGCTTGTTCTGTATCTTGCTTAAGGGCAGCAAAATCGTTTTGAAAAACAAACGTACCTTTGTAATCAGGGTTAACTTCACCATTCACGCGGGTGTTTGTTGGACATAAATAACACGTAGAGTCGTAAGATGGCTTTTGTTCGTTGTTTGGCTCTTCTGAGGCTCCCTGCCAAGGGCGCTTCGCTCTGTGAGGCGACACTAACACCCACTCACCCAACAAAGGGTTATAACGGCGATGTGGATCGTTGGTAGGGTCGAAAGGGGTTCCCATAATCACTCTCTCTGAATTAGCCTGCTACGCTCTAATGCGCAACATCAAATAGGGTTAAACGTTTACCCTGATAATGATATAGCAAGCTTCTACGTTTATCAATTGCGTAACAAAGAAAATTAATTGTTAAATTGATAACAAATAATTTTCTTTTGTCACTACATAACGATTTCTATGCGCTGAACTTGTATCGCATACTTGCTTTGAAGGTTTCCCCGGGTTTTACGAAACAGTTTGGAAACTCGGGCTTATTGGGTGCATCCGGGAAATGCTGTGGTTCTAAGCACAAGGCACCAAGCTGATCGTCGGTTTTCAACCCGCCAGTATAAAACTGCAAACCCGGCAAGTTAGTAAATAACGACATAGCAATACCAGTATCAAGTGCCTTTACGGTTGCTTGTGGGGTATGCTCAGGCGTATCACGGAGTACATAGTTGTGGTCGTAGCCTCCCACCCTATCAAATAATGGATGGGAATTAGATTGCTCTGCCCTTTCTTTTATTGCTGTAGGTTTCGTGAAATCAAAGGGAGTATTCGCAACTTCGACCAGTTTTCCAGTTGGCAGCAAGGTGCTATCTGCGTCCGTGACTTTGTCAGCATCTATATGTAGCAATGTATTACCCACTTGCGGGTCGTTGCTCAACGTGAAGTAAGCATGCTGCGTGAAACTAAGCGGGGTTTCTTTGTCTGTGTTCGCGGTGATAACAAGAGATAACTCGTTGTTTTGATCAAGGGAATAGCATGCCTCTACATTAACAGTACCGGGAAAGCCACCTTCCCCATCGGGACTAGTTAAGGTAAATGTTACAGCCACACTGTCCGCCGTCTCTTGGATGCTTGCCGCCCAAACCTTCTTATGAAACCCGGCTAGACCGCCGTGTAGATTATGTTCACCGCCATTTTTATCTAAGGTGTACTCTGTTCCATTTAACGCAAACGAGCCATGTCCAATTCGGTTTGCGTAACGTCCTACGATCGCACCGCGATAGCTCGGGTCATCTATATAGTCTTGTAGAGTCTCGAAAGTTTGGACACAACTTACCGATTCACCTTCTGCATTCGGGAAGTGAATTTCTTTAATAATTCCACCGTAGTTTAGCAAGGTAACTGACATGCCGTTGTCGTTAGTTAACGTAAAGGCGTTTATAACTTCGCCTTCAACTTCACCAAATGCAGATACATTTATTTTCATAACAAAATTTTTACCTTAAGACGTGCTTAGTAAACTGACGCGTTCCAACCTACCACACATTTTTTATACATTAATGAATAATGCAATCTTTCAGAATGCCTAGGAGGTTATACGTTTTCCATTCTTTTTTACAGCGGTTTGATTAACAATCATAGAAGGTAAAACCACTTAGGTAATCTAACGCTCTTCATCTCTCTAATGCATCTCAGTTCCGTGAAAGACACCACAAGCTAAGCGTTAGAATTTTATCTTTTTTTGTAAATATAATGTACGCTATGGCAATCAGGTCAATCGACACTCCACGCAATAAAACGAAGTTTGAAAGAAAATGGCAACAATAAAAGATATCGCCCAAGCCGCTGGCGTTTCATTAGCGACCGTATCAAGGGTTATAAATAATGGTCCTAAAGTGGGCAATGATACTCGCAAGCGTGTCAAAAAAATCATGGAAGAAATGGGTTATCGTCCCAACGCTAATGCGCGGGCACTTGTAACCAAACGTAGCGCATCTTTAGGCGTTGTCATTGCTGAGCTCCACGACCCATTTTTCGCTATGTTAGCCCACGGTGTGGAGTCCATTACTCGCAAAAATAACGTTCAAATTTTATTAAGTGCCGGCTCTATTGAAAAAGAGACTGAACTTCGCGCTATTGAAACACTGCTAGAGCATCGAGTAGAAGCCATGGTAGTGCACAGCAAAGCACTTGATGACGAGACCCTGATCGGTTTTGCAAACCAAGTTCCAGGCTTTGTATTAATTAACCGCTATATACCAGAGATAGCAAATCGTTGTGTGTGGCTTGATAACGTAACCGGTGGTCGCCTTATGGCGGAATATGCCATCAACCAAGGCCATGAACATGTCGCGGTGATAAGCAGTCAGTATCGCATAGACGATCCTAATCATCGCCTCGAAGGGATTAGAAACGCAGTTAACAATGCGAATTTAAGCTTGCCTGAAAGCATGATTGAGTATGCTACGCCCGATCAGGAAGGTGGTGAATTGGCAATGCAAAACTTGCTTGCTACTGGTGCAAAATTCACTGCTGTTTTGGCTTATAACGATGCTATGGCATCTGGTGCTATGACCATGCTGCAGGATCATGGTATTTCAGTTCCAGAACAAGTTTCTGTGATGGGATACGATGATGTGCTGTTAGCAAAGTACTGTCGTCCTAAATTAACGACTCTGCGTTATCCAGTAGAAATGATGGCAGCAAAAGCGGCGGAACTTGCATTGAAATATGCTTCGGGAAGCAAACCAGAAGATGGGCTTACCTTTAAATATACTCCTACAGTAGTAAAACGAGATTCAATGGTTAGAGTTTAGCTGTTCGCTTTCCTTTCAGAAATTAATAGACCAAAAAAAATACCCGCCTATGGCGGGTATTTTATTTAATCACTTACAAGCCAGTTTGATGGATGATTAATCGTAATTCGATGTATAGTTGAGCAACTGTGTTCTAAAAATTTCATGACACGAAACTATTGACAAAAATACCCGCTTGATCGTTTTGCCTCGAACTTTTATCCCCAAAGAGCAAAATTGCCTGATCCTGCACAGCTTTACGATCAAAAAAGATTAAGATCGAGCACAGTTGCTCTACAGCGCTTGATTTAACTGACATTTCGTGATCCGACCAGAAAGTGATAAAAAGATCGTGATCTGTTGTTCTATATGGCTATTAACAGACTTACCAACAAGGTTTTCCACTACTTATCCACAACGAGTAAGGTTTCTATTACTGAGTGAATCTTGCTAAAAACTGTTTGTACTCTTGTATGGCATAGTCACTTTTTAGCGTTGCGTTGTGCGTCGCACCAGGAATGACTGAAATATACTTTTCGCTACTTGATGCATCTTCTAATAGCTGCTGACTAATCGGGTAAGGCGTTATTTTGTCTTCCTCACCCACCACTAGCCACAGCGGTCCTTCATAGTGACGCAAGATTGGGGCTATTTGCATACTATGAACTTCATCGTGAAGCTTCATGTTTGTGAATGAATTAGAGAAGCCTGGCACCATGTTGGCAATTAAATCAGAGATGTTATTGAAAGCGCCGTCTAATACTAAAGCGTCTATCTTTCTATTTGCAGCAACATAGCTTGCGAAATAGCTGCCTATACCCCGGCCGTGAACGATAGTGGGAATTGAGGCGTCAAACGCACTTTCTACATAGTCAAACTGGGTTAACGCATCTTGTTTAATAGCGTTAATACTTAAGTCCTTCGCTTTATCACTGGCTCCTACTCCCTGATAATCGAGCCACAATATATTAGCGGGCAACTTACCCAGTCTATGAATAACGCTGTTGTTTTCGCTTACAGGCATACGATTGTCTGCAAAGAAAACGATGTTAACAATAGGGTCAGGGTAAGAAACAGCAACGCCTCTCAAAGTTAACCCAGCTTCATTTTTAACTTCAACACGGGTTATGCCCGCTGAGGTTTTGTCTTTTTGAATTGCCGCGTGTAGCTTCGTAGTATCAAGGGGCTTTTGCTGAGTGTCTTGATAAAAGAAGGCCGAAGGGGACACGTTAATTGCGCACCCAATAAGTGACACACTTGCAACTACACTAATTACCGCGTTTTTTAAGCTCATCATTAAAGAACTGTCCGTGTTGAATGGTTATGGCGAAATTTTTATTCAGGTTACATAGGTGTAATGGTTGTGTCGCTGATCAAAAACTCGCTCAGCAAAATCAACAGTCCCACACCTATGCTAAACAAGCTGTAACAGTTTGCAACAGTTGTTCTGTTTCTTAGCGATACAAACTTTCTTATACTAAAGACAATATTACTTGCATAATTTATCTGCATAAAACAAAAATAATTTAATGAAAAGTAGAACATTTTCCATGTCTTACGCTACATCACCAGCTCGACTTATTGTTGCCTGTTGTGCCCTACCCTTACTTATTGCCTGCGAGTCTACGCCACCCGAGCTTGACTCATCATTAATTCCTGCGTCGCAGAGAAAAGACTATCAGCTAACCATGTCTAAAGCGAAAGCTTGTCCAATTAACTTGGCAGAACTAATCGACATACGGTCGAGTAAAGACTTGCTCGTTGGAAGCAGTAATGTAACAGAAGACACGCTCTATTCACTGTTACAGCAAAGCTTAGAAGCGATGAATGTCAGCCCAGATATTGAAGCAGCCAACAGCGTGAAAGTAGTACTAAACCGCGCGTTTATAAAAACCTTAGGAAGTAATATGGTTGCCACCGTTGTGCTTAAGGTAAGGTATAAGCCAGACTATGCGGATGAGTATTCACCTGCTACAACCTTTAGAGGGCAAAGCATGAATGTGAATGCCAATATCAGCGAAGAACAGAGCAATCAAATTGCCATTGATGCAATGAAAACGGCCATAGATGATGCCACCAAACGCATTAAGTCTTCACTGCTGCATAATTGCAGCGATGCTCTCGGAGAAATAGAGGCGGTATAAGCCAAAGAAATTATAGAGTGAGCGCGATTGATTTAGCGTTAGCGCTAAGCTCGAAGGCTCACTCAGCGTAAGATTTAGTAGATAAGCCGCCCATTATCGACCATAAAGCACGCCATGCCGCCGTCAACCGCCGCTTTTCGGCCCATGTCGGTGTCTTCAAACACCACACAATGCTGTGGTGCTACACTCATTAATTCTGCCGCACGCACAAAGGTTTCAGGGTGAGGTTTACCTTGAGTTACGTCATCGGCTGTAACTAGCGCAGATAATTGGGCTAGCAAGCCGTGTTCATTTAACACCACTTGCGCGTGCTGCCTATCTGAGCCCGTACCCACTGCAATGGGCATGATTCCCTTATAGTGATTAAACACGTTAAAGGTATCTTGAATAAGCCTTGGCACATGATCTAGCCCTTCGAAAGCCTGTTTTTTATATGAAGCAACCTCTGCTGGAGCGTGGTTTTTGCCATATTTGGCATTCATAAGATGTACGGTTTCAAAGGTAGGAACACCACCTAAACTGTATTGATAGTCTCGGTCAAAAGGGTAGCCAAACGCGGTGCACGTAAGCTGCCATGCATCAATATGCGCCCCCATAGAATCGACCAAAGTGCCATCCATATCAAAAATAATGGCTTTATAGCGGCTTAGGTCAATCATGGTGTTCGCTTCCTTTTTAAAATGGTGTAGTGCTAGCCCTTCATGGTTGCAATGCGATGAGCAATTATGCTGACAACACGTCTCGCGCTTTAACTGCATCGAAATCACGATCTACTTTCAGGTATACCGCGTTATTTTGACTGTTTAGTGTCACTTCTAGTACCCCAGGTACTAACATCAATTCAGCTTCGATAGTGGAAACATTTGAACCGTTAAATTCACCATGCATCATTACGCGCTTAACGCGGCTCACTTCTTTAACCCCAAATATAATGAACAGCCAAAGCAAAGTGCTAGCAGCGCCAATCCCATAAGCTAACTCTTTCGACCAAATATCGGTGACTAAGCCTGAAATTACACCGCCCCAAAACGCACCAAAAAATTGAAAACTAGCGTAGAGGCCCATGGCCGTTCCTTTTTGTCCCGCAGGCGCAATGCTCGACACCAATGCAGGAAAATTCGCTTCCAAATAATTAAAGCCGGTAAAGAAAAGTACCACGGCAGCACAAACCCACCACCAGCTATGGTCTTCTAGACTCAGCGCCAAAAACGCGCCGCCCATTAATACAACACCAGTTACAAGGAGTGATTTAGGCGTACGGCCTCTTGCTGCTCCCATCATTATAATCAGACCTACAATTGACGCGCCTAAAACGGGTAAGTAAACCGTCCAGTGACTGTCTAGCGTCATATCAAAGTTCAGTAGCGTTACGGGCAGTTGAACAAACAACAGCGTTATCATCATATGTAGAATCATCACGCTGATATTTAAACGCCATAACTGAGAAGAAAAGATTAAGCTCTTCAGCTGGTCTTTTTGTGGCAGTGTATCGCCACTGCTAAGCTGCACACCATTTGGCACTACCCATTTAACCAGCGGCATACAAAGAATGGCCAAAATACCAGTAATACCAAACACACCGGTAAGCCCGTAGCTGTTAGCAATAAGTGGCCCTAAAATAACCGCTAAATAGAAGGAAAAGCCAATGGCTATGCCTATGATAGCTAACACTTTGGCACGCTGACTTTCCCGGCTGACATCCGTAGCCAGCGCCATTATCGCACCTGCAATAGCCCCAGCGCCCTGGAGAATACGCCCAACAATCATCATGGCCATACTGTCGGCGTTTGCTGCTACAAAGCTACCTAATGCAAATACAGCAAGTCCAAGCAAAATAACGGGTTTACGCCCCCATTTGTCAGACATCATGCCCATAGGAATTTGCAGCGCAGCCTGGGTTAAGCCATATCCACCCACGGCAAGCCCTACCAACAGCGGTGAATAATCCGGGTAGTCCATTGCGGCTACAGCCAAAACGGGCATAACCATGAACAGCCCCATCATGCGTAATACGTAAACGGAGGCGAGTGCAAGCGCGGCGCGTAATTCCAAAGCGTTCAAAGCGTCTCTTTCCCTCAATAAATAAAATCAAAAAAACAAAAAAGCGCGCAGAGAACACCTGTTTCTGCTGCATTATGAATAAGGTCGCGAAGTGTAGCATAAATTGCTCTTGCGCCCACTTACCTTAAATTCGATTAATACAATTGGCGTTTTCTACCGCTCAATGGGTCGATTGAGCCCTTTTGCCTTAATAGGGGTTTAAAAGTGGGGATAAAATCACCATTTCCCAACGCAGATCTGTAAGCTTATGTCCGTGAGGTGATCTGCTCACTCCGCTTACAGTATAACTTGAATGTCATATCACTTTACTTGACACCTATGGCATACTGATTCTTTTTCTCTCATTTAGGCTTCAATGGATAAAATCGAAATTCGCGGTGCTCGCACCCACAACTTGAAAAACATCGATTTAACACTGCCACGAGACAAACTGGTGGTGATAACCGGCCTTTCTGGCTCGGGTAAATCGTCTCTTGCATTCGACACGCTTTATGCAGAAGGTCAGCGTCGTTACGTTGAATCTTTGTCTGCTTATGCCCGTCAGTTTCTATCTATGATGGAAAAACCAGATGTTGATCATATTGAGGGTTTATCACCAGCAATATCCATTGAGCAGAAATCAACATCGCATAACCCCCGCTCAACGGTGGGTACCATCACTGAAATATACGACTACCTGCGTTTGATGTTCGCGCGAGTGGGTACGCCACGCTGTCCAGACCACGATGTGCCGCTAGATGCACAAACGGTCAGCCAAATGGTCGATAAAGTGTTAGCAATGCCCGAGGGCAGCAAGCTAATGCTGCTAGCACCTATTGTTAAAGAGCGTAAAGGCGAGCACGTTAAGACGCTGCAAAACCTCTCTGCTCAAGGCTTTATTCGCGCGCGTATCGACGGTGAAGTGTGTGATCTATCCGATCCGCCTCCTCTCGATTTGCACAAGAAGCACACCATCGAAGTTGTGGTCGACCGCTTTAAAGTGCGTGATGACATGGCGCTGCGTTTAGCGGAATCGTTCGAGACGGCGCTGAGCCTTGCTGGCGGCAACGCGGTTGTGGCTGATATGGACGATAAAGACGCAGAAGAAATTGTGTTTTCTGCTAATTTCGCTTGCCCACACTGTGGTTACAGCATTAGTGAACTAGAGCCGCGCCTGTTTTCATTTAACAACCCAGCGGGCGCCTGCCCTACCTGTGACGGCTTAGGCACAAGACAGTTCTTTGACCCCGCACGCGTAGTCGGCAATACCGAATTGAGTCTGTCTGGCGGCGCTATTCGCGGATGGGACAAGCGCAGCTATTACTATTTTCAAATGCTACAGGCAGTAGCAGACCATTATAAATTTAGCCTTACCGCGCCATTTGAAGAGCTCGATAAAAAGCACCAGGACATTGTGCTTTACGGGTCTAGAGGCAAGTCGCTCTCGTTTAAGTACATAAACGAGCGCGGCGACGTAATGGAACGCAAGCATCCATTTGAGGGCATTATCCCTAATATGGAGCGTCGCTATCGCGAGACCGAGTCGAACTCGGTGCGTGAAGAGCTAGCAAAATATTTAAGCCAACAGCACTGCAGTAGCTGTAACGGCACGCGTCTGCGTGTTGAAGCACGTAATGTATTTATACAAGACACCAACCTGCCTGCCATTGCTGACATGTCGATTGCCGATGCGTACGGCTTCTTCGAGACACTGAAACTTGAAGGTCAACGTGCTCAGATAGCCGAAAAGATTTTGAAAGAAATCATGGACCGCTTGCGCTTCTTGGTAAACGTAGGTCTTAACTATCTTTCTATGTCGCGTAGCGCCGATACCCTATCGGGCGGTGAAGCTCAGCGCATTCGACTGGCAAGTCAAATTGGCGCAGGCTTAGTGGGCGTTATGTACGTGCTGGATGAGCCCTCTATCGGCCTTCATCAACGGGATAACGAACGCTTACTTGGCACGCTTACACACTTGCGCGACCTAGGTAACACAGTGTTAGTTGTAGAACACGACGAAGATGCCATTCGCGAAGCCGATTACATTGTAGATATTGGCCCGGGGGCGGGTGTGCATGGTGGTGAGATTATCGCTGAAGGCTCGCTGGAAGATATTAAGAACAGTGAACACTCACTTACTGGAAAATACTTATCTGGTAGAGAGAAGATTGATATCCCTGCAACACGCACGCCGGTAAAAGACGACAAGTGGCTAGAGCTTTTAGGCGCTACCGGCAACAACTTGAAGTCTGTTGATTTGCGTATACCTACCGGTGTAATGACCTGTGTGACGGGTGTATCGGGCTCGGGTAAATCAACGCTGATTAATGACACCTTCTACAAAATTGCGCAGCGCGAGCTGAACAAGGCGACCACGTCTGAACCGGCACCGCATAAGTCGATGACCGGATTAGACCAGCTCGACAAAGTGGTCGATATTGACCAAAGCCCTATCGGCAGAACCCCCCGCTCTAACCCAGCGACTTACGCTGGCATTTTCACTCCTATTCGTGAAATGTTCGCCGGCACACAAGAGTCGCGTTCACGAGGTTACAAGCCTGGCCGCTTTAGCTTTAACGTGAAAGGCGGTCGCTGTGAGGCGTGTCAGGGTGATGGCGTAATTAAAGTGGAAATGCACTTTTTACCAGACGTGTATGTGCCTTGTGACGTGTGTCAGGGCAAACGCTATAACCGTGAAACCCTTGAGATAAAGTACAAAGATAAGAACATTCACGAAGTGTTGGAAATGACGGTGGAAGATGCCCGTCAGTTCTTCGATGCTATTCCGGCTATTTCGCGTAAATTACAGACGCTCATGGACGTGGGCTTGTCATATATTCGACTAGGCCAAGCAGCCACTACCTTATCAGGTGGTGAAGCGCAGCGCGTGAAATTGGCGAAAGAGTTGTCAAAAAGAGACACTGGGCAAACACTCTATATCTTGGATGAGCCAACCACCGGGTTGCACTTCCACGATATTAAACAGTTATTAGCCGTCCTTCACAGACTGCGCGATCACGGTAATACCGTTGTGGTTATTGAGCATAACCTAGATGTGATTAAAACCGCAGACTGGATTGTTGACCTTGGACCCGAAGGTGGATCCGGAGGTGGCCAGATTATTGCAGAGGGAACACCTGAGCATGTGGCACAACAAGAAGTTTCACATACAGGTCGATTCCTGAAACCCATGCTCACACAAGCTTGAGCCGGTAACGAGGTAAATCCGTTAGCGTAAAGCGCACTCGTTTTCTATTTTGCTGCTGTGTAATTTACACAGCAGCTTGTAAGAAGTGCGCGTTGACGTTTATTTACATGTTTTTCCATGCTGGTCAGAGCTTGTATTGGCAAATCATACGTTACGATGATTTTTGTGTATTTTTGCAGTAAGAATTGCTGGAGCGACAACTAATGAACCAAACGCCGCCATTAGCCTTAGTGAAAACATGGTATCACCTACTATCATCATCAGAAGACAATGATGTGAAAGCACGCGCACAAGAAATGCTGTTAAAAGCCTTCGAGTCGCCTGAGGCCATCGCGATTTATCTAAAAGAACACAATATCCTTAAGCACTGATCAAAAAGCCTTAGCGTAGTAAACGCTACTACGCTAAGGCTTAGTGTTTTTCATCTCGAAAAAAGAATAGAAAAGGTTAAGCGTGCTTCGCCGCTTGAATAGCTAATCCTTCGCACACCGAGTTGAAGGCGTCATTCTCTAATCGCGGTAAACCGGTAAGCAGGTTTTCATACAGCGCATCAACGACGATTGGTGATAAACTCATACCACCTGTGATCATCACTACTTCTGGCTTTTCACTACTGTTTTCCAAGCATTCCACCACTAGCGCTTTCACTTTATCAAGCCAAGGTTTTAATGCCTTTTTGAGCGAGTCTTGCGAAATCTCCACGTCAAAATCATCTTCGATATAGTGCAGCGGCAAGGTAATGTTCTGCTTACTCGACAGTAGTTCCTTGGCTAATCGAGCCGAGTTCACCACACGGGCAGACAACTTGTTCTCCTGAACAATAAGCAAGCGTTCTAATTGGGCTGGCTCTTTAATCACAGACATGGTTTGAGAAATATCTAACCCGTAATCGTCAGAGAAAAAGCGGGTGAGTGCAGGAATGTTATCAACCGCGCACATATCAGAGAAGTACGTAGGAGGAACAGGAAGCCCGTTAATCATCTTAAGGCCCATTCCCATTTCTGGGGCAATAGCCTTAAGCACCAAGCTCTTGTCGCAATCCATGCCGCCTAAACGCCTGCCTGTTACCGACAGAACATCATCTTTGCGATCAAGCTGATTGGAACGCTCGGGAGAAAGCTTAATACAGCAAATATCCGTGGTACCCCCACCAATATCGACAATCAGCGTAGTGGTATCCCTTGGTAGGGTTTGCTCAATTTTATACGCCGCTGCTATGGGTTCATCTAGGAAATTAACCCCTGAAAACCCAGCTTTCGTCGCCGCTTCAGTCATTATTTGAATGGCCTGCGCGTTCCCTTCTTCACCGCGGGTACCGTGAAACTTAACTGGACGGCCAATTACCGCATTATTAACAGCCTTGCCTAGCTGCTGCTCTGCACACTGTTTAAAGTACGCTAACTGCTTAGCAATAATACCGATGAATGCTTGTTTTTGGTCACCGTCTAGCGAGGCGCCTAGAAAGTTCTTAGGTGAATAAATAAGACGGCCTTTGTCCGGCATTTTAAGAAAGCGCCTAAACCCTTCTTCACCAAACGCAAACTTTCCGTGCTCTACTAAGCGCAGCAAAGGGATTTCGTCTAGCGACATGGCATGCATCAATTGCGCAATAGCTTTACGCTGTAATGCAGGCTTGTTGTGCAAATCACCGCGCAGCGAGTCGATACGGTCGCTATACATCGCCTGTTCTTTTGGATCTTTTGCCGAATAATAACCGTCCTTTGCCTTATCTATTTGCTCACTGATAACGCGCTGTAACTGCGCCACTTTCGCTTCAACCATGGCATCAGGAGGCGGCGGCAGTTCATCTTCAAAATAGATGAACACCGAAGAACGGATTTTATTGCCCTTCTTATCTAACGGGTCGAGTTTGATGTGCTGATGGGCCGTTCCATCAAAATACACAACCTCAGAATTTGATGTACCGTAGTCAATCCCAATCGCAGTCATAGTATGTTCGCTCAAAAAGTTAGAAGCGGATTGTAATAGAAAAGTTTTTGGAGGTCACACCATGCGGCTCGTATTAATAGAAAAAGGGGCATGCGCCCCTTTTTAGATAAATTTGGTTTGATTAGTTCGGCGCAACTGGAGCTTTAGATAAATAACCTTCGTCATTAAATACCTCTCCAGAGTCCTGCCAAGGAGCAGAGTTTAGTTTAGGGTAGCCTTCTACGTATTTAATTTCAGCTTGAGATACTTGTTTTATTTTTCTAACAACATCCAATACCGTTTTTTCTGCCCACTCTTCAGGCGTACCTGCAATTGCATATGCCGCCTCCCTTGCTAGGCCAGTCACACCAAGAAAACCGCCACCTTCTTTTTTGGTATAGTTAGCATAAACATCTAATGCATAACCACCTTGATACTTCCATAGGCATAGATTGAAAGACATGTTGAATGCATTGTCAGCATTCTTTTGAGCAGTTGCTGTCCAAACAGCCCCTTCACATGAAGCAGTCTTGAGAGCATTACCAATAGATGAATTCATTTTCAATGCCAAACTCATCATTCCATTTGCGTTGCCAAACGCCGCAGTTCCATCTACAGGTTTAAATCTCCCAGGCTTCTCTGGCACATCTCCCATAACGATTGGGTTACTCTCGTCTGCTGAGGAGACATTAGCCCCTAACCCATCGCTAGCAGCCTCTGTTACCACATATCTATCAGCATTAGTTTTGATATCAAAAACTCTGTATAACTCAATACTTTTGTTTTTCTCAATTGAAGCGTTGTTAACTGTTGCACAGCCACTTAACACACATGCTGCTGCAACAGCTCCTATAGCAACTTTATTCATTTTCCAAGTTCCATGTTTTTATTTTCATTTTGAGCAAAAGACGTAGTTTTAGAAGCTGTTGACCACTTCTGTTTGATGTTATTACTTACCAACTTTTTTAAGTCTTTTCTAACCGCTAAAACACACACTTCATTTTTTAATGTAAGTGGCGGAACCTAATATCTTCGGTTTAAGGGTAGTTTCGTAGTTAATTGTTGTGAACTTCTGTGATAAAGTGTGAAATTAATGATTTTTCAGTAGGTTACACGTTCATCATTTGAGCGAAATTTTTGACGTTTATAGTGGGAAAAGCAGCTTTTCCTCAGTAAGAAAGTAGCAAATGTATATAATAAATGGATTTAGAGTGGCTGACGATTTAAGTCATGCCACAAAAAATGGATGTAAGATTGTATTTTCATTTCATGAACAGGCCGCACTGAGCGCATTCTTTAATTCAGAGAATGGCTTCGTAAGTACACAGACTTTAGAAGCCGAAGTATGGGAGCAAAGAGTTGTTACTCATAACTCTGTAAGACGTCTCATCAGTGATTTACGCAAAAAGTTTTCTGCTAAGGATAACTTTAAGAATTTGAGAGGTAGGGGTTACCAGCTAGACTTCGAATTCCTCGACATTAAGCATTCCCAAGCACCGTCTATTCCTCGAAAGCAGATTTTGTTTGCCTTATTCTGCCTCGTGATATGCTCGCTGTGTGCCTTTCTCATCCAAGAATACAACCGCCCCGACTCTTCATCTAACACTCAAGCGCTCGCTAAGCAAACCGTTTTCTCATCTGACGAGTATATTGTAGATTACGATAAGTTTGGCGAAACTTACTATGTAACAACAAGAGGTAATAACACGTCCTCTATTTTCAAAACTCGAAATCGCCAAAAGACATTAATCCAACACGCAGATTATCCCGGAGCCTTTAGAGGTTTAGAAATTAGTGACGAGGGTAAAACAGTTATCCATGTCGTAGAGGATGGTAAATGTAAGATCAATGTATATGAGAAGCCTATCGAAAACCTGATTGACGTAATACCTTGCAATCGGCAAAACGCTTATCCCTCATTTGACTGGATAGATGAGAATAAATTTTGGATAACCTTTAACCTCAATAAAAGCGACTCAATAAAACCTTTTATTTACGACCTAAAAACGAGGCGGTTAGAAACCCAAGACGATGTTATTGGCCTTGCCGCTAATTCCCCTTTCTACATAGATGGATTCATTAAGGCTTACCGCCAGGGGCTATTTTCTCTTAGGGAAGATCATTTAAAGCAAACAAAACTTATCTACTTAAAAGATAGGCAGCAGAAAACTATCTTCGAATACGCTGCAATTCCATATTCTATTGCGTTATCCGAGGACACGCTTTTTTTTACCGGTAACCATAATGAACTATTCCAATTAAGACTGGAAAACAACGTACTTGAGCAGAATCTTGAACCTTCTTTACTGCTCGCTTCACAAGCAGTGAAGATAGCAGATCCTCTGTTCTTTGATGGTAATCTTCATCTAACTCTCGGGAATGCTTCAAAAGAATTCATTACCAGTTACTCACAGAAATACGAATTTCATTTAGAGGACGGGGTTCGAGATTTCACGTATACAGACGATACACTTTCTATTATGGGTCTCACTCATTTTGGCTATGTTATTGAGCAGAGAAAAGACGGCGATGTATCAAAACTTAAATACATTGAAACTGATAAATCATTTAGACATTTAGCGTTCTTCGAAAATGATTTATATCTAGCTGGTGCTTCTGGGATTTGGAAGGTAAAAGACAAAGGACTTATTGAGGTTGCTGACCTTGATGTTATTGATATCGTATCTAATGGGAATTGTATGATGGTAGAGGCTTCGAGCGGGATTTATTCATTTGAAACTTCACTTAAAGCTTTTGAAAAAATAGCCTCACAAGGCGAGCGCATATTTCCAGCAAAAGAAGGTTGCATGTACGTAGACAACGTATCAAATACAATTAGGAATGAAAAACGGGAATTCATCGCTAATCCGACCATGAGAAAACGTATTTTTGAATATAAGGGTACGCTTCACCACTGGTACAGCGAGGGAGAAGTAACTCACATTGTTGACCTTTCTACAAACGTTAAAGTTGCCTCGCTACAATCTAGAGCATTGCTAAAACGCGTAATTGGATATAAAGGTGACATTTTATATGCGACTCAGTCAGGCGTTAATTCATCAATAATTAAGTTAGGTTTATAAAGTTTCTCAGTTTATGAGGGACTAAATAAAGGACGTACATGCGTTTTCGATACTGAAAAGTATATCCCATAATGCTAGAGTGAAAGCTAAATAAACAACGAACCCTACTAAAAAAATATGAGCCATTCAGTACCATTAGTTACGTCATTCGACGTACGTTTTTGTGAAACAGATGCCTTACAGCATGTAAGTAACACAGCATTAGTCGCTTGGTTTGAAGCAGCCAGAGAGCCTATTTTCAGAATGTTTACCCCTGAACTAGACTTACAAAATTGGCCGCTAATTTTAGCCAGCTACAAAGTCGATTTTTTAGCTCAAATTTTTTATGGCAAACCTGTGACGGTTAAAACCTACGTTAGCCGGCTAGGCAACAGTGCGTTCGACGTGTTTCAAGAGTTATGGCAAGACGATAAGCTGTGCTCAACAGGCATTACCACCATGGTGCATTTTGACTATAAAACACAGCGCTCTGCGCCTATACCGGATGAAGTGAAATCAGAACTACAGTCTCACTTTAAAGAAGTACCAACTCAGTAATAAAGCGCAGTACGAGGTCTCCATGAGCGATTTAATTGAAGTTATTGATGATGTGTTACCACCAGAGCTGTGCAAACAACTCATGGAACGCTTTGAAAGCAGCCCTAATTTGTCTCAAGGCCGCACCGGTGGTGGCGTCGACTTAGATAAAAAGCGCAGCATGGATGTATCGATAAGCCGCAACCCGGAATTTAAAGACTTATTTCAGCAAGTGATGCAGCACACCGGGCAGCAGCTGGTTGCCTATATTGAAAAATACTATTTTGCGCTTGTTGGGCCCATTGGCTTAACCGTACGCCATCCCAAAACTGGCGAACCGGTGAAAGTAACAGGTGAAAATTTTGATGAAGTGGGTAAACCCAATTTGGCTAATTTGGTGAATTACCTGTTTCGGGTTGGCGATGTAAATGCACAGCGCTACACCGCGGGCAATGGTGGCTACCCATACTGGCATTCAGAAGTCTATCCACAGCTTCAACATAACGATGCGCTGCACCGCGTGTTGCTGTTTATGTACTACTTAAATGATGTGGAAGAAGGCGGCGAGACGGAATTTTATTATCAAAACCGCGCGGTTAAGCCCAAAGCAGGCAGAATGGTGATTGCGCCTGCCTATTTTACACACACTCACCGCGGCCAAATTCCAAAAAGTAACGACAAGTACATTCTAACGTCGTGGCTTCTGTTTAACCGCGCTGAGCAGATATATACGCAGGGCTAGCTTAACGACAACTGCGCGATAATACGTTCCAGCTCGCTGTACTCTTTCTTGTCGATAGGTAAGAAGGGTGCAGGCAAGCTAGGCGTTTCACAATAGCCCAAAATTTCTGCCGCGGCAGCAACCACACGCAAACCACCGCCATTGCGCGCAAACATGCTCCATATTTCGTTTAACTCTTGCGACTGAGCCTGTGCATCCACAGCATTACCAGACTGAGCGGCCTCGATAATACGCATTACGGTTCGCGGGAATATTCCCCCTATAACAGAGAGCCAAAGGTCACAACCTTCACTCATTCCTGCTGCGCCAAAACTATCACCACTCACGCCTATAGCAATGTTTGCAGGCATTATCTCTCGTAATGATGCTAATCGACGAGCGCCTTCGCTACTGCTTACTTCAGAGGGTGGGATATCCTTGCTGGAACTATTATCCATTGAGCTCTTGGCAAACGGAGTACCGGGTATTTTAATCGCCCCGATATTCGGCAATTTGCCTATGCGGCGGTATAAATCTTCGCTGAAGGTAAAATTAGTCACGCGAGGATTTTCGTAAACGCAGATAGGCACAGATACCTCGTGACTCACTGCCTCATATAGGCCATACACTTCTTCTTCGTTAAGCACTTGATAGGAAACGGGTGCTAACAGCACAGCATTAACACCTGCTTGCTGCGCAGCTTCAACGTTTTTTAGCACGTCATAGGTTCTCAGCGCCCCAACGCCTGCCATAACAGGAATGCCTTTTGCGTGGTCGACGGCGAGCTTGGCTACGTCGTACTTTTCCCCTCGCGTTAGATAAGGATACAGCCCAGTAGAGCCTATCGCGCAAATTGAATCTACATTCGCCGAAGCCAAATTCTCAACAAGTCCTTTAAATGCTTTGTAATCAATAGCTTCTTGTTTGAATGGAGTAATGGGAAACGCTGATAAACCTGTAAACACCTGATATCCTTTTTAAACGTTTTATGCTTAAAACCCTTCTACGGCTTCGCCTTTCAAACGGTAACCTACAGACGCAATGTCGCCTTTCCAACCGTCAGTCGACAGTTCGCCGGTTACCCAAATTGCATCGTAAATATTATCTATGCGCACACCTTCTTCAAATTTTACGTAAACAATTTGATTAGACGGCGGCGGTGGTACGTGAATACAGGCTCCGAAATATGGAACAAGTAAGAACTCAGTGGTTAGCTCTGCCGTACCTTCTAGCGGCACAACAAAACCCGGGATTTTCACCCGTTTACCATCAAAGGTATCGACAACGGGTGCGTCTGGCTGAAGCTGACTCATCTCGCCATTGTGTTGAACTGAAGGTGGCGCGAGCTCATTAAAGCCCTCAGGCACTAGGTCTTCCCAGTATACTTCAGTAGGAGCTTCATCTGCCAAAGAGTTGAAAGTTACAACCATCATTATTACAGCAAACAATGAAGTCATGGATAATTTATGGTGAATCATACTGCTCTCTATCGTTGAGTATTTTGTTCACTTTTTTGTATCGGCTTTTGCTTGTCGTTTTCAATCTTCACTTTTTAGCCACATACAAAAAGGGCTGGTATTACACCAGCCCTTTGTATCATCAATTTAAAGCAGCGTGAATTATTCTGCTTCGAAACGCGCGATGCTTGCGGTAATTTCTTCTTTTGCAGCGGCAGCGTCTGCCCAACCGTCAATCTTCACCCATTTGCCTTCTTCAAGATCTTTATAGTGCTCGAAGAAGTGCTCAATTTGCTTAAGAAGAAGCGGAGGTACGTCTGCAATTTCTTTAACGTCACGATAGATAGTAGAAAGCTTGTCTACTGGTACCGCTAGTACTTTTGCGTCTTTACCAGACTCGTCAGTCATGTTTAGTACGCCAACTGGACGACACTTAATGACAGAACCTGCAAGTAGTGGGAACGGAGTCATTACTAGAACGTCAACTGGGTCGCCATCTTCAGACAACGTGTTGTTCACGTAACCGTAGTTAGTTGGGTAGTGCATGCAAGTTGCCATGAAACGGTCAACAAATAGTGCACCTGTGTCTTTGTCTACTTCGTACTTCACCGGGTCAGCGTGTGCTGGAATTTCGATGATCACATTTACTTCGTCTGGTACGTTTTTACCAGCAGAAATAGCACTCAAGCTCATTCTTTGGTCCTTTCAATGATGTATAAGAAATTTTGGGTTAAGTATACGGTGACAGCAGCAAAATAAAAACGCTTTACGACCCATGTCGTACTAATCTCTTTATTTTTCGTTAAATTTTGCTGCTTTTTCGCTATTTCGCGTTGTCGTTGTAGCTCAAGCACATCTCAACTTCTTCTTTAGAGCCGATAATGCACGGTACACGTTGATGAATTTCTTCAGGCATAACTTCCAGAATTCGGCCAGTGCCTGTTTCTGCTTTTCCACCTGCTTGCTCCATTAAGAACGCCATCGGGTTGGCTTCGTAAAGCAAGCGTAACTTACCTGGCTTAGACGGGTCCCTGTTATCGAATGGATACATAAAGATGCCACCGCGACAAAGCAAACGATGGATATCACCCACCATTGCCGCTACCCAGCGCATATTAAAGTTTTTGCCTCTAGGGCCATCTTTACCTGCTAGAAGGTCGGCAATGTATGCCTGCATTGCAGGTTCCCAATGACGCTGGTTCGACGCATTAATCGAAAACTCTGACGTTTGCTCAGGTACTTGAATATTAGGGTGAGTAAGCAGGAAACCACCGTGGGTTTTATCAAGCGTATAAATGTGCGTGCCGCGACCCGTCGTCAACGCCAGCATAGTAGACGGGCCATACAGCACATAGCCTGCAGCTACCATCTGCGTTCCAGGCTGTAAGAAAGCAGACGGATCATCTGGTTTCATCCACTGAGGCGCATGGGTAATAGAGAAAATAGTACCGATTAGGCTGTTAATTTCAGTGTTTGACGACCCATCTAGCGGGTCGAAGCTTACTAAGTAATTACCGTCTGGATTACACGGCACAACGTCATCTTCTTCTTCAGAAGAAATGGCTTTTACGTAGCCAGATTCCCTTAGCGTGTCTTTTAAAATGTGGTTAGAGATAACGTCGAGCTTTTTCTGTGTTTCGCCCTGTACGTTTTCTGAAAGGGTTGAACCGAGCACGCCAGCAAGTGCGCCTTGACTCACGCGGAAAGAAATTTCTTTACAGCCCGCTAGCAGTGTACGAATGAGTAAAATTAACTCAAGCGGTGCACCGTCTTGTTGCAATTGGGAATTTAAACGTTTCATTGAATGTAAGCCTTTTTTTCGTGTGTAGGGTGTTGTGCTACCAGTCGCTCAGCTTTCCTTACCGGCGTTTGTCTGAAGCACACACAGGTTTTAAACCTGTGGTTAGATTGTAACCGTGTTCTTTGGTAAGTGGAACACGCCCGTAAAATGTCATACACACACCATACCAGTTTGCACATCATAGATTCATAGGTGTTTAGCGTATTACAACGGCTTAAGGCATTTATTGAATGATTAAAATTGAATTATCTTTAGGCCACGGGGTTCTGATACAGTACCCCAATAACATGATAATTCATTGAGAATGCGCTATGCATGTACATATTTTAGGCATTTGTGGAAGTTTTATGGGCGGCATCGCCGCTATTGCTAAATCACTCGGCCACAAAGTAACAGGGTCTGATAAAAACGTTTATCCGCCCATGAGCACCCAGCTTGAAGCATTAGGCATCGAGTTGACCGAAGGTTATTGCGAAAGCCAGTTTGATCCAGCGCCAGATATGGTAGTGATTGGTAACGCGATGTCGCGTGGTAACCCCGCCGTCGAATACGTGTTAAATAGAAATCTTCCTTATACCAGTGGCCCACAATGGTTGCTTGATAACTTACTAAAAGATCGTTGGGTAATTGGGTTATCAGGTACCCACGGTAAAACGACTACTAGCAGTATGGTCGCGTGGATTTTAGAACACGCTGGTCTTAATCCCAGTTATTTGATTGGCGGCGTACCAGAGAATTTTGGCGTATCGGCTCGCGTGGGTAAAAGCCCCTTTTTTGTCATTGAAGCTGACGAATACGACAGCGCATTTTTCGATAAGCGTTCTAAGTTCGTACACTATCGTCCAAAAACCTTGGTAATTAACAACCTTGAGTTTGACCATGCAGATATTTTTGCTGACCTTGGGGCTATTCAAACCCAGTTTCACCATTTGGTTCGCATGGTGCCAGAAAACGGGCTTATTCTTACACCTAACAATACGCCCGCAATTGAGGATATGCTCAAGAGAGGTTGCTGGTCTTCTCGCCAATCGTTGGGCAAAGAGTGGCATGCAGAACTGTTAAAGAAAGACGGCAGTGAATTCAATGTATTACATAACGGCGTTATAGCTGGAACGGTAACCTGGGCTCTGGTTGGTCAACACAATGTGGACAATGCTTTAATGGCCATAGCTGCCGCCCACCATGCAGGTGTTACCTTACCTGATGCCATAGACGCCTTATCATTTTTTAAGAATGTTAAGCGTCGCATGGAAGTAAAGGGTGAAGTAAACAACATCACCCTTTATGACGACTTTGCACACCACCCTACTGCAATTGCGACTACACTTGATGGACTGCGCAAGAAAGTGGGTAATGCCCGTATTCTGGCTGTGCTAGAGCCGCGCTCTAATACGATGAAAATGGGCGTGCACAAAGATACGCTGGCAAACTCATGGCAGAAAGCCGATGAGGTTTACCTTTATGAACCTGAAGGCATGGACTGGTCGTTAGTCGATTCGGTAGCGCACAGCAACGCGCCTACGCACTGCTTCAGAGATGTAGAGAAGATCGTTCAAGGCGTTTGCAACGTAGCACAACCGGGCGATCATATTCTTGTAATGAGTAACGGCGGTTTTGAAGGCATTCATGGCCGAATACTCGACGCTCTGAAAATGAAGTCCAAATTGTAAATAGACAGAATAAAACGAAGTGTTACCCGATAGACAAGCGCATTATGCTTGTCATCTACAGAGGCTATACAATGAAACATGACAAGCAAGTCACGCTTGCTATCACAGGCGCATCGGGCGCGCCTTATGCGCTTACACTATTGAAATCGCTAGTTAACGCCGATTACCAAGTGTATGTATTAATCTCTTCCGCTGCCAAAGTGGTGTTTGCCACCGAAGAGAACGTCAAGATACCCGGGCGACCCGAAGACGCAGCCGCGTTTTTTGCCGAGCATTGCAATGCAAAGCCAGACCAAATCAAGGTTTTTGGCAAAGAAGAGTGGTTTTCACCAGTAGCTTCAGGCTCAGCGGCCCCCGCAAAAATGGTGGTTTGCCCGTGTTCAACAGGCACCCTGTCTGCCATTAGCATTGGCGCTAGCGACAACCTTATTGAGCGCGCAGCTGATGTCGTTCTAAAAGAGCGTGGACAACTTATTTTGGTGCCCCGTGAAATGCCACTTTCTTCTATTCATCTAGAAAATATGCTCAAGCTTTCGCAAATGGGTGCTACTATTATGCCTGCAGCGCCTGGCTTTTATCACAATCCTAAAACTATCGATGACTTGGTAGATTTTGTGGTGGCGCGCATACTAGACCACCTAGGTATTGAGCAGTCTCTTGTCGCAAGATGGGGCTACCAGTCTTCCAAACATTCTGAGGATTAACCATGTTCGCGTTTGCAAACAGGATTTGCGCAGTTGCGCTGAGCACGCTATTTACATTGTGTATTTCATCACCCGCTTTCGGATGGGGGCAAACCGGTCACCGAGTGACTGGCGCTATTGCCGAGCAATATCTTAGCCCTCTTTCACAAGCTGCACTAATGGAGTTATTACCACACGGTTCGTTGGCTGAAGCCTCAACTCACGCTGACGAAATGCGTTCTGACCCCAGCGAATTTTGGCAGAAAACCGCTAGCCCTTGGCACTATGTATCTGTACCTGAAGGAAAGACCTACGAAGAAGTTGGCGCACCAAAGCAAGGTGATGCAGTTACCGCGTTAAAGCAGTTTACTGAAACGTTAAAGAACGACTCCGCCACCGTTGAAGAAAAGCGTCTGGCCCTTCAGTTCATTGTACATATTATTGGCGACCTTCATCAGCCGCTTCATGCCGGAAACGGAACTGATCGTGGCGGTAACGATGTAAAAGTGCGCTTCTTCTGGCAAGACTCTAACTTACATCGCGTGTGGGACTCGCAAATGCTAGATCAGCGCGATCTGTCGTACTCAGAGTGGACGTCTTGGTTAACAAAAGCTATTACGGCTAAGGATATTCGCAGTTGGGCCACCACCGACCCTATGGTGTGGATTGAAGAAAGCACCGCTATTCGCGATACCATTTATCCTGATGACGCAAACAATATGAGCTATGACTACTTATACAACCACCTGCCTACTGCTAAAAAGCGTTTGCAGATGGCCGGAATTCGCATTGCCATGTATTTGAACAGCGTGTTTGACGAAGCAGAGCACTAGTCAAAAGTTAAGCTCGATTAGCATCTCGCAGTTAATCGAGCTGATACACTTCCAACCTTAGCGCTTCAAGAGCCTCTGTCGTACTACCTACATCTGCTGATTTCATAAAGTCTCTCAACAGTGTCATGGCAGGTTCTGCGAATTCGTGAGGCACGACCCTATCGAAATATGCACTTGTGCTTTCTGCCGTATTTAACTGCTTTGCCCCCATATCATTAAAGTAATTCGGAAAATGCTCACTTCCCGCCAAAGGAGAAAATCCCCCTGCGTGAAGATTAAATCGCGACTGGGCCTTGTGTGTAGCCATGAACGACAAAAATTGTCGCGCCGCTTTTTGCTTCGAAGAACTAGCCCGAACAAAAAACACATCCAAAGGAGCTAGCTCAATGGTTTCTTGACCAGGACTGAGCTCTGGGAAAGAAAATATCCTAATTTTTGACTCTGCACTTTCAGGAATACGAGAGCTTAGAAAATGTCCAATTAACGTAACGCCTGCCAAGCCTCGGTATAGATAAGGCATGGGATCATACCAGTCCATGTTCTCTCCCGTATCCATGAAATAGCCCTTATCAATGAGTACTTTCCACAGAAGAAAAACCTGCACGACTCGCTCATCTTTATATGAGACACGGCCTGATAACAGTTCGTGGTGAAAGGACTCTCCATAAAGCCGTAGACTAATGAATTCAAACCAGCTTGTTAATACCCACGGCGCATCATACCCAATGGCTATGGGCGTAATACCTTTCTCTTTTAAAGCCTGACAGAGGTGAAGAAATTCGTCCCACGTATTTGGTGCAGCAAGTCCCAGAGAATCAAAAAGCTCAGCATTATAAAAAAATGACCACGGATAATGGGATACCGGAATAGCGTAGAAGCGGCCATTAAGGCTAACTTGAGAGGACACCGACACTCTAAACGCATCTGTTAGTCGCTGTGCTTGCCAAACGTCACTTATGTCGCTCACCCATCCACTGCGAACAAGGTCGAGCAGCCGCTCGTCGCCATACCAATAAAGTACGTCTGGCCCTTCACCCGTTTTAAGCCATTTGAGAACTTGCTGCTTATACTTATCGGTATGTACGCCCACCGCATTGAGCGTAATATCAGGCGCTATTTTGGCAAATTCTTGCTCAATGTCAGAGATTAAATAACGTTCGTTAACGTTATCATTCAGCCATCCGACAGTAAGCGTCTCTGCCTTTGAGGGCAAGGCCAACATAGCCAAAAAAACGGTAAGATAAAAAGGATATAACCCGTAAATTACTCGCACCAAAAGCCCCTGCTTAAACTGAGTTTGCAGAACTTATCGGTTAATAAACGCTAGGTGCGCCCCTAAAATTACGCGCTATTTATGGCACTCAGTCCAGATCGAGAGGTTCAGGAGAGAGAATAACGCCCGTGCTATCAGCATACAAATGATCTTCTGGTAAAAACGTAACGCCACCAAAGTTAACGGGCACGTCTACCTCACCAATACTTTCACACTCAGCATTTACTGGAATGGCGGCTACCGCCAAAACACCGATATCTAATTCGGCAAGGCTATCAACTTCTCGCACGCTGCCGTATATCACAACCCCTTCCCAATCGTTGTCGATTGCAACTTGAGCAGAGGATGCATCGAACAGTGCACGACGGCTAGAACCACCGCCATCAATAAGCAGTACTTTTCCAGCGCCGGGCTGAGCAAGTACTCGGTCGATAAGGCCTCTGTCTTCAAAGCATTTAATTGTGGTAATTTCACCACCGAAAGAATACCGGCCACCAAAGCTCGCGAAAATTGGATCTACCACGTCTACGCTATCAGCAAACAAATCGCATAATTCAGATGTGTTGTATTCCATCGTTCTGCCTTACTAAAATTGAGAAGACTAAAATTAAGTGAAAACAAAGCGCTGCTTACGCTTCTAAAACTAGCATAGCATTAAATGTGGCAATGCAAACGTTTGATTTAACGCCTTTCGTCGAATTTTCCACTTTTTTTAAAACTCATCAAAACTTGCTCTCCCCTCCCCAAAATGAGCACATATTTTGCTTAGCTTTTTGTCTTTTACAGCCATTCCCAATATCTGTTCGCCAGGACAAAAGAAAAAGTAAAAGCGAGGCTCGCTGTCAAAAAAGTTTCTTTTTTTCGTCACCCACTGGTCACAGATGAACTTTAGCCTGTGCAGTAATTAACCGATAGGGGACAAGGCGATGTTGATTAAATCCTTGACCAAATACGATACTGACTTGTTTTATCGCCTGTACAAACTGACGCAAAAAAGAGACTGCAGAAGTATTATCTGGCTGTCGAAAACCGGCGATGGTTACCTGTACCTTGTTATCGGTGCGCTGCTTTGGGCATTTGAGCCTGAACACGGTGAGCTTTTCCTCTACACAGCGCTGATGGCTTATGCGCTGGAATTACCCATTTATGTGCTGCTTAAGAAAATGTTCAAGCGCCCTCGCCCTTGCGATTTTCTAATGAATTTAACAGCACATGTCACGCCTTCTGATAAATTCTCTCTTCCTTCAGGCCACACGGCAGCAGCCACATTGATGGCGAGCATAGTGGCTCATTATTATCCGTCGTTTGCGGTATTGGCTTACAGCTGGGCCGCGTTAATTGGTCTTTCACGTGTGTTACTGGGTGTTCATTACCCGTCAGACGTGATCGCAGGGACACTTTTAGGCGTTACAATAGCAACGTTGAGCATTTCTATTCTGGGGTAGCATGAGATTATTGTATGGTGTGCAAGGCACCGGTAACGGACACATCGCCCGTGCGCGAATAATGGCTGCAGCTCTGGCACAGCGCGATGACATTAACGTTGACTTTGTGTTTACCGGTCGTCCCCCTGAGAAGTATTTCGACATGGAAATATTCGGAGAATACCGAACCTTTACTGGCCTGAGCTTTATCACCAAAGGAGGCCGGGTTGATAAATGGGCGACCGTTAAAGATGCAAATGTAAACCAGTTTATTAAAGACGTGAAAGCCTTTGATACCAGCAACTACGATTTGCTGGTCAATGACTTTGAGCCCGTTACGGCGTGGGCAGCTAAACAGCAAGGTCTACCTTCTATTTCGATTAGCCATCAGGCTGCATTTGCCTACGACGTCCCTAAAAGTGGCAACACGATTTTCGATTCCTTGCTAATGAAAGTGTTTGCACCAACAGAGATTCAACTGGGTGTGCACTGGTATCACTTCAATCAACCAATTATTCCGCCATTCGTTGCAGAAAAGCCGATTGTGTCTTCGGGAAATGGCCACGTTCTTGTTTACTTGCCTTTTGAAGATATTGAAGATGTTCAACAAATGTTGGAACCGCTAAGCGATCAGGTTTTCGAATGCTTTCACCCGAACATCGATGAAGCGAAAGAAGTGGGACATATTCATTGGCACCCTACATCTAAGAAGCACTTTCAAAAAGCCCTACAGCACGCCAGTGGCGTAATCGCCAATGGGGGGTTTGAGCTATCGAGTGAGGCACTTCAACTGGGCAAGAAGCTGCTTATAAAACCTTTACACGGCCAATTTGAGCAACTATCGAATGTGCTTACGTTAAATAAATTGGATTTATGCCACACCCTGTTTCAACTTGATACCGACATTGTTGAAGAGTGGCTAGAAGCTCCCGACAACGAAGCAATTGCCTTTCCAGACAACCCCAACATTCTTATCGATTGGCTTAAAAACAAAGACTTTTCTGATACGCAAAGCCTGTGCGATGCGCTTTGGAAAAACGTTCGATATGGCGATAAAACACAAGAACGATTATTGGCTCTTGCAATTTAACGCCGCAATGCGATGATAGCGGCATTTGTCGTATTCTTCGCGGGATTTTTCGTGCTTAAAAAGTCAGTTGTTTTCTTGCTAACACTCACAGCATTATGTGGCTGTGGTTACAAAGGGGCGCTCTACATTCCTGACGCGCCTGCACAAAACACGTCTGCTGAACCAGCGTCTTCTGAAAATGCAGAAACCGGCGCCGACTCTGACACCAATAACACTTCACCCGTAACTACTTCTGGAGAGCTGAACTAGTGGATTATTTCGCCTACAGCCAAGGTCAGCTTCATGCTGAACAAGTGGCTGTTTCTGATATTGCAGCCCAGCATGGAACGCCGGTTTACATCTATTCACGTGCAACATTAGAGCGTCACTGGCACGCATTTAATGATGCCATTGGTGAGCATCCTCACCTTGTGTGTTACGCGGTAAAAGCGAATTCGAACATCGGTGTATTAAGCGTTCTAGCCAAATTAGGTTCAGGCTTTGATATCGTTTCAGCAGGTGAACTCGCTCGCGTAATCGAGGCCGGCGGCGATGCAAGTAAGGTAGTATTTTCAGGCGTTGGTAAAAAGCATGATGAAATTCGCTATGCGCTACAACAAGGCATCATGTGTTTCAACGTAGAATCAGAGCCAGAGCTTCATCGAATTAACCAGGTTGCGGGCGAAATGGGCGTGAAAGCCCCTATTTCACTGCGCATAAACCCGGATGTGGATGCCAAAACTCACCCTTATATTTCTACAGGTTTGAAGGCAAATAAATTCGGTATTGCCCGTGAGCGAGCGCTTGCTACCTATGAATTGGCCGCATCGCTACCTCATTTAAATGTTGTTGGTATGGACTGCCATATCGGCTCACAGCTCACAGAAATCGGCCCATTTGTAGACGCCTTAGAACGCTTGCTTCTGCTTATTGATGAATTAGCTGAACGTAACATTATCATTGAACATTTAGATGTGGGCGGTGGTCTTGGCGTTACTTATAACAACGAGCAACCACCTCATCCTAAAGCCTATGCACAAGCCATGGCTGAAAAAATGGTAGGCCGTGAAAACCTAAAGCTTATTCTTGAGCCAGGCCGCGCTATTGCAGCAAACGCCGGTATTTTAGTTACCGAAGTTGAATTCATTAAAGAAGGTGAAGAAAAAAGCTTCGCCATTGTCGACGCTGCAATGAACGACTTGTTACGCCCTGCACTTTACTCAGCTTGGCAAAAAATTATTCCTGTAAAAGAAGAAACTACGGCAACACCACGTATTTACGATGTAGTAGGCCCAGTGTGTGAAACTGGTGACTTTATAGGAAAAGATCGTGAATTAGCTATTGAACCAACAGACTTACTTGCAGTTCGCAGCGCCGGTGCCTATGGTTTTGTTATGGCGTCAAACTACAACAGTCGCTGTCGTCCAGCCGAGATTATGGTAGACGGTGACAAAGCAATTGTGGTTCGCGAAAGAGAAAAACAAAAAGATCTCTGGCAAGGTGAGTACAAACTTCCGTAAACTAGAGACAAACTAACAAGATAGATGCGCGTTTAATGCAGGTTCAATTTTCTAAAATGCACGGTTTGGGTAACGATTTCATGGTTATTGATAACGTTACTCAGAACGTCTTTTTCTCTAAAGAAAAAATTCAGCAACTGGCTAACCGAAACTTCGGCATTGGCTTCGACCAGCTGTTGATGGTGGAACCGCCTTACGATCCTGAGCAAGACTTCCACTATCGTATCTTCAACGCGGACGGTTCGGAAGTAGAACAGTGTGGCAATGGCGCGCGCTGCTTCGCACGTTTTGTTAAGCAAAAAGGCCTCATTAATCGCAACAAAATTGTCGTAAGCACCAAAGCTGGAAAAATGGTGCTGTATCTTGAGAAAGATGGTCAGGTTACTGTGAACATGGGTAAACCTGAATTCGAACCTGCGAATATTCCACTTAAAGCCAATAAGCAAGAAAACACCTACATATTGCGAGTCGGCGAGAGCACGCTATTCATTGGTTCGGCATCGATGGGTAACCCACATTGCGTGATGGAAGTCGACGACGTTGATACTGCTAATGTGGCCGAGATTGGTCCGCTTGTTGAAAAGCATGAACGTTTCCCTGAAGGCGTAAACGTTGGCTTTATGCAAATAATCAATGAGTCACATATTAAACTTCGCGTATTTGAACGAGGTTCAGGTGAGACCTTGGCCTGTGGTAGCGGCGCTTGTGCAGCGGTTGCAATTGGCCAGATTCAGGGTAAATTAGGAAAAGACGTGCGGGTGGACTTACCCGGAGGCAGTTTACGTATACGCTGGCCTGGCCCAGATAACGTGTTAAAAATGACAGGGCCTGCTGAGCACGTGTACGACGGACATATAAATCTATGAGCGAATTATCAGGGCAGTCTAACGCTACGCAATTGATTGAGCCATTTAACGACACAACGGAATTGTCGAGTGCCGATGTGCGCGCGTTCTTGTTACAAAACCCTGAGTTCTTTGCCGAGCACCCCGACCTTCTTGAAAAAATTAAGCTTCCCCACGAGCAGAAAGGCAGTGTTTCACTGGTAGAAATTCAAAGCGATCAGCTTCGAAAGAAAGTTAGGCAGCTTAATTTTAAACTCAATCAGCTGGTGAGCATCGCTAAACAAAACGAAAAAATATATCGCGTTTACACCGATTTAAACGTGCAGCTTCTGCGCTGTGAAAGTGTTGCCGAAGTTCAGTTTACTTTGGAAGATGTGCTTCAAGAGCGTTTACAATTGTCGTCGGCGGTCATTAAAAGCTTTAAAGGTCCGCACGCGATCCCCGAACTACAGCAACGTTTATTTACTGAAAAACGTTTTAAAAATACCAACTTTTTCTTTGGTCGATTATCTCAGCACGAACGCCAGCTTCTTTTCGGAGAAAGCCCTGCGGAGTCTGTAGCGCTAATGCTGCTTGGTGACAACCGTGAACTCGGTATTTTAGGTATTAGCAGCAGTGACGCCAGCCACTTCACCCCAGATATGGACACCTTGTTACTTCAACAGCTTCAGCAAGTGCTTAATATCATCTTGCCTGAAATGATGGGATATTAGGTGTAGTGTCTACGGACGCATTGATAAGCGAACCTTGCCAGCAATGGCGAGATAAGTTTCTGCTACATCTACAGGTAGAACGTGGGTTATCTCTTCACACCATCAAAAACTACCAGCGCCAGCTTACCGAAGTTGCAAAGTTACTTGGGCTTTACGAGTGGTCGGGACTAACGCCAAGCGACATAAAGCGGGTAATGGCTGATGCAAAGATGTCAGGGCACAGCCCGCGCAGTATAGCATTGCGCCTATCGGCACTTAGAACCTTCTGCCAATATCTTATCGATCATCAGCAACTATTCAGCAACCCTGTAGAGGGTATTCAAGCTCCGAAACAAGGGAAGCCATTGCCTAAGCAACTAAGCGTAGATGAAATGCAGCAGCTTCTTAATGCCTCCCCCCGAAGCAGTGACGACGATGAGGGTATGCAATTACGTGATGTGGCTATGTTTGAGCTACTTTATGGCTGTGGACTGCGCTTGAGCGAACTGACTGGGCTTAATTTGGCCGACTGTCTAAAGGACGGTACCGTGAAGGTCATGGGTAAAGGAAGTAAACAGCGAATACTTCCGTTAGGCCGACACGCACAAAAAGCACTTAACGCATGGTTAAAGGTACGCCCTGCCTACGCATCACCTTACGAAAGTGCGGTCTTTGTGAGTAAGCGCAAAACCCGCATATCCAATCGACAAGTCGCTAATCGCCTCGATAAAATGGCAAGCGAACAGTCGCTGTCACAAAAAGTAAGCCCTCACAAACTGCGCCATTCCTTTGCTACCCACGTATTAGAATCCAGCGGAGATTTGCGTGCGGTTCAAGAGCTATTAGGTCATGCTAACTTGTCAACGACACAAGTTTATACCCATCTGGATTTTCAGCATCTCGCTAAGGTTTATGACGCGGCTCACCCTCGCGCACACAAGAAATAACGCTACTAGAAGGTTTCCCCATGCAGTTTTTCAGGTCTATCAATAACGTCGAGGCTATGACCTTCGACCTTGATGACACCCTCTACAATAATGAACCTATTATTCGACGCGCAGAGCAAGCCCTTCAAGCGCATATTGCTGAACATCACAAACATGCGGCTAAGCTAACATCACTTGATTGGCTACAGCTTAAACGTGCGGCTATCGCCAAAGACGCGCGGTTGGCTTCTGATATGGGGCAGCTTCGTCGCGTTGTTTTAAACGCTGCACTATCTGGCACGCCAGCAAACCAGTTATCAATAGTCCCTACAGAAGACACTGCATTACGTGCTGCTGTAGACAGCTGCTTTAATTGTTTTTATGACGCAAGAAGCGATTTTGCATTAGCCAGCAATGTTCACCACACCCTCGATAAACTTAGCCAGCACTTACCGCTCGTTGGTATTACTAACGGCAATGTAAACGCGCAAAAAGTAGGGTTAGACCGTTACTTCACGGCGATCTTACACGCCAGTGTGGAACGGCCTATGAAGCCTGCTCAAAACATGTTTGATGAAGCGGCCTCACTGATAAAGGTAACGCCGTCGCACATTTTACATGTGGGCGATAATATTATTAAAGACGTCTTCGGTGCCATTAATGCAGGCTATCAGTCGGCTTGGTTTGCATGTAATCGTCCAATGCAGTTGAAATTAGAACCCGTTTCAGTACTTCCACACGTTCAACTTGATTCATTAGAAGAGCTTATTCAATTTGTCTAGGCGCTATTTATCTCGAAAATACAGACCTCTACTACTCATTCTTTTGCGGGATGTGAACCTTTGAGTAAGCCGCATTATTAAAGGTCTAGAGAGCCGCACTTAGGGTGTATAGATTTTAACGCTCACTCGTTATACACTGAAAACTGAAGTCGTAGTTTTTGTGTCCTCATGGAAAAACCTGCTATCTCGAAGTCAGGGTCGCAACAAGCGTCCAAGGTAGATAAGCCAACCTCGAATGTTCATGAACATGCCGAGACAGGTCGCTCTTTTTGGCCGTTTAAGCCACTGTCTGGCTTGTATCAAGATGTATTTATTATCTTGTCTTGGATTGCCATATGGCAAATTGGACGCATTGTTGAATACACTGAACACGCCAGTGTTTGGTTTCCTGCGGCAGGCTACACCCTTGCATGCTTCTTAGTTTTAGGTTGGCGCGCGGTAGTGCCTATTATGGTGGCCGCCATTGCGATTACCGTCTGGAATGGTCATAACTACTCGCTGCCGTTAAGTAACGTAGAAATGATGTGGGGCGGCGTGTTATTCGGCGTTGCACATATGCTTCCTTACTATGCAGGAGCCAGTGTTCTCGGCCATCTATTGAGAAAACCCGACGTCACCACACCCCAATTAATCGTCTCGTTCTTAATTATCGGCTGTATTTCGTCGTTAGTTGCCACGCAACTTGTCATTGGTTCACTTGTTCTCACTAATCAGATGTCAGCGGCGGATATTAAAGATGCGATGCTGCCCTTTTGGATAGGGGATATGGCTGGTGTTGTTGTGCTTGCACCTCTTTTTGCTGGCTTGTTAGTAAAAATAAGTGCGGCTTCTAAAATAGACCTCTTGGCATTTTCTAACTGCGCTTCATCCGATTTACACAGCTACTTTAAGAAAGTGGCAATCAATTTGGCCCTCATACTATTCGTCATGTTACTGGCAAAACTTACCCAGTCCCGTGATAGTGCATTTGCTATCTTTTTTCTCGCCATTACCCACATGTGGATAGCGTGTACTGAAAGTACGAAGCGCAATGTTTTAAGCCTTGCAATAAGCAGCTTATGCATTGTTTTGCTGGTGCATATATTCGCCTTAATGGATTACGTCAAAGTGTATCAGTTTGCACTCAACGTTATTGCAGCCAACGCGTTGTTTGGTATAGCCATTCCTCAGTTACAAGCAGACAATGCTCTGCTCAAAGACCGTGTTTTTGTGGATACCTTAACCCAAGCTTATACGCGGGAGTATTTGGCTCAGCGCAGCGCACTAGAAATGGCTCAGAGCCGTGAATCTGGAAGCTCGCTTTATTTCGTTATGTTTGATTTAGATAAGTTTAAACGTATTAACGACGAATTAGGCCATGTAGACGGCGACAACGCATTGCGCCGACTAAGTCAGGTGACGAAGGATATTGTGCGTAAAGCTGATGTTTTTGCCCGTTTCGGCGGCGACGAATTTGTATTGCTTCTGCCTAATATCAGCGAGCAAAACGCCCTTAATTTGGTGGAAAAAGTACGTGAAGGAATAAACGCAATCGTTATTTCAGAAGTGTCATTATCATCGAGCTTCGGCGTCACTCTCATGCAGCAAAGCGATACACTCGAGACACTTATTCAGCGCGCCGACCGCGCGCTCTACACATCAAAAGAAAAAGGCGGCAACACAATAACCCTCAAATAATGGGGTCAGAGTACATTTAATCGCTCAAAAACCCCTGAAGACGAAAATGTACTCTGACCCCATTATTACGAAAGCAGACATGTACTCTGACCCCAATTTTATACGTGGGAGTTATCTTCTAGTACGTTTTGGCGCATGGATTCACATGGACTTTGACAAACCGGTCTCCCAACCACTTTAGCTGGAACACCCACCACAGTAACGTGAGCTGGAACACTATTAAGTACAACGCTACCAGCGCCTACTTTTGAGCCTTCACCTATCTCAATATTTCCAAGGATCTTGGCGCCAGCGCCAATTAACACGCCTTGGCGAATTTTAGGGTGACGGTCGCCCGACTCATTACCGGTACCACCTAATGTAACGCTCTGCAAAATAGATACGTTGTCTTCAACCACTGCAGTTTCGCCCACTACAATGCCAGTTGCGTGGTCAAACATGACGCCTTTACCAATACGCGCAGCAGGGTGGATATCTACACCAAAGCTTGCAGAGTTGCGGCTTTGTAAGAATAAAGCAAGCTGGTGACGACCGTGCACCCAGAGGTAATGCGCCATTCTATGCACCTGCACAGCATGGAAACCTTTGAAGTGAAGTAAGGGGGTAAGGTAATCGTTGACCGCCGCATCCCGCGCCTTAATCGCTAGAATGTCAGCAATAGCCGCTTCGCTGATGCCAGGCTCAAGCAAGTAAGCTTCATCGAAAACTTCACGAATGGCGAGCGCAGGCATGACGTCGTCTGCCATTTTGTTCGACAGAATAAAGCTTAGCGACGATTCAAAGTTGTGATGTGCAAGAACACTGGCATGCACATAGCTAGACAGCAAAGGCTCTTTTTCAGCAACAACTTGCGCTTCTTGTTTCAGCGTAGACCAAAAATCGATGGGCGTTGTAAGTGCGGTCATGAGCATGTCCCGTTATATAAAAATGCTGTGTTCTATAAGAAAATTGAGTAAGCAATCTAACTTGTTCCTTGCTGGGCATATCTATGCTGACAAAAGGGAACGCGTAAAAGTTTACCTGAGTTTGATGTGATGCAATACCGATGTGATACCGACCAAGCGCATAATTCGATCAATTTATCGAATTAATTCGTTATAGCTAATAACCGTATCGTACATGTATACATCGTTAAAGCACTCTGCTCTCTCGCTGCGTCTAACTGAGTGCTTCCATTAACTTAATAGAACGTTCAGAGCGCTCGTATCTTTCATTAAATAATACTTAAAATCATGATTGCACACGAACGTATAATGCCGTTGAAGTTTATCTTCACTGGGAAAAACTGGACTGTATAAATTAACAGGCAGGTGGCATAATAGCGCGTTGCTGAATGTATAACACTATCAACTAACAGGTACCACACTATGGATGTATCTCGACTGCTAGACGAGCTAAACGAAAAACAGCGTGAAGCAGTAGCAGCCCCACTATCTAACGCCCTAGTTTTGGCTGGCGCGGGCAGTGGTAAAACCCGCGTATTAGTGCATCGCATTGCGTGGTTAATGGAAGTCGAAAACATCGCCCCTTTTTCTATTTTGGCAGTGACCTTTACCAATAAAGCAGCCAAAGAAATGCGCGGCCGAATAGAGTCGTTGATGGGTCGCAGCCTGCACAATATGTGGATTGGTACCTTCCACGGGCTTGCGCATCGCTTACTACGTGCGCACCATGCAGAAGCCAACTTGCCTGAGAATTTTCAGATAATTGATTCGGACGATCAATATCGACTTATTCGCCGCATTCTGAAGGCCATGAACCTGGACGAAAAGCATTGGGCGCCTCGTCAAATTCAGTGGTACATAAATGGCAACAAAGACGAAGGCTTGCGCCCTCAGCACATTGAAACCCACGGCGATCATATTCAAAAGACCATGCGCGAAGTCTATGCGGCATATCAAGACGCTTGTGACCGTTCAGGCTTGGTAGATTTTGCTGAACTGTTGCTACGCGCACATGAATTATGGGCTAAAAACCCAGAAGTATTAGCCCACTATCAACGTCGTTTCCGTGCAGTGTTGGTAGACGAATTCCAAGATACCAACAATATCCAATATGCATGGCTTCGTATGCTGTGTAGTGGTGGTAATAATAACATTATGATTGTTGGCGACGACGATCAGTCTATTTACGGCTGGCGCGGCGCAAACGTAGATAATATTCAGCACTTCCTGAAAGACTTCAACGAGCCTAATACTATTCGCCTTGAGCAGAATTACCGCTCTACAGGAAACATTCTTAAAGCGGCGAACACGGTTATCGACAACAATACGGGCCGCTTAGGGAAAGAGCTTTGGACGGAAGACGCGCAAGGCGAGCTTATTTCTGTATATGCGGGTTTCAACGAGCTAGATGAAGCGCGCTTTATTGTTTCGAAAATCAAAGATTGGCTGAATCAAGGCAACGCCCTTACTGATACCGCCATTCTTTATCGAAACAACGCCCAGTCTCGAGTACTGGAAGAAGCCTTGCTACACGAAGGGCTGGCGTATCGCATATACGGCGGTCTGCGCTTCTTCGAACGCCAAGAAATTAAAGACGCCCTTGGCTATATGCGCATGGTAAGCCACCCGCACGACGATGCAGCTTTCGAGCGTGTAGTAAACACCCCAAGTCGCGGTATTGGTGAGAAAACCTTATCGCAAGTGCGCGACACCGCGCGAATGCACAACTGTTCAATGTGGCAGGCGTGTCAGTTGCTCATTAATGAAGGTGGCTTCAAAGGCCGCGCGCTAAACGCTATGCAAAGCTTTGTATTGCTAATTACTGAGCTAGAGCAATCCACGTTAGATGAGCCCCTTGACCAACAAGCCGATAAAGCTATTCGCCAGTCTGGTCTGTACGCTATGTACCAAGCAGAGCGCGGAGAAAAAGCTCAAGCACGTCTAGAAAACTTAGAAGAATTGGTTACTGCATGTAAAACCTTTATCGTGCCTGAAGAAGCCGAAGAAATGTCGCCTCTGGCAGCCTTTCTAGCTCATGCGTCGCTGGAAGCGGGTGAAACCCAGGCGGATAAAGACCAGGACGCCGTGCAGATGATGACCATACACACCGCCAAAGGCCTTGAATTTCCGCTGGTATTCCTAGCAGGTGTAGAAGAAGGCATGTTCCCTAGCCAAATGACCAACGACGAGCCAGGTCGAATGGAAGAGGAACGCAGACTTTGCTATGTTGGTATGACCAGAGCAATGCAAAAGTTGTATATTACTTATGCAGAAAGTCGTCGACTCTATGGCCAAGATAAGTATCATACTGCTTCTCGATTTATTCGCGAAATGCCAGCAGACTGCGTTGAAGAGGTTAGGCTGAAATCGACGATTTCGCGGCCCGTGCACAACCGCTTTAGCCAAGCGACGTCGCACGCCAGTTTTGAAGAAACGGGCTTTAGTTTAGGTGAGCGAGTTGTACACCGTAAATTTGGCGAAGGGATCGTACTTAACTACGAAGGGAGTGGTGAGCACGGTCGAGTTCAAGTAAACTTCGACGAATTTGGCAGCAAATGGCTGGTACTTGCTTACGCAAAGCTGGAGAAAGCGTAACATTATTAATAGGCAAGGTAGCCTAAACCTAAGTTGAAATGTATGCAGCAACACGTGCTGATCATCGAAAATGGTGAAGGCAACCTTGAACTTATAGCGAAATTAGTACGCCGGGCAGGTCTTACCCCCGTTGGCGCAACGTCGCTGACAGAAGGCAAAGCACGGTTTTCGCAAAATATGCCGGAAACCTTTCTGTGTGCTATTGTTGCATACTCGCTTCCCGATGCACCAAAAGGCGAAGCCATCGACTTTACGGTTGAGTCTTTCATTCCCACCATTGCTACAACAGAAAGTTTAGATAGCGCTATTCGCGATAAAGTCCTAGAACGTGACGTTGTCGATTACATTCCCAAAGAAAATTCGCAGAACTACGACTACCTGAATCGTCTTATTAGCAGATTAGAAAAAAACAAGTCTACTGGCGTCGTCGTCGTAAGCACTAATCGGGTGTTGCGCTCAAAAACCGTTTCATTACTTCAGCGCCACAATTTTATTGCGTTTGAATGCCTAACGGCTACAGACGCTATGCAATGCTTGTCTGAACACAAAAACGTACGTCTTGTTATCACTGACAACACGTTGCCTGATATGACAGGCACGCACTTTGTCGCCAGTTTAAGAAAAGCCTTTTCGAAAGAGCAGTTGGCAATTATGGGCGTTGCTGGAGGCAAAGGCATGTTAATGTCTGCGCACTTTATTAAAAGTGGTGCAAATGACTTCTTACGAGTGCCCTACTGTCATGAAGAATTCTTGTGTCGCGTGATGCAGAACGTGGAATATATTGAGAGCGTTGAAGAAATTCGTCGTGTGGCCAACACCGACTATTTAACAGGTTTGCCTAACAGGCGCCACTTCTTCTACATGGTTACTGTACAACACCAAAACCTGTCTGAAGATCACGCTCTCGCCCTTATTGACCTAGACTTTTTCAAATCGATAAACGATACCCATGGCCATGACGCAGGTGACATTGTGCTAAAAGCCATGGCGGCCCTTATTGAGTTTTATTTTCCAGACGAAATTATTTCCCGCTTTGGTGGCGAAGAGTTTTGTATATACATGCCGTCAACACCACTAAAAGAAGCCTGTGAGCGTTTAGACGACTTCAGAAAAGTGGTGGAAGCGGAAATTATTCAACTGCCTAAAAGCGACATTAAAGTGACCTGCAGTATTGGGGTAAGTGGCGCCCACACTCAGCGCGTAGATAAGCTACTAAGCCTTGCCGACAAGCAGCTTTACGCCGCCAAAAATAGTGGGCGTAACCAAGTGAAGTGCGAACCACCAGGTGTTCCTCAGCAAGAGCAAGCTTCACTGCTTTAGCTTTTCACTCAATCAACCGCCGCTAAGCTGTCCGACGTTTCATTAAAGACTTGTGCGCAAAAGCCCCTACTCCACCGCTAGCTTTCGCGCTTTACGCTGACTGCGGTAATTAACTAGCGAGTCGGCACTAAACAAGATAAGCGCAAACCACACAAAGCCGAAGGTTACCAAGCGCGACTCTTCAAGCGGTTCGCCGTAAAGGTAAACCGCCAGAATGAACATAAGCGTAGGGCCAATGTACTGAAAAAAGCCCAGCGTTGAATACATAATGCGCCTTGCTGCAGCGGTAAAACAAAGTAGTGGCGCGGTAGTTACAATGCCAGCCGCCAAAATAAGGGTATTTAGCGTGGCGTCGTTATTAAATAAGTTACTGAACTCAGAGCCAAAGAAGATCCAGTAAATAATAGCGAATGGCGAGAGCATTAAGGTTTCAATGAATAGGCCGGGTAGCGAGTCTACTGCCACTTGCTTGCGCAATAAGCCATACACGCTAAAACTTCCCGCAAGCACCAGGGCAATCCACGGCACGTGGCCGTAAGAGAAAATAAGAATAGCCACGCCAATAACGGCAAGCCCAACGGCTACACGCTGTAAGTTACGCAACCTTTCACCTAAGAAAAGTCGTCCTAGAAATACGTTGATAAGAGGGTTGATGTAATAGCCAAGGCTTGCATCAAGAATATGGTCGTTATTAATTGCCCAAATAAACAAGAGCCAATTCGCCCCGAGTAACAAGCCAGCAACGAATAAAATCTGCATAACGCGCTTATTGCGAAGGGCGGCGCCCACTTTGGGCCACTGCTTTAGCGCGGCAATAAGCCCAACCAACAGCACCACAGACCAAATTACCCTGTGCATTAGGATTTCAGCAGCCGGCAATACCATCAACTGTTTGAAATAAACAGGTGCAACACCCCACATACTATATGCGGCAATTGCACAAATAACGCCGACTTGAGCGGCACTGGCTTGCTTAGACAAGACTGACTCCAACGAAATTCGGGGGAAGAAGGCGCGTATTGTTTATCAGGTTAGGTGAATTCACAACCCTTAACGCTTTCCAATGCGGCAAAGGACGTGTAACAAGCGGCATAATTAATGAAACGCAATTAACAAAAAATGAAAAAGCCCCACTAAATGTGCTCATTCAATGGGGCCTAAGATGCGTTCCTCATGAAAAAACAGGACAAGGTTTATCGCGGGAATGGTGCTACAGCAGAAACAGTGTGCCCAAACCTAAGAATGCTACAAAGCCTACAATGTCGGTTACGGTAGTCAAAATGACCGACCCCGACAGTGCTGGGTCTATTTTCAGCTTGTCCAATATTACAGGTACAAACACGCCTGCAAGTGCGGCGGCTACAATGTTGAACAGTATGGCCAAACAGATAACCAACCCTAACATGGCATCGGTAAACCAGAAATAAGCAACAACGCCAATTACCAAGGCCCAAATCACGCCATTAACGCCGCCTACTTTAAGCTCTTTCACCATCAGCGCCCGTAAGTTGGCAGGCGTGACCTGCCCCAACGCCAAGCCGCGTACAATCAGGGTTAGCGTTTGACTACCTGCAATGCCTCCCATACTTGCCACTACCGGCATCAGTACCGCAAGGGCAACCACTTGTTGAAGGGTGCCTTCGAACAATCCAATAAACCACGAAGCTAAAAATGCGGTAAGCAAGTTAATGCCAAGCCAAAGGGCACGATTTTTCGCACTTTTCGCCACAGGCGAGAATAAATCTTCGTCCTCATCCATACCGGCCGAAGCCATCACTTGGCGTTCGTAAAACTCGTTAACCAACTCACTTGCAGAGGTCACATCTAATCGGCCGAGAAGCTTGTTGTTTTCGTCAACTACCGGCAGCGACGCAAGCCCAGAACGTTGAACAAGTAGCGACGCATTCATAGTGTCGTCAGCCCCTTGAATGGTCGTCACACTTTCTTCCGACAAGTCGAATAGCGACACGTGATCTTGCGCATTGAAGAGGTGGCTAATTTTAACCAGCGCGGAAAATTGACCTGAGCGGTTCACCAAAAAAATGCTGTCACAATGCTGAGGTATGTCACGTCTTAATAAGCGTAGCCCTTCGCGCACTTTCGCGTTCGAAGGTAACACTAACTGCTCGTGGTTAACCCAGTGCCCTATTTGGTTATCGGGGAATTGTGTCGCTTCTCTGAAGTACTTACGCTCTTTAGAATCTAGTGATTCATAGGCCATGTCGACTAGGCGTTTTGGCAATGAATCGAGTAGTTCCAGTAAATCTTCTGCGTCAATATCAGCAAAAATAGACGCCCATTCGTCGTGCGGCGTATTGTCGATAAGAATTTCACGGGGGTCGCTACGCATCTCAACCAATACGTCGAGCTTACGGTCGCGAGGAATGCCTTCCCATACCGCCAAACGTTTTTCTACGGGCAACGATTCTAACAGTGATGCGATGTATACCTCGTCCTGCCCCGCAAGGGTGGCTAACAAGGTCGCCGGATCGTCACCCATACTTTCGGTAACAATCTCTTCAATTAAATCTGGTAATGGCTCTGCCATGCTACACCTCCCGTTAATACCGCTCACTTCCTTTACACAACGTAACAACAGGCATTGTGGGATGATGCAAACCTATTAAGACACTGCTATCCCAGCATATATGTACCCGTACCAAAGGCTATATGATCGCCTTTTTCGTTGTGCAATTCCATTCTACAAACCACTAATTTACTGCCCTTGCGTATAATCGTGGCTGTCGCAACAAAGCGCTCGCCTCTTCCCGGCCTTAAGTAGTCAACGCGCATATCGACCGTACCCATGGTGGGCAATCTAACTTGAAGGTCCGCAAGGTGTTCACGTGCGGTTTGTTTGATGGTTTCTACAATTGAAACTAAACCACCGATGGTGTCTAGCATAGTCGCTGTTACACCGCCGTGTAGGATTTTTTGCATTGGATTGCCGGTCAGCGTTGGTTGCCAATCAAGGTGCAGGGAGATCTGTGTATCCAGCCCCTCTCCTTCAGTAACAAATTCCAAGCCCAGCAACTGGTTAAACGGCATAGTATCACGAAAAAGCGCAATTACATGTTTAATCATTAGTTCATGGTTTAGTGTTTCGCTGCCCTTAGCTTCGTCTTTATTAGTCGTTTTATTATCCACTCGCTTTCCTTGATGAATTGATATTTGTAATGTGCTTATAAGCAACATTACTACCGAACGTAAGTTTGACGGAAATTCATCCAACCAATGATGTTGAATCAAAATAAATTATAAGAGCTGCTGCCCCTCTGATCAGGACTATCGCTGAATTTTAGTCTAGTTTTTTAAATTGCCCCGTGAAGACGTCGCCAAAAACGCGTAAAATCCAGCGCCATGACAACTGCAATAGCTCCATCAGAATTAGCGCCAGAAACGCAACGTGTAAAAGCACCAGAAACCGTCTTAAAAGATGTATTTGGTTACGATGCTTTTCGCGACGGTCAAGGCGAAGTCATTCACCAAGTATGTGAAGGTAAAGACGCACTTGTTTTGCTTCCAACAGGTGGTGGCAAGTCGCTGTGCTATCAAATTCCTGCGTTAGTGCGCCAAGGCACCGCTATTGTTGTGTCACCACTTATATCGCTTATGCAGGACCAAGTAGAACAGCTTAAAGCGCTGGGCGTAAAAGCTGCCTATCTCAATTCAACGCTAGAAGCAGACGAACAAGCACGCATAAATGACGCACTGCAATCAGGAAAGCTCGACTTGCTCTATGTGTCGCCTGAGCGTTTAATGCAGTACTATTTTCAGCAGTCGCTTGCGCACGCCGACATTGCCTTATTTGCCATTGATGAAGCGCACTGCGTTTCCCATTGGGGGCACGATTTCAGGCAGGATTATCGCGCTCTGGGGCAAATAAAATCTCGCTTCCCCTCTATTCCTGTTATTGGACTCACAGCGACTGCAGATTCAGCGACCCAAGCAGACATACTGACGCAGCTAAACCTTATCGACCCGCTGGTTTATAAAGGCAGCTTCGACAGACCCAATATTCGCTACCGCGTAATGAGCAAGTACAAAGCCTTTGATCAAGTTGTTGCTTACGTAAAACAGCAAGAAGGTAGCGGCATTATTTACTGTAACAGTCGCGCTAAAGTCGACGACCTGCACGCTAAATTATTCAGACAAGGTTTTCGCTGCGCGGCCTATCACGCGGGTATGGACAACGACGAGCGAGAGCTGGTACAACGCCAGTTCCTTAACGATAAAATTGATATTGTGGTGGCCACCGTTGCCTTTGGCATGGGTATCAACAAATCGAACGTGCGTTATGTGGTTCACCACGATGTTCCGCGCAGTGTTGAAAGCTATTATCAGGAGACCGGCCGAGCGGGGCGAGACGGCTTGGAGTCAGAAGCTTTATTGTTGTTTGATGAAAAAGACGCAGCCCGCGTAAAACAGTGGATAGAGCAAGGGGAAATAGCCGAGCGCAACCAAATAGAGTTACAAAAATTTGCGGCTATGGAAGCTTTTTCAGAAGCACAAACCTGTCGTAGACAAGTACTCCTGAACTACTTTTCGCAGTTCAGTGACAGCGCCTGTGGCAACTGCGACATTTGCCTAGACCCACCTAAGATGATCGACGGTTTGGTGATTGCACAAAAAGTACTGTCGTGTGTACTTCGGCTCTCACAGCAAGCCTCTAGCCAGTATGTCATTGATGTCTTGCGAGGCAAGCAGCTTAGGCGCCTTCAGGAAGCAGGTCACCACCAGCTTTCCACGTACGGCATAGGTAAAGATAAATCGGATAGCTACTGGCACAACATTATCAACCAGCTTGTTCATAAAGGCCTTATACGCGTTGATATTACCGCCCATGCCGCATTGCGCTTAACCGAGGCCGCTCGGCCTGTGCTAAAAGGTGAAGTAGCGGTTCAGCTTGCCGTTCCGCGACTTGAATTTAAGCCCGACAAGAAAAAAGCAAAACAAGCGCCGGCCAATTACGATAGAACGTTGTTCACCCGTCTTAAGCACCTACGCAAAGTGTTGGCCGAAGAAAATGAAGTGCCGCCGTATGTGGTATTTAGTGACGCTACCTTAGTGGATATGGCATGTAAACTCCCCACTACGCGCAACACCTTGCTTGATGTAAGCGGCGTAGGCCAAACCAAACTCGAACGCTATGGTGAGGCTTTTATCCAGCTTATTGATGATTACATAAATCGAGAGCACTGAGGGCTTGCAGGCCAACTAGATTCTGTTTTCCAGCTGGCCGCAGGGTTTGCACAAAGTAAAAGTGCACGCAGTAGAGATAAACACACTAGGCGTAAGCGTATTCCCCCCCTTTCTCAAGCGCAGCTTTGTAGGCTTCTCTGGCATGAACCCGTTTTACGTAACCTTGTATGGCAGTAAAGTCTTTCGCACGCCCGCTGGCTACCAACGACTCTAACGGAAATATCATTTGAACATCAGCGCCGCTGGGTGCGTCACCCGCAAACCAAGTATTTTTCGATAAGTAAGATTCCACATAGCGTAAGCTCTGCGCTAAATTAGGGCCATAATAGGCATTTAAAATACCGTCTATCAGTTTGTTAGTAATTGGCTTAATAAAGAAAGGCTTCGAACCTTTTTGACGCGCTTTCTCCAGCACTAAGTTTGCCACTAGTGGCGGCATTAGCGAACCTTCAGCGAAATGCAGCCAAAACCAATATTGTTGAAGTGCCTCTGGGTCTTGAGGTACAGAAAATGCGTCTGTAGCGTGATGGCGAACAAGGTATTCCACAATAGCACCAGACTCGGCAATAGCACCGTGCGGCGTAGTAAGCACCGGAGAGCGTCCCAGCGGATGAACAGTGCGCAATGAATCCGGCGCTAGGTTTGTTTTACTGTCTCGTTGATAGAATTCTATTTTGTACTCTACGCCTAGCTCTTCAAGAAGCCACAAAATTCGCTGCGAGCGAGAGTTATTTAAATGGTGAAGTGTTAGCATACCCCGTCCTTAATACGCTTAGATTAACGCTATTGTTTTTGTGTTGTACTATATACACTTTATAAAGCAAGCAGGTTTACAATAACCGGCGAATTGATAAGTTCTATGCAAAATCTCACCAAAGAAGACATTCAACAGCACGCCGTGGTTAACGAACAAAGCGTAGAAATCCGCGTTGCATTACCTTTAACGCCTCTTAAGACTCAGCAGTGGGCAGAGCAGTTTTGTGAAATTTTTCACTTTTCACTATCCGACGCAGATTGGGGAGCCGATCGCTTTCAGGCGCTTGTTACCACCCAATCCAGCAATACAAATTTTCAATGCATACTATGCATTGAGTGGCTTTGCGAGGCGATATGGCTGGAACCGGTAGGCACTCAACAATCACCGAATGCGATCTACCAGTATCTTCAAAACACGTAAGTATTACCGTGCCTTTTTCTTTCTGTTTGGCTTTTAGGACAGACTAGTATTATTCTATAGAAAACACATAATTAGCGCTTCAAGGATCATGCTAGTGCCAATCTCCCAGCTAACAAAGTACGTTGCAGCTTTGCTCATTAGTTGGGTGGTTCTAAGCATAAACGCCTTTGCCAGCCCGCGGCTTGTTATCGATGAGTCTTTCGAAAGGGAAATCATCAACCATTATGCACGGGTATCAATTGCACCTAATAGCGCAACCTATTTTGATGTATTGACGGGAAGCTCCACAAAAACACCAACAGCAACGGCTTCTTCAACAGAACGTGTGTGGTATTCAACAGAGCTTGTCCACTCTGGCTATAGTGCCATTCCCTTAGTGCTTAATATCGACCGTCTAAACGTTGATGATTTGCAGATTTATCTTCTAGACAGCAGCCAGCGAATTATAAAATCGTACCGTTATCAAGCCGGTAAAGGTGACTATTCGTTAAGACAACCGCTTCCAAATATCAGGCTTGCTTTCACCCTTCAACCATACCAAGACGCTCGGTTACTAATCGCAGTGAAAGACGAGGGGCTAAAGTACTTTCCAATGTCACTATGGGAGAGAGACCTGCTTGCTCAACACGACACTAATATGCTGACTTTGCTTGGTGCTGTGTCGGGTGTGATGGCACTCATTGCTTTCTATTTTCTTTTTTCCTACTTATATCAGCGTATCCCTACCCGCTTCTGGCTAACCATGTCGTCATTGGTGCTTATTGCGTTATTGTTCATTACAGAGGGTGGCCTCGCGTTTTGGCCTAGCCTGACTAACGCCAGCGAGCATTTTTACGCCTTATGCTTCGGCGTATTACTACTGTGTATTGGAAAAGTGACTCATCACCTGTTCTCTCGTGTGCCTTTTGTTTTAAGACTGCTAAATTATGCTCTACCTATTGCTGCTACCATTTACTGTTTTACCGTAAATGCTTATATGGTCACAATCACGCTGCTTATACTCACAGCGGCGATGGGTTTGTATCACGTTACCCTTGCTCTTATCTTTAAAGACAAAGGCAGTAGTGTTGTCAGCACCACTTATATTCTGGCCTGGCTATCTTTCTTTGCGTTTTACGCCTTGGTGACCCAAAACCTTTTCAGCGACCTTATTTATACTGTCGATGTCGCGATGGGAATGCTGTTTTTCTTAACCTTGGGTTTCCTGTGTTTTGGATTTGCGGTCATCACAAAAGAGCAGGTACTCAATCAACATAAGCTCTCCTCTCAAGCTGAAACAATTTCTAGCTTAAATCACTTTTATGACTTGTTCCGAAACTCCGCTGAAGGACACTACACATCAACCTGGGACGGTAAGCTAATTTCAGTTAACCCTGCGATGTGCACGGTGTTTGGGTATGAGAATGAGGAAGAAATGCTTAGCGAGGGAGCAAGCACAAAAGCCTTTTACGCATCACCAGAAGACAGACATGTATTGTTAGGTGAGATATCACAACAAGGCCATGTCACCAGAAAAGAGATACGGGGAAAACGTCGGGACGGCACTGAGTTCTGGTTTTCATTGTCTTGCCAGATCCGCGAGAACGATGAAGGAACTTACCTGTACGGCTCAATTATTGATATCACGGAAAAAAAGCAATCCGATTTAAGCCTTCAGTATTTGGCTACTCACGACTCACTAACCGGCGTATACAACAGACGGCAATTTGAATCTTTCTTCAAGGAAAAAGTACATAACCACAGCGCGTTACCTGTGTGCCTACTCTTTTTAGATTTAGACCGATTTAAAGTCGTTAACGACACCTGCGGTCACAAAGCGGGAGATGTACTCATAAAAGACGTCGCCCGCCTGATTGAAAATACGCTGCTACCCAACGCGCAGCTAGCAAGACTCGGGGGCGATGAGTTTGGCGTTATCTATTCAGATTTAGATGTTGATGCGGTATATCTCAATGCAGTGAAAATTCTCAATGCAGTACAGGCCTATCGGTTCATGTGGGATAACCGAATATTCAACCTAGGCGTAAGTATTGGCATGGTTGTGTGCGACGATAGTAACGTTAGCTCAGGGCAGTATTTAAGTATGGCTGACGCCGCCTGTTATTTTGCCAAAGAGCAAGGCAGAAATCAGGTGCATAAATATAATAAAGATGACGAGAGCATGCAGCGCTATCAGCGTGAGTTGGACTGGGTCTCTTCTATAAACAACGCCTTGGAAGAAGGGCGCTTTGAACTTTATTACCAGTCATTAAGACCTTTGAGCAAAGCCAGTGATGGTCACTATTATGAAGTGCTATTGCGCCTAAGGGAAAAAGACGGAAAAATTGTTGAGCCCGCTAATTTTTTACCCACGGCAGAGCGCTTTGAAATGAATGTAAATGTCGACAAATGGGTAGTCACAAATACGTTCAAATGGCTGTCTGAAAACCCTGAACATCTCGCTGAGTTAAGGCGATGCAGTATAAACCTCAACTGCCATTCATTAGCAGACAGAGATTTTACGTTATTCATTTTAAACGCTTTCGAAACCTTTAATATTCCTTACAACAAGATCTGTTTCGAGGTGATCGAGTCGGTAGCGATTATAAAAATGGAGGACACCCTTGCCTTTATGCGTACCTTTAATCGCCTTGGGTGTTCGTTTGCCCTAGACGACTTCGGCAGCGGCTTCTCTTCGTACAGTTATCTCAAAAGCTTGCCGGTTAATCAGGTAAAGATTGACGGTATGTTTATCAAGGATATGCTGAACGACAGTGTAGACACGGCTATGGTTGCGTCAATCAATGATGTAGCGAAAGCCATGGGTATGCAAACCGTCGGGGAATTCGTTGAAAATGAAGGCACCATGGCACAACTTGGCAAAATGGGCGTTGATTTTGCCCAAGGCTATAGCGTTGCAAAGCCTGCCCCGCTGCGAGAGTTTACCCCACTTTAATAACTGCACTTAATATACGTCTTACGAAAAAAGTGATAGCACTAGCGTCAACTCGCGTATAATAAAATGGTAGACTTGCAAAAAAAGAAGTCATCCCCACTTATTGCCTACTGTCCAAAGTGTAGAAGTAACATGAGTAGCAAACAGCCTAAATACGAATATGTCAGTACCGCAAAATTACCCACTCGCATGGGTGATTTTAAAATACACGGCTTTGTTGAAGCCAGCGGCCAAGAACACGTTGCCCTTTCTTATGGAGAGTGGAAAGAAGACGACGTAGTGCCAATTCGTATCCATTCAGAATGCTTAACAGGCGATTCTTTATTTAGCACTCGCTGTGACTGTGGCTTTCAATTAGAAAAAGCCATGCAAAATATCGTCGATAATGGTCACGGTGTGCTGTTATACCTTCGCCAAGAAGGTCGCGGTATTGGTCTTTTAAATAAAATTCGCGCCTACAACCTTCAAGATAGTGGCATGGACACGGTAGAAGCTAACGAACATCTTGGATTTGACGCCGATTTAAGAAGTTACGATATCTGCAAGCTGATGCTAGATACGCTGAATGTGAAGCATGTTGAGCTTATGACAAACAACCCGAAAAAGTTGGCAGCACTAAAAGCGCTTGGTATAGACGTGGTTGCACGTAAGCCTATTGACCACGGTATCACCAAAGACAACAAGCATTACTTAAAGACGAAAACAGAAAAGCTTGGGCACGCTTTCGACCCCCACGTTTTCAAATAGACGAGTTATTTAAAAACGCCCACACCGATGTGGGCGTTTTCTATTCAGCTTGGGTTAATCATAGACTGGTTATAACGTATACAGACTTACCATTTAGCGCGCGAAAAGCCGTTGCTCATGCGCTAAGGAGAATGTATGAAAAACATAACCTTATCTGTGATTGTCGCACTGTCTAGTGTTTCAGCGCTACCTGCCATCGCCCAGTCGAACGCCAACCTTGCACATGTTTCTGCGTCAACGCAGCAATATTCTGACGCTGAATTAGACAGTGTACTTGCGCCCATTGCGCTTTATCCTGATACCCTGCTTACTCACATACTGATTGCGGCTACCTACCCGCTTGATGTAGTTGCAGCCGACCGCTGGCGCCAAAGCAACAAGCATTTAACCCCGGAGCAGGTAGAAAATGTGCTGGCGAATGTTAACTGGGATCCCAGCGTAAAAGCACTCGCTCCTTTTACCGACTTACTCAACACCATGGCGAATGATCTTCAGTGGTTACAGCAACTTGGTGATAACGTATTAATTGATCAAAGCCGTGTGCTAGACCGCGTGCAGGTGCTTCGACAACACGCCCTCAACACTGGCAATCTGGTGACCAATGACTACATTGAAGTTGAACGGGAACGTGAGCCTACTCGCGAAATAATTTACATTGAGCCCCGTCAGCGGGAAGTGGTGTATGTGCCTTATTACGACCCTCATGTTGTGTACGGTCACTGGTGGCACACAACTTCACCAGTTCGCTGGCGTCATCACGTAAGCTATCATCATCATAGCAATGTCTATTGGTCTCCTAGTATTCATCTTTCTACGTTCTTTTTCTTTGGCAGCGTGCACTGGCATAACCGCCATGTGGTTATTCACCGCGAGCCTGTACGCCGGTATTATCACGGTAGCCCAAGAAAACGCGTAATAAGCCGAGACTATCGTCGCTGGGAACACAACACGGTGCATCGTCGTGCGCGTTACTCTACTCGAGTAGTTCACAATGCGCCTTCGCGATATGAACATGCGGGTGTGTCGCGGGCAAAGCACTTGTCGAATAAACACGCTAGCACGGTAAACACATCGAAACGCCAAAATGACAGAAATACCGTAAGACCCATCGCGCGTACCGAAAATACCAAGACTGTAAGACGCACTATTGAGCCAAAACAGGTAACGCCACTTAGAGAAAGTCGTTTTCAGAACAAACAAGACTCGGTAAGCCGCAAACAATCCATTGAGCACGCGCTAAAACGCAATCAAGCGGCGAGCAGAAGCGAGAAGCCAACTAGAGACCGGACGCTAAGCCAGTTAAAGCGGGACAAACCCGCTCGGATATCAACGCCGTCAGAGTCGAAGCGATATGCTAATAGAGAAAACACGCTAAAACGCCCAGCTAAACAAAACATAAATCGAGAGCGAATTGAAAGAACGAGTCCGCAAAACAAGCCGGTGGCTCGAGAGAGCAGTAAGCCAAGACGAATTGAGCGGGCGAGTACTTCTTCAGTTAGCCGTGCTCAAGTTAAGACTTCTGAATCAAGCAGAAACAGGACGATAAAGCAGGGACGAACTGAGAAGACAATGCGTTAGCACTAAATTAGAACGTTAGTTTCCTATCAGTAAGCCAGCAAACCTATAATTTGCTGGCTTCACTTTTCATTTATTTAACGCTTAGGCCCTATTCAAATGAAAGCTTATCAATGCGTCGACAAAGCGCAGGGGAGACTGTTCATCTAAATTGAAGTAAAGAGAGGGCTCAATAAGTTCAAGTTCCATTATCGCCCAGCCACTGCCCTGCCTGACTAAATCAACCCGTGCATAAAGTGCTTCGCAAGGCATTGCTGACAATGCTTTCTGGGCAATATCAAGTTGTTCTTTATCTACGGCAACGGGATGTAAGCTCCCCCCGTGCTCTTCTTGTACGCGAAAATCGCCTTTCTGCGGAACCTTTTTAATGGCATGGCTGTACTTTCCGCCAAAATAGAAAAGCGAGTACTCCCCTTCTTCAACCACGCTATTTAAGAAAGGTTGAATCATGAAATCACGTTGATTAAACGTATCAGAAAGCACCTGTTGCTGTTCATGCCAATTTGAGACCGAGAGCTTAAACGTATCATCAGCATTAGCGCTAAGCGTAGGTTTAACCACCACAGTGTCGCAATTGAAATGGGAAAAGGCCTCATCAATAACACTGTTATTAAATGCATTACTCCACCGTGTCCTTACAATAGGCACGCCCTTGTCCTGTAGGTCTTTTAAGTAGTGCTTTTCAATATTCCACTGCATAAGAGGCAATGGATTGAGCAAGGTTGCTCTCGACGCATCAATTTGAGTCAAACAAGCCAGAAAGGCCTCTGGATGCTGCTGATAATCCCATGTACTGCGCACAATCACGTAGTCAAACCTATCCCAGTTTTCTGACTGACTATGCCAAGATATGGTTTCTACAGACCAACCGTTATCATTGAAAAACGGGATCAAAAGCTCGTCGTACACAAAAAAGTCTTCAAGGTGGTCAGTAGAAAGAAAGGCGATGGCAGGCATGATTGTGTCCTTTAGCTTATTTAGGCATTCGAAGATTAAACTTTTTTAATAACAGTAACTTCTATACAAAAGTTAAATGGCGTAAAAACCGTGACTTACGTAAACTGTTGCGAAGTTAGCACACCCCTCATTTTTAACCTACACTTAATCCCAAATACTTGTCGGAGATTGGCATGCAGTACCCTTGGCTCCTAGAAGGTCACAAGATTTTTCGCGTTGTAATTGTTATCCAACTGCTGATTGCGATTGGCATCGGTGTTTATTCTGGCGAGATTCTTCCTGCATTTGTTCTTGGTATTCCAATTGCTGCCGTACCACTTGCCCTTAGTTTGCAAACCCCCTATTCAGCGATAAGTCGCCATGCGATGGCTATCGGTGTTCAACTGCTGACAGCCCTCCACATCCACCAGTCATTCGGGTTAATTGAAGTCCACTTTGAAATCTTTGTTCTTCTGGCATTTCTTTCCTACTTTAGAGACTGGAAAGTGGTGGCAACCGGCACCGCAGTCGTTGCTGTACATCATATTTCGTTCTTCTTTTTACAAGCGGGCGGCGCGCCGTTATTTATTTTTGAAGAAGGTCACGTAACCTTTCCTATTTTGCTGATGCACGCCGTATTCGCGCTTTCTGAGGGCGGTGTTTTGATGTACATGGCTAAACAAAGTCATCAAGAAGGTGCCGGTGCGGCTGAACTGCGCTTAGCTATTGAGACCATGCAAAAGGGTGACGGTAGACTCGATTTATCTATTGAACTTAACCGAGGCCACAAGATTGTGAGACCTTTCGCAGAGCTCATCGACCAAGTAAAAGCATTAATTGAGCTTGCTTCAAATTTAACAGACGAAGTTGTTAGAGGCTGTGACAAGATGGAGCTGGCGGCAAACAACATGTTTGAAATCAGCAGAAACACTGACCAAGAGATTGCCATGGTATCGGCATCGTCAGAAGAAATCGCACAAACGATGCAGCTGTCTACCGAACAAACAACCCTTGCCAGCGACAAAGCCTCTGCGGCACAAAGTTCTTCGCAGACTACGCGCGACTCTATTTCCAACACAAGCCGCACCATAGATTCGCTGCGCAACACATTAAATGCGGCAGCGCAGACAAACTCGGCGCTTAACGAGCAGTGCGCGCATATTTCTGACGCAATGCGCTCCATCACCGCCGTTGCCGAGCAAACTAACTTGCTTGCGTTGAACGCAGCAATCGAGTCAGCCCGCGCAGGAGAACACGGCAGAGGTTTTGCCGTTGTTGCCGATGAAGTACGCACTTTGGCTATTCGCTCAAAAGAAAGTGCAGACCAAATCACAAGTATTACTGAGCAGCTAGTTGCCCAAACCGCCAGTTCAGTCGAACAAATGCAAACCTGCATTCAGCTGGTTGATGAAGCCGTTGTATCGAGCGATAACGCCACTTCAGCCATGACCCAGATCATGCAGCAAATTCGCGAAGCGAGCGAAAGCATGACCGAAATAGCGACATCAGCGGTGGAGCAAGAAACCGCATCGTCTTCTATAGCGCAAAGTACGGCGCGATTAAGCGAATTCACTTCTGAGGAACTGGCTACCGCTGAATCGCTAGCAGGCGAAGTTGAGGTGTTGTCACAAATCTCTCAACGCATGCGCAGTGCTATCGAGCGATTTAAGCTTTAACCAAAGCGCTAGAAGCACGCTGTTGGCATTTGGGTTATGCATAAAAAAACAAGCTGGATACTTTTGTTGTTATGGGCGGTGAGTTTACTCACCGCCTTGTTGGTTTACGGTCAGCGCCAGCTTTCTTCCTTCGACCCAAATGGTGATTTACTTCACCGCACAACAGCGCCTAATTTTGACGCTTCACTTGTCGAACTACTAAACGAACAAAACATTGCCCCTGGTTCTGTTATTCATGTGGGAACGCAGTCTCGTTGCTACTGTGAAACGTTAACTACACCTCACCAGACTCAGCTATTAACAAAGCTAGGAAATGACTTTCATCAAGTCAGAGTGAATATAGAAGACGTACCAGAACTCGCCGCTATGCTTGATGCAGTGCCCGCGCTGATAGTTTTAGACATGCAAAATCAGCTTCGCTATTTAGGTCCATACGCAACGGGCTACGGATGCTTTACCGGAAAGAACCTTGTCGAACAGGTTGTAAGCTATACCACACAACTCCCCTACAACGGTGCGGTAATTAACACTGATGCAACTGGATGCTTCTGTTAAACCCTTGGCATAGATTATGTAACTTATCTTTGTATATCGTGATATCACTATAAACATGGCAGAAGGCGCGCATATTTTGCGCACTAGGTGCCGTTTCGTGAAAGGTTTACAAGGAGTCCACAATGTCAAAGCGCGCCGTTCTTTATCGCATGGTTACCCCTGATCACATTTGTCCCTTCGGACTTAAGTCGAAAGATTTGCTAGAAAGAAAGGGCTACGATGTTGAAGACCATCACTTGTCCAACCGAAGTGAAACTGACGCTTTTAAAGAGAAGCATAATGTGAAAACCACGCCGCAAACGTTTATCGATGATAAGCGAATTGGTGGCTATGATGACTTACGAGATTATTTCAATTTGAAGCAAGAAAGTGAGTTCGGTTCGCGCTACACACCTATCATTGTGATTTTTTCTTTAGCCGCCCTTGTGGTATTTGCGCTCATGCTAAAAGGTGGGCTCCCGACAGGTATTGAACCTTTCATAATGAATTTCATTGGCATCACCATGGTGATCCTCGCATTACAAAAACTACAGGACATTGTAGCGTTCTCAAATCAATTCATTACTTATGACTTACTGGCAATGAAGCACGTAAGGTACGCGTATGTGTACCCTTTCGCAGAAGCGTTTGCTGGGCTTGGTATGCTAGCGGGGCTTCCCGCACTATTAGTTTCACCTGTTTCTATTTTTATCGGTGCAATAGGTGCAGTTTCAGTTATTAAAGCGGTATATATCGATAAACGTGAACTTAAGTGCGCCTGTGTGGGCGGTAATTCAGACCTTCCTCTTGGGTTTATATCGCTTACCGAAAACCTTGCCATGTTAGGTGCTGGCCTTTACATGCTTACACGATGGATAGCCTAAACTAAATGAAGGCCGATGCACCGGTGTTGAGCTGGTATCTATTACCGTGTTTACCCGTTGAATTAACAACACGATAATTCACTTGCTATGAGACCCTATTGAGTTTCTTCAATAGGGCGGCTCATACCTTTAAGGTGCGACACCACACTGCGGCCTAGTGCACTTAAATCGTAGCCACCTTCTAACATGCTGACTATGCGACCATGGCAACACTCGTCAGCCACTGCGCGAAGTTGTTGGCTTATCCAGAAATAATCGTCTTCCACCAGTCGCAAATGCGCCATAGGATCTTCTGCGTGGGCATCAAAACCCGCTGAGATAAAAATCAGCTCAGGTTGAAAGTTGCGCAATGCGTTAAACCAGTGTTGAACTTTTTCTCTAAATACTTCACCTGTAGAGCCTGCTTCTAGCGGCACAGAAAGAATATTACTTGCCGACACCGGTGAGCCACTATGTGGATAAAAAGGATGCTGGAAACTGCTGCAAAGCATGATGCGTTGATCGCCAGCAACAATTTGCTCGGTACCGTTTCCGTGGTGAACATCAAAATCGATTATGGCAACGCGCTTTAGTTCATAGTTTTGAAGGGCATAGCGCGCAGCTATAACAATGTTATTAAAAATACAGAAGCCCATGGCGCTGTCGTATGTAGCGTGGTGACCTGGCGGCCTTGTCGCGCAGAACGCCTGCCTGTCACTGCCTTCCATAACCCAATCCACCGCGTTACATCCCGCTCCAGCCGACTCAAGTGCTGCATTTAAGCTGTGTCGCATCAAGCCGGTATCTTCGTCTAACCATGCCACGTTATCCTTGCGTTCGGAATAGAGCGTTTTTTCGTGGTCGCTAAATATGGATTGAGCCGCATGCTCAAACACACTTTTCACATAGTAAGGGTCGTGGGCTAGCTTAAGATAAGCTTCAGCAATAGGCGTAGCATCAGCGTGCTCACACACCATATCGAGTCCAGAAGACAGTAATTGGTCGTCTATGGCGAACAGGCGATCCGGTGACTCAGGATGATCTTTCCCTAAGTCGTGTTTAGTGCCGTGTTTGCCGCGAAAAATTTTAATTGTCATGCGAGTGATGCCACATCTAGTACTAACTCTATGTCACTGGGGTCGCCAGTGAACTTCCGTTTAAATTGCGCTTGCTCGAAAATGGCAATCATCGGGCTGTTGTCGCCACGCACGTAGGCCATCATCTTTGCAATGCCTCGTTTTTTCGCAACGTTGATCAATTCGTTTAGCAGCCTGCTTGCCATCCCCTTCCCTTGCTGGGTTTCACGGGTAACAAACGCTGCTTCACAGGTATTGTCATTTGGATTGAAGTAAAAACGCCCTACTGCGTGAATGGTAATACGGGAGCCTTCTTGCCTTACAATACATAACGCAGCATCTGAGCTTTGATCCACCGACACTAAATTACACGACTTTTCGCGCGACATTTGCTTCGGGTCGTAGTTGTAACGCAGCCTTAGTGTTTCTTTCGTATGGGAGTAAAAGAATTCCTGCAAACGCCTTTCATCGGCGGGGTTCAGCGGGCGCATGTAATAGGTTTCCCCCTGAATATTCAGTTTTTTAAGCTGAATAGCACCCAGTTCTGGAATATCGGTTGGGTACTTTTCCTGATAATGAGGTACCCAATAATGCTGTCTTACTTCTTCTAAGAGCGCTGCACGGAATTTGGGGTGTGCCACACGAATAAGTTCCAATGCACGCTCTCGAATGCTTTTGCCTTTAAGCGATGCTATGCCGTATTCGGTCACCACGTACTGAACATTCCCCCGCGAAGTAACAACACCCGCCCCTTCACTTATACGGGGTGTGATACGGGAAATGGTTTCATTTTTTGCAGTAGAAGGTAGCGCTATAATCGCTTTCCCACCTTTACTGATAGACGCGCCCGTTACGAAATCAACTTGCCCGCCTATGCCACTGTAAAAGTCGTAGCCCAATGAATCGGCCACCACCTGACCGGTTAAATCCACTTCAAGCGCACTGTTAATGGCAACCATATTATCGTTCTTGGCAATATTGGTGGGTTTGTTTACGTAGCTACTTGGATAAAACTCGATGTGAGGGTTGCTGTCGATTAAATCGTAAAGCTGGCGAGTACCAATAGCAAAGCTAGTAACAATTTTACCGGGGTGGAAAGTCTTCTTCTTGTTGGTGATAGCACCCGACTCCAACAGTTCAATAATACTGTCCGTGAGCATTTCGCTGTGAATGCCTAGGTCTTTGTGGTTACACAGATATTTAAGGGTGGCACTCGGTATTTTCCCAATACCAAATTGCAGCGTTGCACCATCATCCACCAGCATTGAAACATACTGACCAATTCGCTCTGCCACCGAATCGATAGGCGGCGGCGTTACTTCCACAAGCGGCTCTTCGGCTTCAATGCAGGCCGTTATTTCGCTGATATGAATATAAGAGTGCCCGGCGGTTCTTGGCACCTGAGGATTAATTTGAGCAATGACCTTTTTGCTTTGTCTAATTGCCGACATAGCAATATCCACAGCAGGACCTAGTGAGCAATAACCGAATTCATCGGGTGGGCTTACGTTAACCAGCGCAGCATCCAGTGCTAGTGTACCGTCGCTAAATAAGCTTGATATTTCAGACAGGAAAACGGGGGTATAGTCAGCGCGGCCCTCATCGACCGCCTTACGCATGGCTTCGCCACCAATGAAGAATGTATTCGCTTTAAAGAGGTTTTTATACTCTTCTTTCACCCAACGGGTGTCGCCTAAGGCCAGCATATGAACCAGCTCGATGTCGCTAAACCCTTCGCTGTTATCAATGAGATGCTGCACTAGTGCATGCGGCACCGAGGCATTTCCACCAACAAAGACACGGCAACCAGACTTTATCAGCGACGACCATTGTGGCGCTTGAGGTAAACTAAATGTCATTTCCATCTGCCCTGTTTTAAGCAATAACTCATCATGCCATAAAAACAGGCGCTTTCCCGCATTTGCGTAAGCGTGAACTATAAGCGATTGGTCGTAGGCTTACCGGTTCATCATTAGTATCGAAATTTTTCCAACCAATTTCTGAAAAACGGAGAAATAACAGATTTGCTGTTCGCGAGGCGATGGCCGTCATTAAGTAACAAGAGCTGAGCTTTTTGATGGCGCGCGTACTTTAAGCTATTTTCGATAGGCACGATATCGTCATTCCAGCCGTGCACTAGGCTCACGTAGCCGTCGTAGGGGAACCGTTGAATTTCGTAGTTTGGCAAATACAGTGCAGGAGCCATAAGAAATACGCCTCGTGCCGAGATTTGGCTTGCTGCGGCAAGTGACACATAGCCGCCCATGCTTGAGCCAACCAGAACAACATCATTGCACTTTTCAGCAATAAACTCTTTAAGTCGCGCTAGGCGAGCTTCCGGGCAGTCGAGATCTTGATAATCAATACTCTCGACGCCAAAACCCATATCGCTCGCTACATTTGAAAGCGTTGTTATTTTACTGCCCCATGGACCGCTTTCTTTGCCGTGAGAAAAAACAACGGTGGTCATTACCGATATCCCTATTCAAAAATGAAAAGTTTTTCCCACTCTAGCGCACTTGCTTGTTACTTGTCTTCCCTGTGAAAGAGTTTTTCTACTAGCACATAGAACATGGGCACGAAGAAAATCGCCAAGAAGGTAGCGGCGAACATACCACCCATAACCGCAATACCTATTGCATTTTGGCTGGCTGCGCCTGCTCCGCTAGCTAGTGCTAACGGTGTTACTCCCAAAATAAACGCCATTGACGTCATTAGAATTGGGCGGAAACGCTGAGAGGCTGCATTTGAAACCGCAGTCATTAAATCTTCGCCGTTTTCGTACTGTTCTTTTGCAAATTCGACAATAAGAATAGCGTTTTTCGCCGCCAAACCTACGGTAGTCAAAAACGCTACTTGCAGGTACACGTCGTTCGGCAAGTTGAAAATAAACGCAGCGGTTACCGAGCCAAGAATACCCAAAGGCACCACTAACATAACGGCGAATGGTACAGACCAGCTTTCGTACAGGGCCGCTAAGCACAAGAAAACAATCAAGATTGATAGTGCGTAAAGCATAGGCGCTTGCGAGCCTGCTTCCTGCTCTTCATAAGATAGGCCTGACCATTCGATTGCGAAGCCTGGCGGTAACTGCTCAACCAATTTCTGCATTTCAGCCATTGCTTCACCCGAAGAGATACCTTCAGCAGCACTACCTTGAATATTGACAGACGACACGCCGTTAAAACGCTCTAACTTCGGTGAGCCATAAACCCATTCAGTGGTCGAGAACGTGTTAAACGCCACCATCTCGCCGTCGCTGTTGCGAACAAACCACTTATCCAAGTCTTCAGGGGTCATGCGATGAGGCAAATCTGCCTGCATGTAAACACGCTTGATTCGACCTTTATCAATGAAGTCATTTACGTAGCTGGACCCCCACGCTATTTGAAGCGCGTTATTGATCTCACTTAAATTCAATCCAAGTGCCGACGCTTTCTCGCTATCAATATTGATTTTAAATTGAGGTACGTCACTTAAACCATTGGGGCGAACGCCAGCCAGCTTTGGATTCTGCGCTGCCATGCCCAACAGCTGATTACGCGCATTCATCAGCGCTTCGTGACCATTTCCACCACGGTCGACCAGCTGCATATCAAAGCCCGTTGCATTACCTAGTTCCATGATAGGCGGAGGCACTATGGGAAAGGCTGAAGCATCTTGAATTTGGCTAAACGCGCCAAAAGCTCGGTTCATCACTGCAAACGCAGAATTGTTTTCGTCTCTTACACTCCAGTCGTTGAAGTTTAAGAAAGCCATACCCGCGTTTTGCGCCTGACCCGCAAAGCTAAAGCCCACAACCGCGAACATGCCGTTAACCGCGTCTTGTTCTTGCTCAAGAATATAGTCTTCCACTTGCTTGATAGACTCGAGCGTACGGCCAGCTGTTGCACCAGGCGGTGTGCTTACCAACACCATCATACGCCCTTGGTCTTCATCTGGAAGAAACGCGCCAGGAAGCTGGCTGAAAATAAATGCCATACCACCTACCAGCAAACCATAAACAACGAAATAGCGCTTAAAGCGTTGCGCCATATGAGTTGTAGTCTTTTGATAGCGATCGCGGCCTTTGTTAAACGTGCGGTTAAACCAGCCAAAGAAGCCTTTGTTCTTGTCATGGTTTTCCGGATGCTTTTTCAATAACGTGGCGCACAAAGACGGTGAAAGGACAATGGCGACCAATACCGAAAATGCCATAGCCGACACGATAGTAACCGAGAACTGACGATAAATAGCGCCTGCTGAGCCGCTGAAGAACGCCATTGGGATAAATACCGTTGAAAGCACGGCCGCAATACCAACAAGTGCACCTGTGATTTGAGTCATCGACTTTTTAGTGGCTTCGGCAGGTGAGAGACCTTCCTCTTCCATAATACGTTCAACGTTTTCCACCACCACGATGGCATCATCTACGAGCAGGCCGATAGCAAGTACCATAGCAAACATGGTTAGCACGTTAATACTAAAGCCAAATGCCAGTAGCACAGCAAAGGTGCCGAGCAATACCACAGGTACCGCAATGGTAGGGATCAACGTTGCACGCCAATTTTGAAGGAACAGTAGCATCACCAAGAATACCAGTACTACCGCTTCAATAAGCGTATGTACTACCGACTCGATAGACAGCTCGATAAAAGGAGAACTATCAACCGGGTAAACCACTTTAACTGTATCTGGCAAATTCGAGCGCAGTTCTTCAACTCGGGCTTTTACTGCCTTAATGGTATCTAGTGCGTTTGCGCCAGAGGCAAGGCTTATCGCCATACCTGATGCAGGCTTGCGATCGTATCGAACAATAACGTCGTAGCTTTGCGCACCCAGTTCAACACGCGCAACGTCACGCACGCGAACCTGAGAACCATCGGTATTTACGCGAAGTACGATGTTTTCGAAATCTTCAACGGTTTGAAGGCGACTTTGAGCTTGAATAGTCGCGTTAATTTGCTGATTTTCTATTGCAGGCATGCCACCTAATTGACCAGCAGACACATCTGTATTTTGTACCTGAACGGCGCCTTGAACGTCAGTAGGTGTAAGATTGTAGCTGTACAGTTTATCTGGATCTAACCATATACGCATTGAACGCTGCGCACCGAATACCCGTACATTTCCCACTCCATTAACACGGGAAATCGGGTCGCGAAATTGAGAAACTAACAGGTCGCTCAGGTCATATTGCGTCATTGAGTCGTCTTCAGAATAGAAGCCAACTGCCAATGCAAATGCGCTATTTGCTTTAGTTACGGTTACCCCTTGTTGCTGTACCTGAGTAGGCAACAGTGGCAGTGCACCCTGCACCTTATTCTGAGTTTGTACTTGCGCAATATCAGGGTCAGCACCAGGCTCAAAAGTGAGCGTAATAGACATGCTGCTGTTCGAACTGCTTGCCGAGAAATAACGTAAATTATCAATTCCCGTCAGGCTTTGTTCTATCACCTGAGTAACCGAGTTCTCTACGGTTTCTGCAGATGCTCCAGGATACGTTGCTGAGATAGTCACCGAGGGCGGTGCCACCTTGGGATATTGTTCAATTGGGAGTGAGGTAATTGCCAACACTCCCGCCATCATTGTGATAATTGCCAGCACCCATGCAAACACGGGCCTGTCTATAAAGAAACGAGCCATATTACTTAAATCCCTTGTTTGCTATCGTGAGCCACGTGATGATGGTTGCCACTCCGACGGATTAACTTTCGCGCCAGGCTTCACCTTCTGATATCCAGTTACAATTACCTTTTCGCCTTCGCTCACACCGCTTAGGGCAACATATTGGTCTCGATAGATTTTGCCTATTTCCAAGGTACGACCTTCTACTTCGTTGTTCTGGTTAACAACATAAACTGAAAGCGAACCGTCTGGTTGGCGTGTCGTTGCGCGTTGAGGAACAAGCAGCGCATTTTCGCGTCCAGTAATGACGTGGCCTTTCACAAACAAGCCAGGCAGCAATACACCATCTGGATTTGGCATTTCAGCACGAAGTGTTACCGACCCAGTGGTCTCATCAACCGTTACCTCAGAAAATTTAACGCTGCCTGTTTGGTCGTAACGCTTGCCTGTTACTTCATCTACCGTTAATTCAACATCCATCGAACCTTGGTTTCTCATTGACTGACGAAGCGTAATAATTGACGCACCTGACTCCTGCATATCAATGAAAACTGGGTCAAGCTGTGTAATGGTTGCAAGTTGCTGAGATTGGTTCGTAGTAACAAGGGTACCTTCAGTAACAAAAGAGCGGCTAATACGCCCGCTGATTGGGGCGTACACTTTGGTGTAACCCATGTTAACCTTCGCTACGTCAACAGCAGCCTCAGCTACGCTGATTGCCGCTTGCGCTTGATCTTTCTGAGCAATTACGTCGTCATATTCTTGTTTGCTTACCGCGTTTTGCGCAACAAGGTCGTCATAGCGTCGCGCCTTTGCTTCCAACGTTTTAAGGTTCGCTTGAACACTTTTCAAATCGGCTTTTGCGCTATTTAACTGTGCTAGATAACGGGCTTCGTCAATTTGATAAAGCTGTTGTCCTTTTTCTACATGTGCGCCTTCTTCAAACAAGCGTTCCGTAATAACACCATCTACCTGAGGACGCACCTGAGATTGACGAGACGGGCTTACTCGGCCCGGTAACACCATTTCATGTACTACAGGTTCTTGTTTCAGTGTAACTACCGATACTGAGGGTGCAGGCATACCTTGCTGAGCACCTTGCTGTGCTTGCTCGCCTTCATTCGAACACCCAATAACGCCGACAAGGGTTATTAATGCTGCAGTAACATAAAAAATGCGACTCATAAATTTTCTATTTCCCAATAACTTTTTGTACAGAACACGGCCTTTGCTCTGCATATCCAATTTTAAAATTAAAGCTTATTGCTTCCGGTGCACCGAATTATCTAGCGCATTTCAAAGCCTGAAACTGCGATAATTGGTTTTGAAGTGGCATAGTTAAGCGATCATTGATACGGATCTACGCTCTTATAGGTCATATTGTGCGCATTTATAGATGATAATAAAAGTCAATGAAGTTGAAATTACTGAAGTTGTCGGTCAAATACCTGAGCGTGTATACGTTATACGAATAAAGCGAAATCACAGCGCACTTAACGTTCTATTTTAACGAATAATACCCCAGCAATAACTGGTAGGCGTGAATGACGTCTTGGGCTTCCTGTTGCGTTCCTCCCTTATCAGGGTGAACCAACTGCAGGGCTTTTTTATATACTCGTTTTAGTACCGACAAAGAAACATGTTCATCTTGGGGCAGGCCCAGAAGCGCGTGGGCATCAGAAATATCTTCCTGCTCAAAGGTGTGCGCGTTTCCTGAGGCCATGCGATGCCAAAACGCATTGAGCAGTGCATCTACACTTTTTCTGTCGGCCTTCTCAAAATTGCCCCAGTCTAAGTAGTATTCAGCTAAGGCATCAGCTTCGGTTATTGCTCCAACCTTATCTTGGCTTTCTTTATCATTGTCGCTGTGGGTACTATTTTTGTCGCTGTGGGCACTTTCTTGGTTTAGCTTAATATTAAGAGTATGAATGTCTAGCACGCCTTCGCCCTGCTCTATCCAACGACGTTTAAGTTGATAAAGGGCGTGAAACACAATGAAATGGGTTTTAAAGAGCATTAAAGGCTCTCGTAACGAAGCGTCATCAAAAAAGTGATATGGCGCTTTTTTCAAAATCTCAATGAGCTCATACTCGCTCACACCACGTTGAAAAAGCGGCTTTTTTGTCGATAACGTATCAACAAGTAGTTCGGCTTGAAGCACGTAAGCTTCGCTGGCATCAGGCTGATTTTGCAAAACTAATTACCTTGCTTTAAATAGGGTTCATCCAGGGCCTGCTGGTCTTTGATGTACGTTAAAGACCAACAGCCCTAGTGTACAAACATGTTAAATATTGGCCTAGTACCGATTTTATTGCTAGAAAGTAATCCAAAACGCAACGTTCACTGTTAAAGTAGCTTAGTAAAAATAAAATAATAACTTTGGAGTTCACTTGAAAGCACTCATTGCCCTTACCAGTATTGTCGGTTTTCTTATGGTGGTATTACCCGGCCCCCTTTATCAGTATGCCGGTGTGAGTTTAGGCACCGCATTTACTTCACTGCGATTTGGCGTGTATGTGGGCGGCGCAGCGTTGATACTCATTATTTTGCAGGTTTTGATTAACCGTAAAAACGTTAGCTGGGGAAGCACCTTTATCTGTGCCATTCTTGCCCTGGTTGCTGTAGGAATGCCGGTGAGCATGATGAGCAAAGCCAGCGCAGTTCCTCCGATCCATGACATTACTACCGATGTCACTAATCCGCCGGAGTTCGTTGCAATTGCTCCGCTACGCGAAGGTGCGCCTAACTCCATCGCTTACGAAGGCGGTGAAGTCACTAAGCAGCAACTAGAAGCTTACCCTGAAATTAAAACTCAACTGCTGCCACAACCTGCAAATGAGGTCTACATCGCTGCAGAAAAAGCCATAGAGGCGCTTGGATGGGAACGCGTTAACGAAGGCGCATTGCCGAACACCTTAGAAGCCACCGACACCACAGCGTGGTTTGGTTTTAAAGACGACGTAGTTATTCGTCTAACCGCTAAAAGCGATGACACACTGGTTGACATCCGCAGCAAATCACGAGTAGGGAAAAGTGATTTAGGCAAGAATGCTGAACGTATCGAAACCTTTATGGCAGAGCTTAGAAATCAACTTGGATATCACTAAAATCTGACCACCCGCTTAAAAAACAAAGCCCGTTCGCACTAAGCTAACGGGCTTTTTTGTAATTGGACCTAACTTTAGTGGGCCAACTTTAAGACAACGACTCCTGCAACAATAAGCGCTACGCCGAAATATCGTGCCAATGACGAGGGGTCGCCATAAAACATAACACCCACTAAAAATGTGCCCGCGGCGCCAATTCCTGTCCACACAGCGTACGCCGTACCAATTGGAATTTGTTTTTGCGCCATCCATAAACAAAAACCACTGGCAGCCATAAACCCAACCGCAAGTAAAATACCCATTACGCGGGTTTCCGCCTCTTGTGACATTTTTAGTCCAACAGGCCAACCAATTTCCAGAAGGCCCGCCACAATCAAATAAATCCAGCTCACCAGTCTATCCCTCTCTTCGCGCTCATCGTCAACTATCACAGATGCGTAGCGTACCGTCTTAAATCATAAAGCGTACTCGACGCGTCGTAATATTTTGCTATTTAGCGCTTTTGCCTTACAAACTCGCCAACTGAATACTTACCATACCTAATACCGCAGCATTAAGACGGTTAAACCAACGCCAGAAATTAGGGCGCTGCATATGGTGTGCAAAACGTGCGGTTAAGGTACTCAAACCTACGAACCAAACCACCGATGCACCAATAGCTCCACCCACAAACCACCATTTATTTTCTTGCCACTGACTCGCTAAGTTTCCCATCAATAATAAAGTGTCTAGGTAAAAGTGGGGGTTTAACCAAGTTACTGCCAACGCAATGAGCAGTGCTTTTTTGAACGACAGTTGCTTTTTCGCCATTTCTAAAACAAGCGCGTCGTTGGCCAAAGATGATTTTATTTTGTTAAAAGCAATCCACAGTAAGAACGCAACACCAGCCCACTTGGTGATAGACACCAGCATTGGGTATTCCTGCAATAGCAAGCCAAAGCCCATCGCTCCTAAGCTTATTGAGATAGCATCGCTTAGGATAAACAGCAGGACAAATAAGGTTGTCCACTGTCGCTTCATCGATTGCTCAATCAAAAAACTGTTTTGTGCGCCTACTGCAATAATTAGGGTACCGCCCATCACGAAACCACTTGTTGCTGCCGCCAACATGATAAATGCCTCTTAGTGTAAATAAGTTCAAACGCCGTAGCTGTAACGCGGTTTAAGGTTACATGCTGAATAATTGGCTTGATTTTATACACCTTGAAAGACTAAATTAAATTAATGATATTTGTTTTGAATAAGCAAAATTAATACTTATAACCTTCTTTTCACAGGTAGTCATTAATGTTGGATTACGACGCGCTTCGATGCTTTCATGAAGTGTTACGCTACGGCGGATTTGAAAAAGGTGCACAGGCCCTAAACCTCACCCAGTCGGCGGTATCGCAAAAAATAAAACGGCTAGAGCAGAGTGTCGGCGGCCCAGTGATGGTTCGCACCAAGCCGCTTCGCGCTACGCCACTGGGAAAAGAGCTGCTGGCGCATATTCAAAAAGTAAGCGTATTAGAAGAAGCGCTGAATATACAAAGTGGATTAGAAGCGTCGGCTGCACCTATAAGCGTTGCCGTGAATAACGATGTGCTGGCTACCTGGTTCTCGCAAGTAATGGCCGCGTTTAGTGATAAGCGTGCCAACCCGATTCATATTGTTAATGCGGATCAAACTCAAACCCGAGACATATTACAGCAAGGCCGTGTGATGGCTTGCATTAGCCAAACAGGTACACCCGTTACCGGTGGGCAATCTATAAGACTGGGAACCATGCGCTATCAACTTTATGCATCGCCTCGCTTCATTGAGCGATACCTGCATAAAGAAATATCCCCCCAGAGCGTGATGAGTACACCGGGTTTGCTGTACGACGAATACGATGTGACTTTGCTGACTGATTATCAACGAGAGTGTTTAAACATAGCCCCCTCTTTTACAACTTGTCATTGGTATCCATCGTCTCATGGCTTTGTCAAAATGGCGCTAGATGGCGTGGTGTGGGCTTTGCTACCCACGCTTCAAGTTGAACAAGAGGTTAACGAAGGCGATCTCGTTCCGTTATTTCCTCAAAAAGAGCTTGGTGTACCGTTATTTTGGCATTGGACAACCCTTGAATCGGCAGCGCTTGCCGACTTGACCAAAGCCGTAAAAAATATAGCGAAAGCGCAGCTTAAATGACCCTAATACACTGCGTGTGTGATACGTTGCTGGAAGGTTAATTAAGAAGACGCCAATTGAGCCGTCTTATGCTTCTCCTTAACGCTGTACATCAGTTTATCTGCTTTATTTAACAGAGTGGTGAGATCTTTGCAGCGTTCATTTGTGATGTATGTGCCTACGCTTGCCGTAACAGAAATAACAACGTTATCGGTTCTAATATCCCTTTCCAGAAGACTGGCTTCTATGCGCGCAGCCAAGCGCTCAGATTGTCCTTCACTGTAACAGTGGCTTAGCACCACAAATTCATCGCCGCCAAGGCGCCCTACTGCATCTTGGTCTCGGCATCGGCTCAGCAGAATTTTAGCAATAACCTGCAGCACTTTATCGCCGCAATGGTGCCCGTAATGATCATTAATCTCCTTGAAGTTATCAACGTCGATAAATAGCAAGGTCAAATATCCTCCTTCCTTGTTGAAGTTAGTAAGCAGGCTTTGTGCTATCCCCTCCCATCCACTGCGGTTTAGCACTTTACACAAGGAATCTGTAGACGCACGTTTGAATGCACTAAGCCTGTCGTCATCGAGCTTTTTTACCTTTCTCGACGTGGCAATAGCAAAAATAAACGCTTCAATAGTTATTCCCACAATAAGTCCGTAGCGGTACATAAACGCTGACACGTCTGAAAAAACCAATCGAAACATCATGGAAAACACCATGACAGCAATACCCATTAATACTAAGTTTGAGCAATGTACTTTGCGGTAGGCGGCATAAATACAGCTTGATAGCGTACAGGTCATTGTTATCAGCGTGATAAGACTTAGCGTACTATTTACTCTCATCGCATCAGAAGTGGACAGAATGATCTGCACAAATGAAAGTGCCAGTGCCGAACACGCCATTCCCAGAATAAACTGGCGCTGCCATACTTTTAGCAGTGCTTTGAAATCGAGTAGTTGATCAAGAAACTTTACCGCAGCAAATACCGTGATCCCTGCGAATAACAGATGCAGTTTAAAGTTCGAGAAAAAGGCGACATGGGGAAACGCAATGTTCAGTAACCCTTCTTGAAGCAAAAAGAAAATTGCCGCACTGAGCACATAGAAACTGTAGGAGTAAAAGCCGTAGTTGCGCATACTCGTTCCCAGCATTCCTACGTACAAGGTTAACGCTAAGCAAAAGCCGATGAACAAGCTTAATGTGAAGGTATGTATTGACGCCAACGTCTGAAAATCATTTAACGTAGCGATATTTAGCCTGACAGGTCGCTCTACCTGAGAGTTAATATCTAAAAATAGACGCTTATGGGTATTATCTATTGCATAGGACTCAAATGCGCCGGTTAACTTGGGGACTTTTTGCATCTCGCTGTCATACAGCTGATTATAAGAAAGGTAGTTTCTTGGGAAATAAAGAACGTGAGTCGCGTTGACATCGCAGCTTAACGAAAGTCGCTGTGCACCTTCTTTAAGTACGATAGACAGAGCACTATCGGTATCAGTATCAGAAGTACCATTTTCAGCATTAATGACGCACGCTGCATTGGCAAACGTGCCGAACGTCAGCAAAATCAACCCAAACAACAAGCGAACAAAATTACGCGACACTCCACATGCCATAGATTTGCTTCCTACTGGTACCGCAGCTAAATCCGTGTAGCAAAAATATCCCTGTACGGCTATTACACAAAGATGAGTTATGAGTATTTATATTCTGGTATAAAAACTCACACCCATTAAGCTTAGTTTAAAAATGTGAGAACGCTGAAAAATATCCTGCGGAATGACAAGAAATGTATATTTTTCCTATGCGGAGTTAGCTGCTAGCGCCGTCGAAGGAAAAATCAATACCACTAACACCATTTAATTTGGGCTTTGCGAACAAGAACCCCTGAAATCTTTGTACACCCGCATGCTGCAACCACAGCCACTCATCAATCGTTTCGACGCCTTCTACCACCAAGGGAATTCCCATAGAGTTGGCAAACTCGAGTACAGCCTCGGTTATTGCTTGTCGATGCCCGCTTTCGTGAATGCCTGTCGTTATTTTTCTATCTAATTTAATTTTGTCTGGTGTGAAGTCTGCGAGTAACGATAACCCTGCGTACCCTGCGCCGAAGTCATCTATAGCGACTCTCATGCCTCGTGAACGGATCTGCTCTATTGCTTGGTAAAATGTGTCACTTTCGCTGATTATTTCTGTTTCGGTAACTTCGATAACAAGCTGCTGTGGTTTCAATTTATTGCGTTTAACCAATTCGTGAAGGTAGTCTGCGACGTTGACGGTGGAGGTAATCGCTCCGGGGCATAAATTGATGGATAAAGACTGGTCTGAAGATAGCAACGCAGCGCCTTGCTTAATTGCTATAGCTTTGCTTTTCAGGTCAAAATCGTACTTTTCCGGCCCAACCAGCTCCTCCAAAATAGTCTCAGGATATCTCCCATCGTTACTTCTGATTAGGGCTTCAATTGAAGAGACACGAGATCTGTAGGTATCCACAATAGGCTGAAAGGCAAACTGAATGTCAGAGTTTTCGAAGGGTTTAACTGCTTTCTCTGACGTCGTAACGTTAGCTCTTACGTCTTTGCGCGCGTTATCACTTAAACAAGTTCGCCATTTCCCAGAAGCAAAGCTGTTGAGAAGCGCAAATATCCGGCTTTCCCGGCTAATATTAATATCCGGAGGTAACCAATAGCAGCGGCTTCCTTCTGCGACAGAAAGCGTTCTTAAATGCCAATCTCCAAAATCGCGTTTGTGAATGACCATTTCGGTCACTTTCATAATGTTGCTGTGACGACTGTCTGTTTTTATATGTTCGAAAAGCGCGTTTACCTTCTCACAATCTCCTTCAAGCACTTGAAAGAAGTATTCCCCATCAAACAAAAGAATACCTGTAATGTGGTTTTTCGCATTAAATGGCAGTGAATCGTTTGTTATTTTAAGAAGTTCATTTTCATCAATTTTTACCGTCGACTGACTTCTGTAAACTAACTGCTTAAGCACGGGTTGCCTCTTGTTAAACTTTGTTTTCATCCCTGCTTCGAACTAGCTGCAACCTCTTTTTACAGCTCTTTTATCATAGTGTGGGGCAAAGTATAGTCTTAGAAACGAGAATCTCGCAAAGTCGGTTTAGGTAACTTTGCTTAACTTAAATTAACGTCTTTCAATGGCGGGAATCTCAATATATGCATCGGGATCAGATTCTTTTAGCGCATTAAGTTTACGTTTTCTTGTCGCTCGCTCATCAATAGTTTCACCAAAAACCTGTACATGTAAGTCGGCAATCAGCGCCTTGCCCTGTTCATTGGTAATTATCCCTAGAAGCTCGCCAGCGTGCATAAACCCTTGTACCCGATATTTCTCAGCATCGACCTTTTTACCGTTTTTGCTGGCTGTATAAAGCGCGATAAGCTGTTCGGTACAAGCATCTAAAAAACGTACCTTCTGTTTCTCATCAATCATTATTTTATTCTTTCCTTCGGTGGCTTGTATTCAGACACCTTAGCGAGATTTTGATGTTATGGGTAGATGTAAGCTTAACTATGCGCCTAACGCTGACTAAGTTGGGCCAATTGATTACTTCAACTAAAGTTCATTGGTGAAATAGCCGTTTGATGCCTACGCTCTCATTAGTGCTAGAAAGAAACTTTCTAGGTAGTCACCGTTAAATTTATGTGAGCATCACTATGCGAGTTCAAATAGCGTTAGGCTTAGTTGCTGCCTTGGTATTTGCCCCCGTTGTTGTTGCAAAGGGAAATGCTCATCATTGGGAAACGTCACCCCATCATTTATCTGCATTGGTAGGTACCACTTACACAAAAGAGTGCGGAAACGCTTTTACACTAGGTATCGATTACGAATACCGTGTGAGCGATTTTTTAGGCGTAGGCTTTGTGGCTGAATACGCGTTTGAAGACTTAGACGCTTACACCTACCTGCTTGTTGCTGACCTGCACATTACCAATAATTTTATTGCACAAATAGGCCCCGGCGTTGAGTTCCACGGCAGCCATAAAATGGAGGTGGCCCGGTTAGGCTTTTTGTATGAGTTTGAAGTATCGGGGGTTACCATATCGCCGCAGCTTCATTACGACTATCACCGAAATCATAAAAGTGCAGTGGTTGCTGGTCTAGCAATTGGTATGTCGTTTTGATTACAGCGCAATACTGCGCCGTTTTTAGCTTTTTATATAACGAAGGCTTTTAATCTAACGTTAATCTTCTAGAAAGTTCTTTTTAAGTAAGTCTGTTTAGTCTTATCTGTGTTCAATTATCAGACTGAGAGACTACGATGAAAAACTTAGCTTTAGCACTAACCGCCCTTCCCTTTATTGCTTCAGCATCCAATGCAGTTGCATTTGAAAAAGGCGACATTCTCGTCCGAGGTGGCTTTGCCACGGTTGCACCTGATGAATCGTCTTCAAACATTAACGTGGGTGACGACTTGGGCTTTGGCCTGACCATTGATAACAACACGCAATTGGGCCTCACCGCGGCCTATTTCATCACGGATAGGGTTAACGTAGAAGTATTAGCCGCAACGCCGTTCACACATGACGTTAATTTCGCTATCGACAACCCATTAGGAACAGGTAACCAGTTAGGCGAAGTAACCCACCTTCCGCCCACAGTGACGGTTAACTATTACTTTAACGATCCATCAAGTGCTTTTCAGCCCTATGTGGGTGCGGGTTTAAACTATACGATTATTTATGACGAGCAATTTACGGGAGCTAATGAAGAGGCAGGGCTTAGTGACTTATCTCTTGATAACTCGTTTGGCTTAGCCGCACAAGTGGGAATAGACTATCAGTTAAGCGAAAGATGGTTTTTGAATGCCGCCGTTCGTTGGATAGACATAGACACAGAAGCAAGCTTCAACCTAGGTGATACCCGGGGCTCAGTGAGCGCTATTGAAATAGACCCCTTTGTCTATGCTATTTCGCTAGGTTACCGGTTTTAGTAACCGTTTAGTTCTTTGATTTCCGCAAAGTGTACGACAATTTGGAGCGTGGTGAGGTTCTAAACCACCTGCCCTGCTGCCCAACCACTGCTCCATGCCCACTGGAAGTTAAAGCCACCGAGCCAACCAGTTACGTCAACCACTTCGCCAATGAAGTACAGGCCTTCGACATTTTTCGCCATCATGGTTTTTGATGATAGGTCATTGGTATCAACACCGCCTATAGTAACCTCGGCGGTGCGATATCCTTCTGTGCCGTTTGGCTTTATTTGCCAAGTCTCTAGGGTGTCAGCAATGGCGTCGCACTCGCCGTGAGTCAGCTGTTTCACCGGCACGTTGCGCCAACTATGATACTCAACAAGGCTCTGTACCATACGCTTTGGAAATACTTTATTTAAACAGGTAGCAAGCAATGCGTCTGGCGTCTCTGTGCGTGCAGTTTGTAGAAGCGCCGTAGCATCGTCGTTAGGTAGCATGTTGATACTTAAGCTGTCACCCGCTTCCCAATAGCTGGAAATTTGGAGCATGGCAGGGCCGCTTAACCCTCGGTGGGTAAACAACATTGCCTCTTTAAACGTAGTGTCGTTGCAGCTGGCATATACATCAACTGCGATACCGCTAAGCTCTGCCAGTGTGTCTTTATCTTTATCGTGCAAGGTAAAGGGAACAAGTGCTGCACGAGTAGGTAATACGTTAAGACCAAATTGCTGCGCTATTTTGTAGCCGAATGGCGTGGCACCTAGCTTGGGCATGCTTAAACCGCCGGTAGCAATTACAAGGGATTCACATTCATACTCACCATCCGAGGTTGTAAGTGAGTACCCACTTTCATTCTTTTCTACACTTAGAATGTCGCAACGAGTGGTAATCGTCACATCCGCTTTGTTGCACTCATTTAGCAGTAAATCGACGATCTCTTTGGCGCTATCATCACAAAACAGTTGGCCTAAGGTTTTTTCATGGTAGGCAATGCCATACTCGGCAACCAAGCCAATAAAGTCCCATTGAGTATAGCGACTGAGTGCCGACTTACAAAAGTGAGGGTTTTGCGAAAGAAAGTTTTCCGGGCCTGCATACATGTTAGTGAAGTTACAGCGGCCACCGCCTGACATCAGGATTTTTCGGCCCACTTTTTTAGCGTGATCGAGCACTTCTACGCTGCGTCCGCGCGCGCCGGCCTGCGCCGCACAAAAAAGCCCTGCAGCTCCTGCACCAATAACAATTACATCGCGCTTGATCACAATTAACCTCTAGGAAAAACGGCCAATGGATGTGTGGTTATTAGCTGTACGAAAGCGCGAGTACCGGGCTTTATAGCATTTTCGTGGCTTACTCGTACTTTAAGCTCGTCGCCGCAATCCAAGACAACCGCGTAAAGCCGACTTTCGCCTTCGTAGCGTACCCATTCAACCGTACAGTTAGTTTCACTAAGTGTAGCATCTAAGCTTAAATCGTCAGGGCGTACCAACAAGTCTACGTTGCCGCTTGCACCTTGAAGCGGTGTGCCCGGCACATTACCAATATCGGTAACCACTGTTTTGTCTGTATTTGCTGCGCTGCTATCGAACGTCGCACTTAAGAAGCTCGCCTCGCCCATAAAACGCGCCACAAAACGGCTGGCAGGAGAAGAGTAACAGGCTTCAGGTGTGTCTAATTGCTCAAGCACACCTTTATTAAGTATACCCACTCTATCGCCAACGCTTAGCGCCTCTTCTTGATCGTGCGTTACCCAAATAGCAGGTACGCCTGCTTTTTTTAAGGCATCGCGAATTTCCCAGCGCAAGCTGTCTTTTAGCGCAGCATCAAGGTTTGAAAGGGGTTCGTCTAGCAATACAAAGGAAGGTTCGTGAGCTAGCGTTCTTGCTAGCGCAACGCGCTGCTTTTGACCGCCAGAAAGACGTGCAGGTTTTGCATCGCGGAAGTTATCTAGGCCTAATAATTGAAGCCAATGATCGGCCAGCTTAGTGTCTTTTAAACGAAAGCAAACGTTCTGCTGAACGGTAAGATGAGGAAACAACGCAAAGTCTTGAAACACCATACCTACGTTACGCTTTTCAGGCGGAACATGTTTGTTTGCTGTACTTTCCCATTCACCTAGGCTCATAGCCCCTTCTGAAATAGGAATAAGCCCAGCCAACGCTTGCAAAATGGTGGTTTTACCGCAGCCGGTTGGCCCCACCAGCATCAGGATTTCGTCTTGTCCAAGCTCAAGATTTAACTTGTCGACAACGCGGGTAGACCCATAATTCACAGACAAATTATTTACACTAAGCATTACGAACGATCATCCTCGGTAACGGTAAACTGGGCTTTTCTTTCGCCCGACAGCATGAGGATTAACCCCACACCTGATAATAAAACAAGTAAAAGCCCTGGCACGGCTGCGCGGCCAAAGTAACCCGCTTCGTAAACTCGCCACATATAGGTAGCTAAGGTTTCAAATCCTGTAGGTCCTAACATTAGCGTTGCAGGTAGTTCGCGCATGGCTTCTAAGAACACAAGCGCTGCGCCCGCTATCATACCACGAAGGGTTAACGGCAGCGTAATTCGCATAAATGCCTCACGCGGGCTAGCGCCCAGCACGCGAGCGGCTTTTACCAGACCTGAATCAATATTCTCAGCCGTACTTCTTACACTTCCCACAGCAAGTGGGATAAAGCGCAGTACATAAGCCATCACAAGCAGACTTAACGTTTGATAGAGCGCTGGCAACTGCAGGCCAACATAAACAAGGGCCGTCCCCATTACGATACCTGGAACCCCAAAGCCAAAATAAGTAATGCGCTCCATAAAACGTCCAGCTTTTCCGGCAATAGCGGCGTGAGCCACCGGAATGGCTAGCAATACAGCAACAATCGCTGCAATAAATGACGCATGAGCTGAGTTCCACGCATAGCTAAATTCAAAACCGCCGGCGCCTTCTCGCACTAACCACAGCGTAAAAATAGCAAGGGGAAGCACAATAGCCATAAATACCACCGGCATAGTAGCCAGCAACATTAGGTTTCGCTGCCAGCGAGCAGGAAACAACGATAAATGCTTACCTGGGCGCTCTTGAGCGCCACTAATACGACTTTCTATAAATAGAATAAGCCCAACAATAACCATTAGCTGAAGGCTCAGCATGGCGGCTTGACTAAGACCGAAGGCGTTATACTCAACAAAAATAACACGGGTGAAAGTGTCAAAGCCCATTATTGCAGGCGTACCAAAATCGGATAACGCATAAAGTGCAGCAAGGAGTGCCCCTGCGGCAACGCTATTCACAACACGCGGTAAAACCACTCGCCATAAGCTTGCGCCTAAGGTTAACCCTAACGTACGCGCCGCGTTAACTAAGCTTGCATCTAAACTCAGTAAGCTTGAACGGGTTGTCATCATGACAAATGGATAAGTATAAAGGCTCATGACCAGCGCAGAGCCCCAAAGGCCGCTGATAGGTGGCGTGCTAATTCCCAGTACGTTTTCAATTTCGCCACCTGTGCCAAATGAAAAGTACATCGCAAATGCGCCAATGTAGCTTGGTAGTGCTAATGGCGCGGCAAGTAAAATGAGCCAAAACCGCTTAAATGGCATCTGCACATAAGCGGTTAAAAAGGCAAGCGGTACTCCGATAAGTACAGAGCCAATAATGGTAAGCACCACCAATGACACCGTGTTCGCTAGTACCCTTAAGTTATGGGTATCAAAAAGTTGCGCACTATCTTGAGCTAGAGAAAACAAAACGCCGACGGGCAATAAAGCCATCAGCGCGATAAGAAGTGCCAGTGGATACGACTTTGGCCAATTTGTCACAGTACGCCAACTTCCCTCATAAGATTAAGTGTAGGGCGTAAGTCAGCCAGTTTACGAAGGTCCATTTCAGGCGGTGACAGCGTGCTTAGGTCAGCTAAGCCTTGCGGCTGTTCAACCCCTTGAACCAGAGGTATTTCGTAGGCTTCGCGAGCAAGATAAGACTGAACTTCGTGCGAAAGCAGGTAACGAATAAAGTTAACCGGCAAGTCGCCGTCGCTCAATGCCACAATACCAGACGCATTTACTAGGCAACCTGCGTCGCTTTTACTGTACGCAAGCGCTACGCTTGCATTTGGCTTACCTGATTTAAGGCGAAGGGTATAGTAGTGATTCGCAAAGCCAATATCGACTTCACCACGTTCAACGCCCATCACTACACCAAGTTCACCTGCGTACTTTTTCGAGTGCTTATTAATGCCTTTAAGCCATGATTTAGTGGCTTTATCGCCCTCTAAAATGCGCATTGCCGTGACAAAAGACTGAAACGATGAGTAGGCTGGCGCCCAGCCAATTTTTAAATCGCTGTCGGCTAACGCCATCACGCTTTCAGGGATTTGCTCCGGTTTAACACGCTCAGTGTTATAAGGCAGTGTACGCACACGACCTGTTACCGGTGACCAGCTCGGGTACTGAAAATCTTCACGCAGCTGCGCAGTAAGGTCGTCTGGCAACGGCTTAGCCGCGCCAGCATCAGTTACCATGCCAATCGAGCCCGTGTCTACGGCCCAGAAAAGGTCAGCGCGTTTAACGCCTGCCTTAGTCTCAGCTACGATGGTGTTGGCCAATGCCGCAGAGCCGCCGCGTCTTATTTTAAGATTAAGCTTTGGGTTGCGCTTTTCAATGGCCTTTAGAACATTCTCGTACAAGCCACCTTCACCACGACCTAAGTAAAGTGTGAGATCACCTTCTAATTTAGGCAATGACTCAACTGACACACTGCCTGTTTGTGTCATAGCGTGAGCAAAACTAAACGGCAAACCAGATAATGCACCGGCCGCTGCTAAGCCTTGTAAGAATGTTCTACGTTGCATACACCTTCCTTAAAATACGTCTTTACGACTTTGTTCTACTTCAACCAAAAGTGCGCGAGCGCGGTCAAGTTTGGCCTGCATAGACTCTACGACCTTACGAACTGAATCAACGCCAGTGTCTTTTGAGATAGCTTGTGGAAGCGTTACGTTAAAGTCTTTCTCCAAGTCTTCAACCAAAGCTGCGTTTTTCGCAATCAAATCACCTTCCACACCTTCAAATCGTTGAAGGTAAGTATCGTGAACGAGTGTAGTTGCTACTTCGTGAAGCTGTTCCGCGTACTTAGCAACAACACGATCAAGACGTGTTTTAATATCGTCGATAACTTCAGGGCCTGTGGTAGGTTCTTTTTCGGTGGTCTGAACCTTGTTCACTAAGCCTTTCTTTTGATACTGGGACGCAAGTTTAACTGCGCCTAACGCCTGCCACAAGGCATGATTTAGCTTCTCTTGCTCTACGCGCACGTCTGCAACAGGCTTGCCTTCATCAATGGCGACTTTCACACCATAAATACCTTGCCAAATAGAGGCGTAAATAGGCACATACTGGGTTTCAATAGCAGAGTGAAAATCCACCTCTTCCCAATACTCAATCAGTGCATCGGTCTTAAGCGATTTATCTTTTGCTTCATACGCATCAACAACACTGCCAAACTTGCTTTCTAACCAATGTACCTCTTCCGTATATTCGCCGATGTGCGCGTGAAGATTGTTCACGTGATCGCCAATGGCACCGTTAGCAAGCGCCTGAGAAGATAGCATCGAGAAAGTGACCGCAGAAGCCAGTACCAAAGCACTCATTTTTTTCAGTGTTGTTGTCATAATTATTCCTAAAACGTTTGTCTTTTCGCGCAAATGATACTTATTATCATTAAGCAAGTAAAGGTAACTGAACGAGCCCACATGCTAAGTAACGTAGTGTGTTAGCCCTTATTTTTTCTGCACTTTCGACACAGAATACTACATGTTAGTTCATTAACCTTCACTGAACGTACTGATATTCAACGCTATTTACAGAGCGCCAGATCATACATAGGTTACATTTTAATGAAAATGGCGACCAAGTATACGCTTAACTAAAGAATACCAAGCTGCATAGATAGTTGCCCACTCAGAAGCTTGCCAGACCTTCTCGAAGGGCGAGTAATTAACTATGCGGACTGGTATGAACGAACCTTCACAAACATCTAAACGAAAAAAGCCCGCAACCTTAGTTGCGGGCTCTTGAGATTATTAACGCCGTATTTTCGGTGTTACAGACTATCTAACATGGTTTGCGCATCGCTGACGTCGAAACGACCTGGGTCTTCAACGTTTAGCTTTTTCACTTCGCCATCTTCCACGAGCATGGAATAACGTAACGAACGCAAGCCGCCGAAATTGCCCGTGCTCATGTCTAAGCCAATTTGCTTGGTAAAGAAACCATTGCCGTCTGCCAGCATTATGATCTCTTCAGCGTTGCTCGCTTTGCCCCATGCATCCATAACAAATGCATCGTTCACGCTTAAGCAAATAATACTATCAATACCTTTGGCTTTAAGCTTATCGGCAAGCGCTACATAGCCCGGTAAGTGGGCTTGAGAACAGGTCGGTGTAAATGCACCGGGTACCGCAAACAATACAACGCGTTTATCCGAAAACAGTTCGTTCGTTCCTGGGTTGGTTATTTCGCCGTTTTCTAAAAGGCTAAAATCTACTTCAGGCAAAGTGCCCCCAACTTGTATCATGCTACTCTCCTAGATTTTTTTGACACAAATACACATCAAATCTGTGCTTTTTGCTTTCAATAGCCATTGATGCTTTTATTCCTGCCAGCACGTCTGCACTGTTTGGGCGTTTCACCACTACCCGGTGCGTGGCTAGCTCTAGTGCTGGCGGTAACAGCGCATCTGCGTCTGGGTCATGACCAAGCAGTTGCTGAAACAGCCGCATTTCCTTTTTCACCAAGGCTGACTTCTTTTTGTGTGGGAACATGGGGTCTAAGTAAATAGCGTTCACATTCTCACCAGTGAAGTATTGCATTACCTCAGCACTATTTCCATGTTGAAGCGACATTTTAGCTGCAAGTTCCGGAAAACTAAGCGCTAATCTGCGAATACCATCTTCAAGCAAGGCGGCAACCACGGGCGATCGCTCTATCATAGTGACCTTGCAGCCAACGCTTACCAATACAAAGGCATCACGACCTAGCCCAGGCGTTGCATCCACTACGTGCCATGCTTCATTGCCTTTAAGACCAATGGCCTTAACAATGGGCTCTTTGCGCCCACCGCCGTGCTGCTTGCGATACAAACTAGCCGGCGAAGCAAAATCAACCTCTACCGGATTCACTTTTTTCTCACCAGCGTCGGCAAGTCCAAGCACGCCGTTTTGTACCTGCAAATACAGGCCTTCGCTAGGCTTTTCACTACTGCTAACAACAGGAAAACCCCACTTTTCGCTGATTGCACTAATTAATGCAGCGTCATCCCTATTGGCGTCATCACAAATAATTAAAGGCACATGATTAAGCATGACCGTACTGTTCCTTATGCCCTATCCATCTATTAATGATGGCTTGAGCGTGAGAGGGGTATTTGTCCCAAAGGGTATAGGCAATTTCCTGAACCTCAGGGATAAGAGCGGCGTCGCGTACTAGGTCTGCTATTTTAAGCTCGGCCATTCCCGTTTGCTTAGTACCCATAAATTCACCCGGGCCACGAATTTCCAAATCGCGCTGGGCAATATAAAACCCGTCGTTAGATTCGCGCAATACGCCAAGGCGCTGAGTGGCGGTTTTCGATAGTGGGCTCTGGTACATAAGTACACACTGACTTTCTACTGCACCACGCCCCACTCGGCCTCTAAGTTGGTGAAGCTGCGCTAAACCTAGTCGTTCAGGGTTTTCAATGATCATGATGCTGGCATTAGGTACGTCTACACCAACTTCAATAACGGTAGTCGCTACCAATAAATCCAGCTTTCCGTCTTTAAAGTCGGCCATAACCTGCGCTTTTTCAGCAGGCTTTAAACGCCCGTGTACCAAACCAACGTGTAGGTCTGGCAGCGCAGTACGAAGGGTAACCGCAGCGTCTTCTGCTGCCTGACACTCCAACACTTCCGACTCATCAATGAGCGTACACACCCAATAGGCTTGGCGGCCGTTTTCTTTACAGGCCTGACGTACGCGCTCTATCACATCGGCGCGGCGTGTATCGGGTAATACCACGGTTTGCACCGGTGTTCTGCCTGGTGGCAACTCATCAATAACCGAGGTGTCTAAATCGGCATAGGCTGTCATGGCCAACGTTCTTGGAATAGGCGTCGCCGTCATAATTAGCTGATGAGGGTAACGACCTTGCTGTTCGCCTTTATCGCGCAGGGCCAATCGTTGATGTACGCCAAAGCGGTGTTGTTCATCTACAATAACCAGCGCTAGCTGCTGGTAATTTACGCTTTCCTGGAAGATGGCGTGAGTACCCACCAACATTTGAATATCGCCAGCTTCTAAGCGGGCTAATACTTCATTGCGGGCTTTGCCTTTCAGCTTGCCGGCAAGCCAACCTACTTCAATACCTAAAGGTTCTAGCCAGCCACGAAAGTTATTGGCATGCTGTTCAGCCAACAGCTCAGTAGGTGCCATTAATGCTACCTGATGCCCTGCACCAATGGCTGATAGCGCGGCCAGTGCCGCAACTAAGGTTTTGCCCGACCCTACATCGCCTTGTACAAGGCGCATCATTGGCCGCGCGTGCTGCATATCTTTTTGAATATCTTCCACTACCCGAGCCTGTGCCCCCGTTGGTGAGAATGGCAGTTGAGCGAGCATTTTATCGATAAGCGGCTGATTCACCTTAATAGGAATACCAGGCTGCGCGTCAGATAACTTACGTACTTTCAACACACTTAGGTGGTGTGACAATAACTCTTCCAGAATTAACCGATACTGAGCAGGGTGCAGCCCTTCTTCCATTTCGTGTACGTCTACATCGGGTGGTGGGCGATGCACCAAATGAAGCGCCTCATTAAGGCTAATTTGGTCATCGTAAATGCCGTCGGGCAGTAAGTCGGCCAACGCGCCTTTATCTAGTAGTTTTAAGGCCTGATCAGTTAAATTGCGAAGGGTTAACTGCTTAACACCGTCTGTGGTGGGGTAAACTGGCGTTAGTGATTCTTCAGTGGGTGGCGCGTCTTCATCCACTAATTTAAATTCGGGATGCATCATTTCAATGCCCCACTTTCCAGTACGTACTTCTCCGAAACACCGCACCGTGTTTCCTGGCGTCATAATAGACCGCTGCACTGCACCAAAGTGGAAAAAGCGTAAGGTTATGGTCCCCGTACCGTCGCTAAGCTTTACCACTAGCATGCGTTTTTTGCCGTACTGAATGTCGGCGCTCATAACCTCGCCCTGCACGCTTACATGGGTAAACGGGCGGCACTCTGCCACGCTATAAATACGGGTTCTGTCTTCGTAGCGGTGAGGAAGATGAAACAGAATATCTTGAAGGGTAAACAAACCTATTTTGTTAAGCTTTTCTGCCACCTTTGCGCCTACGCCTTTAAGCGCAGTAATGGGTGTAGTGGCCAGTGCTTGCATCAAGCGATATCCTTCTTTTGGAACATTAACTATTTAACCTTTGAATTGGCACAAGCTGGTGTTATTCAACGTGTTATAGGAAAAGAAGTGTAAAGGATTGTTGAGGGGTTGGCGAGTACGCTTTAGGCCAGTTTTTTACACTGGCCCCTATACAAGTAAGAGCAAAACTAAAAGTGCAACCAATAGGTTAGGCCCTAGTCGGCCTCTAGCGCGTTTGCCTCTGCTTTTGTGATCTGCATTTCTTTCCACCAGCTATCGTCGGCATCCACTTCACCAATGGCGTTAATAGCAGGCAAAGGCAAACCTTTGCGTTGGCAAAGTTTATACAAACGCGGGTAACCATTTTGAAAGGCCAATGCTTGGCACTCTGCTTCTGGTAACTGCTGGGTGTTATACATACCTGCAATAGTACGTTGGCGCTGGGCTTCGTAAAGTACTAGCGCTGCGGCTACCGATACGTTCAACGACTGCACCATGCCCATCATAGGAATAACAATGTCATGGTCGGCAACGGCTTTCGCCTCATCAGAGGCACCGTATTTCTCTTGACCAAACAAAATAGCCGTTGGCTTGGTGTAATCAATATCACGAAAATCGACAGCGGTATCAGATAAGTGGGTTACCAGTACCTGCATGCCTTGGCCTTTTAGTTCAGACATCGCGTCGTTGATATTATCGTGATTGGTTTGACGCACCCATTGTTGGCTGCCCATAGCAGTGCCGCGACGAAACTGATATTTCTTTTCCCACACGGTGTGAACGCGATGAATACCCACTGCATCACAGGTTCTCACTACTGCAGATACGTTATGCGGCTTGTGTACATTTTCAAGGCAAACCGTAAGATCTGTTTGCCTTCTTTCCAGCACTTGTCTTATACGCTGGTAACGCTCAGGTGACATGGCTTACTCCGGCAGTTCCATTACACCATCAATTTCAATTTGTGCACCTTTAGGCAATGCCGACACCTGAACGGCTGCGCGTGCTGGGTAAGGCTTGGTGAAGTAACGGCTCATAATTTCATTAACCGTTGCAAAGTGACCTAGGTCGATAAGGAAGATGTTCACCTTCACTAAGTCGTTTGTAGTGCCGCCCGCAGCGTCACACACAGCTTTAATGTTCTCAAAAACTTGTACAGCTTGCGCTTCAAAGTCGTCAGAAACCATTTCCATAGTTTCAGCAACAAGAGGAATTTGCCCTGAAAGATAAACGGTAGTGCCTGCTTTAACCGCTTGGCTGTAAGTACCAATAGCAGCAGGTGCCTTATCGGTCTGAATAATAGACTTAGACATAGTAGTTCCTAAATAGTGTAGTAATTAGTGTCGTGATTGACTATGACGAGACACTCTTTGAACTTCCGGCATGGTACGTATTTTCTTCATTACGCGAGCCAAGTGCACACGGTTGTGCGTGGTAAGTTCAAGGTCAATAAAGTAGATATTACTCTCTTTCTCTTCAGTTTGCAGACCAATGATATTGGAATCGCACCCTGAAATGGTGTTCGTTAAAGTTGCCAGTGTGCCCTGATGATTAAACAACTCTATACGCAGTGACGCTTTAAATTCGCCTTGCGGGTTGTCGTCCCACTGCATGGGCAGCACGCGCTGAGGTTCTTCTCGCGTTAGCTTGCGAATATTGTTACACCCAATTTGGTGAATAGTCATGCCGCGACCTGGGCTTAAAACCGCAACAATTTCATCGTCTGGAATAGGATGGCAACAACGAGAATAGTGAACAAGCAGGCCTTCTGTGCCGCGAATAGCCACATTACCTTTCTTATCTGATAAATCTGTTGTGCTTTCACCCAATAAACGGCGCGCTACAATTGCGCTTAGCTCGTTACCAAGCCCGATATCTACTAGCAAATCGTCAAAATTAGCATGCTTAGTTTCGGCCACCACACGTTCGATATCTTCGTTTGGAATATCGTCTAATTTCACGCTGCCTAACGCATGGCGAAGTAGACGGTTACCCATGTTGACCGCTTCTTGAGAGTGCTGTTTACGCAGATACTGACGAATACGGGTTCGCGCGCGAGCGCTCACCACAAAGTTTAGCCAATTTGCATTAGGCTTCGCTTTCGGCGAGGTAATAATTTCCACGGTTTGACCGTTTTCAAGCGGCTTACTTAAGCTGAAGTTTCTGCGCTCAACGCGCACACCTACGCAGGTATTACCTACATCAGAATGCACGGCATAAGCGAAGTCAACGGCGGTTGCGCCCATTGGCAACTCGATAATACGTCCGTCTGGTGTAAATACGTAAATTTCATCAGGGAACAGATCGGTTTTTACCGATTCGATGAATTCAAAGGATGAGCTGGCCGATTGCTGAAGCTCAAGTAAGCTTTGCATCCACTTGCGCGCTCTAAGCTGTGCAGTGGTGCCATTATCGCCAGGCTCTTTGTATAGCCAGTGCGCCGCCACCCCTTTGTCTGCCATTTGGTCCATTTCCTGGGTTCGAATTTGAATTTCCACAGGAATGCCGTGCGGGCCAATTAATGACGTATGCAACGACTGATAGCCGTTGGTTCGAGGGATAGCGATATAATCTTTAAAACGGTTTTCAATAGGCTTGTACAGCCCATGCATAGCACCGAGGGCGCGATAACAGTTATCTACCGATTGAACAACGATGCGAAACGCATAAATATCCATTACCTCATTGAACATAAGTTCTTTGTTTTTCATTTTGCGGTAAATGGAATACAAATGTTTTTCGCGACCCAATACATTCGACTCAATTTGGTAGGCGTCTAAACGAGTGTTCAGCTCTTCGCGAATATTTTCGATAATCTCTTTACGATTACCGCGGGCCTGGCGCACAGCAGACTTTAGTGCGCGATGACGCATAGGGTACATGGCCTGAAAACCCAAATCTTCAAGCTCATTTTTAATGTCGTGAATACCCAAGCGGTGGGCGATTGGCGCGTAGATTTCTAGCGTTTCTAGCGCAATGCGGCGGCGCTTGTCTGGTCGTAATGACCCGAGCGTGCGCATGTTGTGCGTGCGATCAGCAAGCTTGATAAGAATAACCCTGATGTCTTGCACCATGGCCATCATCATTTTACGGAAGTTCTCCGCCTGCGCTTCCTGTTTAGTGCTAAACGCGAGTTTATCTAGCTTACTAACACCTTCTACCAGTTCAGCAACGGTATCGCCAAAAGCTTCGGCTAAGTCTTCTTTGCTGTAATGGGTATCTTCAATAACGTCGTGAAGGAGTGCCGCCATGATCGTTTCGTGATCAAGGTGCATGTCAGCCAAAATACCGGCAACTGCAACTGGGTGAGTAATGTACGGATCGCCGCTTGAACGCATTTGTCCGTCATGCGCTTCTTGCGCAAGCACAAAAGATTCTTGTACCAACTGAACGCGGTCGGCTGGTAAGTACTCTAAAACTTTCTGCTTTAAACCTTCAAACAAATACACAGTGAAGCGTGACCCTTATCTAACGTTACAACCCTAAGAATACGTTTAATTGTGCAAGAAGCCAATACGCCAAAAGTAAAGCGCCAGTGCTTTTTTCAAAGCACTGGCGCTAAAATACCGATAAAACCGTTAAAAAGAGGTTTTATTGATCAGATAGGATGTTTGCTACTGATGCAAATTCAGCATGTTCTTGCTGCTCTTGAGCTTGAAGTTCTGCTTGTTCAAGCGTAGCAGCCGTTACCAAACCTTCTTCAATTTCACGAAGTGCTGTAACAGTTGGCTTATCGTTTTGAACGTCAACCATAGGATCTTTGCCTTCAGTGGCAATTTGACGTGCACGGCGTGCAGCAACAAGCACTAGGTCAAAGCGGTTACCAATTTTATCTACGGCATCTTCTACAGTTACGCGAGCCATGTATTTCTCCGAAAATTAGGTTGAGCAAGTTATTCAAAAAACGGCCGCGTAGTATACACATATACGTGGCGCGATCCTAGCGTTTTGTTTGAATTTGAAGCAGTCAGATCATGCAATTTATGCAGCGATCGTTCGATGCTAAAGCAAAACACGTATTGTTAAGTTAAGCTTACGCGCTACCGAGCAATTCGTCCAATAGCACTTGATGGCGCATTTGTTGTTTTCCTGTGCGAAGTCGCTGTGCTGTCACGATGGCTTCCAAATCATTTAACGCAGTCGCAAAGTCGTCGTTGATAATTACGCTATCGAATTCATTGAAATGAGACATTTCAGCTACGGCTTGCGCCATACGCCCTGCAATGACTTCTTCACTGTCTTGACCGCGATTATTTAAACGCTGCTCTAGCACGTCGAGTGAAGGCGGAAGAATGAAAATACCGCATGTGTCTGGCATAAGCTTTTTGACTTGGCGCGCGCCCTGCCAATCGATATCTAAAAATACGTCAATGCCACGGTGCAAAGTTTGTTCAATTGTCACGCGGGATGTGCCGTAATAATTGCCAAATACTTCTGCGTATTCAAAAAACACACCCTGTTCAATCAGCGCTTCAAACTGCTCTCGGCTCACAAAATGGTAGTGCACGCCGTCGACTTCACCCGGACGAGGTTGACGTGTTGTATGAGATACAGACACCTGCATTGGCGTAGCTGTATTGCTTTCATACTTTTCCATTAGCGCCTTTATAAGGCTTGATTTTCCTGCTCCAGAAGGAGCTGCAAGAATGAATAAGTTGCCGAGTAGTGAAGCCATAGGGTATTAAAATTCTTTCAAAATGTGGTGATTTCAAGTGGCAATGATAGCATATTAAGCGGTTGTGCCGTACCTTTCATTGCATAGTGAAAACTTGGATCACTCTACCAAGCTTATGCCGATGGGTTACCACAGCAAAAATTAATGGGGTCAGAGTACTTTTTCTGGCCCTAAATGTACTCTGACCCCAAAACTAGGAAATAAAGCATGACTCAGCAACTTCTGCCGTGCGTAGGGATAAACCCATCCACTACGCCTGATGCCTGCGTTATCTGGCTTCACGGTCTTGGCGATTCAGGCCATGGTTTTGCGCCTATTGTGCCCAAGCTAAAACTGCCCGAATCAATGGCGGTTAAATTTCTCTTTCCTCACGCTCCAGAACGCCCTGTGACTATCAATGGCGGCATGAGAATGCGCGCTTGGTACGATATCAAATCGTTAGATTTTGAAAGCCGTGCGGACTTAGAGGGTGTAAAAGAGTCGGCTGCTCAGGTAGAAGCGCTTATCGAAGCACAAATTGAAAGTGGCATTCCTAGCGAACGTATTGTACTTGCAGGATTTTCTCAAGGCGGTGTTATTGCTCTGCACTTAGCACCTAGATATGCCAATAAATTTGCAGGTGTTATCGCTCTATCTACTTATATGTGCGAGCCATCACTTCTTGGAAGCGAATCAAAAGACACAAACCGCGAAACGCCAATTATGATGGCACATGGTGAGCAAGACGAAGTGGTGCCGGTATTTATGGGCAATGCTGCGTTCAAAACGCTGAGCGAAAGTGGCTTTAATGCCACGTGGCAGACTTACACCATGCAGCACAATGTTTGTATGCAAGAGCTTAACGACATAAGTGCTTGGCTTCAAAAAGTTCTAGGGTAATGCCTTAAGAGCCTGTTGGCCCTTGCTGCAAATTACGTTCATATAATAAAGCTCAACAGGCCCTAGTATTTGAACAAAAGAGAAAGCTGGTGAAGCAACAAAAGCCAGCTTTCTTCTTAGCGTAAGTGGGTACACGTCTATCGATTGCAAAGTTGCGCCTTCCGTCTTTTCTTTATTTCACGTTTATTCCAAAACTATTCGACGACTCTGTTGCGCCCCGCATTTTTAGCTTTGTAAAGGTTGTCATCGGCCTGCTTCAAACAAGCGTGCAAGTTTGTATCAGTAAGCGCTGTGGCTACACCAAAGCTTGCGGTTATCGAGTGATTAACATCACCTTCTACAAACGGGTTAGCTTCAACCACCTTCCTCATTTTTTCTGCTAATTTTACCGCTTGGCTCAACGTCGCATGAGGGAATAAGACCAAAAACTCTTCACCACCGGTTCTTGCCACCACGTCAGTAGTTCTTACTGCTTCTTTCATTAGGCGAGTGATATGTATAAGCACTTCGTCACCAATATCGTGGCCATAGGTATCGTTGATTGTTTTGAAATGGTCAATATCTACCACCACCGCACTTAAAGGGAAATGAGCACCGGGATCTTGCATTGCGCGTTCAAAAAAAACAGCTTCAAGGAATCGCCGGTTAGGAAGTTTTGTAAGCGGATCGGTATTAGCCTGACGCATGCGCTCTAGATTTTCACGCAGCATTTCTTTTCTGCTTTGATGCCAGAAATTTTCACCTATAAAGGCGACGCAAATGAAACAGAACGTAGCGATTAGGAAGCGGGAAACATGCTCTGCTGGGTACTCAGCCACTATTTTTTCTTGATTGTAGAGCATAAAAATAGCGATACCCATGGTTACTGCTACGTAAACCATGGCGGGCTTGAAACGCACAACAACTATCTGAATAAAAAGCAGGGGAAAAATAAAATAAAGCCCAGTGTTATTGAGCCCGCCGGTATAAACCAAGCCGTTTATGGTAAATGCTACCACTAAACCTGCTAGATAATAAAAGACATCGACGCGAGGGAACATATGGGATAACGCCACATTGGCGTACACAAAAGCGGCTGACCCCGCCAGCGTTCCAACGAGCAATGGGTTGTTTGTACCCATGTTAATCCACGCCATAAACGCCATAATTGTGCCACCAACATAGGATATGAAATAAAGCGTTAAGCGCCTTCGTTTTGCTTCCGCTTCATCTTGCTGAGCACTTCTAAGTAATTGACGCAACGACGAACTGTCCATAAAAAGACTTATCTCCGCATTTAAAACTAATTAACCATTATTCCTTTCAGCATAGACTGAATGTTCAATAATAACCAAGGAGAAAACTGTGCCTAATTTCAAACATTAATACAGAAAATGCGTATACTACGGGGTATATCGTATGACGTTATGTGATACATCGTTTTAGTTTCTTTTTATATAGTTTGGAATAGCCATGAGTCACCTCAACACTACCCGCACCGTTCGAATTGCTACTAGAAAAAGTGCTTTAGCGCTTTGGCAAGCAGAGTATGTGAAGGCAAAATTGTTGGAGCATTATCCGTCAATGACCGTTGAGCTTGTGCCTATGAGTACGCAGGGCGACAAAATTTTAGATACACCTCTGGCGAAAATTGGTGGTAAAGGACTTTTCATAAAAGAGCTTGAAATTGCCATGCTTGAAGGCCGTGCCGATATAGCCGTGCACTCTATGAAAGACGTACCGGTCGAATTTCCTGAAGGTTTTGGCCTTCACGCTATTTGTGAGCGAGAAAACCCGTTCGACGCCTTTGTTTCAAATAACCACGACAGTTTAGATGCCCTGCCCCAGGGCGCAGTAGTAGGTACGTCTAGCCTTCGCAGACAGTGCCAAATTCGCAAGTATCGCCCTGACCTTATCATCAAGGACCTGCGCGGAAACGTGAATACTCGTCTAGCCAAGCTAGACGCAGGTGAGTACGACGCCATTATCTTAGCTTCTGCTGGCCTGATTCGCCTTGAAATGGAATCTCGTATTCGCATGCCGTTACCCGCTGATATTTCGCTACCCGCCGTTGGACAAGGTGCCGTAGGTATTGAGTGCCGTAACGACGATGAAGAGCTAATTAAGTTGCTACAGGCGCTGAACCATACAGACACTAATACACGTGTTACCGCAGAACGCGCCATGAACGAGAGATTGGAAGGCGGCTGCCAAGTACCTATTGGTAGCTTTGCCACGCTTGATGGCGATGTGCTGACACTAACCGGTATGGTTGGTAAGCCAGATGGTTCAGAACTGCTCTTTGCTTCTGCTACAGCGTCGCGAGAAAAAGCCGCAGATATCGGTGTTGAAGTAGCGGAATCCCTTCTTGAGCAAGGTGCCGGTGAAATCTTAAAGGCGCTTTATAACTAAGTTATAGTTTGTCGAATGCGTGCAGGTTTACGCAGTAAAATAAAAGGATGAAAATTCGATAGTATGTTGCTGTTTACACGCCCACTGCCAAAGTTAAAAGCAAGCGCTTCTGCCTTTGAAAAAGCCGGAATTGACGCGGTAGGCGTTGCCACGTCTAACATCATTGATATTTCGTCTGAAAGAAAAGCTGCTGCAGAATTTTTAGCGTCAAATGCAGTAAACGCAATTGTTGTTACCAGCGTATATGCTGTAGACACCGTTATTGAAGGCTTACGTGAAACGGCTAACGAATTACCATTGATCATAGCTGTGGGCGATGCCACTGCACGAAAATTACAAGCGGGACTTCAGGCGTTTTCATCGGCGCAGGTTGCTATTCCCGAAGCCCATACATCCGAAGGTATACTGGCAATGCACCAACTTAATGAGGCAAACTGTCAGCATGTCGTTATCATTAAGGGTGAAGGTGGGCGCGACGCCATAGCCACTGGATTAGACGAAAAAGGTATTTTAGTTAATAGCTTTTGCGTTTATAAGAGAGAGCAACTTACAAGCCCAATTTACACAAAACGGTGGAAAATGGGCGAAGTTAGCGGCATTATCGCTACAAGCGAAGCAATGGCACTGCAACTAATTGCGCAATTTGGCCAAGCACTTAAATCTATTAAATGGTTAACAGTGAGCGATCGAATTGCCAAAACCCTCACTAGCCAAGGCATTAAAGAGGTAGCGGTTTGTCAGCGAGCCACCGATCAGGCACTCATCGCCTGGGTAAAGGATAACTGGGAGTATTGAATGGCCAACAACAATGAAAGTAGCCCACAAAAAGAGGAACTCGTGAAAGTGGAAGCTGAAAAAGACGTTATCGAATCTTCTGCCACGCACAGTGAATCAACATCGTCGGGTGCTGCTAAAAAGAAATCGTCGGGAAATGGTCTACTGTGGTTTGTTGTAATCATCCTTTTCCTTATTGTGCTTGGTATGGCTGGCGCAGGTTACTGGTATTACATGCAGCAACAGTCGGCAAGCAAGGACTCTGAATCTGCACTTCAAACGACGACCTCTCAGCTAAACACTATTGAGCGTGAGCGCGCTGGTCTTGTTGCCTCTATCGACAAAGTAGCTCGTACCAACCAGACGTTAGAAAGCACGGTAGCCGAGTTAAAAGCGCAAAACGAAAAGCTGACGCTGCAAGCTGAATCGACCCTTGAACAACTAAATAATATGGAAGGTCGCCGCCCGGCAGACTGGCTCATTGCTGAAGCTGATTACTTAGTTCGCATGGCAGGCAGAAAGCTTTGGTTAGAAAACGACGTACGCACAGCAATTTTGCTGCTAGTTAACGCAGATAAACGCTTAAAGTCGTTGGCCGATCCGTCGGTACTTCCGGTTCGCGCAAACCTTGCAGAAGATATTCAAACCTTACAACAGCTTAACCCTGTATCACAAAGTTCCGTCGCCCTCGCGCTTACGGGTATGATTGCTCAAATTGACAAACTGCCACTTGATACCTTCGAAAAACCAGAAGACGCCAATGCAGAAGACACGACCTTATCGGAGTCAGCTGACGACTGGCAGGAGAACCTTGCGAAGGTGTGGCGTTCGTTGGTGAACGATTTTCTTACGGTGAAAACTATTGAAGGCCCGGTTGAGCCAGTGCTTTCACTAGAAGCCCAGTTCCTAGCAAAAGAGCAGCTTCGTCTACAGCTTATGCACGCGCAAACCGCCGCGCTTCAGGGCGATGCAGGGCTTTACAGCCAGTCGCTTCAATACGCTCAAACGTTAATTATTGAAAAGTTCGACACCGAAAAAAGCCAAGTAACGGGCTTTGTAGATGCACTACAAAACCTCATTGCTACCGATGTATCGCGCCCAATACCTACAGAGCTAGCGTCACAAAAACCGCTAGAGCGTCTATTGGATAGCCGCGTTAAACAGGTGTTCGGACAAGGAGCAAGTGCACTATGAAATGGTTAGCTATTGCCCTTGCGGTATTAGCCGCATTCGTTGTTGCACTAATTGTTGGCCCGATGTTGTTAGGCGATAAGGGCTACGTACTAATATCACTGGGTAACACCGCTGTTGAAATGACGGTGATTAGCTTTTGTATTTTAGTGATAGGTGCCATCATTGCCTGGTACGTACTGTCTCGACTGGTATTGTGGGCGTTGAGCCTGATCACAGGTTCACATAAATGGTTCGGCACTTTAGGTGAGCGCAAACGTAAGCGTGCGTTTTACGACGGCTTACACGCAATGGCTGCAGGTGATTTTGATACAGCTCAAAAGGCGCTAAGCAAAACCACCAACGGCGATTTCGAAGGCGTTAACTATTTGGCGTCAGCGCAAATTGCTTTTGCCAATAACGATTTAGCCAAAGCCCGTTATTTCCTTGTTCAGGCAACTGACTTTCCAAAAGCGAAAGTAGCCGCAACGGTCATGCACGCGCGTATTGATATGGCTGAAGAAAAATACGATGCGGCACTAGAGAAACTTAACGAACTTGACGAGCAAGAGCGTGAAAACAAGCAAGTTGTGCAGTTAAAAGCGCAAATTCTTGCCAAGCTAGGTAAATGGCAAGTACTTCAAGAAAATTTGTCAGGCTGGCGTAAAGCATTGCCCAAAGCAGACTACACTACATGGAGCCAGCGTATTGCCAAAGGTAAGTTTGCGGAAATTGCCAGTAAGCAAGGCGCTGTCGAGCTTAAATCATATTGGGAAACCCTACCCCGCAAGCTTCGTCACGACGATGCTTACCGCGCGGCTTACATTCAACAGTTGCTTGACCAAGGTATGCATGCCGACGCACAGAATTTGCTAGTTGAATGGCAAAAACGTGGCCCGAATAGCGCCCTGTTTCCGCTGTTCACGCAGCTTAATATTCCTGATGCATCGCCATCACTACGACTGCTTGAAAGCTGGATAAAGCAAGACGAAGAAAACGTGTCGCTATACTCCACGCTAGGCCAAGTTGCATTTAACTCAGGCGATGATGTGTTGGCGGAAAAAGCCCTGCTTAAAGCCACTAAAATGAAGTCGCGCAAAGAAGACTTATTGCTGCTGTCTGCAATTAGCGAACGCAAGCACGACACAGCCACTGCACTTCAGCTTTACAAGGAAGGTCAGCAGCTAGCCAGCTAGATGAATATTCATTTAGCTTTCTGGTAGTACTTGTATTACCCGTAAAATTGAAGATATAGTAAAAAGGAATTCTCAATTCGGGTTGTTTCAACAACAACCCGAATTGACTTAAACAACTTGTCGGAGTGCTTCACTGGTAACCCAGTAAGCTGAGACCGCGAAAGTGGGATCCGTAGAACCTGATCAGGCTAATACCTGCGAAGGGAACAAGAAAATACAATGTGCACAATGTTAAACCGTGGTTTAGCGTTGTGAAGCGAAGTTGTTTTGCTGTTGATGATACAGACACACCCATGACGGTGCTGCTCGTCACTCAAGGTAAACTGTTCAAGTTTATCCCCAAGTCAACATCAACGGAGTAAAGGGCTGTAATCACCAAAACCTTTACCAACAATCTCGCTAGAGTAACGGGACTATCCCCTTCTACACTCACACTTTGTATTCTCCTTCACTCCTGACAAGCATTTTTAGAACCTAAATTTACAAGGTAAAATGCTATGTCGAACAGACGCGAACAGCGCCAACAAGCACAACAATTCATTAATGAACTTGCGGGCGAAGCTTACCCAAATTCAACACGCCACTACGAGTGTGGCAGCCGTGACGATATTCGTGTGGCCATGCGCCTTATTCACCAACACGACAGTTTAGTGGGTGGCACCGAAGAAAACCCTACCTTAGAGCCAAACCCGCCCATTCCTGTGTACGACACCTCTGGCCCTTATGGCGACCCGCTAGAAAACATAGATGTACACAAAGGTTTAATCCCACTTCGCCAAAAGTGGATTGAAGAGCGCAGCGATACTATTGAGTTAGAGGGCGTTTCATCAAGCTTTGCGAAAGAGCGTGAAAACGACATTTTTACCGAAGATTTCCGCTTTATTCGCAGCCGCAAACCACTAAAAGCAAAAGCAGGCAAAAACGTTACCCAGCTTCACTACGCAAGACAGGGGATTATTACCCCTGAAATGGAATACATTGCCATTCGCGAGAATATGGGTCGCCAAGCCATTAAAGATGCCGAACTGACGCAGCAGCACAAAGGCGAACACTTTGGTGCGAATTTACCCGATACCATCACGCCTGAATTTGTACGCCAGGAAGTGGCCGCAGGCCGCGCCATTATTCCATGCAACATCAATCACCCCGAGTTGGAACCAATGATTATAGGGCGTAACTTTCTAGTAAAGATTAACGCAAACATTGGTAATTCAGCAGTCACCTCGTCTATTGAAGAAGAGGTAGAAAAGCTGGTGTGGTCAACGCGCTGGGGCGCCGATACCATCATGGATTTATCTACCGGCAGAAATATTCACGAAACTCGAGAGTGGCTGCTGCGAAACAGTCCTGTTCCTCTTGGCACCGTCCCCATCTATCAAGCGCTAGAAAAAGTAAACGGTGTAGCCGAAGATTTAACGTGGGAGATGTTTAAAGACACCCTAATTGAGCAAGCTGAACAAGGCGTAGACTACTTCACCATTCACGCTGGCGTGCTGCTTGAGTACGTACACCTTACCGCAAAGCGGGTAACCGGCATTGTATCGCGCGGCGGTTCGATAATGGCAAAGTGGTGCTTAAGCCATCACCAGCAAAGCTTTCTGTATGAGCACTTTCACGATATTTGCGAAATTTGCGCTAAGTACGATGTGGCGCTGTCGCTAGGTGATGGCCTGCGCCCTGGTAGCGTAGCTGACGCTAACGACGACGCGCAATTCTCTGAATTACGTACCCTTGGTGAGCTGACGAAAATTGCATGGGAGTACGATGTTCAGGTAATGATTGAAGGCCCGGGACATGTGCCAATGCATATGATTAAAGCGAACATGGAAGAGCAGCTTAAGCATTGCCACGAAGCGCCGTTTTATACCCTTGGCCCCCTCACCACCGATATCGCTCCTGGCTACGATCACTTCACTTCAGGTATAGGTGCCGCCATGATTGGTTGGTATGGCTGCGCAATGCTGTGCTATGTAACACCTAAAGAGCATTTAGGCCTACCTAACAAAGAAGACGTTAAACAGGGGCTGATCACCTACAAAATTGCAGCCCACGCTGCCGACTTGGCAAAAGGACACCCAGGTGCACAAATTCGCGACAACGCCATGTCGAAAGCTCGCTTTGAATTCAGATGGGAAGACCAGTTCAATTTAGCTCTCGACCCGCATACTGCGCGCGCTTATCACGATGAAACCTTGCCGCAGGCGTCTGGCAAAGTTGCGCATTTCTGCTCTATGTGCGGCCCTAAATTTTGCAGCATGAAAATTTCTCAGGAAGTGCGCGATGTGGCTAAACAAGCAGAGCAGCAAGAGTTTGAGAAAGAAAAAGGCATGAAAGAGATGGCCCAGGCATTCAATCAGTCTGGCGCAGAGCTTTATCACACTGCAGATAGCAAGGTAGAGCTACCATGATGGCGAAAGCGTCCATAAGCCCTGCATCCAACAACCTCACCACTGCACTTCCTGTAGTGTGGTGTGTGGGAGGTGTTGACTGTAGCGGTGGTGCGGGCGTTACCCGCGACGCCATTACATTGGCCGATCTGAACATCCATGCTTGTGTGCTCACTACACAACTTACCGTGCAGTCCAACTCAATCATGCTTAGTAAGGAAAGCATGTGCGCGTCGGCATTAAATCAGCAGTGGCAGGTGCTGTTTGAAGATACCCCGCCACGCGCTATTAAAATTGGCGCTATTGCTAATGATGAGCAAGCGTTGTTGTTGTGTGCACGTATTCAAAAAACATCTAACCCTCGCCCCTTCGTTGTATGGGACCCTGTACTGTCTACCTCGTCAGGTGGCGTGCTGAGTGAGTTAAGCGAAAGCGTAGTTGACGAACTGTTGAATACGGTAGATATCGTTACGCCAAATATCGATGAGCTTGCGTGGCTCACCCATTTGCCAGTTGTTGATGAAGCGAGCTTGCTAACTGCAATCAATCGGCTAAGGGGTAAAGGCGCAAAGAGCGTTTACGTTAAGGGCGGTCACGCCCACTGGCAAAAAAATGTAAGCGATATTTTTGTTTGTGCCTCTCACACTCTTCGTTTTAGCCAGCCGAAATACACTAACGGCAACCTTCGCGGCACAGGCTGTATGTTAGCCAGCGCATTAGCGGCATTCATTGTGCACGACTACTGCATTGAAGACGCACTTACGCTTGCTAATGCTTACGTCAGCGAAGTTCGCAACCATACACTACCAAAGCAATGCGCAGCGGCTAACGCAAACGCCATAAGTAACGAATTAACCGCCTACTTTGCACGAACCAACGGCTTTCCCGCAAAACCAGAGAGCTTTCCGCTGGTGACCTTTCATCAACGTGGCGCCACTGCCAATGAAAAAGAGCGGGATAAGGATACCCTTCTTGAAGCCTCGTCTTGTAAAGAAAGCCACTTTCCTGCACTTACTCATACTCATTTAGGCATCTATCCTGTAGTGGATAGTGTGCAATGGATAGCCCGCCTCTGGCCAACGGGCGTAAAAATAATGCAGCTACGGGTTAAACAAGGCTCCCAAGAAGACATTCGTCAGCAAATAAAAGAGGCAATAGAATTGGTGAAACACACCGACTGCCAATTATTCATTAATGACTATTGGGAGCTGGCCATAGAACTCGGAGCTTACGGTGTGCACTTGGGGCAAGAGGATATCGACACCGCAAACCTAAGCGCCATCCGTAGTGCGGGTTTACGGCTTGGAATATCAACGCACGGCTTCGCTGAAATTCAACGTGTTCGCGCTTTAAACCCGTCTTACATTGCCCTTGGTCATATCTTCCCCACCAATACCAAAGACATGCCTTCGAAGCCTCAAGGTGTAGCACGTTTAGAAAAGTATGTGCAGCTTTGCGATGGCATTCCCACCGTTGCTATTGGTGGCATTAACTTATCGCGCATAGGCGATGTAGCTAAAACCGGCGTTAACGGCATTGCTGTGGTAAGTGCAATCACTCAGGCAGCACACCCGCTAAAAGCCTACCAAGCATTGGTTGAGGAGGCTGGGTTTGCTTAGTCATTCAGCTACTCATTCACTTAGTCACTCAGTGGGCCAGCAGTTAGCGCATCAGGATATACGTCGCTACAGCAGACAACTTTTACTCGATTGCATTGATCACAACGGACAGCTTAATTTGGCGGGTGCACACGCTGTTATCGTTGGTTTAGGTGGATTAGGCAGCTTAACCGCCCGCTATTTAGCAGGCGCAGGCGTGGGCAACATTACACTTATAGATGGTGACACCGTCGACATCAGTAATTTGCAGCGCCAGATAAGCTACAACGAAATGCACCTAGGAGAGCTAAAAGCCAAGTCGCTTTACAATGAACTGCGTAAAGTGAACTCGCATTTAAACATACAGTTTAAAAGCTTATTTGCTGATAGTAACAACTTACCAACGTTAATTGCATCAGCCACCTGCGTGCTGGACTGCACCGACAACGTGACGGTACGAAGACAGATAAACCTAGCGTCGTTTCGTGCCTCTATTCCACTTTTTATTGCCGCAGCCAGTGGGCTTACCTGGCAAGCGCTGAACTTGCCTCAAAACTCAGCCACCTGCGGTTGCTATGAGTGTTTAGTGAATAATGTTGCCGTACGCGAAGATTGCGTTAGCAAAGGTGTACTAGGCCCAGTAGTAGGCATGGCAGCGTGCCACCAAGCTACCCAAGCCTTGTTATTTCTGGCAAGAGGTTTCGATGCCGATATTAAATGGGGCCACTACGTAAACGCCCATGCAGGCCAAGGTACGCTTCAAAGTTTCAAGCTTCCCCCCTCTTCTTCTTGTGAGGTATGCCAATGACCCAAATTAATATCAACGTGAACAATCAACCAATGAGCGTGATTTCTCCTATATCACTTAGTGAATTAATTGCTCTTAAACAATTGAAAGACGAAGGCACCGCCGTTGCCAAAAATGCCGCCATTATCAGCAAGAATGAATGGCCAACAACCTACTTAAGTAACAACGATACCGTGGATATCTTCACCCTAGTGGCAGGAGGCTAAAATGCTAACACTCGCAAATCACACCTTCCCTTCCCGCCTGTTAACTGGCACTGGCAAATTTAGTAACCCGGACACCATGAAAAGCGCGGTACACGCAGCCAAGAGCAGCATGGTGACCTTGGCAATGAAGCGTGTCGCCAGCCATAGCTCACAAGATGAAACGCTTTCGGCATTAAAAGCATTGGGCGTTACTCTTTTGCCGAACACGTCGGGAGCGAAGAACGCAAAAGAAGCCATATTCGCCGCCGAACTTGCATACGAAGCATTAGGTAGCCCTTGGGTGAAGCTGGAAATTCACCCAGACCAACGCTACTTGTTGCCCGACCCCATCGAAACCCTGCTTGCCGCAGAGGCACTGGTTAAAAAAGGGTTTCACGTTTTGCCTTACTGCGGAGCAGACCCCGTTTTATGTAAACGCTTAGAAGAGGTAGGCTGCGCTGCCGTTATGCCATTGGGCGCGCCTATTGGCAGTAATCAGGGATTACAAACCAAACCCTTTTTGCAAATTATTGTTGAGCAAGTGTCGATACCCGTCATTGTAGATGCAGGCATTGGTAAGCCAAGCGAAGCTATGGCGGCCATGGAGCTGGGAGTAGACGCGGTACTGGTAAATACGGCCATCGCCACGGCTAAGGACCCAGTTGCTATGGCAGCAGCTTTCGCAAGCGCCGTAGAAACGGGGCGAAAAGCCTTTGAAGCTGGACTTGGTGCTACCAGCAGTTTTGCCCAAGCCTCTAGCCCGCTTACCGCCTTTTTGGAGCCGGCGGTATGAAGGTAGCGCAGGCATTAATGCAGCAAGACTTGTCGCATGTGGCTATGTCGATAAACAGCAAAACAGCGGGCGACGTAGAACGAGCGTTAGGTAAAGATACACTTTCTTTAGACGACTTCATGGCGCTGATCTCTCCCGCTGGCGCTAAGTACTTAGAAGCCATGGCCTATCGCGCTAAAGCAATTACTCGCCATCGCTTTGGCAATACCATGCAGCTGTTTGTACCTTTGTATTTATCAAACTTGTGTGCCAACGAATGTACCTACTGCGGCTTTACCATGAGCAACAAAATAAAGCGCAAAACCCTGTCTATAAGCGAAGTGTTGACCGAAATTGAAGCCATCAAAGATTTAGGCTTTTCACAGGTATTGCTGGTTACTGGCGAACATGAAACCAAAGTGGGGATGGAATATTTTGAGCAAACACTAAGCGCCATTCGCGAAAAGGTGAGCTACCTTTTGATGGAGGTACAACCCTTGAAGCGTGAGCAATATGAAACCTTGAAGCACCTGGGCTTAGACGCGGTGTTAGTGTATCAAGAAACCTACTCACCGCAGCATTACGCTAATTACCACACTCGAGGTAAAAAACAGGACTTCCTATGGCGCTTAGAAGCCAGCGATCGCATAGGGAAAGCCGGCATTGATAAAATAGGCATTGGCGCACTACTTGGTTTAGGCGACTGGCGGGTTGATAGCGCCATGACCGCCCTTCACGGCAAGTTAATACAGCAACACTACTGGCAAAGCCGTGTATCCATTGCTTTTCCGCGCCTTCGTAGCTGTGAAGGTAACAGCACAGGGGGCAATGCCCACACCAACAGTAAACTCCCTAACGAGCGAGATTTGCTGCAGCTAATATGCGCCCACCGCATCTTTAACCCACAAGCAGAACTCTCGCTGTCTACCCGAGAGTCGGCAGTATTTCGGGATGGTGTAATGCCGCTTGGCATAACGTCTATGAGTGCAGCCTCGCAAACACAGCCTGGCGGTTACAGCGCCCCATCGAAGGCACTAAATCAATTCGATATTGACGATAACCGATCTGTATCAGATGTCGTGAGCGCACTTTCAATGAAAGGACTGGAACCCGTATGGAAAGACTGGATGCCGTTTACAGAACGTGTTTAAGCGCAAGAATACCTGTATTTTTCGTTTGAAAACTCGCGCTAAAAGAGCGCACTTTTAATGGATTAATCGATTAGTTTTTGTAAGGGAAAATAAGAGAAAATTTGTTTTGCTTTCGTGCAAAACCCTCCGTACAATCCGCCCAAATTTTAGCCAGACACTTTAACTATGCGTCTGGCTTTTTTGTCTCATTTATCTCATATTAGATTTATCAAAACTAAAGGGCAGTGCGTTGGATACCGTTGAATTTATTCAAATTCGTAGATTTATAGTGAAGCTAGGCAAAATGCTGCACAAGTATGGTACCCCTGCGTTCCGTCTTGAAGCTTACCTAGGTGAAGTCGCTAAATATTTAGGCGTACACGCTTCATTTATTTCAACGCCAACTTCACTGACTTTTGTTATCTGGAGTGACCGTCACGAAGACGAATATAACCACGCTGCGCGTTTGCTTCCAGGCGAGCTAGACATGAACGCGTTGTCGCTCACCGATGAACTGGCCAGCGAACTGCTGTCGGGCAAATTAACCTTAAGTGAAGCTGACAAGCGCTTAAATGAAATAGATGCCATGGGCAGCCCTTATGGTAAATGGGTGACAGGCGTTGCCTTCGCTATGGCCACCGGCGCGTTTGCTATGCTAATGGGTGCAAGCTGGAGTGAAATTGGCTGGTCGGGTGCTCTGGGTATTGTGGCTTATCTTTGGACCTTATGGGCACAGCAGTCTAAACGCGTAAACTTGATGCTAGAGCCTGTCACCGCGTTCGTTGGCGGCATTCTTGCCTGTGCTATTGGTCAATACGTTGACCCTGGCATTAACATTCCGCTGGTTGTGCTTTCATCGGTCATTGTATTTGTACCCGGACTAGCGCTGACAATGGGCCTTGCCGAGCTTTCATCGCGAAACATGGTGTCGGGCACGGCTCGTACTATGGACGCCATCATGCAGCTGTTTAAGCTGTATTTCGGTGCTTTCTTAGGTGTGTCAGTGGGCTTCAGTGCGTTTGGTGAAAACGTGTATACCCCTGCAGAATCGCTGCCTTACTGGGCTACTTGGCTAGCGGTATTCTTGCTGTGTATAGCCCTAGTTGCGATATTCAGAACGCGTATTAAACACATTCCATGGGCATTGGCAGCAGCATTTATTGCCTACAGTGCTACCGCATGGAGCTCTGACTACATGAGCCCTGGGCTAGGTGCATTCGTGGGTGCATTTGCATTAGGCATTTTTGCTAATGCGTTCACCCGCATTGCTAACCAACCCGCGACCATTGTGGCTATGCACGGACTTATAGTGCTGGTGCCGGGGTCTAAGACCTATATTGGCTTGAACTCGTTTATGACGGGCCAAGACTTTGTGAAGGCAGACCATTTGGGACAGGAAGTATTTCTTATCTTTATGTCGCTAGTGGCGGGATTAATCTTTGCTAACGTGGTGGTGCCCACTAAAAAGGCGCTATAACGTAAATACAGTAACCTAAGGGTTTCACGCTAGAGCGCGGCTGGTGCCACTAGGGCTGCGCAAAATAACTAGCGCAGCCTAACAAGCAGGCAAGACGCGCTATTTAAGCAACTTGATCAACGCTCTCCCTAAACGGGCGTTGAGCGCGCCCGCAGCAATCGCTTCAGCAGAATTTTCCATAAACTTCGCCGACAAGCTGCCGCCAATTTGATTGGCAACTTCGTCGGTAGCTAAGTCAAACACGCCTTGCGCCGCAATGTTTTGCGCCAACACTTTAAGTAACTTCCAGTTCCCTGCTGTACTTGGCCTTAGTCCATACACGCGGGCCATTCGACGAATGGTACGAAAGCTAATCCATACCACAGCAAAAGTTTGAATAAGATTATTTGGGCTTATAAACGCAAGGCTTCCGGCGGTCACCGATTCTTTATTCAGCACCTTGTGCGCCTTTTCTTGAATCGGTTTTAGTACCGTGTCTTCGTACAGGCCTAATCGTTCTGGGCCTGTCATGTCGTCTTGAAGCTGCTGCTTATAACGGTCGAAACAATGCGCTGCGTAAGACCCTCGCGAAAAGCGTTTGCCGTGCTGGCTTAGCACGCGATCAATTTTCTGTGGCGATGCTTCTGTTCCCGCTAAGGGCTCTTTCTGCGCTGAAGGCTCTGTCCCATTGCTAGCCAGCAAATCTCGGATAACGCTTGCATCTTCCATCGCCGTATTTACTTGCTTGTAGCCTCTCCACTCTTTAAAACTCAAAAAGCTAAAGCAGCTAACAAACCCAACTAATAGCGCGCCTAGTACACCTGTACCGATGGGGTGCTCGGAAACGTTTGCCGCAAGGGTGGTATAAGCTTCAAATACGAAAAATCCAATTAATGAAACCACGCCAAACCCTAATGTTGCCGCACCTAACGACAGGCCACCTTTTTTTGTATCCACTTCCCATACATCCTCGGTAACTTGTTGCGGAAGTTTGGTTTCAGGCTGCGCTATGTCTAAGGTTTGTGTTTTAACTTTAGTTTTGTACTGTGGTTTTGTTACCGCATCACTTTCACTGTCATTGTTGGGTTTACCATAGCCAGTCGCCGTGTTGCGCTGCGCTTCCTCACCGACATCGCCGTAAATTGCATCGCTTCTAAGCGTAGACTGGCTTGTTTGTTTTGGGCTTTCGTCAAATGTATAAGGTTTATCGCTCATTCTTACTCTCCTTTGCCCAGTAAAAACTGAAGCAATCTATCTACGCCCTTACCCGCTAAAATACGCGCCTTAAAATCGCTAGGTACACTCACATCAGGTACTGGAAAGTGGCTACCCTCTTCCATCTCTTTCAAAGTGCTGGGAATAGGTTCGAACGTAGATTCTACATAGCGGCCATCAGTGTCTTTGTAACGAATAGCATCATCATTACTACCTTCATCGGTTACTTGCATGCTAGACACTAAAAAATGCTCGAATTGTATGGGTTTACCGTCAAACCGTGCTCTCGCCCCTTCGGTAATTTGGGTAAGTAAATTAAGTAAGTTAGCGCGCTGACTTACAGGCACTAAATCAGACTTAGTGGCCACAAACGCCACTCTGCCTATTTGTTCTTTTTTCAGCACATTGCGTGAAAACCACGTGCTTTGCCCGTACACAAAGGTGTCGGCCAGATGACTCAGAGTTTCTTTTAACTGATACAAATGCTGTCTGCTGTGGTTAAGCCCTTCAAACAAATCGACTAGAATAATCTGCTTGTCTGTTTCTTTGAAAATGGACTGCTTCAGCGGCGTTAACCACCCACTTTGGAATTTAGCAAAGTGCTTGTCGAATATTTTAAACCAAGGATGTGATACATCGCTGGTGATGCTAGACGGAAGCGGCGTAAAACCAAAGGCCTGCCAATCGAAGTCGCTCGATTCCAATAAAAAACTGCCCGGCTGAAGAAGAGATATGCCGTTGGCCTTCGCTTCTACTAAATAATCGCGATAGGCATTAACCAGCAGCTGAATACGCTGTTCGGTTGGCTCTTGCTCAAAATCAAACTGATTAACAAACGCTTTCCACTGGTTGGCAAAATACTGCTGCGGCCCACTGCTAAGCTGAGCCCACGCAGAGTCTGACCAATGAGCATAGGTTTTACTTAGCATGGGAATGTCGGTCACCCATTCTCCAGGGTAATCGATAAACTCAAACACCACATCGCTATGAGGCAGTACATGACGCTTCAATGAGGCGGTTTCTTTTAAACGCACCACCAGCTTAAAACCGAATGCTTCTTCGGTGGCTTTAGGCCATTGGCCGTTTTCAAGATCAGCAATGTTCTGTATATGCGGGAACGGTTTGTAGCCTTCAATGGGCTCTATGCGCATATCAAGCACTTGGGATGGCGGCAAATAACGTAGCAAAGGCAAACACGCATAGCCCTCTTCACTACGGCTTTTCAGCATAGTGATAAGGCTGGTGAACAGCATAGATTTACCGCTTCGACTTAGCCCAGTAATGGTGAATCTGTGAGTTTCTTTGTTAAACACACTGCTAAGTTTGTCGCCAGTTAGCGACGCCATTGCCCGAGTCTTGTCAAAAAGCGTAGCGATATTTTTTTGCATTATTTTGTTTGTATTCTGCCTTTGCAGTTCCTATTCCCTTAAACCTAAACCTTTAAAAATAATACCCAGAGAGTGCGGCCTATACATTATTGTCCTCTCGTTATTATAGATATGCCTATAGGATTAATGTGGTTATTAAGGGGGAAAAGCAAGGGCAGTGCCAGCTAAACACGCCGCTTCGTAAATAAGTAGCGCTAACGACGGCTAATAAACTAATGCTCGCGAGTCTTATTGAATAGCTTTTTCTTTATGCGATTTTTACTGGAATGCCAGTGATTCTTAGGTTTGCGCGGCGCGTTTTCAATAACGTGTTCAAAATCGATATCCGACTTTTTGGTGGGCGGAACGTGAGCACAAAAGAATGTATCAATATGTGACTGGGCCAGCTTCTTTAAGCTTTCGCGGTATTGGTTTGGGTGACATAACGGATATGGCGGTACTAGTTCACCTTTCACCTGTACCAATACATCGGCAATGTAAGCCTGCTGCGTGGGAATGTGCTTTAGCGTTAAATCGTGGTCGGTATGGCCCGGCGTGTACATAACCTGCCAATCAGGAAAACCGGGCAGTAACTGATTGTCGGCGAGCGTCATGTCTGGCGCTAGTATTGGGTTGTACCAAATGGGCATTCTTGGCTTGCCAATACGATTGGCCACCCACCAGGTTAGCAACAAATCTATGCCGTGAGCAGTACGCCCAGCAAACCCAGAATACCAATTAATGGCTTTGGGATGAGATGCCACCTGCGCACCAGTACGTTCACGTAGTTTAATGGCGCCTCCGGCGTGATCTGGGTGCATATGTGTAACCACAATCAGCTTTAAGTCACTTAACGGACGACCTAAGGTTTGCGTAATATATCGACACACGTTGTCTACATCGGCGCGGCTACAGCCATCAAGCAATAGCAACCCCTTGCTGTCTTCAACAAGATAAATATGCTGTATGTAGCCTGCAAGTGTGTGAATATTCATTACTGCTTCCTTTTCACCAAAACACGCGCCAACCGCGGTATCTGACATACCTCATGTACGCTAGCACTAACCCCCGCTAATCGCTGGCAAAGTGTGAGCTGCGTGATAATGCCTATAGCGCTGAATCCTATCAGAACCTATCTGGTAAGACCAGATTCAGCGAACAAGTGTAGCATTAAATTGCGTAACCACATTAGCCCGGGCTCGCCTTCCTGCTGGCTATGCCAGTAAAGGTGTGTTTCCAACGCGGGAAGCTGATACGGCAGTTTGGTGCTAATCAGGTTATCATCGCTTACCGCATCAGCCACAGAGCCTGGCAAAGTTAACAAAGCGTTAGTGCTAGCCACCACATCTGCCGCGGCGCGATAGTTTTGGCAACGCCATAATGAAGGACGGCTTATACCTAGTTGCTGCAGCGCAATTTCTTCTACCGACGCCCCTTTTGCTCGGTTCGACACCGTTATATGGCGTGCCGCCACATACTTTTTCTTATCTATATTTTGTGCCAACGGGTTTTGCTTATTCATAAGCACCTTGTAGGTGTCGCGGCGCAATAGTGAGTGAGAGATGGGCGCAGCAACAGCGCGACCAATATCAATAACAAGGTGGAGGTTTCGATTTGTTAAGTCTGCCAGCATTGTATCTCGATGTAAGCGAGTGCTTACTATTTCGACATTAGGTGCTTGTTTTTCAAGGGTTGAAAGCAGGACAGGTAAAACGCCTAATTCAAGAGACTCTTGCATGGCAATAACAAAGCGCTGATGGCTGTGTAACGGGTCGAAGTCGGCAAACTCCCCCAATGCTTTTCGAATATCGCTTAAGGCTTTTAGAATAGCGGGCGCTAACCGTTCGCAGGCCGCAGTAGGCAACATGCTTTGTTTTTCTTTAACAAAAAGTGGGTCGCCCAAAATATCCCTAAACCTGCGCATGGCATGGCTAACGGCCGATGGCGTAATGTGAAGCGCTTCAGCTACGCGGGTCATATTCCTATGCTGCCAAAGCGCTTCAAAAACCTTGAGCAGGTTTAGATCCAACTTCTCGAATTGTCTGTTTTCGAACATTGCCAATACCATGAATGAGATTCACACCATTTAAGGATTATATTTCATTTCATTCATTTAACAACTTTCTCTACTATGCGTTTAACGAACAGTTATCGCACGCTTTAGAGACAGTCCCTACATTTTAACTTGCGGCGACCCAAGTGCGAGATGCGAAGCAAATACTCTCTATATCTAATTAGTACAATTTCAACGAATGTAAAAAGGTGCCCTATGGATTTTTCACATAACGACAAAACCAAAGCCTTACTAGAGAAGCTCGATAATTTTATAGCCGAGCATATAGCGCCAATTGAAGATGAAGTTTACGACTTTCACCATAAAGAGAATAATCACGGCGACTGGAAAAGCTGGAAGCTGCACCCTGGAACTGAAGCGCTTAAAGCTAAAGCGCGCGAAGCAGGGTTAGCCAATCTGTTTTTGCCCGATGCCGAGCTAGGCCAGGGCCTTACCACACTTGAATATGCGCCTATGGCAGAGCGCATGGGAAAATACCTCTTTGCACCAGAGATTTTTAACTGTAATGCGCCTGATACCGGCAATATGGAAGTGCTGTATCACTTCGGCAACGACGCCCAAAAAGAGAAATGGCTTAAACCATTGCTTGCAGGTGAAATACGCTCAGTGTTTGGTATGACAGAGCCTGATGTTGCTTCGTCTGACGCCACCAATATGGCCGCCACCATTATTGAAGATGGCGATGACGTAGTCATTAACGGTAAAAAGTGGTGGTCGACAGGGTTAGGCCATCCTAATGCTGCTATAACTATATTCATGGGCTTATCTAATCCTGATAACGACAAGCACAGTCGCCACAGTATGGTCGTAGTGCCGCTTGATACACCGGGAATTACCATTAAGCGCATGCTAGATGCCTACGGCGATTACGATGCGCCTTACGGCCACGGGGAGATGCATTTCGATAATGTGCGCGTGAGCAAAGACAACCTAATTATGGGTTTAGGCAAAGGCTTTGCTATTGCACAAGGGCGCTTGGGCCCGGGCCGTATTCACCACTGCATGCGCGCTATCGGCATGGCAGAAAAAGCGCTAGAGCTTGCTCTTAAACGCGGTCACGAACGAGTTGCGTTTGGTAAACCAATCATACGCTTAGGTGGCAACTTAGAACGCGTAGCCGATGCTCGCATGGCTATTGAGCAAGCGCGTTTGCTCACGCTCCACGCCGCTTGGAAAATTGACAACTTAGGCGTAAAGCACGCTATGACCGAAATCTCAGCCATTAAAGTGGTGGTGCCGAATATGCTACAAAGCGTGGTGGATATGGCACTACAAATTCACGGCGGTGCGGGTATGTGTAGCGACTTCCCACTGGCGCGATTTGCCGCTGGCGCAAGAGCCCTTCGGTTAGCTGATGGCCCTGACGAAGTGCATAAAGGCATGGTGTCACGACTAGAGCTTAAGAAGTATCAGTAGTCATAATTGAAAAGAAAAATGCTGCGTTATGAGGTCAATTCATAACGCCGCATTTTTATTGCCTAATTTTTATCGCTTTAACTTGAGCCGTGATGCTTAGCCCTTTCACCACTTTTCATTTCTTAGCAACGACAACACTGACTAAATCAGTTTTCTTCAGATACTGCTTGCTGCTGCATGCGCTGATGAATGTCATCTAGTCTTGTAAAACTCTGATACAGTTCCGGATGAGTAGCAATTAATGCAGCAACATGCTCAAAAGCCTCTTCTCTTGTATCTTGAGTCAACAAACGCAAATGTTCATCGCTGGGTAACCGGTTTATATCAATGCCACTTTGAGAAGGCGTTTGCTCAAGCATAGACCTAAAATCGCTCACATAACGGGGCTCGCAATTCTTACTGGCAACCTGACTACCAACAGGCTTGTGATATCTGCAGATCATGTCGGACTTTGCGGTTTCGCTTATGCTTTTAAAAAGCGATAAAAACGCAAAACGTTGTTTATCAAACGCATGCTTTAGCTGGGGTATAGATTTCTGGTTTAGCGATTCTGCAGTGTTATAACTAGGTTGACTGGTATGAGCCGACAGTTGGCAGCACCAACCAAGGCTCGCAGCGAAAAGCGCGAACTGGAGGGTTTGGTTAAACGCACAGCTTAAATGCTTAGTCACTTGAAACTCCGTCTTCTTAGTGTTTAGTAACAGTAGCAAGTGGTTTAATTTTAATCAATTGATAAACGTTGGCGGCTTCTCTTCACTAACCTCTTAGCCACACATAATAGATATATCGCAAAAACAAAAAATGCGGCCTAAGCCGCATTTTTATTATTCATGTTTTGGTTCATATTAGAACGTATATGATGCACTCAACTGAGCGTTGATCCCCGCACCGTAGTAACCAACCGTATGTAGGCTGTTAATGTACTTCTTGTCGAAGATATTATTGATGTTCATGCGAACGGTGAAATCTTCTGTAAACGCATGTGAAGCATAAACGTTGCCTAAGAAGTAAGCGCCCTGCTTAACATTGTAGTCAACGTTGCTAATTTCAGACTGCCATCTACCACCAAAACCTACTTCAATTTCTGGCGCTTGCGGTACGGTGTAGCCTAGTTGGAACGTCACTACATCACGTGGTGCCCATAAGTTAGCGTCGTTACCTTGCTCGTCTTCTACATCAATGTTGGTGTAAGACGCGTTAATGCGTAGATCATCAGTTAACTGACCCGCTAGCTCAATTTCAAAACCGTCAGACTCTACCGATACGCCTTTGTAGTAGTACTGAAGGGTTTCAGGGTTAGTACCTGCATATGCTGCCAAGTTATCTTGTTCAGCGGTGAAGTAAGCGAAAGTTGTTAGTAGTCTGTCGTCGAACCACTGTGCCTTGAAGCCCGCTTCAAAGTTCTTACCTTTAGTTGGGTCAAGGTATTGGCCGTTTACGTCATACTGTTCTTGTGGCTGGTACACGTCAGAGTAGCTCACGTACGCATTAACATCTTCTGTTACCGCGTAAGTCGCACCAACATAAGGGCTGGCTTCGCTTTCTGAGTTATCTATAACCGCGCCTGCGTTTTGGCCCGTACGCTCGAAGTCGATCGCGTTAAAACCAGCAATGATGTGCATTGCGTCTGTTACGCTGAATCGAGCAGAGCCGAAGTAACGCGTTAGTGTTTGCTCAATATTTGAGTACTCAGACACACCTAACCACTCTGGCTCAGCAATCGCATCCAAGCCGTATGGGAATGCTGGTGTTGGGCCGTATGCAGGAGTAGTAGCGTAGTCAAACGCATGAACAAAAGACACGTCGTCGCTAGTAGCGTGACTTACACCAAAGTTAACTTCATGGCTGCGACCAAACAGCTCGAAATCACCGAATACACGGCCTTCTAACAGGTGAGAGTCAATTTCAGAATCGTAGCGACCTGGCCAGCCAACTAAGCCAAGGCCAGTCTCTTTATCAATGGCACCGTAAGCATAAAACAGCTTACTTTCATCTTCGTAACCACGGAAGTTATAGCTAAGTAGCAATTGCCAATCGTTGTCGAACTCATAGTCTAGTTCAACAAAGGCGTTAGTGGTTTCAGTATCCCACTTGGTCCATTCTTGTGTAGTGGTGTCATTAATATCCCACTCAGCTTGCGTACCGTCGGTATAGTTGAATACTAGCCCGCCCCACGTGTTGCCGTCGGTATTGGCATCTTGGTATGACAAACCGAAGGTTATCGTAGCGTTATCCGTTAGCTGACCGTCAATAACGCCGTATACAAAGCCGCGATCGTTTTCTAAACCATCTAGGTGAGACTCTTTATCTTCAAAGCTACCTACTACACGCGCCGCCCAGCTGCCGTCTTCTGTAAGCAGCATAGAGTAGTCGCCTTGAACACGCTTGAAGTTGTAAGAGCCAATGCTTGCACCCACTTCGCCGCCTTCTTCGTTAGTCGGACGCTTGCGCACATAGTTGATGGTGCCTGACGCGTTACCTACACCAGTAAGCAGGCCGTTCGCACCACGAATAACTTCAATTTCTTCGTAGCCGTAAGCTTCAACCGATCCGGTAACAATACCCCAGTCGTTAGGCAGGCCTACACCATCAATTTGGGTGTTTTTAATTTCAAAACCACGTGCGGTGTAGTTAGTACGGTTAGTTTCCCACTCTTCTACGTTAATACCTGGTGCTAGCTTTAGTGCGTCATTAATGTTGAACGCACCGAACGACTGCATAAGGTCTTCAGAAAGAATACTGATAGACTGAGGCGTTTCACTGATTTCCATGGTTAAGCCAGTTGCACCGCGGCTAACACGGTTTTGGCGAACACCTACAATACGAATTTTTTCTACGTCTGCTTCTTTAACTTCTACTGTATCGCTTTGAGTTGTTTGCGCATTTACCGACAAAGCAAACGCGATAGGCGTTAGTGCAAATAAACTGCTTAGTTTCATGGTTTTCTCTGTTATTTGGTTATAAAGGGTTAAGAACTTTACGGCGGGGGAGTATAAGATAAATTAAAGCTAATTTAAATGATAATTATTGCTATTTAAGTTTTTAAAAGAGATTTTACAAAATGGTAAAGGTCGTCTTTCCAATACACTTGAGCGGATAAAGGCAAGTGGGCAGAGTTTGTAAAACTTATGGGTGGCGTGTCTTGTGAGCTCAATGACCAAGCTATTCGCCCTCTTTACAAAGAAAAGCTTGATACAGAAACAGGTGAACTTAAACAAAGTTACTTTGATGGAATGGTTTCAATCTCGCTTCGAGGAATAAAGTTAGGTGAAAAAAAAGTGATTACCAGAGTTCACGAATGGCGCTTAGAAAATCGTTGCACTAGAGCCGCACGGCGGCTCAAATGCTTTTACTTGGAGTTCTGTAAATAAGTGTACGGACTAATCTTTATAGACTCGAAGAATGCAAATTCCTATACTGAGAAAAAATTAGACTTCGCTTCAAAATGGATACTTTGATATGGACTTAACCGCCGCACCTTTGTTTCGACAGCTTTTTAATGACATATACAATCTGGTTAAAAAGAAAGCCTCTCTAGCTCGAAAATTGCGTAATTTGAACGTAGATAGCGTGTTTATCAAGGCACACAATGTAGAACAAGTAAAAACTATCTGGCAAGTAGACAAGGAAGTAAACTTACATGAATTCTATTACCCTACAAAGATTCTAGTTAATACTAGAAAAATATTAGTTTCTGGATTAGAAACATTTCCCGAAAATGCCAAAATTGTTCTTCAGGGTACCGCAGGACAAGGGAAGTCGATCCTTCTTAGATACCTTACAAGCTCAGAGCTAAAAAAAGCGAAATCATTCCCATTATTCATCGAGTTAAGAAAAATTAGTGACAAAAAAGATTTAAAAACGCTGATTATGGATGGGCTAAATGAACTTGGACTCAGTGCAGACGCTGAAGAACTCGAGTTGATTCTCGCTACAAATAAGTTCGTGTTAATCCTTGATGCTTTTGACGAAATACAAGAAAGACACGTTTCAGATGTAGTAACTCAATTAGAAAGCTGGTGCGCAAAATATCACAATCTACGTATTATTATCTCCAGCCGTCCAAATTCTGAAGCGCAGAAAATATCGTATATGAAGGTTTTCAACATTGCTCAATTAGAAACTAGTGATTTTGAAAACTTATTGAGCAAATTTTTCGCAGGTTCTGAAACCAAAGTAAACGAAGTCCTGAAAGCTATACACAGTAGTGACACCCAAGTATCAAGTGTACTTAAAACGCCCTTATTATTGACTTTATTAGTGATTATTTATAAATCTTACAACCAGATCCCTCAAAATTTAGCGGAGTTCTATTCTAAGTTGTTTGAGATATTATGCTTTAGGCATGATTCTACTAAACCAGGGTTTAATAGAGAATTTGCAACTGAGCTAACAGAGTCTGAGCTTTCTAAGCTGTTTGATGCATTCTGCTTCTTTTGCATGAAGTCTCATAAAAACTCCTTAGATAGAGAGCTAGCGATCAGTTTAATAGGAGAGGCGAAAAAGCTGACCAACTTCAACGATGTCAAAACGGACTACTTCCTCAAAGATATAACTAGAGTTACGTGTTTGATGGTTGAAGAAGGATTTGAGTATCACTTCATTCATAAGAGTATTAGAGAATTTCATTCGGCGCACTTCATGAAAGAGCACGGAACGGAAGCTTTGCGACAATCATTCTATTCGCATGCAATCGAACACTCTTCAAATTATTTACAAGAACTTTCTTTTCTTTCCAGTATCGATGAATTTAATTACAAGAAACTGTTTTTGATTCCCTACATTAAAAATTTATTCGATAGCATTTTCTTTAACCCCAGCACAAACACACTCGACGCCGATGTTTCAAAAGTACTTGATCTAATTTATCTCAATATCGTGGGTAATACCTTTGAAGAAAGCGAGAAAAACGATAACGAAAACGAAAACGAAAACGACTACATCATAGCCATAAAGACCCCCGATGCTAAATTTGGTAAAGACTATATTTTTAGATTTTTCGATGGATTAGCTGGCTTCATTTTTAAAGCAATAGATGGAATCAATGAAAAATATAAGGTACTCGAATTAATTTTCGAGAACTCTGCGACATCCGAAAAAGAAGTTAGAGAACGTATAGCTGAGAATGAAAATATTTATATAGAATCCACTTTCCTTTTGCGCAATCTTAACCTGGAAAGCAATTTTCGAAACAAAGTGGAGTCAAAACTTAGTGAAATAGGTCTTATTCTTCAAGAAGCTGAAGATTTTGTTGCTAAAACAGAAGAAAACTTTTCTTCAATTTCATTCTTAGATTAATGATAAACAACAATTCCAATATGCTACACATTTGCTACATATTTCAAAAAAGAGATTCTTAGAAAAACAGATTAAGGCTGCAGCCCTTTAAAAATGGCACACCCGGCGCGAATCGAACACGCGCCCCTTGCCTCCGGAGTGAAAAGCCATTGCTCAGCTTTTCATGGGTTAACTCTCAATCGCCCTATCAAGACTTTCATCATTGTCGAAATAAAGCTGGCTCAGCCGGCTTTTCTTTATTTGGTATGTCGCACTGGCAAGGCTAGCGCTTCTTTAAAGCTACTAAATTCTTCATCGGACACCTCGCGCTATGGTTTTGCCACCCGCTTTTTTAATACGGGTAATTATTAGCGCTAATTGAGTTTATAATACCGGTTAAACAGTTTTTGAATTACATCGACCAACTTGAGTAGAACATGGCCCATAAAGTACGTTATAAGTTTAAAGGTGTGGCAAAAGAGATAAATTTTTCTTACAGCCGCCATCAAAATATGCATGAAGCCGTGGCCGAAGCTGAGGGAATAGACCTTTCCCAGTTCCTGCAAACTGAACAGCAACTTGCCGCTATCAGTAAAGACAAAAAAACCGTAAGAAACTTCAGAGATACCGAATTTGCAAAAATGGGGTTTTCTGATTTGTACTTTTTAAAAAACGGTCAAGAATGATGGTTCCGCCCTTTCAACACATTCTAGACCTTTGAACTACTTTGCTTTTGGGGATTAACGGCCAAGTCTTAAAAATGGAGGGCTCGATAGTGTTCGAACCTCTGACTCCGAAGTGCAAAGCCACCAATCAGCGCTTTATGGGTTACCCTCAACCAACCCATGAAAAGCCTCAATCGCCCTATCAAAGCTTTCATCATTATCGAAATAAAGCTGACTTAGCCGGCTTTTCTTTATTTGGTATGTCGCACTGGCAAAAGCTAGTGCTTCTCTAAAGCTGCTAAACTCTTCATTGAATACAGTGAATACCTCGCGCTGAGGTTTTGCCACCCGCGCAATACTCCCATTCACTTCATAATCGAACCCTGCAAATTGAAGACGAGAAAGGGTTTCTTTCCCCAAACGCATGCCGCCTTTTAGGCTTATTTGAAATGCCGCGTCCATTTCTTCAATCTCTTCCATGCTCCAGTGGTTAAATACCCGAATGGCCTTTTTGTACTTTTCCGCCAACCGCTTTTTTAACACGGTTATTCTGGGTTCTAGCGTGGCGTTGTTTTCATTTTTTAAAAGTTCAGTGCATTCGTTGCATGCAGGCACGGAAATAAAGTCGGCCTGTAGATGTCCGTCTTGCCAGTCGTGAATGAATTTTATGGGTGGAATAAAGTCTTGCCGTGCAGCTTCGCAGCCGCAGTAAATGCAGCGATTAAAATCAGCCGAATGTACCGCGTTTAGTGGCTGATAGAATTTCTGATAATTCTTAACTGACATTCTGCTACATGCGTAAAGTTGAAAGGGTGCAAACGGTGATTACAGTACCACAGTCGCTTTTTTAGGGTACGCTAATTGTGCTCAGCTAATACAAACGCCGCCCTTGTGCGGCGTTTGTTTCATTCAGTTACGATAAAAGCTACAACCGCGACGGTCTGCTGTGCGGGTCGCCCTCAACGTGGCCTTTTGGCGGTCTTTGTTTAGGCTTTGCGGCAATAGGCGTTTCGCCATCACGCTCTTCTCCTTCTTCATCAATATCCCATGTGCCTTCTTCGCTCCACGGGTCGTCGTCGGGGAATTCCCCTATATTGATTTCTTTTACCGAGTAATCGGGCTGATAACGCATGTCGTAATTGGCCGCCCGCACTATGGCAATACATAACATTAAGGCCACAGCTAATAGCGGAACGCCCCCTATTATCGACGCCGTTTGAAGCGTTTCTAACCCACCAACAAACATAAGCACTATCGGCATAAACGATAGCGCGAATGCCCAGAACAAACGATTCCAGCGCAATGGCTCTTCGTCTACTTCTTTTTGCACTACAGCTGCCAGAATGTAAGAAATGGAGTCGAAGGTAGTTGCGGTAAAGATTAGCGCTAACAAGGTGAATACAAAAATGACTATGTAGTCCAATGGCAGCGTGTGTAGCATGGCGAAAATCGCGGCCGTAGGGCTTTCTTGGTTAAGAATACTCACCACATCTAGTTCACCCGAAAGTTGCAAATACAAGCCATAATTCCCCATTACCATGAAGAATAAAAAGCAGCCCATGGTGCCGAAGAACATGGAGCCCGCCACCATAGTGCGAATGGTGCGCCCCCTTGAAATGCGCGCGATAAAAAGCCCTACGCTTGGTGCAAATACCAGCCACCATGCCCAGTAGAATATGGTCCAGTCTTGAGGGAAATGCGTGTTTTGAAAGCCATTAAATTCGGCAAAAGGCTCTAGCCAGGTAGCCATTTTAATAATGTTGCTAAGTACTCGGCCCAAAGCATCTAGGCCGGTATTGGCCATAAACAACGTAGGTCCCACAACAAATATAAATAATAGCAACCCTATGGCCAGCCAAAAGTTAATGTCTGACAGCAGCTTAATGCCCTTCTTTAAGCCTACATACGCGCTGTAGCCAAAGATAGCAGTACAGGTTACTAGCACCAGAACTTGGGTGGTAAGCGATTTAGGCACGCCGAATAGTTCGTGCACCCCTTCATTTATCATGGGCGCTGCCAAACCTAACGTGGTCGCCCCGCCGCCTAACATTCCGAAGATAAAGCTGACATCGATAATTTTACCCAGCCAGCCGTGAGCCATTTTCTCGCCAATAACCGGCATAAGGGCTTCAGATATTTTAAGTACGCTGTGATTGCGCACGTAGTAGAAGTACGCAATAGGTACGGCGGGAATGAGGTAAATTGCCCAGGCAAGCGGGCCCCAGTGGAAAATACCGTAGGCTGCTGCCCATTTAGCGGCTTCTGGGGTTTCACCTTCTATGTGAAACGGTGGCGCTTGGTAGTAGTACACCCATTCAATCATGGACCAATACAAAATAGACGCGCCTATGCCTGCACAAAACAACATTGCAGCCCATGATACTGGCGAGAACTCGGGTTTCTCTTCCGGGTCGCCTAGTTTTATTTGCCCGATGTCGCTGAACATGATGTAAACCATGAACCCACCAGCGCCAACGCCAAGCAAGAGGTATAAAACACCTAGTTTACTGGTTACGAAGTCTTTTGCGGCTGCCACCCACTGTGCGCCTTGGTCCGGCCAAATAATTAGGGGAATGGTGACAGAGAGAAGAAGAATAAGAGAGCCAAAAAAAGTGGGCTTGTCGATTACGCTAAACGCGCCTTCCTGTTTAATAATGGCCTTGGAGGAGGCCGCATCTCGGGTATTACTACTCATACACGATCCTTTGTTTTGTTTTTATAGATGCCTTATACGTTTGGCTTTAAACGGGCGATCTAGAAAAACAGTTTATCAGAATTGTGTTAGCTATTGGGTTGCTTCAAATCGATGTGCGTTTATTCATTCGTGCTTTGGTTGTTAGCATGCCCATGCCCAATGCAGCCATAGATACCGCAATAACGCCGTTTAGATAGTTGAAGAACGCATAGGGCACGTAATCGAGCACGTCAACGCCAAGGGTGGCAGAGTAAAACGCACCAGCCGTTGTCCACGGAATAAGGCCTGTGGTCATAGTGGCACCTTCTTCTACCGACCGAGATAGCACAGCGGGGTCAAGGTTTTGCTGTTCATATTTCGGTTTAAACAACTGGCAATTCAAAATGATAGAGATATAGGCCTCGCCCATGGCCACATTGCCTAGAAAACCAGACGCGATGGTCACGGCAATTAGGGTTGCTGTGCGTTTTACCCGTTCAATTATGCCTGTCAGCAACGCAGCTAGAAAGCCTGCACCGTGCAGTATGCCACCCAAAGCGATTGCCATTAAGGCGAGGAGCAACGTCCAGCTCATGCTACTAATGCCGCCTCGTCCTAGTAAGGCATCTAAATTTGCGATACCCGTATTTTGAGGGGTGTTTTCCCACAACGCATTGAGCACGCTAATGGTGTTGGTGTCTTGGTAGAAAATAGCGATGATAACGGCAAGAAGAATACTGCTCGACATCGTTACTTCAGCCGGCACTTTCTTGATGCTCATTACCGTAAGCAACACCAGCGGTAACAGTGTTATATAGGGTGCAAGGTTATAGTGACTGGCGAGTGCTGCTTTTATTTCAGTTATTTCGTCAACATTTAAGCTTTGGTTTGCGTAGCTAAAGCCAATTACCAAGAAAACTACTAAGGTTAGAAGAAAGCTAGGCAGTGTAGTTAGCAGCATGGCGTACATATGCCGATACAGGTTGGTACCCGCGCTCATGGATGCGAGGTTGGTGGTATCAGACACCGGGGACATTTTATCGCCAAACGTCGCACCACATACCACCATGCCTGCCACAATGGGCAGTGGTATGTTCATGGCAGCGCCAATACCCATCAGCACTACACCCATAGTGCCCACCGTACCCCACGATGTGCCTGTAGCTACCGACATTACCGCACACAAAATTAATCCCACCGCAAGGAAGATACTGGGGTTTAGCCAACTTAAACCGTAATAAATTAGCGTTGAGATAGTGCCACTTTGCATAAAGCTGGCGATAACCATACCAATGAGGATAAAAATATAGATTGCTGGCATGGCCCGGGTTAATGCGCTGGTCATTAAATCGCGGATTTGCAGGTACTTGTACCCCAAGCTAAAGGCATTGATACCAGCCCATAGCAAACACAGAAATAGTAATGCATGCAGGCTAATGCCCAGGCCAAACAATCCGCCTGCTATCAGTGCGACAATAACACCAAAACAAAGTAGTGACTGAGTAAAGCTTGGGCGTTGAATAGACTGCGGCGACATTATAGGCACGTTGATACGCTTTAAAATGAACTAGTGAAAAACAGTATAACGACTTTGCTATGCGTTGGAATGACTTTGATGTTGCATTGGATTGGACGTTAGAGTTGCAGCCACGTCTAAGGTAGGCGTGCTCGATTCTGATATAGAAAGGCTGAAGGAGATTATTCCTTCATAGGTCACTAGAAAAGGAAATGGCCCGCCCTAGAGGATTCGAACCTCTGACCTCGGCCTCCGGAGGGCCGCGCTCTATCCAGCTGAGCTAAGGGCGGATCGTGCTTCGGTTGTAATAACCGTGTACGTTCGCAAAGAAAAAATACGCAGTTAAATGTACGCTGCAAACGGGGCGTAATAATACTTACGCGGTGGGTTAGCTTCAACTCATTTATTAAAATCTCTTTAGGTGGCTTGGAACAAGTGTTAAAAATCCTTACTTTTTATGGGTAATTGGCTTCAAATAGTTGTTCAACCCCAATTAACCGTTATAATCTGGCCAGTTATATTTTAAACAAATTCATCATTGCCTGGAGACAGATGTGAAATTAAAGACTTGGTTAACTGTTGCTGCTACTGCGCTAACTGTTTTTGCAGCACAAGCACAAGAAATGAGTAACGATGAAATTGCCGATCGTATTAAGCCGGTAGGTCAGGTACACGTTGCAGGCGCAGCGGCTGAAGGAAGTGCTGGCGCAGCTGGCGGTGCAAAGTCTGGTGAAGACGTTTACAACTCTGCATGTGTTGCATGTCACTCAGCAGGCGTTTTAGGAGCTCCTAAAGTTCACGTTGCAGCAGACTGGCAACCACGTCTAGACGAGCGCGGTCTTGATGGCGTATGGCAAAACGCATTGAACGGTATTAACGCTATGCCTCCTCGTGGTACATGCGGTAACTGTTCTGATGACGAAATTAAAGCTGCAATCGAGTATATGATTGAAGGTATCTAATACCCGCTAAATCGTAACAACTTGATGGAAAAAGTAGCGTTTTACCCTCTAATCGGGTAATTTAACTCTTTGGGGAAACGTTACTTTTTTACTGGCGAGCGGAATGTCACAAGATTCGACGCAACATGAGTTGACGGAAGAAGAACTGCGCGAACTTATACCGCAGCTTCAGCAACTCACTGACAAGTACAAGCGCGCTGAACGTGTTCAGAAGGCGCTTTTCGACATTTCTGAACTTGCCAGTTCTGTAAGTCGCCTTTATTCCGCTATTCATGAAATCATTGCCGATTTTATGAATGCCGATAACTTCTTTGTCGCCTTTTACGAACCCGACAGTAACGTTGTCGATTTCGCTTACTTCATTGACGAATTCGACGAACAAACCGTTCGCCAGCTCCCCGCTGAATCGTTAATGGACGGCATGACCGGTTACATTCTCAAAACCGGCGATCATCTATTTTACAAACGTGACGACGAAGAAAACTTTGCCTCTCAGCATGATATAAAGCTAGTTGGCTCACAGCCGTTTGAGCTGCTGGGCGTGCCCCTTAAACGAGGAAGCCAAGTCATAGGTGCCATGGTAGTGCAAACTTATGATGAAGGTGTGCACTATACGCAAGAAGATTTAGAAGTACTGCTGTTTGTTTCTCAACACATTGTTACCACGGTTGATAGAGTAAAAAACCGTGAGCTCACTGAACGCACCATCCGCGAACGCACCCGCCAACTGCGAAAAATTAACGACGACCTTCAAGAAGAAATATTAGAGCGCCAAAAAGTAGAGTCGCTACAGCAGGCTTTATTCGAGATATCTGAGCTGGCGGCTAACCTTGAAGGCGATATGGATGTGTTTTACTCCAGTCTGCACGAAATTTTAGCCAGGCTAATTAGCGCACCTAACTGTTACATTGCCATTCTTGATAAGGAAAAAGAGCTACTCGCATTCCCGTATTTTAGTGACGCACAAGAAAAGAACATAAGTTCAAGGCCTTTGGGGCTTGGTCTAACTGAATTCGTATTGCGAACGGGGCAAGCTGAGCTGGTTAACCCACCCAGAGTATTGGAGCTTGCAGAGTCTGGCGATTTAGATGTGTCGGTTGCGCAAACCATGCTAAACAGTGCGAACTCGTGGTTAGGTTCGCCGCTTGTTGTAGATGGAGAAATAGCAGGTGTTATTGCTGTACAAACCTACGGTAAACACGCTAAATACAATTCTCGCGACCAAGAGCTTTTGCGTTTTGTATCACACCATATCGCGGTAGCCATTGAGCGTAAGCGCAATACCGAGTCTATGCAGCGCTATAACGTTGAGCTTGAGGAGCGCGTTAAAGAACGCACAGCTGAGCTAAACCGTGCTAATAAGTTCTTAAAGCAACAAATTGAAGAGCGTAAAGAGATTGAGCTTAAGCTTATTCACGATGCGCATCACGACTCGTTAACTGATTTGCCTAACCGCGCCATGTTCACTAGTCGCCTAGAGCTGGCTATTGCCAGTAAGCAGCGTTACAGCGAAAACATGTTTGCGGTGCTGTTTATCGACCTAGATCGCTTCAAGGTTATTAACGATACCCTAGGTCACCACGCGGGCGATGAGTTCTTAATTGAAGTAGCTAGACGTATTGCGCTATGTATTCGTGGTCACGACCTGCTAGCGCGCTTAGGCGGCGATGAGTTTGTTGTACTGCTTGATAACTTTGAAGATGAAGCAGACGTAGAAGAAGTGGCTAGCCGTATAATTTCATCTATTTCCGAACCGTTCTTGCTTGATGGTCGAGAGATGTATTCAGGTGCAAGTATTGGTATTGCGCACTTAGAAACCTACTATCGCGCCGCTGATGAAGTGCTTCGTGATGCCGATGCAGCCATGTATCAGGCGAAAACGCTAGGCCGCGGACGCTTTGTTATGTTCGACAAGAGCATGCGCGACAGGCTTATTGAAGAACTTGAGCTTGAAAATGAATTCAGACGTGCACTGCGCGAAGAAGAGTTCGATTACTTCCTACAGCCCGTTATAAAGCTTAATGACGACAGCACACTGTATAAAGAGATGTATATTCGCTGGTCGCACCCTGCCTACGGCAAGATTGCCAGAGAGCAGTTTAGACAAGTGGCAGAACATAGTGGCCTTACGCTAGATTTAGACCTGTTCCAGCTAACCAAAGCCTGCGAGCTGTTAAACCACTATAAAAACACCGACGACCCGATAAATAAAATAGCGGTTAACGTTTCAATTAATCATTTGCTACAGGCATCTATGGTAAACCAGATGATTAATGTGATTGAAACATCAGGTATTACGCCTAGCCAGCTGGTATTTGAGTTTGATGAAAACGACTTAAATCGCCGCTCTCAGTTCATTCTTCCTGCTATTAAGAAGTTAAAACGTGCGGGCGTAACTTTGGTGTTGGATAACTTTGGAAGCGGATTGGCTTCATTAAGTTATTTGTTTGCCTACCCCTTCGACTTCATCAAAATTGATCATCGCTTTGTTAAGTCACTGCCTCGCTCTCAACGAAACTTAAAACTTATTCAGTCTGTTATGCTTATTTCAGAGCACTTGAAGTTTCAGGTTATTGCTGAAGGCGTAGACTCACAGGCGCAGCTAGATGCACTTAATGAAATTGAATGCATTTATGGCCAAGGCAAAGTATTGAAGCACGCCAAAGTGCTGGATATGACGTCGCTAGCAAGCTGATAGTTAGTACTTACTTGCCAGCATAACCTCATCTCAAATAGCAGGCTACTTTTTCCCTAGAATATCCCGTAGGTTAGCAATTCCCACCTGTGCCTTTTGCTGGCGCTCTTCTTTTGTCGCCTTCGGTTTCTGATTTTCCCACTGTACATCGTCAGGCGGCAGTTCGAACAGAAAGCGGCTTGGCTCTGGGTTAATCACTTCACCAAATTGTCGACGCTCTTTAGCAAGGCTGAATATAAGCTCGCGCTGGGCGCGAGTAATTCCCACATAAGCAAGTCGGCGCTCTTCTTCTACGTTGTCTTCGTCAATGCTGCTTTGGTGCGGCAATAAGCCTTCTTCCATGCCCACTAAAAATACAATAGGAAATTCCAAACCTTTTGAGGCGTGTAGCGTCATTAACTGAACTTGATCCCCTTCCCCGTCGTCTTCGCCGCGCTCCATCATGTCGCGCAATATCAGACGGTTCACCACTTCGGTTAATGTCATGGGTTGGTCTAGGTCATTGCCTTCCAGCATATCGTTAACCCAACCGAATAAGGTACTTACGTTGGCCATGGCCATTTCAGCGGCTTTGGGGCTGGCGCTGGTTTCATATAGCCATTCTTCGTAGCCCATCGTGCGGATCATGGTGCGAACCGCGTCAGCGGTGTTGCCTCGTTCCGCATTGTCCGATAGCTCTACTACCCAACGGGCAAAGGTAGAAACCGAATGAAAGGCTTTGTCTGGCAACACGCTGTTTAAGTTAGGGTGCGTCGCCGCTTCGAACATAGACACACCCAAGCTATTTGCAAAGTTACCCAGTTTTTCCAGCGTAGCGCGGCCTATACCGCGCCCTGGCGTGTTAATAATGCGCAGCAAAGCGTTATCGTCATCTTGGTTCACCAACAGCCTTAAATAAGCCATGATGTCCTTCACCTCGGCACGGCCAAAGAACGACATACCGCCGCTAATTTTGTACGGAATGCGGTTACTCATTAACAGCTTTTCGAAAATACGACTTTGATGATTCCCGCGATACAAAATGGCGTAGTCTTTAAACTGGGTGCGGTTCATGAACTTATGCGCCAGCAGTTCTGCCACCACGCGCTCACCTTCATGCTCTTCGTTCTTCGCCTCTATTACTTTTAGCGGCTCGCCGTACTGCAGCTCTGAGAACAGGGTTTTATCGAACAAATGCGGATTGTTCTGAATAAGAATATTCGCGCAATGCAGAATACGACCTGACGAGCGGTAATTTTGCTGTAGCTTAATGACGTTTAAGCGCGGAAAGTCTTGCTGTAATAGGTGCAAATTCTGTGGCTTAGCGCCACGCCATGAATAGATAGACTGGTCATCGTCGCCCACCACGGTAAAGCGCGCACGCTCACCTACTAATAGCTTTACCAACTCGTACTGACTGGTATTGGTATCTTGGTACTCATCCACCAGCAAGTAGCGAATTTTGCTCTGCCATTTGGCTCTTATTGCTTCGCTACTTTTTAAAAGCAATGTAGGTAATAAAATTAGGTCGTCGAAGTCTAGCGCGTTATATGCCTTAAGGTTGTCTTGGTAACGCTTGTAGGCTTCTGCAAACTCTCGTTCGCCCGTGCTGGTAGCTGATTTTAATAAAGCATCGGGCAAGATAAGGTCGTTTTTCCAGTTCGAGATACAGCTTTGTAAAAGCTGAAGCTGATCTTTATCGCCATCGAGGGTGTCGGACGTCAAATCGTTAAGCAACGCGAACGAGTCTTTATCGTCGAATAACGAGAAACCTGGCTTTAAGCCAAGATCTTTCACATGCGCTTTAATAATGGTTAAGCCCATGGTGTGGAAGGTCGATACTTTTAGCCCGCGCGCCTCTGGCTTGCCCAAGGTCTGCGCTACACGTTCTTTCATTTCACGTGCTGCTTTGTTGGTAAAGGTTACCGCTGCAATGTAGCGAGCTGGCATATCGCAGTTTCTAACTAAATGAGCAATCTTATTGGTAATTACGCGCGTTTTACCACTACCCGCCCCAGCCAGCACCAAACATGGGCCAGACACAAAGGTTACGGCAGACTCTTGAGCTTCATTTAGTTTCATTTAATACCTAGAACAACGTACATTTTTGGCGCGACACAGTTTTCATTGCATGTCGTGTCGATACCGATAGAATAGCTTTCATAATTTGAGCTGCGCATTATAAGGGAATTCCATGTTGGATCCGAAGAAACTCGAAGATTTAGCGAAACAAATTGCTGATGCCGTTCCACCTGGCGTTAAAAACATGGCTGAAGAAGCCGAAGGTCGAGTAAAGGCGGTATTGCAGTCGCAGCTGTCTAAGCTTGATTTAGTGACTCGCGAAGAGTTCGATATTCAAAGCCAAGTGCTTATTCGCACTCGTGAAAAGCTAGACGCTATGGAAAGCCGCATTGCTGAACTTGAAGTGAAGCTAGCGGAAAAGTAGGCGTTCAAAGCTTTTAGAAACTCAAAAAGCGCCTTTATGGCGCTTTTTTTGTGGCTGAATACCATAAACAATGGTTTGTATTGGGCTAGTTACTTTTACTGTTACACCAAATAAAAATGCAGTGCCGTTCCTAGCGTGATGGCTAAACCAATATAGTGATTTTCAATAAACGCGGTGAAGCAGCCTTCACGCTGACGGCGTTTAATAAGCTGATACTGGCGCACGCATAGCAGAGCCGAAAACAGCACGGCTAAGTAGTAAGGCCAAGTTGCGTTAATAGCACAGCCTATACACCACAAAATGGCAAGGGCAGCGGCCTGTAGCAGCATGACTATGAGCACGTCGTTTTTGCCGAACAATATGGCCGTAGACTTGATGCCTATTTGTAGGTCGTCATCGCGGTCTACCATGGCGTACATGGTGTCGTAAGCTACCGTCCATAATAAGTTAGCAATAAACAACCACCAGCCGTAAGCTGGAACTGTTTCCATCACAGCCATAAATGCCATAGGAATGGCCCAACCGAACGCGGCACCCAATACCACCTGCGGTAAATTGGTGTAACGCTTCATGAAGGGGTAGCTTGCTGCCAAGAGTAAGGCTACCACCGACAACGCAATGGTTTGCCAGTTAAGGAATAACACTAAGACAAATGCTAAAGCGATAAGCGCTGCAAAAAGTTGTAGCGCTTGTTTAGCCGATACTTCTCCGGTTGCAAGAGGACGCTGGGCAGTTCGCTTTACGCTACCGTCTACTTTTCTGTCTGCATAATCGTTAATCACACACCCGGCTGAACGCATGACAACTACGCCAGCCACAAAAATGAGCGTAATGCCTAAAGGCGGTAAACCTTGTGCAGCCATAAGAAGCGCCCACAGCGTAGGCCACAGCAGCAAGTAAATACCGACTGGTTTATCAAGGCGCATAAGTCGCGCATAGGCGTTCCAATTGTGCTTCATAATTGCTTTTCGCTTTCCTTTTCGTTTTTAGCAGAGCGGCTATAGGCCGGTGAGGACGGAAGAAATACCTCTGCTACTATCATGCTGTAGTTGCCTAACGTAAACAACGAGCGCCGGCCCCACAAGGTTTGACTACTGTTAATACCAAACTGCGAAGCTGGCACTGTACACAGTTGAAACTCTGAGCGTGTAAAGCGCTTATCATTAAACAAACGTTTTCCTAAAGGTTCTCGACCAAGATCTGAAAGTTCGCTGTCAACAAAGGCTTGAGGGATGATAGAACGTGCAAACACCCACGGCTTATGATCGCCACATAGGAGAATTTCTCGCGCTTGATAATGGGTTTCACCGTTGTCGAGTAACAACGACAGTTCATTGTCGTGAGGAATCTGCTCGTGCTGGCCAATAAGCTCTAGAGAAAAGTGGTTGCTTAAAGACTGCACTCGCTCGGTTAACGACCCAGTGTCTAACAGCCAGTTTTTTAGCTGTACATTAGGAATTGTGATGCCAGAAGGTGCTTGCCAGTCAACCGCCAAACCCACTGGAAAAGTGGCATTAAAACTCACACGAAAAGCCCGAATAATGAATCTGTTAGTATGATAACACGTCATGTTCAATTATTTTCACTCGGTTAAACTTTTGCAGTAGTGTGTTTAATCAGAGTTTTGCTACACTACCAAGTGAATTTACTACTTTGGTGTTTCGGACTTCACTATGCTTAAGTCTTTAGTTTTACGCGTTTTTGCGGTTAGTTTTTTCGTTCTTGGTTGTAACGCAGCAGTGGCGCAAGACAAGGCCAACTATGCTTATTTAGGCTTAGAGCCAGAGATTGTTACCAATTACATTAGCGATAGCGCACAAAAGCTTGGCTATGTACGCGTGTCAGTTGAATTGATGATCCACGATGTTAATCAGCTTGAAATTGCTGAACACCATATGCCGTTACTTCGCTCTACTGCCATTGAAATATTCGGCCAGCAACCGGCAGAGAAAGTTAAATCACTAACTGGTCGTGAAGATATTCGCCGCGCTATTCTTAAAGCGTTGCAAGAGCACATGAAGCAAGAGACAGGCGGCGAAGTGGTGAAGAACGTTATCTTCACCAAATACTTATACCAAGGCGGTTAAAAGTAGATAACGGGCTAAAAGGCTAACGTACGCCTTTTAGCTACATAAAACGCCACTAGCGTTTACCCGACCCAAGACTTAAGGCCCCGGCGAGCAAACATCCAGAAATAAGCCCCGCTGTATGTGCAGCATTCGCCATGTTTACCCACAAAATATCGGCATAACCTAGTACCAACCACACCAACATAAAGCCCACAATTGAATTTGGCAGCGACAAGCCCCAACTTGGTCGCAACCAGCCTAGCCACCACACAAAGCCCATTACGGCATACACCACACCAGACAAGCCGCCAAACAAGAACAGGTTGCCTTGCACAGGATCACTAAATAGCGCTTGTGCGGCGTTCGAAATAGTGGCCGACACTAAGAACACAATAAGCAGCATGCTCATGCCAAGAGTGCGTTCAATTTTAGCTCCCAGCATGCCCCACCACAGCAGGTTAAATATAATGTGCAGCGCCGAAAAATGAATGAATGCAGGGCCTAGTAATCGCCACCATTCGTGATTTTGCGACAAAATGGAAAATGGCTGCATCAATAAATGCTGTGCGATAGGGGCAAACAGCCCAAACAACGACAGTAAATAAACCGCAACACACAGAATAAATACCACCGAGGTAAAAGGCGCTTTCACGGCATCGGCAATGATATTACCCATGGAAAAGCCATTACCCGAAGGCGCCAGCCGTACGTTCTTGCCATTATCCCATGCGGCTTGCTGGTACTTCGGATCGGTAGGGTTTGCCAAAAAGCCATCCGCAATAATTTTTGCGCGGTCGAGATGGTCGTGATTATCTAATACCACCACGAATTCTTTATCGTGCTGTACTACAGCGGCCTGAATGTGCTGACTGGTTAAATAATTGGCGAGAAGATGTGCAGGACTTTGCTGATTGAACGCAATTAAAGGATGAGCCATAAGCTAGTTGTTACCCCGAAGCAGAAGAATATGAATGAGATATGACATATACCAAGGGCGCGGTATATAACCTCTTTATACTGAAATACTTCAGTAGCTGCAAAAAATAAAGGTGCACATTGTGCACCTTTATCAAATCGCTATGCCGTGACTACCGGATTTGCCAGCCGCCATGCTTCGAAGCCACCGTCCATACTATAAACGGTTTCAAAGCCTTGCTGTGCAATGACTTGGGCCGCCTGCTGGCTGCTTACGCCGTGGTAGCACACTACAACCACTGGGATATCTTTGGGCGTTTGGTCGATAAACGCTGCAAAGTTGTCGTTGTTCAGCTGCGCTGCGTTAGGCATGTGTCCATTAGCAAACGATTGAGGATCGCGAATATCCACAATGGTTACGTCACCTTGAAAGTTTGCAACGTCGTTTACGCTAATGTGTGAGAATGTTGTCATTATTGCCAGTCCAGAATAACTTTACCTGAGTGTCCAGACCCCATGGTATCAAACCCTTTCTGAAAGTCATCAATAGAAAAGGTGTGTGTGATGATAGGCGATAGATCTAAGCCGCTCTGCAGCAAGCTCGCCATTTTGTACCATGTTTCGAACATTTCACGGCCGTAGATACCTTTTATCACCAAGCCTTTGAAAATAACCTGGTTCCAATCGATGGCAACATCTTGTGGAGGTATTCCCAGCATGGCAATTTTGCCGCCATGGTTCATTTTATTCAGCATGTCTCTGAAAGCCACCGGCACACCAGACATTTCCAGACCCACATCGAAGCCTTCTGTCATACCAAGTTCGTTCATTACGTCTTTCAAGTCTTCCTTGCTTACGTCAACGGCGCGGGTTGCACCCATTTTTTTAGCAAGCTCAAGACGGTAAGGATTAATGTCGGTAACCACGACATGACGAGCACCTACATGCTTTGCAACTGCAGCAGCCATAATACCTATTGGGCCGGCACCTGTTATCAGTACGTCTTCACCCACCAAGTCGAAACTTAGTGCAGTGTGAACAGCGTTGCCAAACGGGTCAAAGATAGACGCAAGGTCGTCACTAATGTTGTCTGGAATTTTAAACGCGTTAAATGCAGGAATTACCAAGTATTCAGCAAAAGCGCCCGGGCGGTTTACGCCTACGCCTTCAGTGTTGCGACACAAATGTACGCGACCTGCACGACAGTTACGGCAATGGCCACAGGTAATATGGCCTTCGCCCGAAACACGGTCGCCAACCTTAAACCCTTTCACTTCTTGACCCATACCAACGACTTCACCCACATACTCGTGGCCTACAACCATAGGTACCGGAATGGTTTTCTGTGACCATTCGTCCCAGTTGTAAATGTGCATGTCGGTGCCGCAAATGGCGGTTTTGCGAATTTTAATCAGTAGGTCATTGTGTCCTACTTCAGGCTCTGGCGTGTCTTGTAGCCAAATGCCTTTTTCTGCTTTCGCTTTAACTAGCGACTTCATGAAATTACTCCCAATTCACGGCCGACTTCAATAAATGCATCTACCGCTTTATCAACATGTTCAAGGCTATGACCTGCTGACATTTGCGTACGGATACGGGCCTGACCTTTCGGCACAACAGGGTAAGAGAAACCGATAACATAGATGCCTTTCTCAAGCATCTTGTCTGCCATTTCGCTAGCTAAACGGGCATCGCCTAGCATAACAGGAATAATAGCGTGATCTTTACCAGCTAATGTGAAGCCCGCTTCTTCCATACGCGTACGGAAGTGATTGGCGTTGCGCCATAGATTAGCGCGAAGCTCGTCGCCTTCTTTCATCATTTCAAACACTTTGAGCGATGCTGAAACGATAGGTGGCGCAACCGAGTTTGAGAAAAGATAAGGACGCGAGCGTTGACGCAACCACTCTACGACTTCTTTTTTACCCGAGGTGTAACCGCCAGACGCGCCGCCTAGTGCTTTACCTAGAGTACCGGTGATGATGTCTACACGACCCATAACGCCACAATACTCATGGCTGCCTTTGCCGTTTTCGCCAAGGAAGCCCGTTGCGTGACAATCGTCTACCATTACCATGGCGTCATACTTGTCGGCCAGGTCGCAAATAGAGGCTAAGTCGGCAATCACGCCGTCCATTGAAAACACACCGTCGGTGGCAATAATTTTGAAACGTGCGCCATCGGCATCAGCTTGCTTTAACTGCTCTTCTAATGCTGCCATATCGTTATTGGCGTAGCGATAACGCTTAGCTTTACACAGGCGCACACCGTCAATGATACTGGCGTGGTTTAACGCATCAGAAATAATGGCATCTTCAGGGCCTAATAGCGTTTCAAATAAACCGCCGTTCGCGTCGAAGCACGATGGGTACAAAATGGTGTCTTCTGTACCGAGGAAGTCGCTGATAGAGGCTTCCAGCTGCTTGTGAATGTCTTGTGTACCGCAAATGAATCGTACAGATGCTACACCAAAACCATGGCTATCCAGGCCTTTCTTTGCTGCTTCAATCAAGCTTTCATTGTTTGCAAGACCAAGGTAGTTGTTGGCACAAAAGTTAATAACGTGCTCGCCGTTAGCAACACCAATATCCGCTTGTTGTTGCGACGTGATAACACGCTCTTTTTTGTACAAACCATCTTCTTTCGTGGCTTCAATTTGCGATTGCAAATGAGAAATAAATGCCGCAGACATGCCATTCTCCGAGTGTAGGTATATTAAAACCGTTAGTTTAATGAAAGCGCGGTAAAGGGTACACACCCTTGCGCTGTATTTAATGGGTTTGTCGACTAAGTTTGTAAATTATTCAGCACACTACATTGATGAAGCGTGCACCTTTTGAAACGGTAAAGTAGCCCTAGGCGGATTCTTTCCAAAAACCAAACTCTACTTTGTCGCTTAACACGTCCCAAATGTTAACCTCAGGAATAGGTCTGCTGATAAGGTAGCCTTGACCTAGGTTGCAGTCGAAATGACACAGCAACTCGTACTGTTCACTGGTTTCAATTCCTTCTGCCACCACTTGCATTCCCATGTTGCGCACCATAGAAATCGTAGAGTGAACAATGTTTCTATCGTCAGCACTGCTGGCGATATTTGCCACAAACGAGCGGTCAATTTTGATGTAGTCGGCGGGTAACGATTTAAGATAACTCAACGACGAATAGCCCGTGCCGAAATCGTCGATAGCCAGCATGCACCCCATGTCGCGAATATTTTGCATGATGGTGGTTGCACGCTTGATATCTGATACCAATACCGTTTCGGTTAACTCTAAGCAAACTTGGTCGGGCGCTATGTCATTTTTGATAATTTGCTGCTGCAAGAATTCAGGCAAACTCGGGTCTAAGAACTGACCCGCTGACAAATTAATCGCCATCTTCACGTCGGGGTAGCCGCTATTTTTAAGCTCTCTGATTAAATAAGTTGAGCGCGTAATTACCCAGTAATCAAGCTCAAGCATGAATGACGTGTTTTCAAGAAGCGGTATGAAATCGGCTGGGGAAATATTACCCTTTTTAGGGTGATGCCAACGCAATAGCGCTTCAAAGCCCACCAGCCTTCCCGTGTGCATCTCAATTTGGGGCTGAAGCGCTAAGCTAAACTGGTTGTCTCTAAGGGCTTCACGCGCCTCTGACTCCAGCTCAACCTTCTGCATTACTTTAAGGTTCATGGTGGCGTCATACACGCGATACTCCGCCCCTTTTTTGGCTTTGGCTTCGTACATCGCAATATCAGCATGCCTTAGCAGTTCTACTGGCGTGGCGCGAGAGTGGTTGGTAATAGCAATACCGATACTGATAGAAACATAAAAGGTTACGCCATCTACAATGATTGGCTCTTTAAACTCTTCTATCAGCTTTTTGGCTACCGTATCTACGTGCTTTTTGCTTTCGATATTTGAAAGTAAAATAACAAACTCATCACCGCCAAATCGAGATGCAATATCCGACTCTCTGATCGGCTTAGAAATACGCATAGCAGCAGCTTTTAAGAGTTTATCGCCGACGTCATGACCGTGACTGTCGTTAACCTTTTTAAAGTCATCAAGGTCCATGAACATCAGTGCCACTAACCTATCGTCGCGAATTGAACTAGCTAGCTGCTTTTCTATTTGAAACGTCAGCATATTACGGTTGGGAAGTCCGGTTAACACATCGAACATCGCCATTTTTTCAAGCTTCGCGGTGTTAATAGCCATTTGTCCGTCAAAGCTTTCTAGCTGGCGCGCCAGATTATTTGCCGCGTCTTCAACTACGTCCAATTCATCTGTGAATTTGAAAATAGGCGACTTCCTTCGTTTAGCTGCAATGGTGTAAAACTCGCTAAACTTGTGTTCGGCCAGCATAGGCAAACGTTCGCTTACATCTAACAAGCGTATTCTGTATTGATTTAGGAAAAGGTAAAGCAGCGAAGAGAAGATAAAAAATAGCGCAACAGCGCTAGAAATAACTATGTACTGGTATTGTTCGTTTTGACGCACCATGGCCGACACGTCTTGTACAATAAGCAAGTAAGGATGATCACCTGATGCGTGATTAAAAGGCAATAAACTAACCAGCAACTGCTGATTTTCCAGCGCAACATTCATGCCTCTAATAACTAAATCGTCAATTCGCCAATTATCGGGTAACGCATCAAATAGAGATTGAAAGTACTGTCGATTAGCCGCAGACACTTGGCTTGCCACCCTTAATTCTGACAACTCAGATGAGGTTGCTTTGTGCTGGACGACAGCAACTTTGCGCACATCGGTAGCGCGACTAAACAGGTATAGCAGTTCTCTCATCGACGTGGACACAACGATGACGGGCAGTGTTTCACCGTTTGCCATAATTGGAATTGAAATGTAGTGCGTGCATACCGAGTCACAGGACAATAGTGAGCGGCTTTCAAACGACGCCCGAGTGGTATTCACTAGCTTTTCAATGGTTTTATTTACTGGCTGTAGCGGGTTGCCAACAACACCGTGTTCGTCAAACAAGTACAGCGATTCAACTTGAAAGTTAAGGGTCAGGTATTCACTAAGACCGCTAAGCGTTTGTTGTAGCGATTCAAGGCTATCTGCGTTGCCTCCACTCTTATGGCTGATGATATCAATAAGCGTGATCATTCTGCCGTGCAGAATGTCTTCAAAAAGCTGAACCCGTCGTTGATTACTAACTTGGTTTTCCCTTTGCTGGAGCAGAATTCGAGCGTCAGACTCCTGAATAAGAACCGTTGATATAACCACAGCCACAGTTAATACCATAGCCAACAAAATTGTGATGGTTTTAGTGGTGAAAGATACCTGAACCTTCATCTAATGCCCTTAAAACCAATACATCAATTGCACTGACCACATTTCCCAGTGCTTATCGGCATGAGACGCCACATCTAAGTTCAGTAAGCTCACTACCCTTGTCGCACCTTCAACCCAATGATACTCACCTTGAAGTCGCCACTTCGGTGCAATGTCCCAACGCAAGCCTAGGGTATACGTATCTTGATAGCCAAAGTAGGCGGGGATCACGCCGCCTGTCATAGCCTCTAACTGCTTTCCGTCTCGATCTGATTTGTCGTTAATGTATGTGTCGTAGCCAATAAGACCACTTACATTGTTATTAAACAAATACCTAAACTGAACAAAACCGCCTTCGCCCGTGCGTTTAAAGGCAAAACCCGGGAAGAATAGCCCTTTGTTATCCTGAACTTCCCTAACTAGCTCTGCTGACACTTCCCAATTTTCTGCAAAGTATTGCGCAGACAGCATAATACGCTCTATATCTGCTCCGCCAGCTACTCGGTTGTCATCCTGAGAAGGCGTGTATCTGAAATCAGAATTCAACCAACTGGCACCTAGTTTCCATGTCATGGTAGCCGGTTGCCAGAACACGCTGGCTTGATGGACAAAGTCTTGCTTGATGTCGCCTTTTGCTTCGTCGCCGAGTAAAAAATCTCGCTGGGAGTCGTTAATATTAGAGCGACCGTAACTCCAGTTTAATTCCCAGATATTCCGAGTACCGTAGTGTGAGAAACTGGTTTGGATACCGTTGCTTCCCAAAGCAACGTCGCGAAACCCGTCAAAGTACACAGACTGGGGAAGAACAGACGTGTAACGTGTTTGTGGCACATCTCTGGTCACTGAGTACAGCCAGTGGCGATTTTTGAAGCGACCAATGTGGACTTGTCCTTGCCATTTACCGGGCAAGTCAGGCAATTTCCAGTCGATAAACAAATAATCTAAACGAGCACCCTGCTCAAAGCGATTCCCGCCGTCTAAATAGTTAATTTGGCCGGCAACAGAGATGTTTTCCGCTATTCGATAGTAACCATTTAGCCCAACTTCGGTGAGCTCACCTGTTATTGCGTTATCGTCAGTAATAAAGTTACTTCCATGTGACTGAGTAACACCTTGAGAGACATAACCATGCCACGAAAAATCTCCTTGTGAAGCAAGGACAGGCATGCTTATCATGCTAAACGCGAGAGCGATGTATTTATTCATTCTGTTCCTACCTCCACGCGTCTTAATTTCACAATTTCGGTATGTTCAACATAGCCGATAGCGCCTGTGGTACTTTCTAACGCCTCTATCAACGCTTGGTAAGACGTGACCCTAACGGGTGTAACGCCCTGCCCAGAATAGGTGATTTGATCCCATAAGCGAGATAATTGATAAGGGAACATTTGAAGTACTTCACGACAAAACTGCTTGTGGAGCTCATCGTTATCTTGCAATACAAATACCGTGATTTTAGTACCATCGCTCCAATATTGGCGATGGCCGGTAAATATCTGACGAAGCTCAGAGCGGTTTAGCTCTGAAACCATGACACTCTCATTAACCATGACGTTTAGTTCTGCTGCGTGTGCCGCAGGCATGCCTGAAAACAGTGCGATATTCAGTAATAGCACCAGTCTAAATTGAGTGTAAGCAAGAACAGTGGATAGCCATCGCAAAGCGGGCTTTTTCATTCAGTAACGACTCCCTGTTATTTCAAAGGAACACTTCGCAACGCTAAGTGTAGATAATAGTTGATAGTTTTACCTTACAATTAAGTAAATTAAGCGACAATTAGCTTGTGATGGTGCCCTGGTCTATCAACAGTATTTTTTCCTATTGTTCGTATCTTTTAGCACGCACTATGTGAAGCCTATTTGCTCAAGTATTACCTTTTTGCGTCAAATAAATGCTTATTTTTCAGATAGAACTCTCCGGGCCGCCGCAATTTAACATGCTCATTCTAAAATGATGAATATGGTCAACGATACTCGCGTATGAGCATAACGACTTAGGTTTTTATACTTAAGACGTTGAATTAGATTCATTATTTCAACAAATAATTTTAGTACGTAAAAACTATGAGCGCGTAAACAGACTTTTTTACCTCTGAAACGCGGTCGTTGCTGAAAAACCAAAATAAATCATTAGAATAAAGAATTTACCATAAGTTGTGGGCGACATGGCGACAATACGACGAGACATAGGTGCTGGGCACCACTTTATTTTCGACGACACTTTAGTCAGTCATCCCAACGCGGAGATGTTTACCCCCGACTTTTGGCAGCTTCAAGACAAAATAACAGGTCAAGCCAAGGGACGTGGTACAACCATTTTCATTGAGCATGAGGGTCAGCGCTGGGTTTTACGCCATTTCAAACGTGGTGGCTTGGTGGGCAAAGTACTGAGCGACCAATATCTGTTTATTGGTGTTGAGCGTTCTCGCCCGTTTGAAGAGTTCAGGCTGCTCGAATATATGCGAGCACAAGGTCTTCTTGTGCCTGTTCCTGTTGCGGCGCGTATACACCGCCGAGGCCTGATTTACAGCGGCGATTTAATTACTTTAAGTATTCCAAATAGCAAAGATTTACACCACGCACTGTGCGATAAACCACTGGATAAAGATGAGTGGTATGAGGTTGGCCGAGCGCTGGCAGCTATGCACAATTGTCAGGTGTACCATCATGATGCCAACGTTCGAAACATCATGATTGATAGCGACAAGCAAATATGGCTTATTGATTTCGATCGCTGCGAGCAGCGTCAAGGTAACAGCTGGAAACAAGGTAATTTAGACCGTCTGCTGCGTTCTTTACATAAAGAGAAAGCGAAGAACCCTGTCTTTCACTGGCAAGAGAGCGACTGGTCAGCGTGTATGAATGGTTACCGCGAGGCAGTGAAGTAATAAAAAGCACATGTGGTAAGCGGATTGGTATAAGCTAATAATGTGTTACATTAGCCACGTTGAACACATAAACCCTCTACAACGAAAAGATTCGACCTTATGCACACTAGAGCACTTTACCCTGGTACTTTCGACCCGATCACTAACGGTCATGCCGACCTTATTGAACGCGCATCTCAGTTATTTTCTCATGTGATTGTAGCGATAGCTTCTAACCCAAGTAAAAAGCCACTGTTTACGTTAGAAGAGCGCGTAGAAATGATAAAAAAAGTCACTGCTGACTTACCAAATGTTGAGGTAGTGGGGTTTACTGGTTTATTGGCTGATTTTGCTGACGAACAAAATGCCACAATTCTCATTCGTGGTTTACGCGCAGTTTCTGATTTCGAATACGAATTTCAACTCGCAAATATGAATCGCCGTTTAAACCCAAAGCTAGAAAGTGTCTTTCTTACTCCTGCTGAGGAGAATTCATTTATCTCGTCCACCCTAGTAAAAGAAGTCGCTCTTCACCGCGGTGCAGTGAGTGGCTTTTGCCACCCAGTAGTAGAGAAAGCTTTAAATGACAGGCTGAGTAAGAAAGATTAAGCACCAATAGTAAGTGTATTAGCGTTGGCAGTGAGTACAGAAAAAGGTATTTCGCTGCCCAATAACTTTACTTTCAATGGCTTTGCCACACACTTCACAAGGCTCGCCTTTTCTCCCATACACATTCAAGTGCTGTGCAAAATACCCAGGCTTACCGTCGGTTTGCGCAAAGTCTTTTAATGTTGTGCCGCCTTGTTCAATGGCTTTGGCCAATACTTGCTTAATGGTTGCAGTTAACGACTGATAGAGAGCAGCGCTGATGTTGCCTGCGGCTCTTCGCGGGTCTATGCCAGCTAAAAACAGTGCTTCGTTCGCGTAGATGTTTCCTACACCTACCACAATGGCGTTATCCATAATAAAGTTTTTAACGGGGCCTTTTCGATTGCGCGATAGTTTAAATAAGCGCTTATCGTCAAAGTCGTCTGTAAGCGGCTCTGGGCCCAAGTTATCAAGCATGGCTATTTGCATATCAGGGGCCTGAAATAACACTGCACCAAAGCGCCTTGGGTCGTTAAAACGTAAGCACTTACCTGTGTTTAAAACAATGTCTACATGGTCATGCTTAATAATTGGTGTCGACGCATCGATAACGCGTAACTTACCCGACATACCTAAATGTAAAATTAACGTGCCTTTGGCTGTTTCAATAAGTAGATATTTAGCGCGGCGTTTTACAGCAATAACGCTCTGCCCTTCAACGTTCGCTACCTCTTGTGGAATGGGCCAGCGCATTCTTCGCTCACGCACCACCACCTGCGTAATGGTATTGCCAATAAGATGTGGAGAAACGCCCAAACGGCTTACTTCAACTTCTGGTAGTTCAGGCATTTACAGTATCCAAGGTAAAAGATTATCAAGTTCGGTGTTGGTTAATGTGTACCAATTATTTTCAAATTTGATCACAACAGGTGATGTATTCGGATAGATGGCGTAAACATTGCCGTTATTATTGCCTGCGAGCCATACTACGACGATATAAGGCTGTACGTTGGTAATCGCTTCGGGTACGTCAGTGGCCGGCTCAAGCCTTGCCCGTTGCCAATGGGAAAACTGAACATCCGGCTTGATGGCGAGGACTGTATTTTGACCTGACTGGCGCCACTGCTGTCCAACTCGCTCTAAGCTATGGCCATCGTGCTCTATTTTTAACACATAAGCGTCTTCAGGTAGCAGGCTGCGAGATTGAACAACGTCCTTCTTAGGTACAAGGCTGTCTAAGTTGAACAATGCAATCATGATAAGCATGGCAATGATGACCACGTTATTCATTGCTCGCTGAGAAATTCTAGCCACCTGACTTTCCGTTAAATATGAGTCCTGAAATTAGGAATATAGTAATACCTAGCCAATATATAAGCTAATTCAATTCAAAGAAAACCTAGGACCTGCTGGAAAAAAGTAAGTGGGAGAAAGCAGTGATCGCAAGACAAACTCAAGGGATCGTGGTCAGTCGAATATGGGATCCGGTGGGATCGTGACGTGATGAAGTAGAAATATCTTCTTCAAAAAGCAAAAAACCCAGCAAGGGCTGGGTTTTCGTGGAGACAAAAGCAAGCTAATTACTTGATTTTGGCCTCTTTGAACATAACGTGCTTACGCACAACGGGATCATACTTTTTGATCTCCATTTTGCCAGGCATGTTACGCTTGTTTTTATCAGTAGTGTAGAAGAAACCTGTACCTGCTGAAGAAACTAGTTTAATTTTATCACGCATTGTCGGCTTCCTTAGATTTTCTCACCACGGGTACGGATGTCAGTTAGTACTGAATCAATACCTTTCTTGTCGATGATACGCATGCCTTTTGCAGACAAACGTAGTTTTACAAAACGGTTTTCGCTCTCAACCCAAAAACGGTGTGTTTGAAGGTTTGGCAAAAAGCGACGACGAGTCGCATTTCTTGCGTGTGAACGGTTATTACCAACCGTTGGACGCTTACCTGTTACTTGGCATACTCTTGACATTGTATTTGTCTCCAGAACAACGATAACTGTCGCGTCAGTTAATCCCAAGCGCTCAAACAGTGGTTGGGTCAAATGACGTATTACTATAAATTAGAGGGCGCATTTTATACAGCAAAGGCAGGATCATTTCAATAAGAAAGTACAAAAAGGTTACTTTTTGGCTTTTTTTTGCTCGAAAAACTACCAGCTCTCATTTTTCACGGCCCGTATTGTACTTTTCCCTAAGCGGTTAGGCTATGAATAAATACGCAATCTACGCTTTAATTTTATATTCGCATTGCAGCATCTAAGATATCCGCACGAGAATAAACGCCACGCGAACGCGGCGTATTACTATTTAATCAAAAAATGGTGACCTTATTTCAGTCATGTCAATCAAACGAGTGGGTCGACGCAGCATTTGACCGCCATCACGAGAAATCGGCACCCATGGGAATAATCCGCGACCTTTGGTAGGTTCTAACAAGAACAGATCTGTAGGTATGGAAATGTAGAAGCCTTTGGTGAAGCTTCCCTCGCCGTATTCTTCTGACGATACATCAGTGAATGCCGCATATGCACCAACAATGATACCGCTATCGAAACGCTTCGCATAATCGATATTCACGCCTTTATCTTTGGCTAAGAATTGTCCAGCACTTACGGTAATTTGCGTGTCGTCTAAGAATTCTGGCTGCCAATAGACACTAGCGTGTCCAGTGACCGCTGTGTAGTCTTCCAGACCTGTTTGACTGTAAGGATCGCGCTGTTTTACGTGAGCGATATCAAGTCCGTAAGCTAGATTACTATCAACGGGACGATACAGTATTTCACCGCCTACACCAGCAAACATGGTTTCTAGATAACCCGCGTACGCTTGAGCATAAAGGTCTTCTGCAATGGTGTCTTTGTAATGTAAGAATGTTGTATCTAGCCATACATCGTTTGCTGACACATATTCACGAACTCGAGTACGCACGCGAGGTAGCGACACTTCTTCGTTATCTACCAAGTAGTTAAACTTGTCGAAGTTATCTAGAAGCGTAACCCTGGCGCTGCTCATGATTGCGAAGTTTTCGTTAAAGGCATAACCGCCGTTTAGCAATAATCCGGTTTGATACAGGTAGAAATCTTCTGGGTTACCGAATGATTGGGTAAAGAAGAAATCTGCGCTGTAGTAGAAGCCAGATGTATTGGCAGGATCATAGGCGTCGAGCACTTCTTTTGAGGGTGATGTTCTGACGTAGGTTTCAGTGATATCTGCGTCAACAGATTCGTAACGCGCTGCAGCAATAAAGGCCTCGGCATCCACCTGCGTGTCTACTAAAGGAAGACCTGCGCGATTGTCTACTACATGATAGGTTTTTACGGAATCTGGAAGCTCTGAGGCCGCCACGCGACCAATTCGCTCAATGGCTTCATCCTGGTCACGATAGGCAACCTGTGTACCGTAAAACGTAGCGCTGTCCTCTTTAATTTCAGCATCAGACAGTACAAAGCCCCCCGACCGGTAAAGGTCATTGTAAAGACGGGATTTATCAACATCTTTCACGTCTTGTGGCACCTTTCTACCCATCAGGTTCTTAGGTGGTTCATCGAACTTTATTTGCGAAGCCGTATTCATATTAAAGCGATACGTAACGCCGAAACCAACAGTATTACCTCGTTGATAGTTCAACGTGAAATCGAAGTCTTTATAACGATACACTGCACCAACATTCCATCGAGAATCTTGCTCTAGCTGTCCAGCTCTGTCACGAGAATAGTCATTCCCTTCGAACTCAAGCTTTAGCGTTAGCGGCTCCCATGGTGTTTGGTATTCCACACCACCGAAAAATGCGATTGTTCCTTTAAAAAACTGGTCGTAGTCTACCTTACCACCGCGGCCAGAGAAGCCCCCTGGGCGTTCACAGAAGCTGTCTTTAAGCTCGCAAAACGGGTTGCTGATGTCATCGGCTGTACCGAGATATCCCCAGCCTAAGCCAAGGTGAAAGTCGAATGGACCGATAGATTTACTGGCGTTGACGTATTCACTTTCAAAAAAGCCTGTTCCACCAAAGTCTCTGAAGCCGACACTGATATCTGGCAGATAGTAGCTTTCTTTCCACAACCTGAATTTAACGTCTAAGCCTTTATCTTTCAGCGTTTGATCACCACTGAATGATTCAACTTGACTGTAAAGTCTTGTGCGCACGTCAGTATAACGGGCAGTTGCTTCCATCCAATCATAAAGCTGAATGTTAACGGACCAGAAGCGATATTCGCCGTTGTCGGTATAGTTAATGGCCATTCCACCTTCGTCTCGCATACGAGCCGTTGGTGTTTGAATAAGACCATTTCCGCCCTGCACCATCTGCGAAGGAGTAACGCGAACTTGAGTATCAGCAAAAGCGGTAGAAGAAAGCGCGCTGCCAATTACAAGCGCGAGTGTTTTTTTCTTAGAAAGTAGTGGCGCACTCATTGAGGTAAAACCCTATGTACTGCTAAAGCGGCTACGCGCTCATTTAATTGCTTAAGTTTATTGCTAAAGAGTTCTGATGAGATAGGAACATAGACTTGGCTGCCCGGCATCAGCTGCCCAAAATCTAAATTCCAATAAGCAATACCCTTTTCTTCAATATTTCCCATTGGATCAATTACGTAGACATGACTTCTGTCGGCATCAACCGCTTTTTTCACCGTGTGAACAGCCGTATAAACCGACGTATCGCTTTGATGCTTGTACGCACCAGGCTTTACTACAGCGCCAGAGAAATGCACAACGTCAGGTCTTCCATTTAGTCGAATCCAGTATTTGCCTGGCTGAAACATAGGGTTGTCTTCAAAAAACAACCTTGCTCGATTGTAGGAAATTGGCATGTCTATGCGTGTAGACACCGTCCATGAGCTTACCTGATCATAGAGATTTTGAAGGGCTTTATGTGTTTCAGAATCGGCATCAAATTGATTGAGCAGCCCGCTAATTTGAGATAGCGCTATCTCTTTCTCTTCTTCAGCTTTAGGGTTAGCTAAATCAAAAGCTGAAGCTGAAGGCCAGTACCAATCACCATTATCAGCAACAATGGACAGTATGCTTGATAGTCGTATTGGCCTGTCGAACTGATAGGTTTGCTTGTTTATCATGACACTAACAAGGTTATCATTTGCATATAACTTGGTAGCTGCAGTAAGGCCTAGGGCAATAAAAAGCGTATAGATATACTTCATTATTGCGTTGCTCCTTGTGTCTTCATCTCACGTACTACTCGGCTTAAATAAACCATATCGTAAACGTCTCCTTCAGGGCTGAACTGCTGCTTTGAGGCCAGAAGTTCCTTCGAGTATTTGTGCAAGAAATACGTGTTTTCCCACGACAACCCTACGTCGATAAATGGCGTGTATTCAGAAAATTCTACGGTTTCGATAACCTTAATTACCGGAACAGAAAAACCTAAATATTCGCGAGTTTCTTCCCCTTCTATTCGCCAAGATGAGTCAACCGGCACACCGTAACCTATGGAAGCAATATCAACTTTGCGTTTCCAATTGAATGGCAGAACATTGTTGGTGGCAAGCGGGTTGTGCTGAAGATTTCCCGTGTAGTATAGGTCGTGATCCAAACCTTCAGTTTTAACGATAATGCCATGGTGCATGGTGAAGATGACTTTATCACCAGATACCCACCGGTACTTTTCACCATCGATATACGCAAGGGCAAGCGAGGCTGCATCTCTTCCGCCCGCTTTAATTTGCATAAGATCAGCTTTACTAGCAGCAATCTCTTCAACGGTATAACTAACTGTTCTATCTTTTAGCGCGAGCTTCAGCGTGTTGTAATACGCTAGTGACGTGGTGGAACATCCGGAAAGAAAAAGGCAAACAACACCCGAAAGGGCAAATAAAGTGTGTAGTTTCATTAAAATGCGCCGACAAAAACTAAAAACAAATGAACTTTGCTATAAAAATAAAAAAAGCCGCTAAAAAAAGCGGCTTTTTCGAATACTCTTAAATTTACTGTACGGTCGGTGCGTAAGTAAATGTAACAGGTACGGTGATGGTTTTTGTGCCAGATACAGTAACAGTGTTAGTAGTACCTACACACACACCATCAACAATTTGATCGTCACCTTCGCAAGTAAGTACCGGAGTAGTGCCGCCATTTCCTGGTGCATCAGCAGAGTTGTTGTTTACAACACCCGCAACGATACCCGCAACAACAACACCAGACGCGATCATACCGCCGCTTACGCCGCCGATGCCAGTAGTACCACTACCACCTTCACCGTCTTGTGCGTTAACGCCTGCAACCATAGTTGCAGCTGCAAATAATGCAATGATTGACTTCTTCATAACAGTCCTTTAATAAAATAACCCACTAAATCCTATGCTAAATCATTTTCAACCATTTGACTAGATTATAATCGACAAATGACTTAGATTTCTTATCTTAACAAGCCTCGCTGTGCGAATGAAACAGTTTCTTTATCACCAACCACAAAATGATCTAAAACTGGCACATCGATCGACGCCATTGCGCTTTTGATCTCTGCGGTTAATCGTATATCCGCATGACTAGGCTCAGCAACGCCTGAAGGATGATTATGAACCAAAATGATCGCGGCTGCATTATCGATCATTACTTGTTTGATCAATTCTCTTGGATAGACCGCTGCGCTGTTAATCGTACCGTTAAACATAGTGCGAAAAGCAATAAGCTGATGTTGGCTATCAAGCATTAAAAGCGCGAACTTCTCACGCTCACAGTCTCTTAGCTTTGCCTGTAGATAACGTTTAGTATCATCTACATTATTAAAAACGTCCTGACGCTTCAGCTTTATTTCCAAATTGCGTTTAAATATTTCAAAGCCCGCCTGAAACTGCGCATACTTGCACGGTCCAACTCCCGTTATTTTGGCAAACCGTTCTTTCGTTGCTGTTACCACACCCCGTAAGCAGCCTAGCTCATTGAGAAGTTCATGTGCCACAGACACAGCGCTTTTTCCTTTCACACCTTTTCCCAGCAAGACAGCGATGAGTTCAGCATCACTTAAGTTTTCAGCCCCATGCTGCAATAATTTTTCTCTTGGCCTTTCATTCTTTGGCCATACTTTTATCGACATTCATCTAGCCCGACTATTCTATAAAAGGTTGTTTATAGATGAATGGTGACAAAGAAACGACTGTATAAAAGGCGGGTTTATCATTGATTTTTGACACCGGTAGGCACTGCTTACATGCCACTGTCGAGATAAGACCTACTTTCGTTCAGCTATCCGATTTTTTGTCACCATGGTAGGCTAACGCTAATTTCGAGATTTTGTGTTCTTCTATGTCTATTGCTAACAAAAATATTTTGCTAGGTGTTACTGGCGGGATTGCCGCTTATAAAGCACCTGATCTTGTGCGCAAGCTTACTGCGTTAGGCGCAAACGTGCGTGTGGTTCTAACAGACTCTGCCGCAGAGTTCGTTAGTTCATTATCACTTCAGGCTGTGTCAGGAAATCCAGTGCATCGCCAGCTGCTTGATCCTGCTGCTGAAGCCGCAATGGGGCATATTGAATTGGCAAAGTGGGCTGATATCTTACTTGTTGCCCCCGCAACCGCAAACACCATTGCTAAGCTTGCTCACGGTATGGCAGATGACTTGCTGACTACACTGTACCTTGCAACAACAGCGAAACTCTTTATTGCTCCTGCCATGAATCAACAAATGTGGAAAGCGGTAGCAACAAAGCGCAACATCGGTATTTTAAAAGAGCACGGCGTAACCTTTATTGGCCCGGCAAGTGGTGAACAAGCCTGTGGCGATGTGGGCTCAGGTCGAATGGTTGAGCCTGTTGATATTGCCAATGTAATAAATGACGCAGAGAGAGACGCTTTATCCCTTTCTTCGTCGCTAAAGGCCTTATCGGGAAAGAATATTACGATAACAGCGGGGCCAACCAGAGAGCCTTTGGACCCTGTACGATATATTTCAAATCACAGCTCAGGAAAGATGGGGTTTGCCATCGCTCAAGCAGCAGTACTCGCGGGGGCAAATGTAACCTTAGTGGCAGGTCCTGTGTCGCTTGAAACGCCCGAACGCTGTGACCGTATTAATGTCACTACCGCAGATGAAATGCTTAATACTTGTCAAACGCTTAAAGCCTCCACAGATATATTTATTAGTACGGCTGCTGTAGCAGATTACAAGGCCGTGAGCGTTGCCGACAATAAAATTAAGAAAACCGGTGATGAGTTAACACTTACTTTTGTTAAAAACCCTGATATTCTAGCAACCATATCCACCAGCCAAGACAGACCATTTTGTGTGGGCTTTGCGGCCGAAAGCCAAAATGTAGAAGATTATGCGCGCTCGAAGCTAGCCAAAAAGAAGCTAGACATGATTGCGGCTAACGATATTACTGCCGAGGGTCTGGGGTTTAACAGTGATAAAAATGCACTGCACGTAATATGGCAAGATGGTGATAAACGATTACCTGCAACCAGTAAAAACGAGTTAGCGGGTCAATTACTTGCACTTATTGCAGAGCGCTACACTTTAAACAATAAAAACTAACAGATGCTTATTAAGTGTCGATAATAAAAACGATAAATATAAACGCTTTGGTGTAAGCCAACTTAACATGGAGCCCGAGTTGCTATAACTCGGTAGCGGAGGAAATACTTTCGTCATGCCTGCTGTCAAAAAAACAAATCGCAGAGCTCAAATTCTGCAAGCACTTGCTGGAATGTTAGAAACCAGCCCAGGTCAACGTATCACTACTGCTAAATTAGCGGAAAAAGTGGGAGTGTCTGAAGCGGCACTTTACCGTCACTTTCCAAGTAAAGCGCGAATGTTTGAAGGGCTTATCGAGTTTATTGAAGAAACACTTTTCACGCGCATCAATAAGATTGTGAATGAAGAGAAAGACTCGCTTACGCGTTGTCAGCTTATTCTTCATCTTATTTTGGGCTTTGCTGAGAAGAACCCGGGTATTACTCGAATATTAAATGGTGATGCGTTAATGGGTGAACAAGACCGGTTGCGCGCGCGCATAGCAAAGCTTTTCGAGCGTTTAGAAACGCAGCTTAAACAAGTGCTAAGAGAGCGCAAGCTACGCGAAGGTAAAACCCTTTCTGCAGATGAAGCGATTATCGCCAACATGATGATTTGCTATACCGATGGCCGTATTAATGGCTTTATCCGCAGTGGATTTACGCGTAAGCCAACTGAGCAGTTCAATGAACAATGGGCTGCTTTCAAGCAAATGTTTGTTTAGAACCCAACTAAGTTACGACTAAGGGTTACGACTAAGGCGCTTTCAAGCGCCTTTTTTATTGCTTGTTTCCCATTCTATATTGCATTGACACATTTCAAAATTAATATGGAAAGTGCAATGAAATCAAATAGCTGCCGAGCTCAGCCCTCAGCGTTCAAACATGCACATAATTCATTACTTCAGTCACTATCCATAAACTACAGGCACAAAAAAAGCAGCATAAAAATGCTGCTTTTTAATGTTTAATAAATATGGACTTACTTGCTAAACGTGTTTCCAAAGAAATCGCCGTCGTTCCACTTAGGCTTGTTCTTTTGGTTTGCTAGTATCCAACCAATTTGCGCGTTAACCTTGGTGAAAGTCTCTGCCGCATTCCAGTTGAATGGCTGGTTAATGTCATCGCTAGGCTTATGGTAGTGCGTAGATAAGAACTGACCAAACACCTTGCTGCCATCTACGTTAGGATCTTTAGACTTCAGACCCGGCACCATAAACACTGAAGGCACACCTTGCTTTACAAACGCATAGTGATCTGAGCGAGTGAATAACGCTTGCTCAGGCCATGGGTCAGGGCTTAGTTCAATGTTGGCATTCGCCGCCGCTTTTTCCACTGATTCTTGCAAATCACTGTGGTTCGCGCCAAACGCAATAACGTCTGCAAACTCGTAAGTCAAAATTGGCATATCTAGATTTACGTTCGCCACCATTGAAGTAACCGGTACAGTTGGGTTACGAGCAAAATAGTCTGCACCTAGCAGGCCCTTCTCTTCACCCGTTACTGACACGAACAGAATTGAGCGCTTTGGCTTTTCTTCCATTTCGCTAAACAGGCGTGCAGTTTCTAACATCACTGACGTACCTGACGCATTGTCCATGGCGCCATTGTTAATGTTGTCTTTCTTCACTGTTTTAGCAAAACCAATGTGATCTGAGTGAGCAGAGAAAACTACGTATTCGTTTTTAAGCTCAGGGTCTGAACCTTCTAATATACCCACAACATTTGGGCTAGTAATGGTGTCGTGTACGCTCGTCTTACTGATATCAACCACGCCATTTAACGCAAAGCCTTGCGGTACTTTGTCGGCTTCAAGCTGTGCATAAACGTCATCAAGGCTCTTTTCCGCGCCTTCAAATAACTTACGCGCAGCGCCTTCACTCATGTAAGCGCCACCTTTAAGCTGAGAAAAGCTGTTTGCAGGCTGACCACTGTCGTCTAACCAGGCCATACGCGGCGTATGGATGTAGTTCAAACGGCTTTGATAAGGGCGTACCTTTTCATTTTTAGGCGTTGTGATAGTGATCATGCCAATAGCGCCATTGTCTACCGCATACTTTTGCTTTTGATAGCCAGACGCAAAGTGAGCGCCCTCTTCTGATGGAAAGTCACTTGGCTTACCAGCAAGCGCTACAACAACCTTACCTTTTACATCTAAGTCTTTGTAATCGTTGTGAAATAGCTCGTCTGCCACAATGCCGTAGCCCACAAAGACCATTTCACCTTTTACATTAGCCTCGGTGCTAAGCAAGCTCGGGCTAGCTAGATATTCTTTCGGATAGTCAAAATCGACGGTTTCGCCGTTTTGCGTGAAAGTAAACTTGGGAGACTCTTGAACCAGATTCGCTTTGCGAAACGCTACGTTTTGCATGTAGCCGTCTGTACCCGCTGGCTTCAAACCATATTTAGCAAATTCGGTCGCAATATATAGCGCCGCAATTTCATGGCCACGAGAGCCCGTGTCACGACCTTCAAGCAAATCATCTGCTAGGAAAAACAGGTGCGATTTGATTCGCTGTGTATCAGGGTTAAAAGCATTGTCTGTCGATGCGTGGTTATGGGCAGTAGCAGCAAAGGTCATTGCTGTCATTGCACTACCTATTAGGAGTTTTTTTATCATTCTAATTTCACCATATAACTAAGTGTGCATCATGGTAACGCAGTTAATAGGCGGAATACCATTAAACTGCTTACGTTTACCATGTGTTTCCTACCGTTGCTCGCATTTTATGAGCAAGGTAAAATTGTCAGTCGCATGCCGGCTCCGTTTCCGGATATTGTTATGTTTTTTTAGTGAAGAGCAGCATCTATGTCGAAAGACGATATTCTTTACCGCGTTCAGTTCATCAGCAATGGAGAACGTTACGAACTTTACGTTAGAACCCTTACTCAGGGCGCTTTGTTTGGCTTTATCGAGATAGGTGACTTTGTGTGGGACACCCACACAAGTGTTGTTGTAGACCCTAGCCATGAAAGGTTGAAAACCGAATTTTCTGAAGTAACAAAAACTTATGTACCGATGCACAACATTTTGCGCATTGACGCCGTAAATAAAAAAGGTTCAGCCAAAATTACTAAATTAGAAAATAAATCTGATAAAGTAACTGCTTTCCCTAGTCCAATATATACACCAACGAAAGAGTAACCGCCGGGTCATTCCGGTGAAGGTTGCCGGAGACCCTTATGTATCGCTATGTTTTAGCAGCATTATTATTTATTTGCAGCGTTAGCTCATCTGCAAAGGACCTTAACGATGAAAGCTTGTATCAACTACTTGATGACATTTGGCAATACGAGCTTTCGGTTTCCCCGCTTCTAGCTTCTCGCGAAGGCGATACTTCACTCGCTCACGTATTACCAGACAACTCACCCAAAGCCCTGAAAGCACAAAATGAACAATGGCGTACTTTTCAAAAGGCCTTAAGTCAGTATAAAAAAGAAGACATCTCTACTGATGCTTATATTGCCTTGCTGATGCAACAATATCGTTTAGCTAACTATGTGGACGAATATACGTATCGCGCGCATTTAGTGCCTATCAATTCAGAATATGGCTTTCACGGTGCAATGGCCTCGCTTCCCAATTTATCCACCTTTAAGCGCGTAGAAGATTATCAGGCCTACATTAGCCGCCTAAATGCGCTTAAGCCTTATTTTGACCAACAAATTGCGTATATGAAACAGGCGCTAAAAGAAGGCTACACGCAGCCTAAAGTCGTGCTGAAAGGGTTTGAGAACTCGGTGGCGTCATACATTGTTGAAAATGCCGAGGACAGTGGCTTTTATTCTCCATTTACCCGCTTTCCAGAGTACTTTACTGCCGAGCAAAAATCAGCGCTAACGGAGCAAGGCAAGGCTGCCATAACCAGCAGCGTATTGCCTGCGTATCAAATGTTCTACGACTTCATGGTAGATGAATACATTCCTAATGCCCGTGAAGATATTGCCGCGAATAACTGGCCTGATGGCGTTGCGTATTACGCCAATAGAGCCAAGCATTACACCACCACGGATATGACGCCTCAGGAAATCCATGATTTAGGGTTGTCTGAAGTAAAACGCATTCGCGCGCAAATGCAGCAAATTGTGGATGAGCTTGGCTTTGATGGCGACATTAACGACTTCATTGCGTTTTTACGCGAAGACCCGCAATTCTATGCCACCAGCGCTGAAGATTTACTAAAAGAGGCGTCGTTCATTGCAAAGAAAATGGACGCAAAGCTTCCTTCGCTCTTTGAGTATCTGCCAAGAACACCCTACGGTGTAGCGCCTGTACCAGACGCTATCGCGCCCAAATATACAACGGGCCGTTACATTCATCCTAGCCGCGATGATCAGCCAGGGTATTACTGGGTAAACACGTATGCCCTCGATAAGCGCCCTTTGTATGCATTGCCTGCACTGACCTTGCACGAAGCAGTGCCTGGCCACCACCTTCAAATATCGTTGGCAGCAGAGCTTGAAGACTTACCGATGGTACGTCGTAACACCTATATTTCAGCGTTTGGTGAAGGCTGGGGTCTGTACTCTGAGTTTTTGGGTATTGAAGCAGGTATTTACGAAACGCCGTACGACAACTTCGGTCGCTTAAGCTACGAAATGTGGCGTGCGTGTCGTTTGGTTGTGGATACCGGTATGCACACGATGGGCTGGAGCCGTCAACAAGCGGTTGATTATATGATGGAAAACACCGCGCTTTCAGAACACAACGTAAATACTGAAATAGACCGCTATATCTCTTGGCCAGCGCAAGCCTTGTCTTACAAGATTGGTGAAATCAAAATTAAAGGCCTTCGCAAGAAAGCAGAGAAAGCATTAGGCGAGCGTTTTGATGTGCGTAAATTCCACCGCGCCGTGTTAGAAAACGGCTCAGTTCCACTGTTTATCTTGGAGCAAAACATCAACACGTTTATAGAAGAACAAAAGGCACAATAAACATGATCGTTGCATTTGGTGTTATTGGATTACTTATCCTGTTTTTAATTTACTTTGTGCTGCGAGCGCAGAATTTACAGAAAGAGCTGGCGCTATTGCGTCACTCGAATAAACAGACCAACAACAAGGTTACGTATGCTTACCGCAACCTTGTTCTTGTTACAGATGCGCTGGAGAAAAATCTTACTGCGCGTATTGAAAGTGCCTATAAAAGCCGCCTTATCGACCAAACTCAATACAATGCGCTGCACCCGCTTATGCGCAACTTTTCGACTATCGTCATGGCCTGTTGTGAGAAAGGGATGTCATTTGAGGAGTCACTGAATAAGGTGCTGCTTAATGAAGAAGTGACGCTTGAGGAAATTCGTGAGGTGGTGAAAGCACTCCCTAGCAACGTACGTATGGTGTGGTCAAAAAATACGGCCGACGGCTTCATTGCTTTTTGCCAAACCGTTACAGCAACAGTAAGTGGCACGACTACAAAGGCTCAAAAAGAACCATCTGAAGAGTAACATTTTACTCTATGTCCCTCGTTAGCGCTTATACAGCGCTAACTGTATGGCAGGGTCGTCTGCTTTGCTATGTAGTAAGGTCAGCGACCCTAGCCATGTTCCTACACTTTTAAAAGTTTAATCTTTTTACCTTTCCAGACTAATCAGTAAGTTAGCACTTAAAACAACAAGCCAAAAACCTTTTGTCTTGAAAAGGGTTATTGCTGCACTATAATACTGTATAAAAATACAGTTCATTTTGAGTGCCATGAATAAATCGTTATCCGTGCTTAATAACCACCCGCATATTTGGCGGGCCAGAGATCAGAGACAAAGTGAAACCAAGTTTTCACTGGGTTTTCCGCGTCTGGATAAAGCTCTTAACGGTGGCGTTGCATCTACAGGTCTTGTCCGTATCTCTTCGTTAACCGGCATGGGTGAACTTTCACTCTTTAAACAGGTTATATGCCAACACCGTACGCATAAGCTGGTGGTATTTATTAACCCTCCCGGGCTACTACAGTCGCCGTGGTTAGAAAACTTGGGGCTTAAAGCGCAACAAGTGCTGGTAGTAAAACCAGGTTCTGAACAAGAGTCGTTGTGGGCAGCAGAGCAATGTTTAAAAAGTACGGCTTGCCATTGCGTAGTGCTGTGGAGTAATGCTGTAAATCAAAAAGAAGCACGACGCCTACAGGTAGCAGCAACGCATAATGATGCGCTGTGCTTACTGTATACTCCACCGCAACAGCAGGCCTCACAGTTAGGTTATCCGAAGGCCAGCTTAAGTGATTCACAAGCCACTCCTTCGAATCAAAGCAACGGTGCATTACCCATTACGTTGGATATTGCGCTAAAGGGTAAACCCCACGCTTTGGCAGTGAACATACGCAAGCAGCGTCATGGGTGGCCCAAAGATAACATTGTTATTTCCCATCGGTGGACCCCCGACAATCACGCCATTAAATGGGCCATGGCACACAACACGCTTTCCGATCAGGCATTACACTCTGTGAGCTAATGATGCTGTGGGCCTATATTCATTGCTATCAACTTACTTTAGATAGCCATATCAAAGCGGCTAGAAGTAAAGGTGCACATAGCCAATTGCCGAAGCACGAAACTAACAACCAGTATTCATCGTTAGCGTCGAATACTCCCGTTGCAGTGTACTGCAGTAAAACAAACAAAATTACGCAGTGTAATGATATTGCGAAAAAAGAAGGCATTGAAATTGGGCATGGGCTAGCCCAAGCGGCGGCGTTATGCCCTTACGTGCATATTCTGCCTTTCAGTGAAGAAGCCGAAAAGCATATGCTGACGCAGTTAGCCCATCGGCTTTATCCGCTGGCTTCTGATATCGTATTAGACAACCACATTCACTCAAATAGTTTCAGCGGTCTAGCAGTAAGGCTAGATAACCTAACCCATTACTATGGCGGTCATAAGCCACTGTGGAAAACCTTAACCCAAGCTCTGGCAGAAGCAGATATTCGCTATCATTTTGCTAGCGCATGGACGATAGAGGCCGCAAAAGTATTAGCGCTTCATAAATTTAACACCTACTTACATACACCCGATGACATAAAAAAAGCGCTAAGTGCGTGCCCGCTTTCTATTACGGCTCTATCTCCCAAAGTCATTGACTCGCTGGCAAGGGTGGGCGTTTCCTGCGTACAACAGTTGCTTGCCATGCCGGTACAAGAGCTGGGACGGCGCTTTGACAATAACACCATTATGTATCTTACTGCGTTAAGGGGAGAAACCTTTCCACGCGTTACGTTATTTAGGCCTTTGGAGCACTTCGATAACTTTATCCTATTGCCTTTTGATATTGAAAACACGCAGCATCTAACCCCTTTTGTCACCCAGCAGTTTGAGCATTTGTCTCACTATTTACGGGCAAGAAACTTATATACATCCAGCATCAGTGTACATATTCATTTCAGAGAAGCACCTGTAATGGATATTAATATACGTTCGGCACTGCCTCAGTCCTCAGTACAAAGTTGGCTGCCCTTGTTTAGTCTTAAAACTGAGAATCTAGAGCTACCTGAACCAGCCACAGCCATTGCGCTTACCTGTCAGCAATTTGAAGAAATGGATACGCAGAATGGCGACTTTTTTAGCGACAGATTTAACGATATTGCACAAAAGCAATTAATTGGGCGCTTAAACGCGAAGCTAGGCGATAACAGTACGTTTCAACCTCGCGCTGCCGACAGCCATCAGTTTGAATATATGACGGTGACGGAGTCGAGCACCGGTAACTGCACCCGTAATTATGCTTATAGCAGTGACATTACGCCCACCTTCACTTTTGATGTACCTAAACCGCTTATTCAGGCTACCCAAATTTGCTTTGGCCCCGTGCGATTACATAGCGAGTGGTGGCATGACAGCCCAACAAAGCGTGATTATTTCATCGCCCAAACTGAGCAATGCGTAAAGCTTTTAGTGTTTAAAGATGAAGAGAGCCGCTGGTGGGTGCAGGGCCTTTTTTGCTAGCGGTATGCGGTTAAAGAAAAAGGTAAAGGCAATATCATGAAATACAGTGAGCTCTTTTGCCAAAGCAATTATAGTTTTCTTTGCGGTGCCTCTTCCCCCGCAGAGCTTGTTACCACGGCTTCTTTCCTTGGTTACGACGCACTTGCCATTACCGATGAATGCTCAGTAGCGGGAGTGGTACGGGCTTTCGACGAAATTAAGCATCAGGGCCTACCGATTACGCTTATTGTGGGTAGTTACTTTGTATTTGATGACACTTTATCTTTTGTGCTGTTGTGCCCGAACAAAGCGGCCTATAGCGAACTATGCCGAATTATTACTAACGCGAGGCGTCGCTCTGAGAAAGGTGAATACCAACTAGCCGAGTGGGACTTGCGTACCATTCGCCATTGCAAATTCATTTGGCTACCAAGTGGCAAAGAAGCTAAAGACAAGCATTGGGCTGAATGGCTGCAAAAACACCCGAGCATTGATACTTATATTGGCGCTCAGCGCCTATTAGACGGACGAGATCACCACAGGTTTGCGCATTACAATCATCTGCAGTCTGCTTATCCTTTTCCTGTTATTGCCTGTACAGGTGTACTCATGCATCACGCTGACAGACTGCCGCTTCAACATGTATTGCATGCTACTAACGTGCATACCAGTGTAGATAAAATAGGTCGGGATGCGTTGAGTAATGCAGAGCGTAGTCTGCGAACCGTACAAAAAATTAAAAAGCTTTACCCTGAGAAATGGATTGCCAATACCAATGCCCTTGCCCACGGATTCACATTTTCTTTAGAAGAGCTGCGCTACCACTATCCTGCAGAGCTTGTACCTGAAGGGTATACGCCCACTTCGTATTTGCGGGAACGTGTAGAGGCCGGCATAAAAGTGCGCTTTCCTGAAGGTATAACCCCTGATATCCGCCAAACCATAGAAAAAGAACTTACGCTTATTGCCGAACAAGAGTACGAGTATTTCTTTTTAACCATTTACGACATTGTTCAATTTGCCAAGCGACAACGCATTTTGTACCAAGGGCGAGGTTCGGCAGCTAACTCTGTAGTGTGCTATTGCCTAGAGATAACGGCCGTAGATCCAAGGCAAATAAGCGTACTGTTCGAGCGCTTTATTTCCAAAGAGCGTAACGAGCCGCCCGATATTGATGTTGATTTCGAGCATCAACGCCGTGAAGAGATTATTCAATATATTTATCAAAAATACGGCAGAGAAAGAACCGCTATCGCGGCTACCGTTATTTGCTATCGCTTCAAATCGGCTTTTAAAGATGTGGGTAAGGCGCTGGGCTTCAGCGAGTCACAGCTTGATTTTGTGGTAAAGCAGATTAATCGCCGAGACAGCGTTATTCCGTGGAAGTCTCAGCTGGCGGGGCTTGGGCTAAACCCTGAAGAGCCTAGGGTGCAGCAGTTAATTACCCTTACCGAAGCTTTACTGGGCACGCCCCGACATTTGTCGCAACATGTAGGCGGTTTTGTTATTAGCGCAGGGCCCCTCTACGATCTTGTTCCTGTCGAGAACGCCGCGATGGAAGAACGCACTATTATTCAGTGGGATAAGGACGACATTGAAACCTTAGGCCTATTAAAAGTCGATGTGCTGGCACTTGGGATGTTAAGCGCTATTCGTCGTGCATTCTCGCTTATCAATAAACAGTATCCTGTTGAAACCAGTATTCCGTTCATTACTAAGCTTGGAGATGACAAACAAGTTTTCAATATGATTTGTCGGGCCGATACGGTAGGCGTTTTTCAAATAGAATCACGGGCTCAGATGTCTATGCTGCCAAGGCTCAAACCTCGTCGCTATTACGATTTGGTCGTACAAATAGCCATTGTACGGCCAGGTCCGATTCAGGGTGATATGGTTCACCCTTATTTGATACGCCGACACGCTAACGAAACCATTAGCTACCCATCTAAAGATGTGGAGGAAGTTCTGTCTCGCACCATGGGCGTGCCTATCTTTCAAGAGCAAGTGATTCAGCTTGCCATGGTTGCAGCTGGCTTCAGTGGCGGAGAAGCTGACCAGCTGCGTCGCGCCATGGCGAGCTGGAAAAAAGACGGCAGAATTTTTGAGTTCAGAGACAAGCTTATTAAGGGGATGACGGATAAAGGCTATGACAGTACGTTCGCCCACAACTTATTTGAACAAATAAAAGGCTTTGCAGGTTACGGCTTTCCTGAATCGCACTCAGCATCTTTTGCCGTATTAGCTTATGTGTCTTGCTGGTTGAAGTTTTACTTTCCCGTTGAGTTCTACGTAGCGCTGTTAAATAGCTGGCCCATGGGGTTTTATTCTCCGTCTCAGTTAGTTCAAGACGCTAAGCGTCACAACATACGGGTAGAAGCGCCCTGTGTTAACCAATCTGACGTTGAGCATTCTCTGGTGGTACAAGGCCAAGAAAAATACATTCAGCTTGGCCTTAAGCTTATTAAAGGCTTAAGTGAAGCATCGTCTCAGCTTATCGTGGAAAACCGTTCAGACAAAAGCTACACCAATGTTGAACAATTACAGCAGCTATCGCTTAAAAGTCACGAACTAGAGGCACTTGCTAGCGCCGATGTTCTTCGCACGATTTCAGGCAATCGGTATGAAACCCGCTGGCGAATTATGGATACTCAAACGCGTTTACCACTGTTTGATACTGACGATTTTTATGCAGATAAAAATGTCACACCGCTGGGTGCTGCACCGACCGAGGCAGAAAACTTACTTGAAGACTATGCCTCAACCGGCTTATCAGTAAATAACCACCCTATTTCTTTACTCAAGAAGCAGCATAAGCTTAAAGACATAAGCTGGTCCAATTCACTTAAAGACAAGACCAATAAATCTGTTGTAAAAGTGCTTGGCGCAGTAACAGGTCGACAGGCCCCGGGTACAGCCGCAGGCGTTACCTTTCTAACTTTAGAAGATGATATAGGCAATATGAACGTTGTGGTGTGGCAAGCTACCGCTCGTGCTCAACAACAAACATTCTTAAAAGCTAAACTGCTACAGGTAAATGGTATTATTGAACGCTCCAAAGAGGGAGTTATTCATATCATCGCAGGTAAGCTTATTGATCGGACGCCGTGGCTCGAAAAGCTGTCATTAAGTTCAAGAGATTTTCACTGAGTATTTTACACCCGCAAAACGATAAATTATGGTGTATAGCTATGCGATTTATTTTTGTATTAAAAAACTTCCTCTCAAGGAAATGCTTCAAAGATAATTTGTTTGTATATTGTAAATTGCTGTAGTCATTTTGGAGTTTAGAATGATGCGATGTATTGGGCTTTTCATTGGCTGTTTGTTTAGCCTTAATATTTATGCAGATAAATATGTGATTGGCGCACAAAACTTAGCTTATTTCCCCCATTACGATTTTGCATCATCAACAGATAAAGGGGTTGCTTGGTCAATTTTAGAAGCTTTTTCTGAAGCTTCGGGACACGAGTTTGTGTATTTAAGCTTGCCTATAAGACGGCTTCAACTCGAGTTAGTTAAAGGTAATGTTGACTTTGTATACCCTGATAATAGGGGCTGGTATAACAGCATTACCACTTCAAATGACAAGTACTTTTCCCTCCCATTAACCAGCGCAGTAACGGGGACAATTGTAAAACGACAGAACGTTGGGAAAGGCATCGAAAAGATAAAAAACCTCGCTATGCCGTTAGGCTTCACACCGGTAAATTGGCAAGAAAGAATAGACACTCAACGAACCCAAATAACTTGGGTTACGGATATTCAACAAGGCTTGGCGCTTTTGTACCAAGAACGTGTAGACGGGTTAGATTTAGAGTATTTCGTTAGCCAGCGATCTGCTCCTCTATCATATGAGCAAGATGCATTTACTTTAGATTTGACGCTTCCACATAATGAAATTCCTTTTTCCCTATCTACGCTTTATCATCAAGATATTATTAGTGAACTTAATAAGTTCATATCCTCAAATCCAGAATTAATTGATAGTATAAAAACAAAATACGGAATAACCCCTTTCGAGCAGTTGTCTCAGAAGCTTTTGATAGAACAAGGATTGAAAATTGAAGAGGTTTGGAAATAGTATTCGTCGCTTTGTGCAAATGGTTGTACTACCAGTTACATGCACACTTTCAAGCCCTTTTATTTCAGCTGATACCTATATCGTAGGCGCTCAAAATATTGAATATTATCCGTATTACAACTTTTCATCGGATCATGAAAAGGGGTTGGGTTGGGCTATTCTTGAAGCATTCTCAAAGCAAAGCGGACATCGCTTTGTATACTTGAGCATGCCAGTTAAACGCCTTCAGATAGAATTGAAAAAAGGCAATGTAGACTTTGTCTTTCCTGATAACGCCAGATGGTATGATCAAATAACCCATAGCCTTAACAAAGTGTATTCAGAACCTCTGGCAGAAACATTCGCCGTGACTTTGGTTAAAACAGATAACCTTGGTAAAGGAATTACTCACATAACAAAACTTGCCACGCCAGACGGATTTTCCCCTGTAAAGTGGGAACAGCAAATTAAGAACGGTACCGTTAAGGTAACAGGCGTAAACAGTATTTATGATGGGCTTAATCTTCTACAGAGCGATAAAGTAGATGCTTTAGATGTGGAATATAATGCCGCTAAAAACGTTACTCGTCGCTTTCCGCAAATGGGACCATTTGCCGCTGATTTAACCCTGCCACACAACATTGTCTCATTTTCGCTATCAACCTTAAAACATCCCGAGATCATTGCCGAGCTCAATACATTTATACTTTCAGAATCTGAAAGCATAAATAAAATTAAAGCGAAGTATGGTATTGAAGATACAAAGCAACTGATCGAGCGTCTGATGGAAGAGCAACATGTAAGTGCAGATACACGCTGGACACCTTTGTAAAAACTTCAACAGTGTCAGTAAATTACACTACTCGCGTGGAATAGTTCGGCATTTAGTTTTTATTATCTCTTTGAAATTACGATAATTTTTAATTGGAAAAAATTTTGCTTGTTGATTATCAGATCAAGGAGCAATTATGAAACAGGCATCACTACTTCTATTTTCTTTTTTCATTATTTTCACCGCAAGTAGCGTACAAGCGAAACAAACCGTGAGTGTAGATTATATGCACGGCTTTGACGATATCGATGGTATGCGCTTCGCGTACAGGCCACTTGAACAAACGCTTACTACTGATTGGTTTGGCGACCTAAAGCTATACTGGGAAGTGAGTGCCGTAGTGTGGGAGTATGGTGAAAACGATACGCATAGTACAAGCTACGGCGCGTCATTAACTCCTGTATTTATGAAACAGGTTTCAACGCTGTATGACAAATATCCCGTATATATAGAAGCGGGGATAGGAGCGAGTTACATAGGTAATCAGAAAGTCGCTGGTAAAGATATTGGATCTAACTATCAGTTCGAAGACAGATTAGGTGTGTTTGTAGAGATCGATAAGAAACAACATGTCGCACTGCGCTATATGCACTTTTCAAACGGCGGCTTCAACAATGACAACCCCGGATTAGACTTCCTGAACCTATCCTACGCCTACCACTTTTAAAGAAATGGGGTCAGAGTACATTTCTACACTGCAAACAACGACGCTAGGCTGCGTTGTTACGCTGTTAAGGTCATTCATTCAATAAAGTACACTGCCCCCCTTATTCTATATTCGAGATGATGTGCCTCAACCTCTTTATGATAAGGGAGTAAAGCCTTTAGGCTGCCCATAAAATGTGATGGAAAAACTTTGGGGTCAGAGTACATTTTTATTTCTCGAGCATTTCGTTAAGGGCTGTTTTGATTTCGAGGGGTATTAGAAGTATTAATGTACTCAGACCCCTTTTTGATGTTTTAAAGGGGGAAGATTGGGGATTAATGTACTCTGACCCCATTTTTTGTTCCTTCCAAACGCAAAAAACCCGCCGTTAGGCGGGTTCTTCTTATTGGGACCTGGCAGTGTCCTACTCTCACATGGGGAAACCCCACACTACCATCGGCGCTAATACGTTTCACTTCTGAGTTCGGAATGGAGTCAGGTGGTACCGTATCGCTATGGCTGCCAGGAAAAACTGGTTTGCAGTAGCGTTTACTGCGTAAAGCTGATGCTCTATCAACTTTACTAAGTTCTGTTAGCTCGCATACATAAAATGCTATAGCTTCTATATAAAGCAAAAAACCCGCCGTTAGGCGGGTTTCTTTAATGGGACCTGGCAGTGTCCTACTCTCACATGGGGAAGCCCCACACTACCATCGGCGCTAATACGTTTCACTTCTGAGTTCGGAATGGAGTCAGGTGGTACCGTATCGCTATGG
>NZ_LQXH01000011.1:0-213443 GCF_001924945.1 Alteromonas sp. W12
CTTCCTTACCTTTTACTTAAAAAGTGGGCTTCAACAAGAAGCAGAATATTTATAGTAGGCAACTATTTACTAGCCATAATTGTTTTAGCGCTTTCAATGTGGGTTTTATATAAATGGTTGTTTGTTGGTGAAGACCTTCAAGGTTCTGTTAGACTTCTATTTTTGTATATTTTTGCTGCTGTGTTCTACTTAGCTCAAGGAAGAATGCCTTATCAAAAAGAAAAGGGAACATCGGATGGAGAGAGTACATAACAACTCAATAAACTCACTCACTTCGTTCGCTGGGACGCATACACGCAGGGCGGCTTCGCCATTATGCCCTACGTGCCTGCGCCCGTTATTGAAAAGTTATGTGGCATGGAAGATTAAGTGAAAATATTTATTGGAATTGTAGTTTTAACGTCAGCTTTGATTGCGATTATTGCCTTTAGTAACCAGGCTCAAGTTTTCTTGCTCCACAAGATGTACTCTTTAGGTTCTGGTATGGACGATGGGGCAACAGAGTTATTTATTCGTAATAAACACCGCTACAAATCTGTTGTTTTGGAATTGCTTAATGCTGAAACTCCCAACACTTATAAAGCTCAAGCTTCTTTTTTGTTTGGCGAGCTACTATTAGATGACCCTGAAATTCATGAAAAGATCGAAGATATTTCGGTTAATCACCCAAACAAACAAATTAGATGCTTTTGGTTTGATGTAATGGATGGTCGGTTCGAACATGAGCTTATCGCAGGTAGTGAATCTGATAAGTTTGCTACTTATGTGGTTAGAGACAAAGGAAGTAGGTGCGAGTAAGTGCCACATAACAAACAAATTATGTCACTCGCTGCCGCTCGCTGGGACGCAAACACGTGCGCGGCTTCGCCATTATTGCACACGTGTTTGCGCCCCATATTTGGAAGTTATATGCCTGAAGAGTCATGAATAAATTTTGGTTCAAGAGTATTTTTATTTGGGTACTAATTCTGGTATCAATTTATTTGTTAGCCGAATTTTTATTTTTCCGTGGTTATCTTATTGATACGAGGATAGGTGTTGTAGAGCAAGTCTTCTCTGGTATACCCAAAGCAAGTGGCGCTGGCCCACTGATTCATTACGCGAATGTAAAACTTGAAAGTGGTGAGTATTTAAAGGTAGTTTGTGAGCCTATATGTCATTTAGATTCAAAGGTTAGGGTTTCGTCATATAAGCCTCTTTTGGGAGGTGGTATAAATTTTTATGCAACCGGCATATAACAAACAAATTAAGTCACTCGCTCCGCTCGAGAGGACACAAACATGGCGGCTGTGTCGCTTCGCTCCGATTATAACCGCCATGTTTGTGCCCCTTATTTGGGTGTTAGCTGCAAGGAGAAGTTTTTGAGCAAGCCAGATTTTTCAAGCTATTCGATTGAAGAGTTGCTGGACTGTAAACAGAACATTGATAAAGATAGATATCCCGAACGCTATAGAGAAATTCTTGACTTCATTGCTTTACGCACCCAAGACCCCAAGATTAAACGCTCTCACGACGAGATTGTTTTCATAGAGTTTTGTGAAGCACTCAGAGATGACTTAAGAATTACATTAGACGATAATTTATGGCCTATCTTAAAGTTATTTTCAAAGCGCTTGAGGGATAGCGTACCAAGCACTTTTCAAGATCAAGTTTGCCCAGTATGTTCAGGTGATTTACACATTACTCAGCGGTTTGGCGCGTGGGAAGTCGAGTGTCAAACCTGCGATATGGCCTATTCTATAACTGAAAGGCATTCGTCAATTTGAGCTTTGCAGCTAACAAACAACTGTAGCCATTCGCTGGCGCTCACTGGGACAGTAACACGTAGGCTCTGTCGCTCCGCTCCTAATTTTAGCCTACGTGTTACTGCCCCTTAGTGGGATGTTATACCGCTAAAAGGATTTTATGAACCCGAGTGTTAAAAGCAAAATTCCACTAGTGTTTCTGATCATCATTTCGATTTGGTGGTGGTATTATTACGCGACTTCAAATGCCCTAAACGAATATGGAAATGCCAAATATGAGTGGCTATTTATGCTAGACGCACTATTAGCACTTCCAATTTTGTGCTTTCTTTGCGAATCAGATAAACAAAAAGCACTTTTAAAAGCGGCAATTTTGTGTAGCACTTCCGTGTTCATAGGAAGCCTTGTAATTCCCGAACAAAACAAAGTCATTTTCCATTTCCTTGAAAGTGGTCGTTATTTTGTCATAGCCATCATTCTTGTGTTAGAGCTCGTAGCAATAGTTACGGTCTGTTTAGCCGTTCGCGCTGCGCTTGCGAACAAAGAAGATCCAGATTTAGCAGTAGCAAATCCTATCGAGAAAATTTTCGGTTTTTCGCTGTTCAGCTCAATTCTAGCAATTGAAGGACGCGTCTGGAGCTTTGCACTTTTTGCTTCCCAAATAGAAAGTAACGCATATCGTGGCGAACAACATTTTTTCTACGATAGAAAGGATGACGCTCAGAGTAACTTATTTGGCTTTATACTCCTCATCATTATCGAAATGCCACTTGTCCACTTACTCCTTCACTTTTTATGGTCAAGCGTCGCCGCAAATATCACAACAGGACTTACACTCTTTGGGCTTATATTTTTCTTGGCAGAATACAAAGCTGTTGGTAAGCGCCCCATTTCAATTCATGGGAAAAACTTAATCATCCGTTACGGACTTTATGCACCGTTAACCATACCGTTAAAGGACATATCTGAAATAAGCCCAAATAATTCGTTTGTGAAGCGTTCGCGTGACGTCAAACGGTTTAACTACTCTGGTGTTCCGAATGTTGTTATCAAACTCTGTTCACCTATTAAGGGAAAAACGAAAATTTATTTGGGTGTTAACTCGCCAGAAGCTTTTATCATCACCGTTAATCATGCAAAAATCGCGGTATAACAAACACATTAAGGCGCTTCGCTCGGATTTTAGCCCACGTGTTACTGCCCCTTATGTGGGTGTTATGCGCCAAAGCGTACAGGATTTACATCCATACTTTTATGAAGGATTCTTGTGATCAGAATTTCCTGACTGCCCGTTTGTTTATAGAAAATAACATGGCTACCTTGAGGAAATTTTCTGTATCCATCCCTTATTTCATCGCAGCTTTTACCAATATCAGGATTTTCAGACAACATCCAAAATGAATCGTCGAATTGTTTAAGATATACATTACGCTGTTCTCGGCCCCATTTCCGTTGCGTAAACAATGCAATATCTTTTAGATCTGATTTTGCTAGTACGGTTAACTTAAATGGTTTCACTCTTTTAATTCACCGTCTAGTTCTGATATCAGGTGCTCAAGGTCGTATTCAGTCTCGCCGCTTTCTTCACCTGCTACAAGTAATTGACGCAGAGTGTTTAATTTGGTTTCCTGTGTTTCTAGCAAGCGAAGAGCTGAACGAATCACCTCACTTGCTGAACCATACCGACCAGTTTGAATTTGGCTAGCAATAAAGCTATCAAAATGGTCTCCAAGGGTAATGCTGGTGTTTTTAGCCATCTGATTTCTCCAAGTACCAATATATACCTAATTATGGTACTCGCGCGTTGTAAGTCAATAGCGCATAACAAACTGCTGTAGTCGCTCGCAGGCTCGCTGGGACGCAAACACATGGGCTGCGTCGCTTCGCTCGGAGTTTAGCCCATGTGTTCCGCCCCAAAGCAGGGTGTTATACGTCGAACAGGCATCAAGGATGATTTTTAATAAATTCATGAGAGTATTCAAAGAAACGAAAGGGATGCCAAAGTTATTCCGGTTTCAGCATATGCTCAACTCAATTACATACTCACTAATGGTGTTATTTGCTTTATGGCCTTGGCCAAACGCAGAGTATTCGTTGAATGGACGCAGCCTTACTTACCAAGAATTTTGGTTAACAGGTATGGCGCCCGGCTTTCTGCTATTTAGTATATTAATCATTGCAATTTGCTTCGCTTCTGTGAATAAACACTGGACTGGCCGCGTTGGTACTTTTTTATACTGGGCATCTATTATTGCCTTCATGTCTTTTTATTCTTTAAATGGGGGTGTAATCGGTGGGGCAATAATAGCTGTTTGGGCGTACTATGTGTTCTATAGCACTGGCATGAGGCAGTTTTTTGTTCAGTCAAACGTATAACAAACAAATTATGGCACTCGCTGCCGCTCCCTGGGACACAAGCACGTGCACGGCTTCGCCATTATTGCACACGTGCTAGCGCCCCTTATTTAAAAGTTAGGTGCCGATGACAAAACTTAGTATCTCAATCCTATTAATTATACTTGGCCTAGCGGGCTCAATATGGGTTCAAGTCCAAATTGATGCTGAGATTCCTAAATTAGAAGAGTATTCGGTAGTCTCAAGTTATAAACCTGTGAAGTACAAAACTAGGCAAACTGGCGGAAAGCCTAGTTACGAAATAACTTCCTTTACCATATCGGACGTTGAGTTTGTAATTACAGACAACAACCCATTCTATCGTCGTGTCTTATTTGCATTAAACGCTGGCGGTTACCTTCGCGTTTGGTACAAACCCACAGATAACTCAGCAATGATTTATCAACTCTCCCAAGACAATAAAATAGTGGCGCCATTTGATAAATTAGTTCATATCAATGGATATTCAGGAAGTGGAACTGCGACAATTCCCATATTACTCGCTATAGTGTTTGTATTTTCGTGGTATCGCAAAAGTGGCACCTAACAAAAGTTTACGTCACTCACTTTGTTCGCTGAGACGCATAATACACTCGGGGCGGCTTCGCTACTATGCCCCACATGCCTGCGTCCGTTATGGAAAAATTAGAGCTCAAAGATGAATCGAGCATTTGGGAAAGTATTTAAAAGCGAAAATGGCGTTAAGTACGGTGTAATCAGAAAAGCCACAGCGCCATTTCCTAAAGTCTTATCGGCTTTGGAGGTCTTGGCCGAAGACGGCTGTGGTAACTATTTCGTTCTACTAAATGAAGCCGTTTGCTTCTGGGATCACGAAACAGATGAGGCCGAGGTTCTTTCTAATTCAATAGATGATTTCGTTTCTAGGTGCTCGGCTCTAGAAGAAGTTGAACTAGAGCCTGGCGAAGTAGAGTCGGCATGGATAGATCCCGAGTTTGCGAAGAAATTCGGCATCAAGAGCAAGCCCTTATAAACGCACGATTGAGACAAATTTCCGCTGCGCTCCAATTTGCCGTTATTGGAAAGTTAGCTGTATAAGGACGTTTGGCATATGAAATCCATTTTACTTATTTTCCTTTGTCTATTTTCTATTTCTGAAGTTCGTGCCAATCGGTTAATTTTAGTTACAAAGGTATTGTCTGAAGAGGTAGTAAAACGTAACTTTAACGGCACAGAAAATCCAAGGTTAAAACCGTTCAGATTAGAGCAGTCGAACGCCTGTGGTGTACAGTTTGTTAAACTTTATGTTGAAAGCGTATTAAAGATGGATACTTTGAAAAGAAAGTAATTGATACTCATGTAATTTTGGGTGAGTGGTGTGGACAGCCATTTAAACCTTTTCAAGAGTATGTTGTAAAATTATTCGATAAAGAAGACCCTGTCGTTTCAATACATCGTACTCAATTGGATGGTTGGGAGGTGTTCAATCTATATAGCATTGAACGTTTGCCAAATAATGAACGAGCGTTAACCCAAGATTGGCATGTTAAGCATTTCGATCATTTAACCCCGTCAGTAATAGGTGATTTTAATGGCAAGTCAGTAATTAAAATTAATGAACTAAAGGTGTGGTATACAGCTAACAAACAAATTAATTTGGACTAAAAAGCTTGGCTCAGCTCGTACCTCACTTATTTTAGCCCGTTATGTGGGCGTCATATTTCAAAAGGAGTGAGTTATGCGGATTTGTTTTTTAGCTCTCTATTTCCTTTGTTCAGGTGTATTTGCCACTAGCTGTTATATCAGCGAACAGCAAAGTACTGAGAATAGCATCAAACATCAGGATAAAGTCGACATCGAGGTAACTCTTGTAGATACTGATTACTCTGTGATGATATCGCTACCTTCTCAAATAGATGAACTTTCATTTCAAGGAGTCTTCCTCATTGCTGAGGACCTGGAACATCCAACTTTTTTCACTCAGCTTCAACCTTTCGAAGAGAATGGTAAAAATGTAGCTTGGCACACAATAAATGCTGGGTTAATTCGCCGTCATTTTATCGTTGCCAGCTTCGGTGAGTGTGGTATAGATGTGTTCAAGGAGGTTTTGTACCATGAAATATAACAAGCCACTTAAGGCACTCGCTTCGCTCGCTGGGACGCTAACACATGGGTTGCGTCACTTTGTTCCTAATTTTAGTCCATGTATTATCGCCCCTTAGTGGGGCTTTGAATGCCACAAGGAAGCAGCATGTTTAAACTTTTTTGGTCTTTAATTTTAATAATTTCTCTTTCATGCGTGTCAGCACAAGGTAGTGAAACAACAGTCAATTTGAAGGAAAACACAGTAATTTATCACGGTAAATTATCGCCATCTGCAAATCAGAAACTTCTTTCAATTCTGAAAAATGGTAAGAGTAAAGTTGAATGGCTGTCTATAACGTCCGAAGGCGGTGAAATCAATCATGGAATGGATCTTGGTGACATTGTTCATGACTATGATTTAAAGCTTGAGGTCAATGAGTATTGTCTCTCATCATGCGCCAACTATGTTTTTTCTGCAGCAAATCATCACAGGATTTCGAATCACGCAGTTATTGGTTTCCATGGTGGTACAACCGGAATGGAGAAAGAAATAACATCGTTTATTGATGCTATGCCTGAGGAAGAGCGGGAATCAACAAAGCAGAACTTAGAAAAATATATGAAGTCAGCTGTAATTCGTGAGCGAAAGTTCTTCGAAAAAATTGGTGTGGACCAGCGAATAACAACACTAGGACAATCTTCCGAATATAAAAAGTTTGCCGAGAAAGAAGACTTTATCGGCTGGTACTATTCACTCGAAGGGCTTGCTACGCTGGGCGTTTCAAACATTGATGTAGTAAACCCTCCTTGGTCATATCAACATTTAAGTGAAAAAACTAAGTTTTTCAAAGTCAGAGTAGGCGGCATTTAACAAATAAATAAAGTCGCCCGCAGGCTCGCTGGGACACAAGCACGGCGATGATACCGCTACGTTGCTGCTCGTTAGCTTAGCGTTAGGTACTACAAGGAACTTTATGGCAAAAGCCGAAATAAAAAGATTCATTAAAGATATACAATCTCGTTTTCCGGATACTGTACCTTTAATGGAAAAACACGAGAGTTGGGCGCTAACCTTTCGAATGGAAGAGTTTGCAAACTCAACAACTTTTGCGTTTAACGAGAATAGACTAGCGGAAGCTGAAAGACATTTATCATACATGAGCCAAAAATTAGACTCGGCAACTTCAATTGAATTTGAGTACATCGACAAATATTACGTCGAACACTTGTTTTGGAATGCAACACCTGCAGGGATTAAAGCTGGTTGGCCACTCGTTCCAAACAACTTAAAAAAGCTATACATAGATTTTCACGGTAAAGAACCGAAATCGAGGTCGTAGAGGCACGCACCTAATGCCCGAATAAACAGACTCGCCAGGCTGCTTCGAACAAAAGCAAGTAGGCTCCCTACCCTTTGCTTGATATTCTACCCGACGTAATTTTCCCCTAAGGAGGGGGTTAGCCTCCCCATCAAAGGAATTGAACAACAATGAATGAAAAAATACTAAGCCTCGGTGAAAAGTGCCTTAGGCTTATTCCCGCAGAGACAGAAGTAGTTAGTTTTCTTGGTGGAAAGCCAGTAGTACGTTCACCTTTCGACTGGCCTCGTAAAAATAATAAACCACTTGGGTTCATTGCTCAGCTAGACTTGGAAGAAATTAACGTAAATCAAAGTATCGAATGGCTACCTGACAGTGGCCGATTATTATTCTTTTATGATTTTGAAGAGTGGCCTTGGGGGTTTGACCCACATGATAAGGGTGGTTGGGCTGTAATTTATGAGAATGGTTCTGGAGATCTGTACTCTCATGAACTGCCCGGAGATCTCAGTGACGAACATGTAGCCCCTTCAATTAAATATTTGAAAGCAGAAAGTTTTACTAGCTATCCAGATGCGCAAAGAATTAGCTTTAAAGAAATTGGCTTATCTGAAGACGAGGATGATGAATACTGCGACTTTATCGATGAGCAGTACGGAGTAGAACCTCGCCATCAAGTTGGAGGCTTTCCTACACCAGTCCAAAATGACGATATGGAAGAAGAGTGTCACCTTGTGAGTAGTGGAGTAAATTGTGGCGGTTCAGAAGGATACAATTCTGAAAAAGCCAAACAGCTTCGAAGGCAGGAAAACGATTGGCGAATGATTTTCCAATTTGACTCTGATGATGATATCGAAGTTATGTGGGGGGATATGGGTATACTTTATTTCTGGGTTAGAGAAAGTGACGCTAGAAAACGTGACTTCTCTGCTGCTTGGGTGGTGCTACAGTGCAGTTAATATTAACCCATGTATTACTTCTACTTATTTGAGTTGCTATATTCTTTGACAATTAGGAGGTCATTGTGAAGAAGGTTTCAATATTACTATTTCTGATTTTCTCAAGCGGTTCGTGGAGTCAGACATATGAAGAGAAAGTCGCAGCATCTAGGGCATTCATAGGAAAGCCTGTTCAAGAGCACACGTTTTATACTATAGATAAACTGCCCATCACCTTTCAAAGCCTTGAAGGTGAAAATGTTGTTGCTTACTTTTTCGCATCCTGGTGCTCGCCTTGTTATGAAGCATTAGAAAATTTAAACAAAGCAATCAAGACTGCTCCCCCATCCATCCGTGTCGTTGCAATTTCTTTAGATGAAGACTGGACTGATCTTGAGAGAATGTTAGCAAGAACAGGTTTCACTGGAGAGGTATGGAAATCGGCAGACGCAAAGCTAGCATTTCGAGAGCGCTTATTTGCGAATTTTAGCGGTTCTCTACCACACATCGTTCGTATAGATTCTCATGGGGTTCTTGTGGAAGGAGGCTCCAGAGTGAAAACTATTGAGCAATGGGCAGCGGTAATCAATAAAAATGCCTCGTTGGCTGAGGCTAGTGAAATATAACACACCATCTTTAATTTACAGTTAAGTCAAAGGAACTGATATGCAGAATAAAACAAATATTCTTACGCGCGGTAGTAAAGGAGTTATTGCTGGCGTTTGCTCAGGCATCGCTGAATACTACGGTCTGCGAAAGAATGGCCTTCGTTTAGCATTTCTGATTACCAGTTGTTTCTTTGGAATTCCAGTTCTCGTCTACATTATTCTGTGGATGATTTTACCAAGCTACCCTATATCCCAAGCTATGGCTCGCGAACTAAGCCGTAAAGCAGAACAACGGCGGGGTATTAAAGATAAGTGACTCGCCAGCTTGGGTTTTACCTCTCTTTTATAATGGAAAATATGTATTCAGAATGTTTTTTCCTTTTATTTCATACAATGCGTTAAGTGGTATCTACCGAATGCACAAATCGTGTTAGCGTAGAATCTAGGAAATATGTCAAACAACACAAGGAAAGTTATATGTTTTATAAAGCTTCGCTATTTTCACTCTGCTTACTGTCTGCCGGCTCCTTTGCCGATACCATTTATGGCACGGTAGAGCTTACGCACTTAACACCCACTCAAGCAGAAAGTACGTGGCAAAGAGAAAATCAGGTTGTGCCTCGCTATCCAATGAAACTAGCACAAAAAGGCATTGCTGGGTGCGGCATTTTTAAAGTTAACGTTGATGCTGAAGGTACCACTAAGAGCATTACATTAGTTAATTCGGTACCTAAAAGGGTAATCGAAAAACCTGCTGCTAGAGTCATAGAGGAATGGGACTGGACGCTGGCAGAAGGAAAGTCGGCTGCGAGCGAAGAAAAGCTGATTCGATTAGATTTTTGTTTGGGCGCAAGCTCTGAAGAAGAAGCCAATCAACTGTGTAAGCACCAAGCCAGCATGGCGTGCGAGTAGCGCTTTAATGCCCTTTTCAAAGGGCATTGTTTGCTCACCATCAGTATTTCAAAAGAGGTCTGCCCGTTGGAATTAAAAACCATTGGTTTGTTTGTTATTACTGCACTTGCTGAAATTGTTGGGTGCTATCTGCCCTACTTATGGTTGAAAGAAGATAAGTCCATATGGTTGTTAGTACCAGCGGCTATATCTCTAGCGCTTTTTGCTTGGCTGTTATCACTGCACCCGACTGCTGCCGGGCGCGTATACGCGGCTTACGGTGGTGTTTACATTTTCATGGCTATTATGTGGCTTTGGCTTGTTGATGGAGTGAAGCCAACGTTATGGGACTTGGTGGGCACCTTTGTCGCTTTGATTGGTATGGCGATAATTATGTTCGCACCAAGAAGTCACGGATAAGAGTCTTGCTTGCAATAAATAACGAAGAAAACGCGATGAAGATTACCTTTATTCCAAGTACGAACCTACCAAGGGCTGCTGAGTTTACCTTTAATAACATGCGCGATTATTACGCTCAGTTTGCGCCTGATTGGGACGCCGAAAAAGTGCTTGGGGTTACCGCAGAGCTCATTAATTACGACATTCAAGTAGACAGCGAAACGGTGGGGGTTATGCGCCTTCAATACGACGGTAGCATCTGTATATTGCGCGACCTTCAGGTCATACCCAGCGCACAGAACAAAGGCATAGGCAGTGCTGCCATTGAAGAAGCAGAAAGGCTAGCGTTAGGGGCCAATACTAACTCGCTTGACTTACGAGTATTCAAAGTTAGCCCTGCAGTTTCGCTTTATAAAAAAGTGGGATTTGTCATAAAAAGTGAAGACGACCGCTTTTTTAACATGACTAAACCCTTAAGCACATAACAAACAGGCTTGTACCGCCGTCTATTCAGAATATACCTAAAGGCCAAAGCACATGAAGATTATTATTGATGATCTCACCGGAGGAGAAGTGCTAGCGCTTTTAGAAGAGCATTTGTCTGATATGTATGCTACATCGCCACCTGAGAGCGTACATGCATTAGATGTTGAAGCACTAAAAGCTTCGAACATTACTTTTTTTAGTGGCTGGAAGCAGCAACAGCTTGCGGGCTGCGTCGCTATTAAAACCCTTGATACACATAGCGCCGAGCTAAAATCTATGCGCACCGCCAAACCGTTCAGAGGTTGCGGTGTAGCGTCTCAGTTATTACTTTTTGCCCTAGAACATGCGAAAATGAAGGGGTTTAGTTCGGTAAGTTTAGAAACAGGAACGCAAGACTACTTTTTAGCGGCCAGAACCCTATACAAAAAGTTTGGTTTTGTTGATTGCGGTCCATTTGGCAGTTACTCAATCGATCCCAACAGCCACTTTATGACCCGAGCGCTTTAATTTAGTATTTTAAGAGAATTCCACATGTCGTTACCTCCTTGCCCGCATTGCCAATCAGAATATGTATACGAAGATCAGCCTCTACTTATTTGCCCTGAATGTGGACACGAGTGGAACCCGAACGAGGTAGAAGAGGAAGTATCAGCAAAAGACTTCAACGGTACACCGTTAGTAGCCGGTGACAAGATTACGCTAGCAAAAGATTTGAAGGTAAAAGGCAGTTCGCTGGTACTTAAAATTGGAACGAAAGCCGTTATCCGTCACGTGAAAGATGCCAAAGACCACCAGCTAGACTGTAAAGTAGATGGCGCGGGTGAAATGATGCTAACTGCGCAGTTTGTTAAAAAGGCATAAGCGGCGTTTTATTGAAAAGCCTCATTTCCTTTTAGCGCGCTTACTTTTTTTGTCAACTAGGCGCGCTAGCTATTCCAATTCATCCCTTCTTAAAAATTTGCGACTTCGTTGGTAATGGTTTCAGTAAGCAAGCTAATCGCTTTCGATGACACTTTCTGAGGGTTAACTAAACAAACACCCACATGCCCAAGCTCGGGTAAACTTTCTGAATTAGATAAAACGTGTAGCCCAGACGGCACCGAACTTTTTGCAAGAACGGTTATGCCCAGCCCTTCGTTAATGGCCGTTTGTATGCCGTTTAAGTCAGCAATGGTGTACACCACCTGCCACGGTTTTTTGATGGCCGATAAAAGATTGGTTGCTCGCTTGCGGTAAATACATGGCGACGGTGCAGCAATAATAGGCAGTTTAGCAGGCACACTGTTTACAAAGCGCTGACTCCCCACCCATACCAGTTGATCTGAAATGATGTAGCCGTCTTGCTGAGGATCAGGTGTTTCTTGTAGCGAAAGAATTAAATCGAACTGACTTTTAAGCGGCTCACTAAGTAAGTCTTTACTTAGCGCACAATGCACCTCTAGCGATATTTCCGGATAGGTTTGCGTGAACCGTCGAATAATTTTAGGCATAAGCGTTGTACTAAATTCGCTAGGAATGCCTAACCGAATATTTCCCGTAACCTGCGGTTTGCCGAATTCGGCCATCGCCTGATCGTTCAGTGCCACTATCTTTTCACCATACGACAATAAGCGACTACCAGCGCCAGTTAGTGCCAAGCGATTTTTGTCGCGGGAAAATAGCTTTTCCCCAATCATTTCTTCTAGTTTTTTTATCTGTAAGCTAATGGCAGGCTGTGTGCGCTGAAGCTGCTCGGCACATTGAGTGTAGCTACCCGTCTGTGCAATAAGCACGAACGAACGCAGAAAATCTATCGATAAGTTTTTCATTACTTTGCTGTACACCTCTCTATTAGCTTTGCCTGCTGTTTTGCCTTACTGATGCCAAACTTGCTCACAAGGCCATTTAATAAAATTATAATGCCATATTTTTTATTAATTTTATTTATTCTTTTTACACTCCTAGTATCAGATACAAAATAATGACATTTAGGAGCCAGCATGAACCCACTTAACCAGCACCTTCACGAACAAGACCCAGATATCGCAGCATTTATTGCGCAAGAAAACGAACGCCAAGAACATCACATTGAACTGATTGCATCGGAGAACTACACCAGCAAAGCTGTTATGCAGGCGCAAGGCAGTCAGCTAACTAATAAGTATGCAGAAGGCTATCCGGGCAAGCGCTATTACGGTGGCTGCGAGGCGGTGGACAAAGTAGAACAGCTTGCTATCGACAGAGCTAAAGCATTGTTTGAAGCTGACTATGTGAATGTGCAACCTCACTCTGGCTCTCAAGCGAATACTGCAGTTTATATGGCGCTATTAAACCCTGGCGATACCATTCTTGGGTTGAGCCTTGATCACGGTGGGCACCTCACACACGGTGCAAAGCCTAACTTCTCGGGAAAACTATACAACGCGATTCAGTATGGCTTGAACACAGAAACCGGTGAAATTGACTATGACCAAGTAGAAGCCCTAGCTCAAGAGCACAAGCCAAAAATGATTGTAGCGGGCTTTTCCGCTTACTCTCGCGTGGTCGACTGGCAGAAGTTTAGAGACATCGCTGATAGCGTGGGCGCGTATTTACTCGTAGATATGGCACATGTTGCAGGACTTGTTGCGGCCGGTGTTTATCCCTCGCCAATTAACGCGGCTCACGTGGTTACTACTACCACCCATAAAACACTACGTGGTCCTCGTGGCGGGCTTATTATGTGTAAGTCAAACCCCGAGCTTGAAAAGAAATTCAATTCATTAATTTTCCCTGGTATTCAGGGTGGACCACTTATGCACGTTATCGCCGCAAAAGCGGTAGCGCTTAAAGAAGCCATGACAGCAGAGTTCCGCGCTTATCAAAAGCAGGTAGTCATTAATGCACAAGCTATGGCTGATGTGTTTATGAAGCGTGGCTTCGACGTAGTATCTAATGGAACCGACAACCACATGTTCCTGTTAAGTCTTGTAAGCAAAGGAATGACGGGGAAAGAAGCCGACGCGATATTAAATAGCGTGAATATAACGGTAAATAAGAACACAGTACCCAACGACCCGCAGTCGCCATTCGTTACAAGTGGTATTCGAATTGGCACACCTGCGGTCACTTCACGCAACTTTAGTGAAGAAGACTGTGTTCAATTAGCCCATTGGATTTGTGATGTGTTAACAGCGCCAGAAGACAATGCAGTAGTACAGCAAGTGATAGATAAAGTGGCAACGCTAACAGCGGCTCGCCCCGTTTATACTAAGTAAAACCTAGTACTATACCGAGCGAACTCGTGCGTTGCAGGTAGCCACCATTACCCGCCACACGAGTTTGGCTCGTTCATTAAACTGCACTATTCCCACTCCCCAAGCGTCTTCCATGGCGCCTTGCCACACGCTACACGTTTCAATGGTATCGCCGTACAAGGGGGCTAACGATAAGCTAATGCGTAGCGACTCCAACCATTCCCTAAATAACGGGTCCTGATTACCTGCTTCACGCATTTGAGAAAGCTGTAGCGAAGCCTGTTGCTTAATACCTTGAAGCCTTTTGTAGATTTCGCGAGGGTCTTCTTGCTGCCCCAAAAGATGAAGTTCGCGCTCAATGTCGTAAGCATTGTGCCAGTGGATAGTTTGCTGCGGTTCTTTTGAACAGCCCCACATTGCCGCACTCACAAGCGAAAGCAGCATGATACGCTTACCCCATAATAAAAGGGTGGAAGGAAATAGTTTTTTGCCACGCACCAAGCTGCGAACTCCTCAAACGATGTCATCTACAGTATAGATGAGTATTGCGCTAGGGCTCGCATAAGTGCGCGTAATTAAACTAATTTACTAAGGCGAGACTTGCGAAGCACCTAAAGTGCTCTGCGCTCTCGTTACGGTAGGAAGTGGCTAGCTAAACCACTTCCACCATATAAACACCATTAGAAACCCAAATAGATAGATTAGGCCTAAATAGCTAAGCAGCTTCACTACCACGTTTGGCGCCGCGTCTTGATGAAGCTTGGTTTGTGCCACAAGCTTATGGTTAAGCCAAGCAAACATTGGAGTAGTAACAAAGGCCAGCGTCATCGCAAAGCCTAACATTGCCAATAGCGCAGATTTAAAGAACAACACAATGATAAAACTCGCCACTGCCATGAACAGTAACACCGGCGTTACCAGCGTATTTCGTGCGTTTTTGTCTTTGTTAAAAAGAAGCGCTATTGCTTCAGCAACCACCCTCGCATAACCATCGTAAACGGTTAGCGCAGAACCAAATATGCACAAAAATGCAACCAGTGCGATAAGCCAATGCGCCCACTGTCCAATGGTTGATGAGTACATACTAATTAGCTGATGGGAAAAGCCGATACCGCTGGTACTTAGCTCTGTCCCGCTGCCATACAAAATTAATGCACCTAAACCCAAAAACAACAATGCGAGTAGCACCGTCACTGCATAACCTAAATTAAAATCGAAAAGGGCCGACTTTGGCGTTACGGCTTGCCCTTTGCACTGGCGCTTTAACCAAAGTGAAGTAATGGACGATATTTCAATAGGTGCGGGCATCCACCCCATTGTGACGACTAAAAAGCCTAATGTAGCGAGCGTCCAAGGCGAAGGCGGCGCCACGGCAGGTGCTGGTGAAGCAGAATAATTGCTTAGTGCCACCACGAATACGGCTACAGTCGCCACCACAAGCACGCCCATTATGCCTTTGGCGATATTGTCCAATCCTTCAAAATGGCCAGCGAGTAGAATGATTAAAATAAGTGCCAAAACCACTGAAGCGGACAACGTTATGGCGATATCGAAAGGAATAAAATACGACAATAAGCTTGCAGCAAACAACAACAGCGCTGCAGCATTGACCACCGACGCAATGATATTCAAACCCAAGGCAACGGCCAAATATCGTCGTCCCATTCCCAAATACCCTTGCTGAAGGCTTTGCTTTGTACTGATGGTGTAGCTAACGCCTGCTCTGAAGAATGGGTATTTGAGTAAGTTAACTACCAATATAAGCAGCGCTAACTGCCAACCAAACTTCGCCCCCGCTTGAGTTGATGCTACTAAGTGACTACCGCCTACCGCCGCTGTTGCCATAAGCACACCCGGGCCGAGCAATTTTAATAGTGCAATACAACGGGCAAAAAACGATGTTTCAGCTGAATACGACAAGGCAACCTCTAAATGGGCATTTCAAAATAGCCGTTAACCATATCAGTAATATAATAAACAGAAAAGAGAGTACGCGCTCATCTGCAAGGCTTGTAGCGTAAGCAGCTGTACCCAGTTTACGCGGGCTATTTAGCCGGAGATTTTAAAAGGTATACAAAGCGCCAGTGAATAAAAAGGCGCTGTTGTCGCTGTAATCTCCACGCGCAAAACCCTCTCCTTTTTTGAGGTAGGCTCCACCTAGCACTAATCGCAACTCGGGTCGCACTTGATACCGCCAGCGAGCTTCCACTTGATGGCCAATGAAACTGTCCACGTCTTGAGGTGCTTTTTGGTACCACATGGCTTTGTAACCAAGCATAATATTGTGCGCTTTTGCTGGCTTAGACACGCTTCGAAGCCCCACTGCTTTTAGGTTTCTACGTGGCATAGCCTGATATACATCAGTAGGTCCGAAATCAAAACGCCGCACGCCGTATAAGGTATCAAAGTCAGAGATTGTGTCATCGCTTGTGTCGTTGTCGCCACTGATATAGTCAACTTCAGCTCTAAGAAAGGTGTTGTCTGTAATCTGTTTCCCAACATAACCAAACAGCATATATGCACGAACGTCTTTCTCGTCTGTATCGTTAGCAGATGCGGTTTGATAAGAAGTTCCCGCTTGCCCCACCACCTCTATATTTGTTATCAGGCCATTATTGAAAGGCTGGGTATAGTCCACACTCAATGTGTACAGATCACGGTTTTTGGTGGCAAGCGCTTCACTATCATCTTCTTTTAACCAGTAGCTTTGCAGCTTGACGTTGTTGTCTTTTGACGCAGAGTACACACCAAAGAATTTTCGTTCGCTAAAACTCTTGTCGAACGCGCGTTCGTTCCCGTCCAGACTTTCACTGTCAGTAGGAAAGCGAGATACCGGCAGCACGTACACGCCGTGTACTTGCCAATCTGCAACTCTTGCTTCCACCACAATTCCATCATAGCTATTGGTGGCATTGCGATAGGCTGTTTTGGCCAATAGCCTGCGACTGCCGTAGTCGAGCTCCATACGCCCTACCTTTACCGCAGACACTTCGTATAAGTCAGATGCTCGTTCAGGTTTGTAGGTGATAAAAAACTGTGTAGGCTCCAGTGTATTAACCTGATTGGCCGTTAGCGTTGGATCGTTTTCATCCAGAAACACTCGCGAGTCACGTATTTCGATCGTTGCCGCGAGGTTTTGATAACTTACCGTAGAATTCACGATAAAGCGTGTTGAAAGACGCTGATTACTTTTTTCTCGTGCAGCTGATGATGTTGGAAATATAGGGTTATTCAACGACTCGTAGCGCACTCTAAACGAGCCAGAGACATCAAAGGCTATTTCATCACTCGACGCATTGGCTAACGGGCAAATAACAACGAGTATTAGCAGAAGGCATGTGCTCAACAGCGAGCGAAAACGACCACGCCCGTAAAGTCGCACAAATAAAGGGCTGCGCATTAGGAAATAACCATTACATCAGTATTATGTGCACTGAAGTATATAGATTATTTTTATTATCGCACTGCCCTTTTAGTTTAATTTATTATGCCTTTGGCGTTTAGCCAGCGGGGCTTTTATATAGCCCCTTAGGCCTGAAACGCCAGCTAGCGTCTGTCAAAATTCACTTTTTTCTGCGGATGCTGATAGTAGCCTTCTTTTAGAAGGCGTTTAAAGCGGGTCAGTTTTCCGTCCAGCGTTAACTCTTCTAACCCTTTATTAAATAGCGACAGAATAAGCTGACTGTCACTTTCGCCTTTAGGCACTAACAAATGCGTGGTTACAGTTGAGATAAACGGCTTAATGGGCATCACATCTCTGCGGTCGCCACTATCGAAATCACGCTGAAGCAAGTACCATCCGGTTAACTCATCAATGGGAAAAACGTCAATTTTACCGTCAATCAGCGCCTGTAAATTGTCTTTGTCTGTGGCACTTTCCACAACATTACTGCTGCTTTTAATGTAAGCGGCAAGTTCATCGTTGTATAAATACCCCTCTGTTACGCCCATCTTTAGTTCTTTTAAGTCGCTTAATTCAGCCCAAGTATCAGGGCCCTTTTCAGCATTAACATAAAACACCAAGCTTTCCGCACTAATAGGGTTACTGTGGAAAAACTCGCTTTCCCGGGCGCGCACAAAATTGCCGTATGAGATGGCGTCGTATTCGCCTTTCAGCGTTGCTTCAAGCGCTTCTTCCCAGGGTAAAGATACAAACTCAACCACAACGCCCGTCTCTAAAAACGCATCAGCGATTATGTGATTGATATAACCGTCGTGCTGCATATCAGTTGACGTATAAGGGGCATACTCTGTGGTCGCTATTCGCAGTTTCATCCACGCATGGGCAAAACTTTGCATTGGAACTAGCGCTAGTATAAATGTCGCTATTAATAGTAATCGCATGTCAAAGTCCTGTTAGTGATTAGAAGTAAATACCAAGGTTTATGTTCAGGCGGTGGGTAGTTTCTTGTCTACCACCTAAGTCGAGTCCCACGCCCGGACCGCCTGAGAACCACATGTTTTTGCCTTGGATACTATCTACATATACAAACAATTTATCCCAGCCAAAGCTACAGCCGTTTATCCACTGCGACGAGTTTTTCCCTTCACTTCCTTCACCTTTTGCCACGCTGTACTCTGAGTAACAAGTAAGTGATTCTATGTGAGTAAACTTATAAGGCACAGAGTACACAAGGTTTGCTGAATAGGTTTTACCGTCGGCCGCGGCTAAGAACGGGAAGGTGAAAGAGGATAGCGCTATGCGATCGTCTGCTTGCCCTTCTGGTGCAGCCAAATCGTATTCATAATCGATATACTGCAGTTCGACTTTTAGGTCGCCTTGGGTATGGCGCATATGCACGGCATAGGCATTCATATCACCATCATCTAGGGTATCCAGGTTTAAGATGTTGCCGTATTGGTAAGACACGCCAATATCGGTAGTGCCTCCGCGAATAAAGTTTGCCGTGTAGTTAGCACGTAAATTATATTGGCCGTCTTCTTTATTTCGATATTCACCGTCGTCCGCCACGTCGAACGAATAGCGCCCAAACTCAGCGGCATCGTTGTACTCGTCGTTCATAAAATAGGCGGCTTGAAAATCCCAGTTGCCCCAATCGTGGTTTATTTTCACTCCAGCATCGTAATCATCTTCGAAGCCAAGATAATAATTTACCGAGAACCAAAAGTTGTTACTGGCAAAGGGCTGCAAACCAAACGGTGTTTGGGTTATACCTGCTGTAATCTCGGTTTGCTCATCGAAATGATAAGTCAGGTCGGCGAACCTTACTGTGTCGAAGTCGGTGTTTTCGTACCATCGATATTCGGCTTTATAGCTAAATTGATCTGACTCACCTGACACGCCAAGTTTGAATGATTCAAATTCGAAACCATCTCTAAACTCGGGAATTTGCCAGTCTTGATGCCCGTAGTTAACCCTAACATGACCGCTTAAATTAAAGGGAAGTTCGTCGGCATTAGCGAAGCTTGAGGTGCACGAGGCTATTGAAACTAAAGAAAATGCGGATAGTAGCTTGTTCATTACTGTTCCTGTATTGAATTTTTGGCGGGAACCCTTTGCTAAAAAATGCCTCTAAGAAACATGAGGGGCGTTAAAGCGCTTAGGTGTATCGCGCACCAAAATAAATCCTTCAGTACTAACAATACTGAGCAAACCTTAAAAAAAGATCATTTGTTAAGGTCAGACTTCTGTGACGTGACTCAAGCAAATTAATCGCCCCCCGCGAGGCGGCGGCATTTAAACATTGGTCGTTTACTGTGGAAAGTGAAGTGCTATGTATGCGCGGTAGATGCGGAAAGTTTTGCTGTGAACGTCAGGTCTACTCTACTAATTGGTCGCCACTTGAACAGCGAATAGGGGAATATGTGAACATAGCGTGCCAGCTTTACGACTACATCGAAATTGCGTGTATGTATGGGCTTGAAGTGAGCGTGGTATTAAAAGACGGGAATACGATAAACGGTAAAGCATTGACCACAGTTATCGATAAACGCAACGACGTGGCCACAGAGTGTATTCAAATGTCCATCGACAAAACCACGCAAAATATTGCGCTTAATGAAATCGCTCAACTTCACGCAATAACTGACAACCCGCATTTCAGCTCAGTCAGCTTTTAGGTAGTATGCGCAGCTAACTTAGCTTAACTTTCAAAGTGATCCTGATTTATGACGCAAAACCTCTCGGCCATTACTTTTTTTGTAGACGACTACGACAGTGCCGTTGAATACTTCACCACGGTTTTAAACTTTACCTTAACCGAAGACAAAGTAACCGGCGAAAACTCGCGTTTTGTTCTGGTAACCCCACCACACAGTGCTACGAGCTTGTTGTTGGCGCAAGCAAAAAATGACACAGAAAGGGCACTCATTGGCAGCCAAGCCGCCGATAAAGTATTTTTGATTTTGAATACTGACGACTTCTGGCGCGACTTCAATGCCATGCAATGCAAAGGGGTGGCATTTTTAGAAACCCCTCGGGAAGAAGTGTATGGTACGGTAGCCATCTTTAGAGATAAGTTTGGCAATAAGTGGGATTTGATCCAAACCACCTAATTGCACTTTATATAAGTGCGCCTTGTCGTTGCGATATTTTTTGCGGCAAGGTTTTAAATGAATAGTGTAAGGAAGTAGAGGAGAAGTAGCACGTGCAGGCCATGAAGCGTTCCATTATTGCTGATGTTGTTGCAATAGCGGCAATAGCACTGTTGATCACTACGACGTTTTATTGGATAGAAGCAAGGCGCGAAGTCATAATTCTCTGCGATAATTTTACGCCTGGCGTATCGAAAAAAAGTGTCGAACGCCAGCTAGATACTGCAAACTTATTGTTGTGGGATACAGAGTTTGTTGCAAATGGCAGCAAAATCGAAGCATATAGCCCGCTACACTTAGGCATTATGAAATGCAGCGTAGAATTTAATAAGCAAGATACCGTTGTATTCTCTATTGTTGAGTAATCAGACTCCCTAGCAGCTTCCTCTACTTTTTGCGTTTTATGTGAACCAGGTTGGTGCAACGTTTACATCGACGCAACACCCTATTCACCGGTGCGCTAAAAGTCGTAAAGGCAAACTTACCTTCCGCCATTTATCGCACCGAGTTAACTTTTCATCTCGCTGTAACCTACTGTGTTGTAAACGTATAATTACGCTGTGTCTTCTTAACGCAAACTTTTTCTTATGCAAAAAACAAAACACAGTGTCATCGAGGATGTTTTCGCCCTGATAAGCGCCGGCTTGTTTGTTGCTTTTGGCGTATATTTATTTCAGTCTCAAGACTTAATGGTAGGTGGCGCGGCAGGCTTAGCGCTGTTAGGTACTTATGCCGTAGATATGGACTTCGGCTTGCTATTCTTTCTGATTAACTTACCGTTTTACACCCTAGCTTGGACGCAAATTAGCAAGCGTTTCACCATTAACACCTTTATATCCGTCACCACGGTTTCTGTACTAACCGAGCAAATTCCAGCGTTTGTGGATATTAGCCACGTAAATCCATTTTTCGCGGCGGTATTTGGCGGTATTCTAATTGGTGTAGGTATGCTGATGATGTTTCGTCATAGCTCAAGCCTTGGTGGCGTTGGTATTATGGCGTTCTATTTACAACAGCGTTTCAATATTAGAGCCGGTACATTCCAGCTAACCGTCGATAGCTGTATATTACTTAGTGCTCTGTTTTTCATCGCTTGGCCTTTAGTGCTGATTTCAATTTTAGCCGCATTTTGTTTGAACATGGTTATTTCGCTTAACCATAGACCAGAGCGTTACTTCCCAGTGCAAGGCGAATCTGAATCAAAAAAGGCAAACGTTGAGTCAAACAACGCCGATACCAATCACATGGAAAATCGTGCTGAAAACAGCCTAGAACAGTGCTTAGACAGCGAGCTTCGCGCACAAAACGGCTAAATTTACTCAGCCAGTCTTTGCCATTCGGTCATAAATTTTCGCTGTTACTCCCCTCAAAAAGAGACAGCAGCGATGATTAGGGCAACAAATAAAAAGCCCGGTTAGGCACAACCTAACCGGGCTTTCTTGTATCTTTTATTTGTATCCCTAGACGCCTACAACAAACCTATTGCTTCTTCTGAACAGGTCTTGACGGTCGACTTACTACTCCACGGTTCACTCTTGGACGAGAAAACGAAGTACGCATACAAACCTCACTTATGAGTTGTTGCTCAGCACAGTTGGAGGCGAAACATTCACCGCAATCCCGCAACCAAGCCGATACAGTATAGGCTCAAAATGGGGGTAAAAGTCTCATTCTTTTAATGAATAGTGCTTTATTAAAACTTATATAAAGATTGGCCAAATTGGCACTGCTTTGAAAGTTAAAGGTATTTTACAATGCGCGGCACCCGTTGAGAAACGCGGGTCATTAATTCGTAGTCGATAGTGTCAGCATTAGCCGCAACTTCCTGAATTGGCACATTCTGCCCCCAGAGTTCAACTTCATCGCCCACCGCGACGTTGTCGATATGAGTTACATCGATTGTGATCATGTCCATAGAAACGCGGCCAACTAAATAGGCGCGTTTACCTCTAATCATTACCGGCGTACCGTTTTTGCAGTGTCTTGGATAGCCATCGGCATAACCAATGCCAACGGTTGCAATTTTGCTGGGCTTACTTGCTACCCAGGTTTGACCATAACCAATTCCCTCGCCTGCCGGTATGGTTCGTACCGCTAATACACTGGAGCGAAGTGTCATGGCAGGGTAGATTTCAATGTCGAGATTTTGTGCGGTAGAAACGGCACCTCCATAAACCCCCACACCTAAACGGTTCCAAGCATTTCGACTTGCAGGCCAGTTTACCGTGGCGGGAGAATTAGCCACGCTGGTTGGCAAGCCCAATTTACTCGCTACTTGATTGAACGCATCGATTTGCGTGTTGGTAAAGTTATTATCTACATCGTCAGCGCACGCAAAGTGCGTAGCAATAACCGTTTGCTCGCTAAGTAAATGATTGTACTTAGCAGCAATCCCTTCGATATCGGAAAGGGCAAAACCCAACCGGTGCATGCCGCTATCCACTTTAAGCCAAATATGCGGGCGCTGCTGTTCGGGGCAGCTTTCTAACCACGTAAGCTGTTCTTCGCAGTGCATAACTAATATACAGTTATGCTGAAATGCCATTTGGCACTCTTTTGCCTGATGTGCCCCTTCTAACACCACAATAGGCGCAGAAATTCCCGCGTCGCGAAGCGCAATGGCTTCTTCAATTATTGCTACGGCAAAACGCGAAGAAACATGCTGAAGAATGCGCGCTACATTTACTGCTCCATGACCATAAGCGTCGGCCTTTACTACCGCCATAGACTGACTTGAGGGCGCTAAAGCAGCAAGGGCTTTAAAATTATGTAAAAGGGCATCAGCATGAATGATAGCTTGCGTTTGTCGGCTCACAGAAAAACACGTTCCTTAAATGTTTAATGAGAAAGAATATCGAAAGCCAAAGTGTACCACGAGAAACGTATTAGCTGCGCAGGATTAATAATGAAAAACGTACCATCTAACGCAAGGTTTCTTATGGCATAAAATACCGTTATGCTTTGCGCTAGCTCATTATCACAATTTCGTTGCCCCAAGGTTTTCAATGTCTTCGCACAATTCTTCTACTTCAGAGTCATCCGCCAACGCCAGTATTAAAAATACAGTCAGTACTGACAATCAAGCGGCAGGTAATAAGCCCACCGTTAACGAATTAGCCCAGTCACTGAATAAAATTGTTTCAGAAGGCAGAAACCCAGACACCCTCGATATAGACACGCTAAGCACGGAAGGCATTCTTGCCCGCATTAACAACGAAGACGCGAAAGTGGCAAACGCAGTTACCTCGCAAATTCCGCAAATTGGAAAAGCGGTGGATGCTGCAACCATTAGCATTAAAAATGGTGGCAGGCTTATTTATATAGGCGCGGGGACCAGCGGCAGGCTGGGCATACTTGATGCGGTAGAGTGCCGCCCCACGTTTAGCGTGCCTGATGAACTGGTTGTTGGCGTGATAGCTGGCGGTGAAAAAGCCATTCAGCACGCCGTAGAAGGTGCAGAAGATGACGTCGACGCGGGGCGTGCTGATCTTGTAGCGCTGTCCTTAAACCACAACGATACCGTTATTGGTATTTCGGCAAGCGGTCGTACACCCTATGTAAGTGGCGCACTGGAATATGCCCGTTCGCTTGGCTGCTTTACTGGCGCTATTGCATGTAGCCCTAACGCCGCTATTTTTACCCATGCTGATGTAGCTATATGCCCAGTTGTTGGTCCTGAGGCACTTACTGGCAGTACGCGCATGAAGTCGGGTACGGCGCAAAAGCTAATTCTTAATATGATTAGCACCAGCACAATGATTAAGCTGGGGAAAACCTATCAAAACTTAATGGTAGATGTGAATGCCACTAACGAAAAACTAAAAGCCCGTGCGCTTCGCATAGTTATGCAGGCTACGGACTGCAGTGAAAATACTGCTTTAGCAGCGCTTAGTGCGTGTAATAACAAAGCTAAAGTTGCTATTTTAATGGTATTAACTGGGCAATCTGCCGAGCAGGCCGCCGCTCAATTAGATGCTAGCGGTGGGTATTTACGTTCCGCCGTGAATAAAAGCGAATAACCACGGTAAACTAATGCTATGAAGGTTTTAACTTCGGTCACATTGAGCAAGGTATTTAGACGCCTAACGTCGAGCGCATTCATTGCAGTGCTTTCTCTAGCACTAATTAGCTTATCGCTTACCGGCTGTGCACAGCAAAGCTTATCTACACATGTATATACAAGTGATACAGGTGGCAACGCGAAGCATCCTACACTAATAGAAAAGCAGCCTGTATCAAGCACTAAGCCGTTTACTGTAGGCGCTGAACGCTACTCGAAATATCTGCCCTTGCTAGCAGGTAAACGGGTTAGTTTGGTGGTAAACCAAAGCGCGTTGGTTTCGAGCCACAGCGCATTGCCTTCTAGCAAAGTTGAGCCTGAAGAGCGCGAATCAAGCAATAGCTTGGCTACACAAAAAAATAAGATAAAGACAAGCCAGCGCAATCAGCATCTGCTTGATGCCCTACTTCAACGCAGTGTTAATGTTGTAAGTATTATGTCGCCGGAGCACGGATTTAGAGGAGATAAAGGCGCCGGCGAAAAGGTAGATAGCAATATTGATGCTAAAACCGGTTTACCTATTCACTCCCTTTACGCCGCAACCAAAAAGCCTACCCCCAACATGTTGGATGGCATCGATGTGATTGTTTTCGATATCCAGGATGTAGGCGTACGCTTTTACACCTATTTAAGCACCTTGCACTATGTGTTGGAGGCGGCCTTTACGCGTGATATCGACGTTATCGTGTTAGATAGGCCAAACCCTAACGGCCGTTATGTTGACGGTCCAGTACTACAATCTGAATTTTCGTCCTTCATTGGTATGCATCCTATCCCCGTCTTACACGGTATGACCTTGGGCGAACTTGCTAGAATGATTGTGGGGGAACAGTGGTTAGATATTGACGCGAGCAGTTATGACAACGCTAAGCTTACCGTTGTCCCAGTGCAGGATTATCAACGCACTGCACATTATTCATTGCCCGTAGCCCCAAGTCCTAACCTGCCAAACGATTTATCGATACGCCTTTACCCAACGCTGTGCTTTTTTGAGGGCACCGATGTGAGTATAGGTCGCGGCACTGACTTTCCCTTCCAACTTATTGGCCACCCGTTTGTTGAATTTGGTAAAACCAAGATACCGGTAAATGCAAATAGTGCAGCGCCCCACCCTAAACATGAAAATACTCTGCTAAGTGCACATGTCTTTTCTTATGCTGATCCTTTGCTCTTGGAAGGCTCTGACTCTAAGCAAACAACTCACAAGCGCTCACCAATTAGTGGCTTAGATATCGCTACATTGATAGATGCCTATTCTCTTTTTTCTGAATATAACAAAATGGTCAGCGCCAGTGATGCCTCTGAAGAAATCTTCTTTACTCGCCCAGATTTCTTCGACAAATTAGCGGGTACCGATGCGCTACGATATCAAATTCAAGCCGGTAAAACGCCTGCAGAAATTCGCCAGAGTTGGCAGAAAGAGTTAAGCAAATTTAGAGAAAAACGAAAAGCATACCTGCTTTACGAAGACACGGATTGATGTACAGATAAACGTTTTTAGCCTTGAGGATTTGAGGTTTCTTATCAAGGTAAATGTGGAGGAAGCGATAGCGATGCCAAACTTAACATACAACATGTAAGTAAACACTCACACCCACATAAACACAGCTTTATTGGAAGCTAAAAAAGTTAGTGAAAACTAACCTTCTTCATTTTTTGTTTTTACCAAAGCTGCGAGCTGAGCTTCAGCGGTGGCTTTTTGATGTTTAAGCTCATCTCTGCTTTCACCGTCACTCTCAGCGATTTTTGCATCAATATCGGCGATCGTCTGCATCAGCGTTTCTTTACTTTTTTCTTTTTGCTCGGCCTCTTCAGCTTTGTCAAAAATAACGTCTTCAGGAGATGCTTCTTCTTGTTTAGTGTGTCCAGGCGATTTAGCTATCATTTTCAAGCCGTCAGGTTGGGGGCGTTGATTCATAAAGCTAGGAGAAACAATTTCAATATCGGCATTATGCAAAGCGTCGAGTACGGCTTTGTGAAGTCTTGAACGCGCGCTCAGCAAACTCTTTACTTCGGTTAGTAGACCTGAAATGCGATAACTTACTGAAAAGTCGCCTAACCCAACTACTTGTACAAATGGCTCTAACAGCTGAGCATTTTCAGCTGCAACAAGTAAGTGCTTTTCAATAATGCTGTGATGAATATCGTAACCTAAGCTGATATCCACACTAACAATTGCGCCAGACGCTCTGGTCACAGAAACGGGCGAATTCACCATCAGCGTATTGGCAAAGGCAATAAGCTCTCTGCTCTCAGTCTGAATTTCCACATCGAGCAAGCCCATTTCGGTAACGCGACCGCTGTAGCCTTCTACCTTGATAAAGTCACCCACTTTAAACGGACGATTTACACGAAGTACGATCCCCGCCATCAAATTCCCTACCATGGTGGTAGAAGAAAAGGCAATCACACCTGATATAAGTACGCCGATAAGTGCAATAACCTGATTTCTAGTACTCTCACTTACAGGGAGCGTCATTGCAATTACAACAGCGCCAATGATAGTAAGTACCAACATTCCAACTTGGCGAGGTAACTTCTGCTCACTAGTAAGATGGCTCTGCTTGGCTAGCAGAAGGTAGTGCAGTGCAATGAGCACACTTATTACCAATACAATAGCGACAAGGAGCGGAACAAAAGGGAACAACGCACTTAATACCGTATCGACTAATGACGTTTGCGTAGCGCCTGATGTATTTGTTGTATTCACGGTATTTCCTTTTGAAATGGCTTTTAAAATGACTTTTGGCTTGGCTCTTTGTTCGCACTTAAATGGGCAATATCTTTGGTTTTGGTCTCTGCTTTCGCGTGGCCACCTATTTCAACGAAACAGGTGAACGTCCCTCAGCGAGCACGCTACCAAGTAATACATCAACCAATGCATTAAGACTATAGCTCGTAACGTGCTGATTTTCTTTGTCACTTTGCTGTGTAATGTTCACCGCATAACTAAATGTAGCAATAGCAACATCGGCTAGCTCTTTCACGTCATGCGCTTTATATGGCATGCGCAGTGGAGCAAAGACCACGGTTTTATTCTGTGCTTTCGCAGCAACCATTATTTTTTTGCTAAATGCCATCACCTCAGTCTCGCTTGCGCGTCGTTTCACATGCTCAGGTAAATCAACTCCTCCTAATTCATAGTTAGCATGTAGCGGACTAATATTACCAACCACTAGCACGTCAGCTTGTTTTAGTAGATTCATTGCTAATTGGGTTTTAGGTAACGCAGTTAACGGCAAACACGCAAACTCCAGAGTCTTATTGTTGAAGTTGGAACGTGCGCGTGTAAGCGCGGCTTCAAATGCTAAACATCTTGCTGCGTCTGGCATAAGCGCCAACCAGCGATTTGAAGTTATTGGCAACTCATCCTTCCCGAAGAGTACAGTTACCGACGATCTGGAAAGCGCTTTCTCAATTTGAATTCCTCGGTTTTTCAAACTGTTAGGATTATTCATTGAAGCATTTTCTTTCGCTTCATTGAGCCACCATGACATGGGCTTGGAAATAAAACTTTGCAAAGCAAAGCGCTGTTTTGCCTTAATAATACGATTATGAGACGCTTTCAAGAAAGCGCTTTCCGACATTCGATTTGCTGCATTATCCAAAAGTAACGCGAACTTTTTTATGTCGTCTTGGTTTCTTATGGTGAACGGCATAAGCGCAATATCAGCACCTGCGCTGAATGCACTGACTAATGCTTCTTCATGGGAGAAAAACTGAGTAATACCTGCCATGTCTAACGCGTCAGTAACGATAAGGCCTTGATATCCTAATTGGTTGCGAAGCAAATTGCTTAGTATCTTCTTTGACAAAGTAGCAGGAACTATTTGTGACTTACCATGCTTATCAATAATTGTCGTATCGTCTAAAGACGGGTACTGAATGTGTGCACTCATAACCATTGCAGGAGGCGTTGCACTATTAATGATATTCGCAAAAGGAAGGATGTCACCCGCCATAGCTTGCGCTTTGCTATGCGTTACTTGCGGCAAGCCACTGTGGCTATCTACATGGGTATCACCATGGCCTGGAAAATGTTTGATAGCACTCATTACACCTGTACTTTGCATAGCACTGACAAATGTCTGCCCGAGTGCGGCAACCTGCTCTGGATTTTCCGAAAAGCTGCGTACGTTAATAACGGGGTTCTTCGGCTCGCTATTTACATCAACCGACGGCGCAAAATTGGTGTTTATTCCCAGCGGTAAAAGCGTTTGCCCAATATGCGATGCCACACTTTGCGCAAATGCGCTGCCTCGCTGATGAAAAGTGGCGCCAATGGCCATGTTACCCGCAAACGGCGAGAGCATGTCTGAAGGCAACCTTGCTACTCTGCCCCCTTCTTGATCGACAGCAATAAACAACGGCTGACGACCTGTTTTAACCATATGCTGCTGCATGGTGTAATTGAGCGTAATTAACTGCTCGGTATTTTGAATGTTCTCTGAAAACAAAATAACACCGCCGATGTTGTGCGTACTAAGCACATTTAAAAGTGACGGTGGAATTACGGTCATGGGCGTACGGCAGCGCGAAGACGGCGTATTGTCTTCACAGAAATAGCGAAAATCCAAAATGATTTTTTGCCCGAGCATGTTTTTTACAGCGCGAATTGTTTCGGCATCAGCGCTGGGCTTAGGATTATTCGAAGCGTTAGCACTTTCAGATTGAGCGGTTGCGCTAGCAGTAAACAGTGAAGCACTTAATAAAATGAGTATGCCTGACAAGATAGCGCTAAGGCCCATCAATGAAGCACGTTTTTTACAAATAACTTGCTGGAATAACAATGTTTATCTAATCCTTGGTAACACGAAGCACAATACGGTACGCTAGCATAAATGAGAGAAGCATGTTCGCCAACTTTGAACTGCAATCACACATTCTCTTACGCAAATAGACATACCTATAGGGCAAGTAGAGCGTAGTAACTTATCAAAGCTCAACAAGTCCTAGGCACACATAAATTTAAGTTTGGAAAGAAGTATGGATTGGATGTCAGTCATCCCCCCTCTTGTGGCTATTGCCGTCGTCTTTTGGAAAAAAGAAGTCATACTCGCATTAGCGCTGGCTGTTTTGTGCGCGGAAGCGTTAATTTTGGTAAATGCTGATATCGCTAGCAGCTATATGGCGCCCATTAATGCCATAGAGCGCGTGGTTGATACCGCCGCGAGTCCGGGCAATACACGGGTGCTTATTTTCTCTGTACTAGTGGGCGCGTTGCTCGCATTTATACGTGACTCTGGCGGAGTAACGGCAACGGTCAACTTTCTAGTAAACAAAGGGGTAGCGAAGAGTCGCAAACAAGTTGGCGGCTTGACCATGTTCACTGGCATCGCTGTATTCATAGAATCAAACTTAAGTGTGCTCACTGCCGGCATATTCGCCCGAGGTCTGTTTGACCGTTTCGGCATGAGCCGCGCGCGCTTAGCCTACATCATCGACTCCACCAGCGCGCCCGTTTGCATTTTGATTTTATTGAACGGCTGGGGGGCATTTATACTCAGCCTGCTCGATGCATACGAGCTACCAGCTTCGTCAGCCTCAATTTTATGGGGCAGCGTATTTTTTAACTTTTACGCTATCTTCACCTTACTTATTGTGGCCTACACTATTTCCGCTGACAAAGTGCACGGCCCCATGGCTGAGGAAGAAAAAGCACTCACGCATGTAGAGGTTAACCAAACTACGGAACCTGCCACCAAGGCACGTTTTATGTTGGTACCGCTAATAATAATGGTATTAAGCATGGTTGGCTTCATGTTCTGGACAGGTAATGGGGTATTGTCTGAAGGCAGCGGGAGCAAATCTGTACTTTACGCTACTGCTTTAGCTACTGCCATTGCCTATGGCCTGCTCTTAATCCACAAACGTTTTACCCACAAGGAAGCGGTAGAAATTGGTTTTAAAGGGATGGGTGAACTACTTCCTCTAGTAACCATAGTGTTACTGTCGTTAACCTTAGGCAATAGCCTTAAGGTGCTTGGAACGGGCGTGTTTGTCGCGGGCATAGTGGGAGAGTATCTTCCTTTAGTGCTTATTGTTCCCATGCTATTTATTGCCGGAGCGATCATGTCGTTTACCACAGGCACGTCATGGGGCACATTCGCCATCCTAATTCCTATTGGTGTGCCGTTGATTCAAAGTTTAGGGTTACCCCCTTCACTGGTCATTGGCGCTATTTTGGGGGGCGGCATATTTGGTGATCACTGTTCACCTATTTCCGACACTACTGCCGTATCTTCGCTAGCAGCAGGTACTGACGTATTAACGCACGTTAAAACTCAGTTTCCCTACGCACTATTTGCGGGCGCACTTACGCTTATTGCCTATTTTGTAGCAAGCTTGATCATGCTTGGTTAATGCCGTTGATTAAAGCTTGCTGGAAGTCAGTTGCTAATCGCAAAGGTTTAGCAATGTCTGTAACAAGGAGTTTGTAATGAAAAAGCGGATAGCTAACGTCGGGTTTATCTCGGTAATAGTGGCATTTATTTCAGTAGTGGCAGCATGTTCCCATGCGCCAAATCCCCCTGTTGATAGTGCTAGCAACAATACAGTAGGGCTTAGCCAACAGGCCGTTGCCATGCCTGACAGCTACAGTGCCGATGCTGCAATGCAGGTACTCCAAGAAGGTGGTAACGCAATTGATGCTGCTATTACGGCACAGTTTGTCTTGGCTGTTACTCTACCTGAGGCGGGCAACGTAGGCGGTGGCGGCTTTATGACAATAAAGTTTGAAGATAGCACCGACTTTTTAGATTACCGTGAAATGGCACCTGAAAATGCGCATCGCGATATGTATCTTGACGAGCAAGGTGACGTAAAACCGTACGAGTCTTTGTTTGGGGCTAAAGCGTCTGGCATTCCTGGTACCGTTGCTGGTATGTGGGCCGCGCACAAAAAATACGGCACATTGGATTGGGAGCGTCTACTCGCACCAGCCGTTGATTTAGCCGAGCAAGGTTTTGTGGTTCACGAGAAGCTGGCCAATAACATTGATCACTATATTGAGCGTACCAAAGAAGCTTCTATCAATAACAACTTTAGCGAGTATTTTGCACACGCTAAAGCAGGCACTACCTTCAAACAGCCAGAGCTAGCGAAAACGCTTAAAGCTATTCAGCAACAGGGAAAGGATGGCTTTTATAAAGGCGATGTAGCAAAGCATATTGTTGATTTTATGCAGCAAAACGGCGGCCTTATTACCTATGAAGACTTACTGGCTTACAAAGCAGTGTGGCGCAAACCTCTTCACCTAAACTGGCAAGGTTATGAGCTGGTGACCGCACCTCCTCCAAGCTCTGGTGGTGTTGCCGTTGCCCAGTGGATCGGCATGCTAGAAGCCTATGACGCAACGCACGATTTGCCAGCGCAAAACAGTACTGAATACATTCACGTTATGTCAGAAATTGGTAAGCGCGTGTTTGCCGATCGCGCTGAATACATGGGCGATCCTGATTTTGTTAGTGTTCCGGTAGAAGCGCTCACTGACGCTAACTATATTACTCAACGCGCAGCAGATATTCAGCCTACCAGTATTTCTGATACCCCAAGCGTTAAGCCTGGTTTAAAAGAAAGCGAAGATACAACCCACTTCTCCATTATGGACAGATGGGGTAACGCTGTTGCCAATACAACGACCATCAACCTCACTTTTGGTAGCGGTGTTGTTGTGACTGGCGCTGGCTTTTTGTTGAATGATGAAATGGACGATTTTAGTGCTAAGCCTGGCGTGCCTAACTTCTTTGGCGCAGTGGGTGGTGAGGCGAATGCTATTGAACCTTACAAGCGCATGCTGTCTTCTATGACGCCAACGCTGGTCACTAAAGACGACCAAGTGGTACTGGTAACAGGCTCTCCTGGCGGCACTACCATTATTTCGTCAGTAACTCAGTCGCTATTGAATGCCCTGCTTTACGATATGAACGCTGAAGAAGCCGTGAACTCACCACGTTTTCATCACCAGCTATTGCCCAAAGACACCATTCGTATGCACGACGGGTTTACAGAGGCAACGGTAAATGAGCTTAAAGCAATGGGCTATACCATAGATAACCGTCGCTTTGGTGATGTACATTTAATTAAGCGTACTAAAGAGGGTGTAGAAGCCGCATCTGAAAAAAGCGGACGAGGTAAGAGCCTTGTCCAGCCTTATTAGCACAGCAGTATTAATGTAAGCCATATTAGGGTAAGCCGTATTTGCTCAGTCCTTTAAAGACGAAGCAATGATGATTGAGAAATTATGGCTACTAGCTCAAGGGCTGATGGAAACGTGGAACTTCAAGTGGTTTCAGTATTCATACAGCCCTTTTTCAGAGGAGATAGCTGTGGAGTATTCCACAGTTGGCCTATTTAAATATCGCATCAACTCTGGCGAAACTGCTAGTGTGTTTACAGCAACAAAGCAGCGTCGATAGGCACGTACTTAGACGCCACTTTTTGAATACTTTCAGCCGTTAATGCAGGAACACCGTACACCGTTACGGTTTTCCCTTTTGCTTTAAGGGCGTTTACAAGAATATCGAAATCGCCGTCGCCCGACACCAAAATGATCTCATCAACATCGTCGGCGCGTTCAAGTGCATCTACTGTTATACCTACATCCCAATCACCTTTCGCCGAGCCGTCAGCACGTTGAATGAAAGGCTTTAACTTTACTTCAAACCCAATAGCACGAAGAATGTTTTGAAATTCACGTTGCTTGCTGTCACCCCTGTCTATGGCGTATGCAAAAGCATGTGCTATGTCTAAATTGTAGGTAAGTTCACGCCAAAACTGGTTGTAATTAAAGTTACGTTTGTACGCCTGACGGCAGGTGTAATACACATTTTGTACGTCTACCAGCACTAATGCTTTATTCAAAACCACCCTCTTCTTCGGTTTACTCGGTTATTGTTTTCTGATGTTATAGCCTTTTGATAATAAAACCAAAAAACCTGATGATGAAATTTATGCGCAAAGCGCACAACTACCTGGGCTTAATACTGTTCATTCAAATTGGTCTATGGTTCTTAAGTGGTCTGGTTATGGCGTGGTTACCTATCGATGAAGTAAGAGGCAACCACTTAAAACAAGCCGTCACTACGTCGTGGCACAACGTTACGGTTACCCCTTCAGACATTTTGCGCCACCACAGTAGCGCTGCCGTACTTTCACTTACTCACCGTATAAATGAAGTAGACCATGCTGACCCAAACACGCTTGATGCTATTCCTGTTTATCATGTCGTGGATGACAACATTGCCTATCGCTACAGCGCATTAACAGGTGAAGCTTTGCAAACCATGCAAGAAAGCGCTATTCGTAAAGCAGCAAAAGGGCAATACGCAGGTACTGGCGATATTGGTGAGACCCGGCTATTAAGCGTGTTGCCTCAAGAAGTGCAAAACCTGTCTGCGCCATTATGGCAGGTAAACTTCGATGACGACCTAAATTCGCGGTTTTATATCGACCCAAACACTGGCAGTGTTCTGCGCGTACGTACCGACACATGGCGGCTGTTTGATTTTATGTGGATGTTGCACATAATGGATTACAAGGACAGAAGTAACTTTAACACGCCGTGGTTAATTGCTTTTTCGGGCAGCGCCTTTTTGTTCACCCTTACAGGTGTTGCGCTTTTATATAAGCGCTTCAAACCAAAAAAGAAGAAGCGCTAGCCTAGTATCAGGCAGCTCTTTGATGTACGGCAAAGAGCAACTGCCCCCATTATTATGAAGCGAAAAGCTGAGAAATATCGGCGAACGCTTTGAACTCTAACGCGTTGCCGAAAGGGTCTTTGAAAAACATGGTGGCTTGTTCACCCGGCTTACCTTTAAAACGAATGTAAGGTGCGATAACAAACTCGGTATCGGCAGCCTCTAATTTACTTGCCAGTGCTTGCCAATCGTCCATGGTGAGCACAACGCCAAAGTGCGGCACCGGCACAGCATGATCGTCTACCCCGTTATGTGAAGGTGGCGACGGCATAGCCTCTACACAGTGGGTCACTAATTGATGGCCAAAGAAGTTCCAATCTATCCACTGGGTGTCACTGCGGCCCTTTTCACAACCCAACAACTCACCGTAGAACGCTTCTGCGTCGGTTAAATTAGTGACCGGAATGGCAAGATGAAAAGGTTGAACCATAAAAACTCCTGTTATAAAAACTTCTTAAGCAACGACAGCTTAAACTTAGAAAACGGTGCATAACGAAAGAACACGTCGAGGGCGAATGAACGTTTCATTACCGTTTTAATATGGCTGAATGTATCAAAACCTGCTTGGCCATGATAGCTACCCATGCCGCTATTTCCTACGCCACCAAACGGCAACTCAGGGTTAGTCATAAACAGCATAGTGTCGTTAGTACACACACTGCCTGAACTGGTTTTGCTGATAATATTATCAAGCACATCGTCCTTATCACTAAATGCATAAAGTGCGAGTGGCTTAGGCCTGCTGTTCACAAACTTAATGCCCGCCTCCATGTTGTCAACAGTGATAATAGGTAGAATAGGGCCGAAGATCTCTTCTTTCATTAGCGGGCTATCTAGCGATGGCTCCAGTACAAGGGTAGGCGCCATTGCTGGACGAGATTCATCTAGCTCGCCGCCATACACCACATTGACATTTTCAAGGTAACTTTCAAGACGCTTTAAGTGACGATGATTAACGATATTGCCGTAATCTCGTGACGATAAAGGTACTTTGCCGTATTGCTTTTTCAGCTCTTTTTTAACCGCATCGATAAGCTTTTGCTCAAAGCCCTTTTCAACAATGACATAGTCAGGCGCAATACAAGTTTGGCCCGCATTCATCCATTTACCCCACACTAAACGGCGCGCGGTGACAGCAAGGTTTGTGTTTTTATCAACAAAGCAGGGACTCTTACCGCCAAGTTCAAGGGTTACTGGCGTTAAATGTTTGGCCGCGGCGCTCATGACAATTTTGCCCACCACTTCACCACCGGTGTAAAAAATATGGTCCCATTTGCAGGCAAGTAGCGCCGTCGCTTCATCTTTACCGCCTTCTATTACGGCAACGCATGAATTATCCATATATTGGGGAATAAGCTTAGCCACCAGCGACGAGGTTTCTTCAGCCAATTCAGAGGGTTTCAATACCGCACAGTTGCCCGCAGCAATAGCGGCGATATAAGGGGCAAGCAATAACTGAAGCGGATAATTCCACGCTCCGATAATAAGCACAGTGCCAAGCGGCTCAGGCTTGCGAAAGCTCTTACCTGGCCATGCCACCATGGGCGTTGATACTTTGCGTGGCTTTGCCCATTTATCCAAATGCTTAAGCGTATGCTTGATATCAGAAAGCAGAAACCCTTGTTCCGCTACCATGGCTTCGGTCTTACATTTGCCCAGGTCATTTTTAAGGGCCTGCAAAATGTCGTGCTGGTTGTCTTTCAGTAAAGTTTCTAATGCTTTTAACTGGCTTTTACGCCACTCCAAGGACTGGGTTTTCCCTGTATCGAAACTGTCGTTAAGCTTGTGAACAACGTCAACGAAACACACGCCAGTTTCCACTGCGTGAAGAGAAGGTCTATTTGGCATAAGAAGGCTCCGATAGCATAACACCCACTGCAACAATTCTATGGCTCATCTTAAGATTGTTGTCGGGCAAAGCAGCGTAATAATTAACTGATACTATCTTATATTAATAGGGATGTTCGAAGACAACGCAACTAAATTGTTAATTAATGTTTAATGAGCTCGTATTTTAGGTGCAAGTGGCTGACGTTACACTTAAAAAGTATAAAAAGTTAACGTTGAAGCAATAACAAGATTATATAAAAGTAAAGGGTCGAAAAATTACAAACAAAAAAGCCCAGTAAACACTGGGCTTTTGAACGTATTTTTGAGGCGTTATTACGCGTCGTAAGGGCTGCGTAAAACGATAGTTTCGTTTCTGTCAGGGCCTGTTGAAACGATATCAACCGGCACACCTGTTAGCTCTTCAAGACGCTTAATGTAGTTTTTCGCAGCTTGTGGAAGCGCTTCAAACTCAGTTACACCAAAGGTGTTGTCTGTCCAACCTGGCATTTCTTCATATACTGGCGTTACTTTCTCGTAACCGTCAGCCGCCATAGGAGGAACGTCTTTCACGTTACCGTCTGCATCTTTGTAGCCTACACAAATTTGAAGGCTTTCAAGACCGTCTAGTACGTCAAGCTTAGTTAAGCAGAAACCTGTAATAGAGTTGATTTGTACTGCGCGTTTCATCGCAACTGCATCGAACCAACCCGTACGGCGCTTACGACCTGTGGTCGCGCCAAACTCGTGACCTTTAACACCTAAGTGTTGGCCTACTTCACATTCTAGTTCAGTAGGGAAAGGGCCTGAGCCTACACGCGTAGTGTATGCTTTAACAATACCCAGTACGTAATCTAGCTTAAGTGGGCCAAAGCCAGCACCCGTTGCTACACCACCAACGGTAGTGTTTGACGACGTAACATAAGGATAAGTACCGTGATCGATGTCTAGAAGCGTACCTTGTGCACCTTCAAACATAATAGGCAAGCCAGCATTGTGTGCTTTGTCTAGTTCGTCAGTTACATCAACAACCATTGCTTTAAGAATGTCAGCAACTTCCATTGCACCTTTTAAGGTTTCGTCAAAGTCTACTGCTTCTTCGCCATAGTACTGAGTAAGCGTGAAGTTATGCACGTCTAGCACTTCTTTCAGCTTTGCTGCGAAGTCTTCTGCATTAAACAAGTCGCCAACGCGTAATCCACGACGGGCTACTTTATCTTCATACGCTGGACCGATACCACGACCGGTAGTACCAATTGCTTTTGCGCCGCGGGCTTTTTCGCGCGCTACGTCTAGTGCAATGTGATAAGGAAGAATAAGCGGACAAGCTTCACTAATCTTTAATCGCTCGCGCACTGGAACGCCACGCTCTTCAAGCATAGTCATTTCTTTCATTAGTGCGTCAGGGCTTAGCACAACACCGTTACCAATAATACAGGTAACATTATCGCGTAGGATGCCTGATGGGATTAAGTGAAGTACGGTTTTTTCACCGTCGATTACTAGAGTGTGACCTGCATTGTGTCCGCCTTGGTAACGAACAACATATTTTGCGCGATCAGTGAGTAGGTCTACGACCTTGCCTTTACCCTCGTCACCCCATTGAGTGCCGAGTACCACAACGTTCTTTGCCATGAATCATATGTGTAAGAAAATTAGGCGGGGATTCTACAAAATTCTAGGGCAAGGATCATCTCTTTTTCGAACAAAAATACGACTATTTTATTTTTATTTTTGAAATCACAAAGATGACCCACTGCCGCTCGAGCCTTTTTGAAATAAGGCTTGGCTTCTTATTTTTCAGCACAAACATTCTAAGACGCTAATTTTTAAAGCTTTCTAAACTTTACCTAGTAAAAAAGCTGAACAGACGGTCTATCGCAGTCTGCGCTACGCCCCATTTATATAACGTTTTGCTATTATTCGCGGGCATTGGATGCTTAAAAGCTAATGAGGTATTTAAAGGGCTGAAAATATACCTCTGAATGTTGAATACGGGTTTAAGAGCACACTTTTCAGTCAACGGTAAAGTCGCGCTCCTTTTCGTACTATGTATTATGGTAAAGCGTGTGGCAGTGTTTGATGAGGTCCGTTTTCACACCGCTTCACGCCTCTTAATGCCTAGATCTGGGCGCTAACTCAACTGAAATAAAACAGCAGTAGTGCGCCTATTATCACAAGGGTTCCGCCAATTTGACGCAGTTGATTGCTGGGCTGTTGGCTTATCTGAAGTAAATAATTGCGCCATTTATTAGGAAAAAGAAGCGGCCCTATTCCTTCTATAATAAGTACCAACGCTAAAGCGGGTAGAAGCCACTCCATAAAACTATCCTTAAATAAGTGTGACGTTAATATTTACGTATGTTTAAAGCAACGACTTACGCTTTCTGATTCAGTGCGGTTAAATCAATGTACTCAGGGGTGTGGTACAGACCAAAACCAAATCGTAAGCGGTTTCCTCTAAAATCGGTAAGGATATGGTGCTCTTTAAGCGCTGAAGCAAGGGCTTTTGTTTCATCGGCACTATCTAATTCAAAGGTAAGGAAATGCCCTCGGTTTGCTTCATCACTTACTGCTAGATGTTTTTCGTTTAGCAAGGGATGGTTGCAGGTAGCAAGTTTCTCTAGAAATGTGCGCTGCATGCCCATTATATATTCGTTAACTGTGGCTACATCAATGCCATTGTCGTCGAACATGCGAAGCACGGCTCTTAATCTGTAGAGCGCGGTAAAATCCATCGTCGCACCGGCAAAGCGCATTCCATCTAGGCTATATTGAACGCTATCTTTGCCGCCAACCTTGCGAGGCTTATCTAGCTCGCCAAACTCTGCAAACCAGCCAGTATATGCGGGTCTTAGCTCACAGCCCACGGGTACGTGCGCAAAACATGCGCCCTCTCCTGCCTGAGCATATTTGTAACTACCGGCAAGATAAAAGGCTCGGTGGGCAATGTTCGCTATATCGGTAGGCTTTGCCATAAACCCGTGATAGCCATCAACCACAATAAGGGTATTGTCGTTAGTTACGCTATTTACGATATCTGTGACATCGTTCACCACGTATCCGGAATTAAAAAACACCTGACTAAAGAAAACCAGCTCGGGATCGTGTTCGGCAATGGCGGCCTTAAAGCGCGACGCAAACGTATCGTAGGGTTTGGTAGGTACGGTAATAAGTTCTATCGCACCCTGCTCTTGCATCCTACTCGCTTGGCGCTGAAAACTGTGAAACTCGCTGTCTGTCGACACTACTTTATAAGGCGCAGTACTATCGATGCAGCTCATTACGCGATAAAGCAGCTCATGGGTATTGGGCGCAAAAACGATTTGCTGTGGTGCTCCAGTGTTCAGTATGTTGCTAATGCGCTGCTGTAGCTCTGGCACCAAAGTTTGGAAGAAATATCCCCATTTTTCGTCAACATACTTAGCGCTGTCATCCCAGTAGTTGAGCATTGCATCACGCGTGCAGTCGGGCCAAAAGTAGTGGCTGTGACACGCATAATGCTGTTTACCTTTGTTCGCATTAAGAAAATCCGTATAAAAATGCTGATATGCCATGCTTTATTGCCCAATATAAAAACTGCGTAAACCCTATCAAATTTCTACCTTTTTCGCATGAATCTGCGCCTGCAACAAAACATTTATTTACAAATTAAGTGTAAATTGTTTTGCCCAAATCGATGTGCTTAGTGATATTTCTTATATAAACACAATCACAGCAAATTTTAAGAACTCTGCTATACCCTATAGAGGCAAGATGTTTTTGTTAGCCGAGTTAGCAAGCTTGGTCTGTTCCACGCAGACAAACATTAAAGGTATTTTATGCGTTTTCCTAAATACGGAAATTATTCATTGGATGTCTCAGGTAACGTACTTGAGGTGTTTGCAACCGGGGCGTGGAACCTGAAAACGACAGAGTTTTTTATAGAAGAAATGCATGAACTTATCGCTAAGTTCGACAATAAGCCTTGGGCTGCCCTAATGGACGGACGCCGCTGGGTGCTTTCTACGCCTGAATGCCAAACCCGTTTAGCAGAAGCAATAAAGGTGAACATTTCGCGAGGGCTTACACGCTCAGCTTACGTGCTGGATACCGGAATGGTTAGGCGGGCCCAATTAGAACGAACCCACCCATCTAAGCACCGTGACGCTGAATCAGCTAACTACGAGCGCGATTATTTTCAAAAGTATTTCGAAGCACTTAATTGGCTGCACAAAGAGGGGTTCTCCCCTATTCTCTCGCCTAAATAAATACAGCAATCGAATTAGAAATACACACGTTGACACTCGTCAGTATGCGTTCTCGTTCACCTGCAAGTACCAGCACGAACCTCCTGCAGTCAATTTATCAAAGTCAGACTCGACTCATTGTCCCCTACGACAGCCGCTAAAATGCTGACGTTGTTAATACAATAAGCTGTAAACTTTTCGGCGGTATTCCGACTTCAACGGGTCGCCGTCGGCAAGCGCATTCACCATATCCATCATTAGCTTTCTGGCGTCGCCAAACCCAAGTTCTTTCTTTAACACACTATAAAGAAGCTCTAGTGCATCTTGTGCTTTGTTCGCTTGCTGCAACTGTACCGCTAAATCAACTTTAAGCTGCAAGTCGTCTGGGTTCGCTTCTACCTCTGCTTGAAGCTGACGAATTTCAGGAGTGTCGGCGGCTTGTTCTGCCAATTCAATTTTTCCCGCTAAGCTCTTATAGCGAGAGTCTTGATCAACCAACTTAATTTCTTCCAATAACGCTTTGGCTGTATCGATAGATCCGGTCTCGATATAGCAATCAATAAGCATATATTTAGCGTTTACGTTATCTGGGTTAAGCGCTAGGGCTTCTTTAGCTGCGGGCAGTGCCTCTGCATAATCACCTTGCTGAATCGCTTTGCCAGCAGAGGCAAGTAGATCGTCTTCAGGATTAGGCAAATATTTAGCGAGCATTTCGCGAATTTGCTGCTCAGGTTGCACACCCGCAAAGCCGTCAACAGGCTGACCATTTTGCACCACCATCACCGTTGGTAGACTTCTAATACCAAACTGTGCAGCGACTTCTTGCTGGGCTTCGCAGTCTACTTTAGCCAGGATCAAGTGCTGGCTATATTCGCCCGCCAGCTTTTCCAAAATAGGCATAAGGTCTTTACAGGGCTCGCACCAATCTGCCCAAAAATCGATTAGCACCAGCTTATCTTGCGACGCTTCAATGATGATTTGTTGAAAGTTTTCTACCGTAATATCTACGATGGTTGCTTGGCTATTCGCAACGAGATTTTCCATAACGCAGGCCTTTAATTTCTTATATTGAGAGGAATATGGGGCAGACGGCCTGAAATTACAAGGTTAAGGTAGGCTATCTTTGGTCACCGCGCCTTGCACTAGGAAGCGCTTCTTAATTCGCCACTTTGTTGATCTGCGCCAGTGAGCACGCATGTTTGCAAAAACTCATTCTCTTTTTGTCGTATTCACGACAATCTATTTCAGAATAGAATGTTAACGTAGTGTAAACTACTGCTACTAAGTCACTCTACTTCTATAAAATACATGCTTATGGCCGAGAGGGTTTTATGTCTACACAAACAAGCGCTGACACGCATTTTGCTTCATTCAAAGAGTTTTACCCGTTTTATTTAAATGAACATAGAGATAGCACATGCCGCACGCTTCATTTTATCGGCTCGTGGCTGGTTCTCGGCGTTATAGCACTAGCAGTATTTATGGCTAGCTGGTCGCTACTGTGGTTTATTCCGCTAGTAGGTTACGGTTTCGCTTGGGTAGGTCATTTCTTCTTTGAGAAAAATCGCCCAGCGACATTTAAACACCCGCTTTACAGCCTAATGGGCGACTGGGTCATGTTTAAAGATATTCTTGTGGGCAAAATTAGCCTTAAAGGCGAATAAAGCTCAAATGACTTAAAGGACGGCCAGCCCTCTATTAATAATGACAACTGCCATTGCTAGCGCCCTGCGTTGTTAAACGTTGCGCTTAATGTTGGATATGTAATTTTAACGGACAATCCAGCCTCTTCACCGCACGCGCTTTACATAAAAGAAACGAAAGCGATATGGTTAGAGACAACGTTCGCAGGTTGCTACATTTGCGTTAGGATTTACGCTAAGCACACGACAGCGAACATTCTACCTATCGCGCTCAGCGCAAAAAACAATAACAAAAGGAACAACTATGTTTGCGTCTCGTTTCGCCTTTCGACCAGTACGAAAAGGCTTATGTGTTACCTCGACTGCATTATCACTATTGGTTTTAGGTATAAGTCAGGCCAATGCATTGCAGGTATCTGCCTCTGATTCGACTAGCTTAAATGCGCTGACATACGATGACACCTTTAACTTAGAATTTGTGGCCAACCCACAGTTTCTTAATAAGGATACGGTAATTTATTCTCGTCAGAGCATGGATGTCATGACTGACGGAAGACAAAGCCGACTTTGGCAAGTAAATATTAAATCCGGTGAGCATCGCCCGTTTATTGGTGTAGATGAAAACTTGTCACAGGCTACCTTATCGCCCAACGGTAAAATGGTGGCATATGCAAAATCGGTCAACGGCCGCGCACAAATCCATCTCTATTACTTAGATACCATGCAGTCTGTGCGCTTGACCAACACCAGCGAAGCACCTCGTCAGTTAACCTGGTCTCATGACAGCAAAACCTTAGCCTTCACCCAGTTTACCGAAGAAAAGCAAAAGCCATTGTTTACCGGCATGCCGAGCAAGCCTAAAGGAGCAAAGTGGGCTGACCAAGGCACCTATATTGATGCGGTGCAGTATAGAGGTGACGGAAGAGGCTACTTGCGTGAAGGCTTTGACCAGATATTTGTTCTGCCTGTTGAAGGCGGTACGCCGCGTCAGTTAACAACTGGAAAATTCCCTAGCGGCGGCACCCTTTCTTTCTCTAAAGAGAATGACTGGATTTATTTCGCCACACCACAACGAGAAGACTACGCGCTGCACCCTTTGTTTAGCGACATCTATAAAGTGAATGTGAATACAGCGGCAGTTGAACAAGTTACCGATATCGAAGGGCCTGAAGGTAGACCAACCTTGAGTCCCGACGGAAAATACCTTGCATTTACTCAGCTCAACGACAGAAAGCTTTCTTATCAGAATGGCGACCTTGTGGTACTTGAGCTTGAAAGTGGTGACATCAGCCGTTTAACTACGTCACTAGATAGAAGCTTAGGCAGATTTGAGTGGCGCAAAGACAGCCGAGGATTAATCTTTTCTTACCTTGATCACGGCGAAACTAAACTTGCTGCAGTGAACCTGAAAGGCGATGTGAAACCTATCGACGTTAGCATAGGTGGACAAGCGTTTGGGCGCCCTTACACGTCGGGCGACTTCGCAGTTAGCGATAAAGGCGACATTGTTTACACCACGGCAAGCCGCACTGTGCCTGGCGACCTGGCGCTTTATAGAAAAGGCAAAGACGATACGCAACTCACCGATTTGAACAGCGATGCACTTGGTCATAAAACGCTGGCAGAAGTACAAGACCTTTCCGTAGTATCAAGTGTGGACGAGCTACCTATCGACGCATGGATTGCTTTGCCACCAGGATTTGATAGCAGCAAAAAATACCCGCTAATTTTAGAAATTCATGGCGGCCCACATGCAGCCTACGGCCCTCACTTTGCCATGGAAATTCAGCTAATGGCCGCGCAGGGTTATGTGGTTGTATGGTCCAACCCAAGGGGCAGTAGCTCTTACGGTGAAGACTTTGGTAACTTGATTCATCATAACTATCCGTCAGAAGATTATAACGACCTAATGGATGTGGTAGACGCGGTTGTTAAGCAAGGCTATATAGATTCAGAGAATCTGTTTATTACTGGCGGCTCAGGCGGCGGAACCCTTACCGCATGGTCCATTGGTAAAACAGACCGCTTTAGTGCAGCTGTTGTGGCGAAGCCGGTTATTAACTGGATGAGTTTTTCATTGACTGCCGACGCATACCCGTACTTTAGCAACTACTGGATGGCAGATATGCCGTGGACTATTGCGGATAAACTCTGGCAGCGTAGCCCTTTGAGCTTAGTGGGCAACGTAGTAACACCCACTATGCTGCTAACCGGTGAAGCCGATCACCGTACGCCAATTAGTGAGACAGAGCAGTATTATCAAGCGTTGAAGTTACAAGGTGTCGATGCTGCAATGGTGCGAATTCCAGGGGCTTCGCACGGCATTGCAAGCCGCCCTTCTCGCTTAATACAGAAAGTAGGAAATATTGTGGCGTGGTTTGAACGCTACAAGAAGAATAACGACGGCGAGTAAGTCAATACGAGACCCGATGTCCTTATAAATAAAAAAGGCGCTTACTTCATTTTACAATAACAATGAAGTGGCGCCTTTTCTCATTCTACGTCTTATACCAGAATTTGAAAGGGAACAGCCATTCCTGCATTCCCACGCTTCGCTATGAAGCTTGCCAGCGCCTTCTGAGTGAGCACTTATCTATGCGGACTGGTACTATGCTATTTGGTTAGCTTTAATACTTTGCCGTTCGGTGCATCGGTCAGTAAGTAAATGGCACCTTCTGGGCCAACTTCAACGTCGCGAATACGGGCGTGATTGTCACGAACATATTCAAACTGCTCTGCGGGCTTTCCATCTTCTACTTTTATGCGACGAAGGTGAGTAAACTTCAACGACCCCACCAGTACATCCCCGTTCCATTCTTTGAACATTTCACCTTGGTAGAACGTTAGGCCGCTTGGCGCAATTGATGGGTCCCAATACACCCAAGGCTGCTTCATGCCATCCATATGGGTTTTGTCGCTGATAATGTCGCCACTATAGTCAACACCATAGGTAATCACAGGCCAACCGTAGTTTGCACCGCGTTCAAGGATATTGATTTCATCACCACCTTTCGGGCCATGCTCCATCGCCCATACCGCACCAGTTTCAGGATGAATAGTAACGCCTTGCACGTTGCGGTGACCATAGCTGAATATTTCAGGGGCTTTGCCGTCTGTGAATGGGTTATCTTCTACTGCGCTGCCGTCACGGTTTATGCGTACAATTTTACCGAAGTGGTTATCGGTGTTCTGCGCTTCTTTCATGTACTTGTAGCGGTCGCCCATGGTGATGTACAAGTGCTTTTTAGCATCGAACGCTAAACGACAGCCAAAGTGAAAGCCGTTATCCACAATTGAGTCGGCACTAAAGATAACGTCAACATTTTCAAGGCCTGAGTCGGTAAGCTTAGCCTTTGCAACACTGCTACTGCTGCCCTGCTTGCCCTCAACCTCACTCGCTTTGCTATAACAGAAGTAGATAGTGTTGTTGCTGGCAAAATCCGGGTCGATAGCGATGTCCAACATACCACCTTGGTTTTGCGCAACCACCTTAGGCACATTACCTAGACGTCCTGACAACTTACCGTCTTTTGATAAACGCTGAATGCCACCTTCACGTTCCGTAACTAGCAGATCGCCATTTGGCAAAAATGCCATTCCCCAAGGATGAACAAGCCCTTCAGCGAGCGTGGTTACGGTAATATCGCTGTCGGTGATTTCATGCGCTTCGCCATGTTTATGATCTCCGTGAGCTAAAGCGGATTGGCTGATCGTAAGCGCCAATACACAAGTAAGTGACTGCGCTAGCGCGCTCACAGGTTTGATTGGTACAGCTAAAATAGTTGATGGTTTCATCGCTAGGAGCCTCATTTTAAAAAGCCGTGTGCGCGTTCACACAGGCTTCTTCTATTATTCTTAGTGGAAGGCAGTATACAAAAAAGGGCACAGCGCTGCTGTACCCTTTGTGATAATTTTACTTGCTTATGCGATAAAGGTGACTGGCCGATTAAGCCTATGTTAAATCACTGTCACCGCACTTATATAGCGATTTACTTCGGTAATGTTGCACGAAGCATCCACGCAGTTTTTTCATGAACGCGCATACGATCGCCAATTAACGCTGCAGATGACTCATCGTCTGCGTCTTGCGCTAGCTTTAACGATTCACGGCAGGTTTTCACAACTTGCTCATGACCGTGAGTTAACAATCTCACCATTTCCGTCGCTTCAGGTACACCTTCCACTTCTTCAATTGAACTAAGCTCAGCGAACGACTTATATGTGCCCGGTGCAGCAACACCTAGAGTACGAATACGCTCTGCAATTTCGTCTACCGCTTCGGCAAGCTCTGTGTAATGCTCTTCGAACATTAGGTGCAATTCACGGAACTGCGGACCTTCTACATTCCAGTGAAAATTATGCGTTTGAAGGTACAAAGTGTAAGAGTCGGCCAATAGCTTTTTAAGACCTTCTGCTACTGCGTTACGATCGCTCTCAGAAATACCAATATCAATCTTGCTCATGTCACACTCCTTAACGTTAAAACCCTTTTTAGATTTACCTTCAGTCCATTCATCGGCGCTGAAAAATCTTGGTTTAAATAATATAAGTTAATAGTACTACAGAAATTTTGATTTAGATTAACGGTTTAGTTGATTGCATTCATCGCATTAATCGATGACTTTATACATTCTGCCTCAGCCACTCTATTAATGGTGGTGATGGTGGCTTTCGCCCGCTTCTTTTTTAACAGGTAGCAAAACCGGTAGTTCACTCCCATCGCTAAATGTGAGGGTTAGTGCTACTTCGCTGCCCTCTTCTAATCCTTTGGTCAGCCCCATCAACATGATATGACGGCCGCCTGATTCAAAAGAGACCATTTCGCCCGCTTTTATTATAACGCCTTCAGTTAGCTCACGCATTTTCATCACGTCTTCCTCCATCACCGTTGTGTGGATTTGCGCTTCACTTGCTACATCGCTTGATACTGAAACAGACGTCAGTGTTTTATCGCTGTCACTATGATTATGCAAAGTAAAGTACACTGCACCAGTTTTTGCCAAAGCAAAGGTCGCTCTAGCATAACCATTCATTACCATTACTTCTGATTGCTTACTGGCGTGCTTGTGCTGCTCTTTTGGCATGTGATGGTTATCATGGTCATTGCCATGCGCGTAAATAGTCGCAGACATGCTTAAAGAAAATAAGCCAGTTACGATAACTAATGGTTTAAGTGATTTGGAAAAAAATGACATACAGTCTGCTCCGAATGAATACTCGTAAGCAAGTGTACGTAAGATTGGCATAGGAAAAAAGAAAAATGGTGCCGACTGCCGGAATCGAACTGGCGACCTACTGATTACAAGTCAGTTGCTCTACCAACTGAGCTAAGTCGGCACACTTTAAAAACCGCTGCCTAGACAGCGGATGCGTATTCTAGCGATAAACGCGTGGGTGTCAACCTTTTAATCGCGTTGCTTCACCAACTAATTTTGGGAAGTACTCTAGTGGTAAATATTTGCTCAATGCCATGAGCTTTTCACCCAAGCTTTCATAACTATTCGTGGTGACATTGATGTGTCCCATCTTGCGCTTTTCACGAACAGATTTTCCGTACCAGTGAAGATGACTGCCATCGATGCTTAGCAAATCGCGCGAGAAGCTGCTGCAACCAATAATGTTGACCATAGCGCTTGGGCCAATGGCTGACGTGTCACCAAGAGGCAATCCACAGACTGCACGTAAGTGATTTTCAAACTGGCTGGTTACAGCGCCCGACTGGCTCCAGTGCCCAGAGTTATGTACACGAGGAGCAAGTTCGTTTACAAGTAGCTTGTCGCCTACTTGGAATAGTTCCACAGCCAGCACACCGACGTAGTTCATACCCTCAGCAAGTTTCACAAAAATATCGTGAGCCTGGGCCTGAAGTGCGTCATCAACGTTAGTCGCTGGTGCAACCGACACATGAAGTTGACCTTGGTGATGCAAATTTTCAGCAAGTGGATAGGTGCGTACGTCGCCATTAGCATTGCGTACACCGATTAATGACAACTCTCTGTCGAAAGCCACCATTTTTTCAACCACTAAAGGCACGGTCTGCAAATCTAATCCCTGAAGTGCATTTTTTAGTTCAGGTAAGTCAGCCTCATCACTTAAACGCCATTGACCATATCCGTCATAGCCATCGCGGCTAGCCTTAAGAATGAGTTTGCCACCCAACTGCTTTACGCAATCGTCTAACTGGGCAAGGTCGGTAACTATTTGGTGCTCACAATTTGCCACCTGCATGCTTTCAAGCAGCTTTTTCTCACGTACGCGATCGGCGCCAACAAGAATGCTGTCGATATTCGGCATCAACTTGTTTGTTTTCGCCGCGTCTTCAAGAAGCCTTTCAGGTACATGCTCAAATTCTACGGTAAGAGCATCTGCACCTTCTAGTGCTTGAGCAAGTGAGATTTCAAGAGGGGTTTTGCTAACTGGATGTACAACGGTATCGTTGTTTACGTCCACAGCTTGAACGTCAATACCTAACGGGCTTCCCGCCAGGTACATCATTTGAGCAAGTTGGCCTGCGCCGTAAACGACTACTCTCATTCATCTAGCTCCAACGTATTGCTTGAAGCAAGTACCGTATCAGTTTGCGATTTTCTAAAAGCGATAACGGCATTGCGTACGCTTTCGTCTTGCAGCGCAACAACTTGTGCCGCGAGAAGACCCGCATTTGCTGCACCAGCCTCACCTATTGCCAGTGTACCTACCGCAACACCTTTCGGCATTTGAACGATAGAAAGCAGTGAGTCTAATCCGTTGAGCGCCTTTGATTTAACCGGGCAGCCAAACACAGGTAAATGCGTGTGTGCAGCAATCATACCCGGTAAGTGAGCTGCGCCGCCTGCGCCAGCAATGATTGCGCTAAAACCTTCATCTGCAGCGCTTTCTGCAAACTCTACTAGCAAGTTGGGTGTACGGTGCGCGGACACCACCTTCGCTTCAAATTCAACACCAAACGACTTCAGCATTTTTGCGGCCTGCTGCATAGTAGGCCAGTCTGAAGTTGAACCCATTACAATCGCGACTTTTGCCATCTAGAGATCCTCGGGGTAGGTAAAGTGGACAACCTTGGAAAGGCCGCGATTGTAGCGTAAAACCGTTCAAAATCCCACCGTAAATGGCGTCAATTATAGCGCCACTCGCTTAAGGGTTGTTGAGGCAACTCTCTTATAAGGGTGATCTATCTCTTCGCTGTCAGTCGTATTAACTATAATTAATTTATGTAGAAAAGTTGCCTGACTACACGGATTAACGAACGCTTTTATTTCCACATTTTGCGACGTTGACCATGAACGGGCGTTAGAGGTTATTGATGACAGATAAACACGAACCCGACGTACTTGATGAGGTGATAGAAGAAGTACAAGACGTGGTCTCTGACTTCTTAAATCGCGAAGCCGCTCCCGGCATATTGTTAATGGGTGCAACGATTCTTGCGCTCATTATTGCTAATTCTCCCCTAGATACGCTTTACGATCATTTAATCAGTATGCCGGTACAAATATCAGCCGGTACGTGGGCTATCGATAAGCCATTATTGCTGTGGATTAACGACGGGTTAATGGCGGTGTTCTTTTTTCACGTGGGTCTGGAACTGAAGCGGGAAATCTGCGAAGGTGAATTGGCCAATCCCAAAGATATTATTTTACCCGCAGCAGGTGCTGTAGGTGGTATGGCACTACCCGCCTTGATATATGTAGGCATCAACTGGGACAACCCCGTAGCCATTGCAGGGTGGGCAATTCCCGCCGCTACTGACATCGCGTTTGCGTTAGGTATTTTGGCGCTACTAGGTAGTCGAGTACCTACGAGCCTGAAAGTTTTCTTAGTCACCCTGGCTATTATTGACGATATCGGTGCTATCGTAATTATTGCCCTGTTTTACACCGAGCACATTACCGCGGGTGCGCTGTATATTGCTGCAGGTTGTTTATTGCTGTTGTGGCAAATGAATAAACGCAATGTGGTAGATATTCCGCCTTATGTTTTTGTGGGAATCATTCTGTGGGTAGCCATGTTGAAGTCAGGCGTTCACGCCACACTGGCAGGTGTCGTACTTGCTGGCTTTATTCCTATGCGGGATGAGAAAGACGAATCTTATTCTCCGGTAACGCGACTAGAGCACGGTTTGAATGGCTCGGTGAGTTTCGCAATCCTACCTTTATTCGCCTTCGCTAACGCCGGCATAAGTTTTGGTAACATCAGTCCGGAGGGTATTTTCCATCCTGTTACCTTTGGGATCTTTCTTGGCTTGGTTGTGGGTAAACAAATTGGCGTATTCGGTTTTTGCTACTTAATGGTGAAGTTAAAGCTGGCTAAGTTACCAGAGGATCTTAACTTCAAGCATATCTATGGCTGTGCGCTACTTTGCGGCGTTGGCTTTACAATGAGCTTATTTATTGGGGGACTGGCCTTTGCACAGACAGGTATCAATCAAATTTTTGACGAGCGTGTGGGCATTTTAACCGGCTCTCTCGTCTCGGCGTGCTTAGGGTATATTGTACTGCGATTCGTTAGCGAAGCGCCGAGCGATAACACTGATGTAGCCTCAAACGCGAGTAAGTTCACGGGCAATACAGTCAAATAGAACCTGCTTGCGAATAGGCTTACTTAAATGCGCATTCATGCCTGCTTCTAAGCAGGCATTTTTGTCTTCGATAAACGCATTCGCGGTTAAGGCGATGATCCTGACCGTGTCCTTATTCCTGCCTTCATTACGAATAATTTTCGATGCTGTATGACCATCCATGATCGGCATTTGGCAATCCATTAAAATTACGTCGAAATCGTGCCTCTTCTCGGCCTTAACAGCATCTTGCCCGTTTTTCGTTCTAATACATTTGATGTTGGACGATTTGAGCATGTCCATGACGATTTCAGCATTAATGTCGTTGTCTTCAGCCAATAAAACCCGTAATCCATCAGGTAGTGACGGAATCACCTCATTTTCTGCATGCTCTTTTTCTTCACTTACTGTGGCAGGAATGTGGAAGGTGAAGCTTGTTCCTTTACCCAGTTCACTTTCAACATAAAGCTCTCCACCAAGAAGCTCAACCAAACCTTTAGAAATGGCTAAACCTAATCCTGTGCCACCAAAATTTCGAGTGGTGGACGGATCGGCTTGCTCAAACTTATCAAAAATAAGGCGTAGTTTGTTGGGAGCAATGCCTATTCCCGTATCGGTAACCGAAATTTTAAGTCCTTGGTGGGCATAGCTAACGTTAACCGTCACGACACCATCGCTGGTGAACTTAATCGCGTTACTAAGTAAGTTATTGATGATTTGGCTCACCTTCCCTGCATCAATGTTCAGTGCGTTAGGTACGCCCTGATTAATATGCAAAGCAATATCGTACCCTTTTACTTGCGCAGCGTGTCGGTAGAGATCACAAGAAGCTTCAAGTAACTCGCGAATGGCACAGCTTTGAACATCGGTAAGCATTTTACCCGATTCAATCTTCGACCAATCTAAGATACTGTCTAGGATGATAAGTAAATTGCTAGCAGAGCGTGAAATTGTTTTGGCTCTAGCCGAAACAATTTCCGGCAACTCGTTCTCGAGCATCAATTCACATGAGCCAATAATGCCATTCATTGGCGTTCTAATCTCGTGACTCATGTTGGCGAGAAACTGCGTTTTCGCCACATTCGCGGCTTCCGCTTCTTTAAGCGCTAACGCAAGGTGCTCGGTTTTCTCTTCTATGCGCTTTTCCAAAGACTGATTCAATTCCCCTAGCTCGACATTCAGGCTTTGCTCTACTTCTCTTGCAACCTTTAGCTCTTCAAATGCATCGAGCAATCGGGCTTCTAAACTCACGAACTCATCGCTTAGCGACGAGAGCTCTTGAATGTGCAGTGCCCTTTGTGGTGCTTTAACAACTTCTTTTTGTGTAGGGTCGAATTCGGCAATATAGCGAACAAGGCGACGAATAGGCGCGCCGACCATTTTTGCGACTACGTATCCGGTGAATGTTCCAAATGCAGATAATGCCAATAGCAGCAGTAAGTCTTTTAGCAAATAATTACTCATTGATGCCATTAACAGTCGTTTGTCGAAGTAATAGCTGACTTTCCAGCTAGCAAAAGGCATATCTTTCGCTAACCTCAACCATGTTTTTCCCTGAGGCCCGCTCTTAACCTCAACAGAACAATCAGGTTCACAAATATAAAAAGGTGCTTTAGTGAGTGGCTTCATCTTCAAGCCTTTAGATGCATAGATAACTTCGCCTTTTTGATCCTCAATGAGCATCAAAAAACCACCCAAGCTTAGGTTATCAATAGCAGAAAAGCTCTTTAACGATAAAGAGCCCTCTACAATACCTTTTGGGGTGCCATCTACGTCTGTAATGGGGGCTGACAAGGCTACAATTGGATCGTTACCAAAACCTCGGCCTTGAAATACATTTGAAAGGAATGGTTTACCTGTCTGCATGACTTCAAAGAAATACGGCCTGTAAGCCACGTTTGGTATACCGCTTTGCCTTGCTTTATCCAACAAGGTAGGCGGGTAAGCGTGAATAATATCGCCATTGTCACCCGCAATAAGGAAGGTCAGAAATTCAGGGTTATTCGATGCCAACACCCGCAAATTTGTCATCGCTGCATTATCGAAATCGCTATTTGATACCTCGCTAGATAACACTTGCGCTGCGCTAATAATGGCACTTTGATGTTGCTGAATAAAATTTGAAAGCTGGAACTCCAGCACATTCACACGCTGCGCCATGTAACTGTAAATTTGTCTTTCTTGCTGTTGTTGAAACAGGCTCACCGACAAATAAATTACCGCCATGGAAGCAACGAAAAAACAACCGGAAAAGAAGTATCCAAAAAGAAAGTGCAGCGTAACCCGCTCGGACTTGCTTGATGTTTGTCGCTTAAGCCCGTGGACTGCCAAATACGAAAAGTGTCCGGTTACAAGACCAAATACACCGCTTACCCAGGTAACCAGCACGCCCGAAAACAGCATGTTTGCGTTATCGCCATCATAAAGAGAATGCTCTAAAACGAGAATGGGCAGAAAGACAATAGACCAAAAACCTGCGCCTACTTTTATCACCTGTTTAAGCGACTTGTTATAGCCAAAAAAGCTAAGTACGACAGGCAGCAGAGTAAGGCTTTCCTTTCCAACAATGCTTCCGTCGTTAAGCCACAAGGGAAGGCTAACAATAAGCGCAATAGGAATGGAAATAAAAGGAGAAAACCGAAGTGAAGCGTAGACTGCCGCACCTATACCAAATGTAGCTATCCCTGTGCTATCAAAGGGTGGGTTGAGAGCATTAAGACCCGCACCTAACACACATACAAGCAGTGCTTGAAGGGCCAGAGACCATGAAAAAGAAAATGAAATACTGCCTATTTTCAACGCATGTCTCCGGCCATCACATTTAGTGTTGAGCCATGTAATCTAGGGTAAAGTTCGTTAGAAGCTTCACGCCTAATTTCATGCCTTCATCATCAACATAAAATTCCGGTGTGTGATGAGCAGGGCTATCTTCTTCAGACACGTCCAATGGCTTACCGCCTACCCAAACATATAAACCTGGAATTTGCTCTTGGAAAAATGAAAAGTCTTCCGCACCCGTGACCGGCTTAGAAAGCAGCGTGTTTTCAACGCCTGCGGTACGCTGCATAGTAGGCAGCATGGCTTTTGTAAGCTCTGGGTCGTTGTACGTAATGGGGTAATAGTAATCTAGCGGTAGCGTAAGTTCTGCTTCTGCGCCCATACTTTCAGCAATAGCCTTTACTTTGCGCGGAAGCGACTCGTAAATGTGATCGCGAGCGGCTTCATTGAGTGTACGAATTGTGCCAACCATTTCTACTTCATTTGGAATGATGTTTGAACGGTTACCGCCGTGAATAGAGCCAATAGACACCACCGCTGCATCGTCAATCAATTTCAACTCACGACTTACTATAGTCTGAATTGACATGATCATTTGCGCAGCGGTAACCACTGGATCAACACTCTTCCAAGGATAAGCGCCGTGGGCTTGCTTACCGTGAATAACAATTTTAAATGGGTCTACCGCGGCCATGGTGCCACCCGCGTTATAACGCACTTTACCCACATCGGTGTTAGCATTGATATGCAGGCCAAAAATAGCGTCTACATCAGGGTTCTTAAGTACACCTTCAGCAACCATAACTTCCGCACCGCCTTTTTCTCCAGCGGGTGCGCCCTCTTCTGCAGGCTGAAAGATAAACTTCACTTTACCTTTCAGGTCGCCTTTAATTTCGGTGAGAATTTTTGCCGCGCCCATGAGCATCGCCATGTGAGTATCGTGACCACAGGCGTGCATAACCGGTACTTCTTTTCCGTTATATTCGCCCACCTGCTTTGAGCGGTAGGACAAATTGTTTTGCTCTTTTACAGGGAGACCGTCCATGTCTGCACGTAATGCAACCACAGGACCTGGTTTGCCCGAGTCTAGAATAGCTACCACACCCGTTTTTGCCACACCGGTTTGCACATCTAAACCCAGGCTTTCAAGGTAGTCAGCAACATATTCAGCGGTTTTAAACTCGCGATTCGATAATTCGGGAAATTCATGAAAGTGATGGCGCCATTTAATTACATCAGGTTCTACTTTATTGGCTAATTCATCAACATTGATTTGAGTAGCATAAGCAGCAGACACAGAGGCCAGCCCTGCAAACGCAAGTGACAGCAATTTCTGGTACATAACTATTATTTCCTTTGGTGTTTTTTAGACAGAGTAAATCATCTCAAGGGAGAACACACCACTGAACTAACGATTGCTGTTAAAAATCATTGAGCCAATGAAAATACCCCATTCACTAGACTGAGGGTATTAGACGGAAGTATAAGAAAAGTGCTTTATCGATGCAGGGAATAAAAAAGGCGCCGAGTGGCGCCTTTTCTTTAAATATCAACTTATTACTAAGTTTCTATTAACTCTTTTGTCTACGCATTGCGTCAAAGAACTCATCGTTTGTCTTGGTCATCGACAACTTACTGATAAGGAAGTCCATTGCGTCAATTTCTGACATTTCGTGAACGATTTTGCGAAGGATCCACATTTTCTGTAGTTCATCTTGCGCTGTAAGCAGTTCTTCACGACGGGTACCAGAGCGGTTGAAGTCGATAGCCGGGAATACACGCTTTTCCGCGATTTTGCGATTAAGGTGTAATTCCATGTTACCTGTACCTTTAAACTCTTCGTAGATAACTTCGTCCATCTTAGAGCCGGTATCGATAAGCGCTGTTGCGATAATCGTTAAGCTTCCGCCTTCTTCAACATTACGGGCAGCACCAAAGAAGCGCTTAGGCTTGTGAAGAGCATTCGCATCAACACCACCGGTAAGTACTTTACCTGATGATGGGATAACCGTGTTGTAAGCGCGAGCAAGACGAGTAATCGAGTCAAGCAGGATAACCACGTCTTTTTTGTGTTCAACAAGACGCTTGGCTTTCTCGATAACCATTTCAGCAACTTGTACGTGACGACTTGCTGGCTCATCGAAGGTTGAAGCAACGACTTCACCTTGAACAAGACGATGCATCTCGGTTACTTCTTCCGGACGCTCATCAATAAGCAGTACCATTAACTCACAATCTGGGTGGTTAGCAGCAATTGACTGAGCAATATTCTGAAGAAGAAGCGTTTTACCGGCCTTAGGTGGCGCTACGATAAGACCACGCTGCCCTTTACCGATTGGCGACGCCAAATCCAGTACTCGAGCCGTAATGTCTTCTGTTGAGCCATTACCACGTTCCATGCGCAAGCGATCTGCTGCGTGAAGCGGTGTAAGGTTTTCAAAAAGGATTTTATTACGTGAGTTTTCAGGCTTGTCGAAGTTAACTTCGCGGATTTTTAGCAGGGCGAAGTATCGTTCACTGTCTTTCGGTGGACGAATTTTCCCGGCAATCGTATCACCGGTACGCAAGTTAAAGCGTCGAATTTGGCTTGGCGATACATAAATATCGTCTGGTCCTGCAAGATACGAAGAGTCAGCTGAGCGTAAGAAGCCGAAACCGTCCTGTAAAATTTCTAGTACCCCATCACCAAAGATGTCTTCACCGCTTTTTGCGTGTGTCTTTAGGATTGAGAAAATGATGTCTTGTTTTCTGGCGCGCGCCATGTTTTCCAGGCCCATCTCCTCGGCCAGGTTAACCAACTCGCTTATTGGTTTGTTCTTTAATTCAGTTAAATTCATACTGGTGGGTCTTTGTGCTTGAACTTCGCTTACAGGACTTAAAGTCACTCTGTTCTAGTTTAGATTTGATATCACCCTGATGTGGGCGTAAGCAGAACGCTGCTCGGATGAGCGCTGAAGAAAAGTTAGCACTATATTTAATCAACGTCCAGCGTTTTACCGCCGAAATGTTAAATAATTTGTGGCTTGCTCTTCTAGAATGAAACGTTAGTCCCTGTGGCGTAAATAAAAACCGGTGCTTCGTTAGCACCGGTTTTCAATTTGAAATCAATTAAAGGTTTTCGTTAAGAAACTCTGTTAATTGAGCTTTAGATAGCGCGCCTACTTTAGTTGCAGCAACGTTACCGTTTTTGAAAAGTAGCAATGTAGGAATACCACGAATACCATATTTAGGTGGAGTTTCGTTATTTTCATCGACATTCAACTTGCCAACTGTTAACTTGCCATCAAACTCGGTCGCAACTTCTTCCAAGATTGGTGCGATCATTTTACACGGGCCACACCATTCGGCCCAGAAGTCAACCAGTACAGGACCTTCAGCATTGATAACATCTGCTTCGAATTTATCGTCAGATAACTGGATAATTTTGTCGCTCATTCTTTTCTCCATTATTGGTCTGTCGCTGATTTGTCTCAGCCTGACCATAAGTGTTATATAGAAACTGTTTTTTAATGCAAGCACTGATAAGCTATAAGCTATGCCTACTCACTTAACTGATACTCACTTTTCTGACCTGCCGATTAACGGCAAGGTTGTTGACGCCTTGGCGGCAGCTAAATTTTCACATTGTACACCAATTCAAGCACTTGCACTGCCTCCTTTATTGGAAGGTCACGACATTGCAGGTCAGGCTCAAACCGGAACCGGTAAAACCATTGCCTTTTTGGTAGCTACATTTCACTATTTGCTAAGCAAAGCAGAAAATGCAGATAACAGCAAATCAAATGGCCCTCGCGCAATTATTATGGCGCCGACCAGAGAGCTCGCCGTTCAAATTTATAACGACGCCAAACTGCTTAGTGAGCATACTGGATTGTCGCTTGGTTTGATTTATGGGGGCGAAGGTTACCAAAGTCAACGTGAAACTTTGGAAGAAGGGGTAGATATTATAATTGGTACGACAGGACGCATACTGGATTACTACAAACAGAATGTGTTCACACTGAAGAATATTCAGGTTGCCGTACTTGATGAAGCCGACCGCATGTTCGATTTAGGCTTTATAAAAGATATCCGCTTTTTATTCCGCCGCATGCCACCGGCAAGCGAACGTTTGAGCATGCTATTTTCAGCTACACTTAGCTACCGCGTGCAAGAGCTTGCTTACGAGCACATGAACAACCCTACCCACGTACAGGTAGCGCCAGAACAAACAACTGCAACTCGCGTTTCTCAAGAGCTATTTTATCCGTCTGATGACGACAAGATGCTGCTTCTTCTTACGCTGCTTGAAGAAGAATGGCCAGAAAAGGCAATTGTTTTTGCCAACACTAAAAATAGCTGTGAGAAAGTTACCGACTGGCTTACCGCAGATGGCCATCGCGTGGGCTTGCTTAGCGGCGATGTACCACAGAAAAAACGCCTTGGGATCTTAGAAGATTTCACCAAAGGCTATCTTGATATTTTAGTCGCAACCGACGTTGCAGCGCGCGGTCTTCATATCGACGCGGTAACGCACGTATTTAACTACGACTTACCTGACGACGCCGAAGACTATGTACACCGTATTGGTCGTACTGGCCGGGCAGGACAAAGTGGTGTTGCAATTAGTTTCGCGTGCGAAAAATACGCACTAAACTTACCTGCTATTGAGCAATACATTCAAAAGGCAATACCGGTTACCGATTACGACCGCAGTGCTCTACTTGATGATGTAACGCCTCCAAAACCACGTAGAAGACGTACGCCTAACAACCGCAATTCTTCACGTCGTGGAAACGGAAGAGGCCGTGGAAAGCCTCAAAACCGAAACAACAGAGCGCAACAGTGAGGCGTAAAGGTACTCAATAAGAATCGAGGTTTTATGCAGGCAGAACTCCAGCACGACGCACAAACCTACGGCGAGTATTACGCCGCCGTAGATTTAGGCTCTAACAGCTTTCACATGGTGATTGTTCACGTTGTTAACGGCAGTGTGCAAATAATAGGGAAAATTAAACAGAAAGTGCGCCTAGCAGCAGGTTTAGATGATGAGCTAGCACTTGATGACGTAAGCATGGAACGCGGCTGGCAATGCCTGCAAGTATTCTCCGAACGCCTGCAGGATATCCCCCCTTCTAATATTAAAATTGTAGCGACCGCTACATTGCGACTGGCAACCAATGCGCATGTATTCATTCGCAAGGCAGAAGAGATTCTCAATCACAAACTTGAAGTGATTAGCGGTGAAGAAGAAGCGCGACAAATTTATCTTGGCGTAGCCTACACATCCGCCAACCAAGGCAATAGCTTAGTCATAGATATTGGCGGCGCCAGCACAGAAATCATTATCGGCAACGACATGCAGCCTATCCATCTTAAGAGTTTGGATATGGGCTGCGTAACGTTTATGGAACGCTATTTCACCGGCGGCACTATCACCGAAGACAATTTCGACAATGCCAAGCAAGCCGCACACGCGCTTATTGCCGATGTGTCTAGCGCGTTTTTGTGTTTTGATTGGGAGAATTGTTTAGGTGCATCTGGCACGCCGCAAGCCATTACTGAGATTCTTGTAGCACAGGGCATTAGTGATGCTATCCGCTTAGACTATTTGTATCATTTAGAAAAGCAATGTATTGAATGCGGCAGCATTAAAACCCTTGATATCGACGGATTGGAAGATAACAGAAAAGCTATTTTCCCGTCTGGTTTAGCGATCCTCATCAGCTTATTTGAAGCGCTAAATATCAAGCACATGAATATTTCTGGTGGTGCGCTTCGAGAAGGACTTATCTACGGAATGTTAGATAACGTTACCGAGAATGATCGTCGCCAGCAGACCCTTAATCAGGCAAAACATCGTTATCATGTAGATGCCAGTCACGCGAACTCGGTTAGTCACGTAGCGCTTACTTTATGCCATCAACTTTGCGCACAACAGAACATTTGTCATTTAGATACCGAAACCATTTTAGGTGCAGCCGCACAGCTTCATGAAATAGGTCTTCACATTGAATATAAGCGCCATCATGAGCATGGTGAATACATATTAAGTCACATTGATTTGCCCGGCTTCACGCGCCTTCAGCGCGCCGCCATCCGCGATTTAGTTGCTCAGCATAGGTTAAACATAAAGCCAAACGTATTTGAAAAGTACCACGAAGACTACCGTCCAATGCTAAAAGGCTTATTGCGAATTTTACGTATAGCAGTGGTGTTATGTCTGCGTCGTCAGAATAAACATATACCAGAGGTAACTTTGCAGTGCGAAGAAAGTAAGTGGACACTTACTTTTCCTGAAGGCTGGTTGAAATCGCACCCTTTAATCAACGCAGAGCTAGCAAACGAATGCTGGCTTCAGCATAAAGCTGGCTGTGAACTGGTTTGTAAGTAATCACTTACAAACAGATAGAATGCGTTAAATATGTATTCCGATAAACGGAAAAAACATGAAAAAAAAGCCGTGCATTGCACGGCTTTTTTGTTGTCGAACCTTTGGTTGTTGTATTACTTGTCGTTTTGCTTCGCTAAAAGCGCAGCAGCTTGCGGAGCGAAATAAGTCAGAATCCCGTCGGCGCCAGCGCGCTTAAACGCTAACAACGATTCTAGGATCACCGCGTCTTCACTTAGCCAACCATTAGCAAAAGCAGCTTGATGCATAGCGTATTCGCCACTTACTTGATAAGCGAATGTCGGTACTTTAAATTCGTCTTTGCAGCGACGCACAACATCTAAATACGGCATACCTGGCTTCACCATTACCATGTCAGCGCCCTCTTCTATATCAAGCGCAATTTCGTGGAGTGCTTCATCGGTGTTGGCAGGATCCATTTGATAGGTTTTCTTGTTGCCGCCCTTTATATTTGCAGCGGAGCCGACGGCATCACGAAATGGACCGTAGTACGCAGACGCGTATTTAGCAGAATAAGCCATAATACACGTATTGATGTGACCTGCTTCTTCAAGTGCTTTTCGGATACTGCCAATGCGCCCATCCATCATGTCAGAAGGCGCAACAATATCAGCGCCAGCTTCAGCATGCGATAACGCTTGCTTAATGAGCACCTCGACTGTTTCGTCGTTCATCACATAACCAGTTTCGTCTAAGAGGCCATCTTGACCATGAGACGTAAATGGATCTAATGCGATATCAGACATCAGCATTACTTCAGGAAACGCCTTTTTAAGCGCTCTCATAGCTTGCTGAGCAAGCCCTTCAGGATTGAACGCTTCACTTGCACACTCGGTTTTAAGAGACATAGGTGTCACAGGGAAAAGCGCAATCGTTCTAATGCCCAGCTCTACCCATTTCGCCGTTTCTTGCACTAGCAAATCGATAGAAAGTCTTTCCACACCAGGCATAGAAGGTACGGCTTCTCGTGCGTTCTCACCGGGTAGTACAAAAACAGGGTAAATGAGATCGTCAGTGGTTAAACGGTGCTCTGCCACAAGCCCTCTTAAAGCATCTTTGGCGCGTAGTCTGCGCATTCTTCTTTGAGGGAAAGGTGAAGATGTCATAGTTTTTCCTGTAAATGTTTATGTATTACTGTATTGCGGCCCGCAGCCTTGGCTTCGTAAAGGCATTCGTCGGCGAACTTGAAAAGATTTTGCGCGTGCTCTTCATCAATAATAATGGTTGTAGAAACGCCCGCGCTTGCAGTTAGCTTAATGGTTTCCCCTTCGTAATCAAGTGGGGTCGACGCAAGGCTATCTCGCATATTTTCGGCAACGTGAAAAGCGCCTTCAAGATCAGTATTAGGCAATATAATGGCAAACTCTTCACCACCTATGCGACACAAGTCATCTGTAGGGCGATGGATGTGCTTCTGAAAGACATTGGTGACGTGAATTAAGCACGCGTCACCACCATCATGTCCGTGTTGATCATTAATTTGCTTAAAGTGATCCACGTCAACAATGATGAGAGATAATGGTGTTTGCTCACGTCTACTGCGTCGCCCTTCAGAACGCAGACGCTTATCGAAATGTCGACGGTTGTGCGCTCCCGTGAGCGGATCTATTGCATTTAACCTTTCCAGTTCTTGGTTTACTTCAGACAATTCGCGTAACGTAATTTCTAGCTCTAAGGTGCGTTCTTGTACTTTATACTCCAGGTCATCTTGATAACGCTTTTGTACTTCAAGTAAGTTCTCTTTGGCGGTATTTGCCTGTTTTTCCTGCTCTAGCGCGAACTGCTGCGCCTCAATGAGATCATCGCGACTGTGGCTATAATTAATCGCTAAGATAAGTGCCAAGATGAGTGTTTCAACCGCGCCACCAATGATCAGCAGGTTATTTGACGAAATAGGCAACTGAATAATATTAACGTTATCAAGGCTCGCACTTAGCCCACTAATTAATAGAAAACCCCAAGCAATGGTAAAATAACGTGCTACGACCACCCCTTTGAGCGTTAGCCAAATACCTAACCCAAGAGTAAAAATAACGATGAGGCTAAGCAGTAACAGGAACGCCTTTATCATGAACGAGTAAGGCAAGATAAGGCCGAGGATTATACTTAACCCGCACACCCAACTGATTGCCTGTGTGATTTTATCTAGCTTTACGCTGTGGGCTCTAATAGGTAGTAGGCTTCGCGTAAACATCGCCGCAAACATAATAGTCGCGTTAGCAAACACAAGAATTGCTTTACCTTGAAACCATGTGCTTCCCGGCCACATATAGGAGAAGCCGTAGCCGTGTAACGTCGCCAATATAAGCGCCAAACTCATTACATAGCCAGAGTAATAAAGGAACGACACGTTACTTGTCGTTACCGTTAAAAATGCGTTACTCACGCCCATTGCTACCAAGATGCCAAAAAATATCCCCAATGCCAGGTTACGGCTTGATGTATAGGCAATAAACTCTGTTTCTTCCCATATACGAATAGGAAGGCGTACGCTGCCAGAGGTTTGTACTCGAATAATCACCCGCTGCGACTGAGCGCTTACTGGTAGGGGGAATAGTGGCTTCACATGAGAAACGGGCCGGTTGTCAAAGTGCAGGCCATCGCCACCTGAATAAGTAGCAATAGGCGTGCTGCCTATTTGGCTGTAAATCGCAACGTCTAAACTATCCAAAAGGGGATAGTCGATGTGCAATAGAAATCGACTTTCATTGCTTTGTGTTGGCGCAATGACCATTGAAAACCAATGTACGCTTGTGTTCATACCCAAGTTAATGGGTGAAGATATTGGTGTCCAGTCGGTAAGCGGCGTTTGAGTAATGGTAGTAAAATCGAGCGCATTTCCATTATCTACATTGAGATAAGTAAGCTGCGAGAATCGTGGTGTTGCACTGGTGTTAGGAGACAAACTAAACACCACAGACACAAATGCAACAACGGCCACTAGGGTGATAAGAATAAGACCCGCATCATACTTGCGCATCGCTTTCAGATTTGTCTGCATATAAACCTATGTTTAGCTGAGAGAAAACAACTCACAGCTATTAGCATAACTGCTAATACGTAATTTATCAGTCTCAACTTGCAGATATTCGCCTAATTGTTTAGCGATATGGGGTAAAAAAGCAGGTTCGTTATTACGTTTTCTGGGTCGAAGGGTTTTGGGAAACAGATAAGGCGCATCTGTTTCAAGAATAAGACGGTTTAAAGGTATAGACTTCACGGCTTCGCGTAGTGCTTCGCCTCGCTTCTCATCACATACCCAGCCAGTAATACCAATATAAAGCCCCAGCGCAAGGTAGTGCTGAACCTGCTCTGCATTCCCAGTAAAACAGTGGGCAATACCACCTTTTATACGAGGCATATACTCGGTTAATAACGCGACTTGTTCGTCAAACGCATCCCTTTCATGTAAATACACGGGTAAGTCTAATGCAGCCGCAATGTCTAACTGGGCTTCGAACACTGCCAACTGAACGGGCTGTGGGGAGAAATTGCGATTAAAGTCTAAACCACATTCACCAATTGCAACACACCCTTTCTGTTGTGCAAGTTCGCGTAACCGCTTGTAATCACTTGGCGTGACATCTTTCGCATTGTGAGGATGGACACCGATAGTGTAACAGCATTGGGTTGGATACTTATTATATAGCGCTACTGCGGCGTCCCATTCACTGGGATGCGTGGTGATAATGCAGAGTTTTTCTATCCCTGCATCTTGTGCTCGTTGTATAACTTCATCGGCGTCAAATCGCTTATCAAGCAAGTTGACGCCAGCATCAAACCAAGGCATTTATTTTACGCGTTTTACTTTCATACGCTTGTTAACGCCTTCTACGCTTAGATAAAACGAACCTAAGAGACCTCTTTCAATGGATACTTGCTGACCTTCTTCAATCTTCAAGTAAGCACTATCGCTCTGCTGCCATACCGAGCCATCGCTAAAGGTAATAATCTTTTTACCTCGAAGGGAATCTTTAAATGACGCAATAGTCAATGAAACTTCTGAAGCCTCGGCTGATAAATCACGTCTATGCTCTAAACCAAAGTCATTTTTCGGCTCTGAAGCTTCAGCCGGTCTATTCACAACAGGCTGCCTGTTCGCTTCGACTTGAGGTCTTGGTTGAGTGGCGGCTTCAGAACGATACGCCTGTAATTGGCTAACTTGTGCGCTTGCGCCGTCGTACTGATTCAGTGATTTCGCAATATTGTCGTAACAGATTAAGCGCTTTAAGCTATTGTCTGTGTTACGGCATTTTTCCATAGCATCGGCTACAGTTTCAGCGTGAGCGTTGAACGCCCCAAAAGCACACAATAATGTGGCAAGAGATATCAGTCGAGTTTTCATTTTTATTCCTTTCTTTTTTCAACTTCTATGTGTTATCCGTTGTTTGAGTGGATGCATCATCTTTTGGCGTTTTACCGGCGTAAAAGCCTCCAACAATAACCCCTACTTCAAACAGCAACCACATTGGAATAGCTAATAATGTCTGAGAGATAACATCGGGTGGTGTTAGCAACATGCCAACCACGAACGCGCCAACAACCACATAAGGGCGCTTGGCTCTGAGCGATTTAGCGTCGGTTACTCCAGTCCAGCACATTAAGATAATGGCTATCGGTATCTCGAATGAGACCCCAAATGCAAAGAACAGTTTCAAGACGAAGTTCAAATAACTGGATATATCTGTACTTACCGTTACACCTTCAGGTGCTACGCTTGTAAAAAACGCGAACGCTATTGGAAATACCACAAAGTAGGCAAACGCCATACCTGCGTAAAACAGCAGCGTACTGGAAAGTAGTAAAGGCGCTACCAGGCGCTTTTCATTTCTGTACAAACCCGGAGCCACAAACCCCCATACTTGATAGAGCACATAGGGAATAGCAATAAAAAACGATAACACCAGTGTAAGTTTAAACGGAGCAAAGAAAGGTGATGCAACGTCGGTTGCAATCATGCTCGCATTTTCAGGTAAGGCTTCAAGCAATGGCATCGCCAATAGCTTATAAAGGTCTTGCGCAAACGCCGCAAGACAAATGAAGACGATAAGTACGCTCAAAAGGGCTTTGAGAATACGGCTACGCAATTCAATTAAATGAGAAATAAGGTTATTAGCGTCAGACATCTATTGCTTTTTATAAGGTTCTTGAACCGACTCTGCAGCTTTTTTTAGCTCATCGACGCTTTGTTCAAGTTCAGGTGAAAGATCTTTAAGCCCTTGCTGCTCTGCTTTTTTCAAATTTTCATGCAATTCGTGCACACGCAACTGATGCTCAACTTCTTGCTTAAAGCCCGTTGCTACATTACGCACGCTACGAATTGTATTTATAGTTGAGCGCATGGCACCCGGCAGTCTTTCTGGCCCTAAAATAAGCAGTGCCAGTACACCGATAACCAATAGCTCCCAAAAGCCGATATCGAACATTAGGATTTTTCTTTAACGTCGCTCTGCGTCTTAGTTGAAACAGGCTCTGCTGCTGACTTTTCTTCAACTTGCTTCTTTTGTTCGAAGTCTGCGTCTTTCTCTTCTTCGCTGACTGCTTTTTTGAAGCCTTTGATTGCGCCGCCTAAATCAGTACCTATACCTTTAAGGCGCTTCGTACCAAATAAAAGCACCACAATAACTAGTATGATCAGCAACTGCCAAATACTAATACCACCCATAAAAATAATCTCCCTTACATCGATTAGCACAGTATGCCATTGCCTGCTGATGCTTTCACCTGAATATTTACTTCAATGAATAAAGATTGACGTTTTGGTTGGGACAATCCATGCTCTATATATCCCCAATGCGAATGGTCGAAACATTCAACTATGCTAATTTTTACAAGGAGTTAGTGAGCAATGCTATGCCTTACTGTGGTCTATTGCCATTTATTGCTCGCTTTACCTGTTGCACCTGACTCAGCTGCTGACACGTTGAACTCCCCCGTAAATGCGACCAGTGTAGGTATAACCTATCGGGATATTGCTCGACCAGAAAATACGCTTACTAACAGCGCTACTTCGACACAAGAAAGTACACACTCCTTGCCTCCTTCAATACCTAATGAGCAATGGTTTGATATTTGGCAGCGTAGCTTCACCGACACCATGGACTTCACCGTAAAACAGCTTGATGGTTTGTTTGAAAGTTCAGATGAAATAGGGGCTTCAGGACAGAAGGAAGCTAGAGCCGAAGGTCGTGTTCAACTTGCCTGGGAGCCAAGAAGTGGCATGCTCTCGGATACGGATTTGCGCTTCAGGGTAAGAGTTCGCCTACCGGCTTTAAAAGAACGCGTTGATTTACTATTAAGTGATAACGAAGACGAGACACAGAACAACACAATACGAGCCGCGAGGGATACCGGCAATAACAACCGCGATCGAACGACCATTGCGCTTCGCTTTCGTCCTGAGCAAGACTCTCACTACTCATTTAGAATTGGTGCTGGTCGCCGCGACCAGCTATATGCGATGACCCGATACAGAGATGCTTTTGCCTTTTCAAAACAATGGGCCATGCTATACGACGCCGAACTTTACTATTACACCCGTGACCGTTTGGGTGCGGAGGTGGGCGTCGCTTTTCAATACGAAATCAATAAAAAGCACCTGGTTCGACAAAATAATCGCTACTACTACCGCGACGATACCAACGACTGGCTATGGCGTCACGAGGTCCACCATTTGTTTTCGGTAGATCAACATAACGCCGTTATTCCTCACTTTATGGTGGAAGGGCTTAGCCAACCCAACTTTCGCGTAGAAGAAGTCTATGGCGGGTTTAGGTGGCGTAACAACATGCTGCGCGATTGGCTATTCTTTGAGGTAGAGCCTTTCGTTTTATGGCTACGTGAAGAGGATTTTAAAACCTCATACGGCGTAGCCCTGCGCGTAGAAGCCTATTATGGGCGCGATACTTAAACACAACCTAATCGTAAATTACAAACGGAACCTTGCTATAAGCACAATAACGCAGTTTGTGAAAGCGCGAGGCTTCTGAAGGCTGCAACACGTGTATATTCCCACCATTTTGCCAGCGAATCATGCCTTTAGAACGACAAAGGTCACCCGATTTCTGTCGCCACTTTCCCTGCTCGTTGCGTTTGAAAGAAGCAGGCTTTTCCGATGATTCAATTGTGAGTTTCAGCTCACCCGATGTTATTTGTCCGGAAGTCTTAGCTGGTAAGTAACTCGCCTCACCTGCAATTATGCGTTTGGAGCCAATGCGAGAATGAGTGATATCTTCTTTACCTTTGCTCATATCTACAATAAACACCCCGCCTTCGCCCAATACAGTGAAAGACACGTTTTCAAAGGGGGCTTTTGCGTCGACCATCAACGCCGTAGTTTCATCGACACCGAAGCCAAACGATTGGCCGCTTGATGCTGTGGCAGCGATCAGACGGACTTCGCGATCACGTTCTGAAAAGTGAGTATCAAGTAAGCCAAAATTGAAAAGCCCTAAACCGCCGGCAGGGTTGATAGTCATTGCGCCATCTGTTAGTTGATTTTCACATTGAGCGCTGTCCTCACAGCGTTGTGATGTGGGATCAACGCCATACACACCACCGGATAAGACGCCCATCGAATTTCCACTTGTTAACATGGGAACAGGTCGATGATTGTTGTATCCACCAGCCTGTACTGCTGTTCCTGCACTGGTCCCCCCTACTACTAGCTGATCGTCTCGCCAGAGATCACGTAGTTCAATAAGAAAGTCGCTGGGTTTTCCTGTTGGAGTACTTAGCGCAGCAAGGGTTTTACTTTGGTCTCCGCCGTTGAAAAATAAGCCATCGAGACTAGATAATGTATTTATGGCCAACTGGTTGTCTTCACACCATGAGCGCTGTTTGCTCGTACGCTCAGGGTATAACCTCTGTTTGTCAAACAGCGAATGCTGAGCTCTAAAAAATGCTAACTTGTTACAGCCTTGGCCTTTAAAACTTTCAACGTAAACGGCCTGTTGAAAAGCGGGAGTTAATGGGATCCAAATTACATCTACGTCAAATTGTTGAAAAACGCCCTCGTAAAAGTCTACCGCTTCAAATGGGTCTCGAGACGATGCCGTTACAATGCCGATAGTCGTTCGAACGGATGTGTCGGCGTTCACCTTTTCCGCAATTTTAGCCTGTCGTTTCGCATGTGCAGCTTCAATAAATGCGGTATAGATATCAACTGACGCCCTAGCTTTCGTATTTGCTAACGATACTTGCTCTTGCAATCGATTGCCTAGCTCATCAGTTTGCTGCGCTTCTAGGGAGTCCAACAAAATGAAGTAGTCAGTATCAGAAAGGAATTGAATATCGCTGTTTGATAACCCGGCATCATTGAGGGCGTCTAGCAGCGCATTTTTTGAATATAACCGCTCACCCCCAGATGAATATACATTCACTAATTTTGAATATAAAAAATCATTGTTTTGTGAGTATTTGTTCGCCAAATTTTGATATCTAAGTAGTGACTGCTGATTTATTTCGTACAAAATTTCCGCTTTCCCCGACAAAAACGTCGACGGTGATGTGCAGTTTTGTTTTGACATACTTGAACATGTTTTTAGTGCTCCTCCAGCCAAAACAAGGTTTGAAGACCCAAAACAAAACATAGAAAATACAGAAAGATAAATATAAAAAAGCGATAGAAGCGGTGCTTTTAATCTAGCCTTAAAACAGTAAAAATTTGCGCGCAAAAAAATAACTTTCATTAAAACCAACGGAACATTTAATTGATTGACTTTTATTCACCGTAGTGTTAACTAATTATTAATGTCAACGGTAAAGTTCACGCCGTATAACAGTATTTGATTCAGACGAAGTGCATAATTCGTCACAACACTGGTTTTTATAAATGCTTAAGAAAGCTGCCAACCTAGGCAACTATCGCTATCAAAACTTTTACTTGTCGGAGTGGTTCGACGAGTAGCTCCTGCGCCCTTCAATTCATTGAAGCGGTCACGCTGCGCCTTGCAGCAAATTTTTATCTAAACAAGTGTTGAATCGCGCAAAAAGCGGCATTAGACCGTGCGCGTTATGGGGATCACAATAATGAAAAAATCGACGTTAGTTCACAAATTAGGTGTGTCTGTTGGCACGCTAAGCTACCTATCGCTTTGTATATCTGGCGCTGTGTTTGCGCAATCTGTATCAGCACAAGAAACGAGCGAAGAAGAAGTTGTAGAGCGCATTCAGGTCACCGGCAGTAATATACGCGGTGCGGATATGGAAGGTGCGCAGCCGCTAACTATTCTAACTTCAGAAGATATTGCACGCACAGGCGCATCTACCATTTCAGAGCTAATGCGCACGGTGACGCAAACCCGTGGAGGCGTTGGTACATTTGACACCACCCAAAGTGGGGCGACGTCTACCTCTACACCACCCGGTCAAGCGGCAGCGTCACTTCGAGGCATTGGGCCCTCTTCAACATTAACGCTTGTGAACGGACGCAGAATTGCAGCAAGCTCATTCGCTTCTGGCACTGAAAATTTTGTTGATATCAATAGCATTCCTGCCTCTGCAGTAGAGCGCGTAGAGGTGCTAGCAACGGGTGCATCGGCGATTTATGGTGCGGACGCCGTTGCAGGTGTTATTAATTATATTCTCAAAAACGATTATGAAGGCTTAGAGCTTCAAACTAATTACGAGAACACCACCAACGGCAACGACCATGGTGCCTTCAATGTTAAAATGCTGTGGGGTAAAAATTTTGATAACGGCAGTAATTTAACGGCGTTTTTTGACTACTTCGATAGAAAAGCGATAAGGGCAACCGACTTTTCGCAAACACGCGATCCTATTTTGGAAAGTAGTTACTCATATCTTTCTAAAGGGCAGCCCAACATTTACTTTGATAGCACACTAGACCGCTATGAAATGCCTGCACCTAACTGTCCTGATGAGCTTACAATAACGGAGCTCGATGAGGAAGTTTGTGCCTATTATGCCAATGAAGATGACTATTTCGAAACGCCGCTAGAAACCTTGTCAGGAGGCTTCACCTATACCTATCAAGGTAACGACATTACGTGGCGGACAGATCTTCTTGCCTCGCATACCAAATCAACGTCGTTCTCTACACCATCACCGATTAATCAGGTAAACGATGAAGAAGGAGCATGGATAGAACTAGATGCTCTTAACGTACTTGAGGACGACGCGCGTAACGCAATTATTGACAACTTGTTCATAGGCTCCTTTGATACTGTTGCAGGTCGTGAACTTGAAGGTCTTCAATACGATGCTCGATTTGTATCCCCACGTACCGTCGAAATAGAAACTGACGCCATTCGCCTAGTTTCGTCTTTACAGGGGTACTTTGGTGAGTGGGAATGGGAAGCTGGTGCCCTTTATTCTCGCAGTGAGTCTGAACAGGTTGCAACACAAGGTATCTACAACCGCTATCTATATACAGCCGCCGTTCACGGAGAGCTCTGTGATACGGTTGAGATTGCGCAGTATGACAGCACAAACGATATTTTAAGCTGTGGCAGCGGCGCACTGTTATCTGCCTATAACCCTTTTCTAGTAGGCGATGCGCAAAACGACGCTATCTTGGGCCTAACACAAGCACGCCCCACTCGTGATGGAACCAGCGAAATGTTCGGCCTAGATGCCAAAATTAACGGTGAAATAGCGCAGTGGAATGGCAATGCTGTCTTGCTAGCAGCTGGGGTTGAATTCAGACGGGAAGAAATCACTGACTTGCCGTCTTTAGACTCACAAGCGAGAGCGGAAAATAGCTTTCTTGTCGATGTTTTTGGATTCGGTTCAAGTGCCTCAGCGGCAGACAGAAATCAGATGGGCGTCTTTACTGAACTCTTTGTTCCTATTACCGATCAGTTAGATATTAGTCTTGCGGGTCGTTTTGACGACTACAATGATTTTGGCAGCACGTTTAATCCAAAAGTGGGCTTCACCTACCGCCCTATTGATGACTTAGTACTTCGCGGCTCGTGGTCTACAGCGTTCCGTGCGCCTTCTTTGACTCAAGCAGGCGTGCAGCTGCGAACGACTCGCGCATCTTTCGACTGTTCAGCGAACGACGCCGTTGCAGATTTGTATTGCGAGGGGCAAGGTAGCGTTCGCGGCAATAACGTTCTTGAACTTGGTAACCCAGCGCTGCGCGCTGAAGAGTCTGAAACGTACTCATTTGGCTTTGCCTATAGCCCAACTGACAACACCACGATTACGGTTGATTACTGGACCTTCGATCACGAAGACATTGTTGATACCAACATGACGGGGGTTCTAGACCGTGCCATTACCGATGCTTCACTTCGCCATTGCGGTGTATTGGATGAGGGAGAGGTTGGCATTTCTTACTTGAAAGACCTGTGTTTAGTTACCGATAGCGCAGGAAATACCATTGAAGATGAGGGCGCTAACTTAACTGAAATTCTTAACGCTTGGGTTGAATTTGACGACCCGCGTTTTGATGAGTTACCGCTGTTTAGAGATCATATTTTATTGCTTGATAATACGGGCACTCAAGAACTCGAAGGTATCGACTGGGACGTAGACCATGACTTTCAGTTAAATAGTGGCACGTTGGAGCTAGGATTTTCTGGTACTCACTACCTGACCTACGATCGCAATAGACCTGGCTCTGATGAAATTGAGTCATTAGCGGGCACTTTCCTTTATCCTGAAACTGTTGCTACAGCTGAACTTTTCTATGTTCAAGAGGATTGGTACGTAGGTGCTTACGTTTTCTATACTGGCAGCTATGACGACGATATCATTCGTTTACGCAGCAGAGAAATCGATGAGTTAATCGAGTTGGGCGCCATTGAAGATGAAGATGATACCCGCGATGTAAGCAGCTGGACTACCGTAACACTCAGCGCTGGCTATTACTTTGAGAATGCTGACTTGCGCCTTACTGTTGACAACGTATTTGACCGAGATGCCCCTACGGCTTATGGCTCAGGTAGAGGTTTTGATGCCTTTAACCATGACCCATTTGGTACGCGCTACACACTTGCGTTTAGTTACTATTTTCACTAAGTGATAACAGAGGGCGTTAAGCCCTCTTCACTTTCGGAGGTAAGGTTGCAACATTCACCTTCAACATCGCGAATGCCTGATGCATTCGTAATTTTATTCTTTGTAATACTGCTTGCAGGGCTAGTGTCTTGGCTTGTTCCTGCTGGTACCTTTGACACAAAAAATATCACCACATCAGACGGCAACATTAAAACCGTGCTCGATGCCGATAGCTTCAGATATGCAGAAGAAAGCCATGGCTTTATGTTATTCGATGGCACAGGCAACAAAACGGGAATAGCTAATTATGCCTTTGATGGCATGGTCTCGGGCGACAAATGGGGCGCTGCAGTCGGCGTTATCGCTTTTATTCTTATCGTTGGCGGTGCCTTCGGCATAGTGATGCAAACAGGCGCCATCAACAACGGTATTATGGCGTTGATAAAACGCTACCAACACGCCGATAATCTCTTGCTCCCTGCTTTATTTTTGCTGTTCTCATTAGGTGGGGCGATATTTGGAATGGGTGAGGAAGCCATTGCATTTTGTATTGTGCTAGTGCCGCTAATGACAGCCATGGGCTATAACGGCATCATGGCGGTGCTTGTCACTTATGTGGCTACGCAAATCGGCTTTGCTACAAGCTGGATGAACCCTTTCTCTGTTGCTATAGCACAAGGCATTGCTGATGTGCCGTTAATGTCGGGCCAATATTTTCGCATGGCCATATGGGCTATGTTTACCGTTTTTGGCTTAATCTTCACTTTACGTTATGCAAAGCAGCTAAAAAATAGTAACCAAGCATTTAACGATGCAGCTTCAGTAAGCAAACAGACGTCTTCTTTAGAGTTCACGTCATCTACCGCATCAACAAATGAGCTCACTGAGCAGCATTTTTCCGTTACCGACAAACTTATTCTGGTCGCCTTTTTTGCTTGTATTTACTGGGTAATGTGGGGAGTAATTGTTCATGCTTACTATATTCCTCAAATTGCCTCACAGTTTTTTTGTATGGGAATTCTGATTGGTGCCATTGCATGGGTTGGTGGCCGAATGCGCATGAACGATATCAGTGCGGCGTTTGTTAGCGGTGCACAATCGCTGCTGCCTGCCGCCCTCATTGTAGGTATGGCCAAAGGCATTGTTTTAGTGCTTGGCGGTGACGAGGTGACTTCACCTTCTGTGCTAAACACCTTGCTGCATCACACTGGTAATACATTAGCGCAAACCGGTTCTGTAATGAGCGCTTGGCTCATGCTGTTGTTTCAAAGCATCTTCAATTTTTTTATTGCCTCTGGATCAGGACAGGCTGCAATCACTATGCCTCTAATGGCGCCGCTATCAGATCTTGTGGGCGTGACTCGCCAAGTTGCGGTACTAGCCTTTCAGCTAGGCGATGGCCTAACTAACTTAATTATTCCAACTTCTGCTTCGCTGATAGGCTGTTTAGGTGTGGCTGGCGTAAGTTGGACAACATGGGTAAAATTTATTGCAAAGTTTTGCGCCGGCCTTTTCACACTTGCGTCGCTCACTGTTATCACCGCCGTTCTCATAGGTTTTTCTTAAATGCTAACGCTTATCAAAAATGTAGAGTGTTACTCGCCTTCGCCACAAGGCACAGTCGACATTCTTATCGCCAATAATGCAGTTGCACATACTGCCCCCATCATTTCGATGCATTCACCTTCTTTAAACATTATCGACGGCAGTAATTTGATTGCGCTGCCAGGCCTTGTTGACAGTCTGGTGCATATTTCTGGTGGCGGTGGCGAGGGTGGCTTTCACACACGTACGCCTCAAATGTCGCTGACTGACGCAAGTTTACATGGCGTAACAACCGTCATTGGTGCATTAGGTACCGATGCAACTACGCGAACACTTCCTGATTTAGTGGCTAAGACAAAAGGCCTAAACATTGAGGGGATCAGTGCGTATTGTTACACTGGCTCCTACCACCTTCCGGCTCGCACCATTACAGGCAACGTTACTGATGACGTTGTGCTAATCGACTGTATGATCGGGGTCGGAGAAGTCGCAATTGCCGATCATAGAGCTGCCGAGCCGACTGTCCAGGCGCTTGCAGAGGTTGCAGCACAAGCACGAACTGGCGGCATGATTTCTGGCAAAGCAGGTATTGTTTACATTCACACTGGCGACGGAGAGCGCCAACTTTCTGTTTTGCATGACGTTGTTGATAGTACAGATATTCCGGCAAGCCAGTTCTATCCAACTCACATCAATAGAAACCTAAGTTTGTTAGATGCAGGAATCGCTTGGACACAGAAAGGCGGTGTTATTGATATGACCACCAGCACCAACGAGCAATTTATTGAAGAGGGCGAAATACCCGCTGCAGAGGCCGTTGCCTATTGCCTAGATAAGGGTGTACCTGCAAGCTGTTTAAGCATGAGCTCAGATGGAAACGCTAGCCTTCCAGTATTCGATGATAATGGCCAGCTTGTGGGCTTAGAAGTGGGTAAAGTAGGAAGTTTATTTGACGCATTTAAAGCTCTGGTATTAAAACACAATGTATCACTAGAGAACGCCATTTCGGTTGTCAGTAGCACCCCCGCCAAGAGACTTAAGCTGCATCGCAAGGGGAAAATCGATGTTGGATGTGACGCTGACATTGTGCTGTGCGAGAGGGAAACACTGGATATTGTTCACGTTATCGCTAAAGGCAGGCAGCTGGTTCAGCATGGCAGGGCTTTGGTCAAAGGCACGTTTGAATAACTAAACCTACACGACAAACTTTGCATCGCACTACGTTGCTCCTTAACAAGAAAAAGGGCGCAAGCGCCCTTTTTCGTTTATTAACTGTGAAGTATTGAGTCGATGTTTACGCAACTCAATTTAAGGACGAAGCGCCCTATCACCTCGAGCAAGCCCACACACACCGGTGCGCGATGATTCGATAATTTCAGCACACTGCCCCATAGTCGTGGCAAATGCATCTAGCTTATCTGTGGTGCCCGTAATTTCAATGGTGTAGTTGTTTACGTTCACATCCACAATACGCGCACGGAAGATATCAGAGTTCCGCTTCACTTCAGCACGTACCGACTCAGTGCGAGTCGCGACTTTAATCAGCATAAGTTCGCGTTCAATGTGCGCGCCTTCAGTCAAGTCTACTACTTTGAGCACATCAATAAGCTTATTCACTTGCTTGGTAATTTGCTCTATGACTTTGTCGTCGCCGTGCGTGATAATCGTTAGACGCGAAAGGCTCGCGTCGTCGGTTGGTGCCACACACAGCGAGTCGACGTTGTAACCACGTTGTGAGAATACACCAACGATACGAGATAGTGCGCCAGGGGCGTTTTCCATTAATACAGAGATAATACGTTTCATCAGGTTCGCTCCGTCTTGCTTAAGCGCATGTCATCCATTGCGCCAAACTTAATTTGCATTGGATATACGTGTTCGTTTTGGTCTACTGCTATGTCCATAAACACTAAGCGATCTGTGTAACTGAAACATTTCTCCATTGCTGCGTCTAGCTCGTCAAGCTTGTCTACTTTAATGCCCACATGCCCGTAAGCTTCTGCCAACTTCACAAAGTCAGGCATTGAATCCATGTAAGAGTGTGAGTGACGTCCTTTATAAATCATATCCTGCCACTGACGAACCATACCTAGGGCACGGTTATTCAATGAGATAATCTTGATAGGCAGGTTGTACTGCAAACAAGTAGATAGCTCTTGAATATTCATTTGAATACTGCCGTCACCCGTTACTACCACAGAGGTTGAACCTGGGTGCGCAAACTGCACACCCATTGCAGCCGGTAAACCAAAGCCCATGGTGCCAAGACCACCTGAGTTGATCCACTGACGCGGTTTATCATAAGGGTAATAAAGCGCAGCAAACATTTGGTGCTGACCTACGTCAGAACTTACGTAGGCTTTACCGTCTGTGTGTTTGTACAAGGCTTCGATAACGCGCTGAGGCTTAATTACCTCTTCGCCCTGTGCGTAGTTTAAGCACTGACGAGCGCGCCAGGTTTCAATTTGTTGCCACCAATCAGCCAGCTTTTCGCTTTGACCTGATAAGTCTTTCTTATTTACCTGACTTAAGATTTGATCAAGTACTTTATCTACCGAACCTACCACAGGAATATGCGCATTTACGGTTTTAGAAATCGATGCTGGGTCAATATCAACGTGAATAATATCCGCATGTGGGCAGAACTTATCAACGTTATTAGTAACACGGTCATCAAAACGTGCACCTAGTGCAATGATGCAGTCGGCATTATGCATAGTCTTGTTCGCTTCAAGCGTACCGTGCATACCTAGCATGCCGATAAATTGCTTGTGTGTACCCGGCATAGCACCAAGGCCCATTAGCGTACAAGTTACCGGTGCATTAAGCTTCTCGGCTAACTCAATAACCTTTGCAGACGCATCGCAAGCTACAGCTCCACCACCTACATACAGTACGGGACGTTCTGCTTTAAGTAGCGACTCAACTGCCTTTTTGACCTGTTTAGGATGGCCTTTTTCAGTTGGGTTGTAAGAACGCATGGTCACGTCAGTTGGGAACACGTACGGGTGTTCTTCTGCTACGTTCACAATATCTTTTGGCAAATCTACTACCACCGGGCCAGGACGACCTGTGTTGGCAATATAATAAGCTTTAGCAATCGCTTCTGGGATATCAACCGCGCGCTTTACCAAAAAGCTGTGCTTAACGATAGGGCGTGAGCACCCCACCATGTCAGTTTCTTGGAATGCGTCTTCACCAATATGCTTCGACGGCACCTGTCCCGATAAAATAACCATCGGAATAGAGTCCATATATGCAGTAGCAATACCTGTAATAGTATTCGTAGCGCCTGGACCTGATGTGACGAGCACTGTGCCGGTTTTGCCAGTTGAACGTGCATAACCATCCGCCATGTGGGCGGCTGCCTGTTCATGACGTACGAGGACGTGTTTGACATCATCTTGCGCAAATAACGCATCATAAATGTCTAATACGGCACCACCTGGGTAACCGAACACGTGTGTCACTCCTACATCTTTTAGCGCTTCAACCACCATGGCTGCGCCCGACATCATTTTCACAGTGCTTTCTCCTGTAATGGGTTGGGGGGTTTGTCAGCGTACGTTGACGATGCCCCGACTATATCTAAGGTAATAGGAAGATAAAACACCAAATTGCGTAAAAGTGAGATATATATCCCAATATTCGCAATAATTAGGATAAATATTTCGACTTAAGTGTAATTTTGAAAGAAAATAGGATATTTATTTACACAGCATTAACAATGCAAACAATAATCATGATTGCTTTAAGAGAGGCGCCTTTACACGTTTTAGATGCATAAAGGCATAAGCTTAATCATCGAGGTCGATATCAAGATCACTGTTATCGCTCATATCGTCGTCATCGTCAACATCTTGTTCAGCAGCACGCTTAGAGCCATAAATACTTGCTGTTTTTGGACGGTTTATTCTGGCTTGGTATTTCAACCACGCTTTCTCTTGCGGTGTTGCAGGGTCACGATGACCAAGAGCCGATTCCAAATAGGCTTGTTCTTCATCATTCTCTGGCGTAATTTTCCCGTCCACTAGTGCAGCGAACAAACTACCATGAGCCTGAAGAAGCTTACTTTCATTAATTGAAAAATCACCTGAACGGGCAAAGCCGTACGGGTAATTTTTCTTATCTATAAAGGGTTTTCTTGCGACTTGCTCTTTTGTGATTACAGACATCTTAACCTCTTCCACCGCTAATACCTGCGTTGTAAACACAGACAAAATTGCAACACCAACTGTTGAATGAAATAGACTACCGATATAGCGCCTTAATCGCTTTCAAGGTTATTCTTAGTCGGATTTTTATTTTCTGTCAAACAGAAAAGTAGCTGTAGTAAAAACTTAATATTGAATGTTTTTAAAGAGCATAAAAAAGGCCGCAAGCGCGGCCTTTTAATATAAGTGGGATATCAGCGTTTTTCACTTACCCAAACCGTAATAGTTCCGTCGACGACCACGGTGCCTTCAGCGTTATACGCCTTAACAGAAATAGGTAAATCACCTGGCTTCCATGCGTCAGCTGGCACTTCTGCTACACAACGAATATCTGAGTCTGCTTTCGCCGGATACTTTACTTCCATACCTTTTGGGATCCACCTAAGGTTTTTAGGTATGGATGCTTCACACATGAACCCCATGGCCATTTCCAGACCATTGCAAATAGCAATAACGTGAACCGTTCCAATGTGATTTTCTACCGCTTTACGTTTACTAATAAGCACTTCACAGTAGTTTGGTTTAATGTCTGAGATAAGTGGTGAAACGGTAGAAAAATAAGGTGCCCTGCGCGCTGAGTACCAGCTAAATAGCTTCTTTCCAAAGGGCAGCTTCATAAATTTGTTATATGTATTTAGTACGTAATTCTTTGACATAGTTGTTCACGCTCATTTTCTAGAAAGTGCTATTGCAGAAAAGCGGTGCTGATAATTCGGCTCTCATGCAATCTGGTTAGACCAGTAAGTATAGCGTTAACATAATCGTTACGTTTAAAGGTTGCAAACGAATCTACGATTTTTCCATTAAATAATACCCAACGACTTCTGCAAGGCTTCGGTTTGCAACTCGTAGCGTTTCCAGCGACCTATTGAACGGGTATTTATTGGCTCTCGAACCTGCACTTTACTGGCGGTCGAAACAGGGAGCGTATTGTTTTCAACTTGTAGACATTGCGCTTCCCAAGGCAAGTTACAGAATGCCAATAGATCTTTGACTTCAGCTTGCGGATTCTGAGCAAGTTGCTCGTATGATTGCAGGCGAATAGCATTCGGATATGTATCAGCAAATTTCCTCACCCACTGTTCGAAGCTTTGATAAAGCTGTCCAATCACCTCAAGGTCGTAAGCGTAAGCGTAGTAAGGGCTGTGGATAGAAAACAACTGTCTGAAGTTACCTACGCAGGTATCCATTGGATTACGCAGCAAACAAACAATTTTTGCATTAGGTAGTGCCTGTCGAATTAGGTCGATATAGAAAAAATTGAATGGCAGTTTGTCGACTAAGTGCTTTGCCTCTTGTCGCAAGAAAGCCGTACGCTGAAGATAAAGCTCTCCAATTTTGGCCAAGTCACTCTGATATGCACTTTCAATGGTAGGCGTATCAAGCACTAGTTGGCTGCTAGTTTGGGTTACCTGTTTAACAGCAACGCCAAAGTCTTGTAGCTCTCCTCCAGAGGCAACTAACGAATGATGACTTAAAATACGCTCAACCAGTGTTGTGCCACTGCGCGGCATACCCACTACAAAAATGGGGGCGTCGCTTTGAGAAACATTAGTGGAAAAAGAGTTCGAGCGTACCTGTGGTTGTAAATTAGCATGAAGAGTATTAAATATTGCCTGATAATCTTTCAGCGTATTTTCGCTACGTGCCTTCTGGGGCGCTTTCGCGTGCTGCAGGGATTCAAAAGCACGAGTGTAATCACCTAGTGCTTCGTACTCTTTCGCGAGAGCATGCCCTATATGAAGACGTGCATCGGGGTTTGCCTTTACTTTTTCCACTAAAGGCTTAAGTCGCGCTAAATGATTATTTTCAGGCGAAATGCCGCCGAGATCAGACAAGGCAAAATGCGCCTGAAAGAAATTAGGCTCGCTATCGATGGCTTGTTCAAAATGCTTTCTTGCCAGCTCAAATTTTCCCGCAAACTTGCAGCTAACTGCATAGTTGTAGTGGTATTGCGGATTTGATGGCGCCAAAGCAAGGGCCTTTTCAAAATAGGCGATAGCATCCTCATGTAGGCCTACTCTCGATAATGAAACGCCAACCGTATCTAAGTCGAGAGCACGGCTAAGGCTCTCTACCGGCGCACGAGCCACACAGTCTAGCGCTTGCTGCATGTCGCCTTTTAACGCAAAGCATTTGGCTAGATAGGCAAAGGTAATTGAACGGTTTTCTATTTCGTTAGACTTAGTTAACAAGGCAATCGCCTTTTCTATCTGTCCGATTTCAATATGAATAATGCCAAGTAAAAAATAGGCGTGAGCATGCGGCCCGAATTGTTGAATCACTTCTACACAACAGCGGTGCGCTTGCTGATAATCACGTTGTGATAAAAACCTTACGGCGTCGTCTAAGCGAGTGTTACTTGTATTCATTTTTATCTTTTTTCAAAACCGTTTTAATACGAAAAAGGCGCTTACACGTTAAGCGTAAGCGCCTTTTTATTGTATCGTATAGCGATAACTATACTACATGCCGAATTGATACTTAAACATCAATCCCACAGTACGCGGTGTTAGCACATAATGGCCATAGTTTCGCTGCAACTCGATGCCATTTGGCTCTAGGGTGTCGTTAAACTGACCTAAACCAATATCGCCTACGTTACGACGAGTTGAAGTAAACGCATACTTATCGAATAAGTTATCGATGTATAGGGTAACCGACCAATCTTCATCTGAAATCGTCGCATTCAAATTACTTACCGCATAGCCAGGGAGCGCCTCACCGTCTTGACGAAGGCCAACAGTGGTATACACATCGCTTTGCGCAGTGATACCGTAATTCACATTCAACATTTTATCGTCAAATACTTCTTGGCTGTATGTGATACCGAATGAGAACTGATGCTCTGCTGTTCCCGGTAAACGGTCACCATCTTTACCATCGTAAAAGTCTTGAAGCTCAGTGCCTTGCTCATCGAACACACCAAATAAGAATGGTGCGTCTGCAGTTAACTCTGCCTGTGTATAGGCATACGTTGCATAAGTCGTGATATTGTCGCCAATAATGCCGCGAACCGAGAATTCGGCCCCCTTCGACTCCGCACCTTCAGCATTAACGATAATCGGCTGCTGGCCATTAATGGTAGCACCTGATACCTGAGGGTCTTGCCAGTCAACATAGAATAGCGCCGTATTAAGCTGAAGTTTGTTTCTAAAGAAACTGGTTTTAACGCCTAACTCGTAGTTAGTGGTGGTGTCTGCCTCAAAGAGCTGTTCTTCAGGCGTAGCACAAACAATTTGGTTATTCAGATCATCGACATTATCTGGGCAAGCTCCAACGCTATTCGCGCCACCAATTCTGAAGCCTTCACTGATGGTCAAATAACCCATTGTGCTGTTCGTAAACTGATAGCTAGTGTTGAATTTGAATAACGTGCCGCTATCGTCAGCTTCTGTCTCACCGTAATCTAGTACGATAGAATCAGACGCTCTGCCTTCAAATACAGAGTTATACAGCGGTAAATCTACAGCCGAACGCGAATAGACATCATATTGGTACGCGCGCAAACCTAAGGTAACGTCCCAGTCGCTTGTTAGTTCGTAAGTAAGTTCTCCGAATAATGCTTTTTCAGTAACCTCACTTTCGTCAACTGAGAAGTATTCAAGTGCATCTGGACGATAGTTACCGTCTACACCCCACACGTCAATGGCATAAACATCGAAGTTAGGAGTAAATTCTTTACTGCTGCCTTCACTGTCTAAGTCGTAATAAAAGCCGCCAATGATCCATGATAAAGGCCCACTGGTTTGAGAAACTAAGCGCAGTTCTTGCGTGAACACTTCCCGTTCTTCCACTTCTTCCGTGTAAGCAGAGAACGCTGGAAATTCTTCATAGCTGTAGTCTAAACGAATTAGAAGATCGGTTTGGTCACGTTGGCCGTTAGCATCGAAGTTTGATAGACCGGTTGCAGATACTAATTCTGCAAAGCCCAAGTCGGCACTTATTTCTAAGCTTAATAACTCGTCTTCTTTTTCACGCGGCTCTTCATAGCGATAGGCTGACTCGTACTTGCCGATAACATCGCTTAAAGGATTTTCGTCCGAAAGCGCGTCGTAATGTGTGATAGAGCGACCTTCAACGTCTTGCTTTTGGTAAAAGTAAGTCAATGTGCTGTCAAACCAGTCGTTCGGCGCCCAGCGCACTGCAATACGGCCTGTTAGCGTATCTTCACCATTGGCATCTTCAACTCGACGTAGGTTACTATTCACCTCTTCTTCGTTAGACCAGTCTGGATCTGGCAGTGACACACCGCCCTCTTTTACCACATAGTTGTAGTCAAGAAAGCCAGGGTTGTTGAAATAGTTCAATGACGCACGTACCGCTAGTTCACCATCAATAATAGGTGCGTTAAAGACAATACTGCTTTCTCCGCCTAGTGAGTCGCTCTCGCTAATACTGAACACGTCACCCGTTACTTCCCCAGACATAAACTCTAAATCGACTTTCTTTGGAAGGTAACGAATAGCACCGCCTAAAGTTCCAGCCCCGTAAAGCGTACCCTGTGGGCCAATAAGAACTTCAACGCGATCTACATCTACAAGACGCATATTCAGGAAAAGAGGAATATCACCAAAGTAGGTGGCTACCGTGCCGCCATTTGAACCGGGGCCTGATGAGTTAGTATTTAGACCACGTACGATAATCGGAGAGTCGTTTCGTCCACCTTGATCAGTCACAGTAAGACCAGGCACCCAACGCGCTACTCCGTCAAGATCTTCAATATTCTGTTGGTCTAAAACGTCAGATGTTAGCGCTGAGATATTAATAGGCACTTCTTGTAGCGTGCCGCTTCTGCGCGTTGCGGTTACTTCTACTTTTTCAATTTGTTTTTCGTCTACTGTAACCGTTTGGGCATAAACGCTTGGGCTTGCGCAAGCGGCTAACACGGCGCCGGCTACAGCGGAAATATGGAAAGGAGCACTCTTACTATGCATGTTCTCTCTCTTAAAATGGGCATTACTAAAAATCACTAGCCCGTTCCATAGGAAAAACAGAGTCCTTCTGATTAAGCGTTTCTAGCGTGAATTAGGTAAATATGCGTACCGGCTCGTTCTAGGTAGCTTCTTATTATTTTTGTTTGCTATCCACTAAAAAGGCCTAGAGCCTAAGACTCAGCAGAATACGTGCCGGAATTTGCGCGCATTCTAATATAAAAAACGCCAAAAGCCAGAGCAAAACAGGATATTTATTCATTTAAAGTGCAAATAATCCCACTGCACGTTACAAATTGGGGCGGTCGCACTTTATGAGAACTTATGAAATAAATACTTTTAACTTAAATATCATAACGTTATGCATATATACAAATAGCCATATCAAAGCCGCACGAATTTGGTGCGTAGGAAATCGAATTTATACCCAGAATCAGTGCAGGGTATTGTGGGAAAGGAGAGCTTAGAGGAACACCGTTCGGTGCAAGTGAATTTGAAGCGGAAAACAGATTTGTTCTCGTTGTGAAGCAATGGCCGACACTCGGTCGCGGGCCCTTTAAGCGGGCGCATCAATACATCTGCTAATGTTTAGATTTTCGTGATGTTTGAAAATTTGGAGCGGGAAACGAGATTCGAACTCGCGACCCCGACCTTGGCAAGGTCGTGCTCTACCAACTGAGCTATTCCCGCATAGAGTCGATGCTGTGCATCTTTTGATATCTGATTAGATTCAGATTTAAATTTGGAGCGGGAAACGAGATTCGAACTCGCGACCCCGACCTTGGCAAGGTCGTGCTCTACCAACTGAGCTATTCCCGCAACAAAAGAGGTACTTCGTTTGAAGTGGTGCGCATTTTACAAAAATTTTGGGGTAACGCAACCTTTAATTCTACTTTTTTTGCACCTCAATATTTGAATGCTTAAATCGTAAACACTTTCTCACGATAATAGCGCATTTCTTCAATAGACTCGCGAATATCATCAAGCGCTAGGTGTACGCCTTTCTTTTCGAAACCGTCTAAAATTTCAGGCTTCCAGCGGCGCGTTAGTTCTTTTATTGTACTTACATCAATATTTCTATAGTGGAAGTAAGCTTCAAGCTCGGGCATGTACTTAACCATGAAGCGTCTGTCTTGCCCTATGGTGTTTCCACATAGCGGTGACTTGCCTGCATCTACCCATTGCTCTAAAAAGGCAATAGTTTGCGCTGACGCTTCTTCAACGCTTATTTTACTTTCTCGGCAACGTGCAGTTAATCCACTTTCACCGTGAACTCGTGTACACCACTCGTCCATATTGTTTAACACGTCATCACTTTGATGTACCGCTATTACAGGGCCTTCCGCCAAAATATTCAGCTGTGCGTCGGTAACAATGGTCGCTATTTCCATTACTACACAGGTTTCAGGATCTAACCCTGTCATTTCCATGTCTATCCAAACAAGGTTACTGTCGTGTTTACTCATTACTTTCCTCTTTGCGCTACAGACATGGCAACCATGCCCTACAAACGGTATTATTGACATAGTATACGTGAAACTAGAAAAGAATCGTGGCGAAAAAACCAAAACTTACACAACGACAGAAACGACAAGTTGCAGCAAATAGAAGCAAGCGCTTGCGTGAAAAGCACGCGTCAAAGGGCGCGGCGAACCTTGATGAAAGCACGCTAGAAAGCGGTACGGTAATTGGTCGCTTTGGTAAACACGCCGATGTTGAAGACGCAAACGGCGCAGTATCTCGCTGCCACATTCGCCGCACGGTAGACTCTGTAGTGTGTGGTGACAAGGTGTTTTTCAGTAAAGGGGATGACGCTGAGTCAGGTGTAAGTGGGGTTATTGAAATTGTAAAAGACAGGCACTCTGTCCTGACTCGCCCAGATTATTACGACGGTATTAAACCTATCGCCGCGAATATCGACCGTATTATAGTGGTTAGCGCTATTTTACCCACCCTTTCACTGAATATTATCGACCGTTATCTCGTTGCCTGTGAAGACATAGGCATCACGCCGCTGATTGTCCTTAATAAAGTAGAATTGCTCAGTGAAGAGGAACGCGCAACCGTCACAGAGCAGCTTAAGACGTACGAAAACTTAGGCTACAAAGTGCTTTTCACCAGTTGCAAAACCGGTGAAGGCATTAGCAAACTCAATGAATACCTTAACGATAACATCAGCGTTTTCGTAGGGCAGTCCGGCGTAGGTAAATCGAGCCTTATAAACCAAGTTCTGCCAGACGCCGATGAATTAACCGGCGATATTTCAGATAACTCGGGACTAGGTCAACATACAACGACGGCGGCCAAATTGCTTCACTTGCCAGCCGGCGGTGATTTGATTGATTCCCCAGGAGTACGTGAATTCGGCTTGTGGCACATTCCTACCGAACGTATTACATGGGGCTTTATTGAGTTCAGAGATTATTTGGGCGGCTGCAAATTCAGAGACTGCAAGCACTTAAATGATCCGGGGTGCTTACTAAGAGAAGCTGTAGAAGAAGGAAAAATTAGCGCAGAACGCTTCGACAGCTACCATAGAATTTTAACCACCATGGAAGAGCAGCGCCCTAGTCACAGCCAGCCTCCCGGGGCATAACAACTGCCACTGGGTTTCAACCTCATTGGAGCGCCAAACCCGTTGGAGCGACCGAAGAAGTACACGCACTGCTTACGTGTAATAGCTGTCTCTTAGTCGGCGATTTATTCTTTTGGTGTGAACCACGTGCTTATGCTTTTGTGTAAGCACTCATAACCCTAAAGTTGCTCTTAATACCACGACTTACGATACAATAACGCTATCTATGCAATGCGTTATTGCTTGCATAAAAGAAACGGAGATATTTTGTGTTAGATTGGCTTAAAGTTAATTTACAATACGTTACACCAAAGCACCTGCTTTCACGCCTTGTAGGCAAACTTGCAGAAGCAGAAATGGGTAGTGTTACGACATTTTTCATCAAGGCGTTTATTAAGCAATACAATGTTGATATGTCAGAAGCGCTGCATGAGGAACCAGAGCATTATAGAAGCTTTAATAAGTTCTTCACCCGCCCGCTTAAACCTGAAGCCCGCACCATTGACGAAAACGATGACGTACTTATCCATGCTGTTGACGGTACGGTAAGTCAGTTTGGCGATATCCATAGCGACAGTATTTTTCAGGCGAAAGGCCATGACTTTAGCCTAACTACATTATTAGGTGGCAAGCCTGATGTAGCTGCGCCATTTAAAAATGGTAAGTTTGCTACCATTTACCTTGCCCCTCGTGATTATCACAGAATTCATATGCCTATTGAGGGCACGCTGACTGACATGTTGTATGTGCCGGGAGAACTGTTTTCAGTAAATCCGCTTACAGCACAAAATATTCCGGGGCTGTTTGCGCGTAATGAACGCGTTGTGGCACTGTTCGACACGCCTGTGGGCAAAATGGCGATGGTGCTTGTGGGCGCTACCATAGTGGCAAGCATTGAGACAGTTTGGGCTGGCACGGTTACGCCACCTGCGGGTAAAAACGTTCAGCACTGGTCATATGAAAAAGACAGTGAAGCAGCAGTTTTCCTTGAAAAAGGTGCTGAGCTAGGCCGCTTCAAGCTAGGTTCGACCATTGTGGTGTGTTTCGAAAAAGACATGATTGATTTTGAAGACCTCGCCCCTGGTATGGTTACACGCCTTGGTGAGCCTATGGCGCTTAAATCAACCGCACAGGCTACGGCTAAAGATACGCACGTTAGCGATGAAACAGCCAGTGACGAAAAGAACGAGGCTTCGTCAGAGGGCGCTGACAGCTAATTTATGGATGCTGTTAAAAAAAGCCTGATCTCACTTCATTTCACGGTAATTTTACTTGGTGGTACAGCCCTTTTCTCTCGGCTTGTACCACTTAGCGCCAGTGATATCACTCTTGTTCGTTCAGTATTTGCCTGCATAGCGTTGTTTGCCTTTTTGAAATTGGCGAAGAACAAAATAAAGCTGAATTCAAAAAAAGACTACGGCGTTGCCCTCGGTTTAGGCGTGTTGATGGCACTGCACTGGGTCACCTATTTTGCCGCCATGCAATATGCTGGGGTGTCTGTTGGCATGATTGCCCTTTTTACCTTTCCTGTAATCACGGTACTTATCGAGCCTTTCTTTGAGCGGGTAAGGCTGGTCTGGCAGGATATCGTATCTACCGTTACGGTGGTCGTTGGCGTTTATTTAATAGTGCCAGAGACATCACTGGAAAATGACATTACCCTTGGCGTTCTTATCGGTATTGCTTCCGCCATCTTGTATTCGTTTAGAAACCTTATTCATCGTAAGCACTTTAAGCACTACAGCGGTGCGCAAGCCATGGCGTGGCAGACCTTGGTTATCAGCATTCTAATGTTGCCGGTAGGCAGTGCAGCAATAACCTCAGCGTCTACCAGTTCTTGGCTAATGCTATTGCTTTTAGGTACCGTATTTACTGCGCTTCCTCATGCACTTATTGCTGCGAGCCTACGTCACCTTAGGGCAAAAACGTTTTCGCTCATAGCCTGCATGCAGCCTCTTTATGGCGTTTTCCTTGCTATTATTCTGCTTAACGAAAAACCTGGTTTAAGTGCGTTGTTAGGTGGAATTCTTATTACGTCAGCATCAGTTTATGAAACACTCAACACGCATAAGTTGCATAATGCAAAAGATGATTAAGCCGTGTTGTGATCTTTAAGGAAAAAATGTCTATGCTCATTTTTGCTCACCGAGGTGCCAGTAAAGCCGCCCCAGAAAACACAGTAAAGGCATTTAAACTGGCTTTCGAACAACGTGCCGATGGCATTGAGTTTGATACCTATCAGCACGAAAGCGGCATTATTGTTTTTCACGATAGAACACTTACGCGCAGAGCACGGGAATCCGGCTATTTACTTGACGTACCGTGGCAATCCCTTACAGAAATGGACATTGGGGATGGAGAGCGCATACCGACCCTGACCGAAACACTGAATTGTGTTCCAAAAGACAAGTGGTGCAATATTGAGATAAAACACTTACGCGACGTAGACAGCTGGGTTAAAGACGTTAAAGCGGCGGTACTGCAAAGCGGTATTAATGCTGACAAGCTACTTATCTCTTCATTTAACCATCACTGGCTTCAAGCTATTGCGCTTAAGTGGCCCGAAGTGAAGATCGGCGCCTTATCTGCAAGCTACGAGCTTGACTGTACGGCGAGCGCCCGGGCTCTGAACGCTTATTCCGTAAACATTGCATTAGACGCCGTTGATAAGCAGTTTGTGCAAACGGCGCAGCAAGACGGATTTGACGTATTCGTTTATACCGTAGATGAGCCGAGAGACATGCTTATGCTTAAAGAGTGGGGAGTGACGGGCATATTCACTAACGTGCCCGATGTAGCGCTTAGTGTGTTGTCGCATTAAACCCTACTTTTTCAATGCGAAAAGTCTGTAGAACACGTATCTGATACAGACTCACACTATAAAAAAACGAGCCATAGGCTCGTTTTTTTGGAATACTTTTCTTGAAATGCAGCTTAGTTGACTACTTAAATTCAGTTGAAAGGTGGTCTGAAAACACCGTATTCTTGCAGCACTTACATTGTCTACACAATCGCATATTCACCCAGTGGCCGGCTACAATTAGCGCTGCACCTATCGCGATGGTAAAGGGTTCGTAGTGATGCCCAAAAATATCTTTGTGCCAATAGATAGCGCCACCCGTAAACAGCAGTGCCAGCGGGTAGTATTTGCCATGATAGCGAATTGCACCGCTAACCAAGGCGACCGCACCTACAATTAACGAAAAAGTTAATATCGTTCTTTCAAACCACACTTGTGCAAAAAAGCTAGAACCGATCAGCGGCAGCAGAGGCACCAAAACAGGTAGCGCGAGGCAATGCAACGCACACAAGCTCGACACCCAGATGCCAAGTTTGTCTAGTTTTGTTGGATTCTCGTCAATTGGAGTCATTACCCTAATTACCACCGTGAAAAAATGAATTCGCGAACTATTCGCCAGAGACGTTATATTATAACAGACTCACAGAAATGAGAAACGTTCCCACATTAAATTTTGATCTTAACGAGATGAAAATGAACTAACTACGTATAAAATGGGGCAAAAAAGCTATTCGTTTGGCGCTGTGCCTAAGCGCTCAGCAACGCCTTTTTCTGCGGAGCTGTGCATTAGCCCACTGCTGGGTAAGGCATTTTCTTCAGTCATGCTTACTTTGCTATCCTTCATATCGGCGTTATTAAGTGAAGCCGTTTGATCGCGCTCTTTACCAAACTGCTTGGCCACTTTTGGCGCATGCGAAAAATAGTCGGTTACTGAGGTAAGGGTTAAACCTTCTTTTTCAAGTGAGGGTAAATGAGTTTTCAAGAAATCGACGGTTTCTGGGTGGGGATGACCAATCACAACAACATGACCATTCTTTTTAGCAATACGTTTCATGTGGTTGAACTGCTTAAGTAAGAATGCAGGCTCAAGCTTATGGTCCAGAAACACCTGTCTGCTTGCGCTAGGCACACCTAACCGCTGCGCAATTTCTTCACCTTTTGTGAGTACCGTGGTTCGGCTATCCACAAAAAATAAGCCTTGCCGCTTCACCTCTTTTAAGAGCGCTTCCATTCCTTTTTGCTGCCCCGTGAACGCACTTCCCATATGATTATTCACACCAACCGCGTTCGGCACGCTCTTCATTGCCTTTCGCAAATTGTAAGTAATGGCACCTGCGAACATGTCAGTGGTTAACCCAAGGGGCCCCATGTCCTTTCCACTTTGCGCCTGCATAGGCATATGCAGCATAACAGCCCTGCCTTCTTGCTCAGCGCGGAGCGCAATTTCAGAAGCCAGCGGCGTTTGCGGAAGTATAGAAAAGGTAATTTCTTTAGGAAGAGAAAAAGCAGCGACATCGGACGGCCTGTACCCAAGGTCATCTAATATTATAATTATGTCTGACTTTGCTTTTGCTTGAAGGCTAGTTAGCCCGCATAAAACAAAGATTATACAAGGCATTAGCAGACGCAAAAGCATCTAAGTCACATCCGTTTTTCATCATTATTATTAAGCGCACACTACACAATGCTGTGTTTTTTCTAGAATACCAACAACTGATTCAGTTTCAACTTAGTTTCTGAAAATCTAAAATTAACCTGCCTAGTCTAGCCAAGAGCTTGGATTTAGTGCCTTGCCTTTATGACGAATTTCAAAGTAAAGGTTAGGATATTCCTGACCACCACTTCGGCCCACAAGGGCTATGCGTTCACCTTGCCTGACATCATCGCCAGCTTGCTTGAGTAACGCTTGGTTGTGACCGTAAACACTCATATACCCTTCGCCGTGATCGACAATAGCGACCAGACCAAATCCGCGCAGCCAATCGGCGTACAACACTTTTCCAGGCGCAATGCTGTTTACAGGGTCGCCCTCGGCACCATCTATCACAATGCCTTTCCAAGACACTTGCCCTTGGCGGCGACTACCAAATAAGTTTCGTATTCTGCCTTTTACAGGCGCTGCCAGCTTACCTTTTAATTTGGCAAGTCCATCCATACTCACTTCGGCTTCACGGGCAGCCCGTTCTGCGGCAATCCGGGCCGCTTCAATAGCGTCTTTCAGCGCTTTTTCATCAGCTTGTAGCGACGCAATACGCTGGTTTTCAGAGGCTATGGTTTTGTTTATTTTCTTAAGCGTTGCTTTTCTATCATCCTGACGGGTTATAAGTACTGCTCGCTGACCTTCTTGCTCATCTTTCAAAGCGGCAAGTGACAAGGCTTTTTCGCTAAGCTCTGCGTTAACTTCTTCAAGCCTAGCAACATTTCCCCTAAAGCTCTTAATCTCTTTTTGGCGCGCTTTAGCCAAGTATTGATAATAGGTAATGACACGCTCGAAGGTTCGCGCGTCATCTTGGTAAAACAGCATTTTTGCGTAGTCGTAATGCCCCGCCATAAATGCACTTTTAAGCTGGCTCGATAAAAGTGACTGCTGTTTACGGATAGCCGTTTTAAGCCCTTCTTGTTCTTCTTCGAGCTTCGCTTGTTCTTGCTCAATATTTTTAAGTGACTGTCGGGTGCTGGATAGTGCTTTCGCCACTTTAGCGATTTCGAGTTCAGAGGCCTTCAGCACATTTTCTAATTCCTGTGCACTGGCTCTATTGTTCTCTAATACTTGCTGTCGAGCGCGCAGTTCGGCCTGTAACTCAGCTAATTTTTCTTTTTGACTATTCGCACCGCCTTCTTGTGCAATAGCACTACTTCCAATCGGCATAATTGCAAGGGCAACTATGCACCCAATGATTGAAAGAAATAATCGTACTGACATACGTGCGCCTAGAACCTTAACTTTTTCATTGATGACTTAATGTGTTTCATCGTTGCTGTTAACAACGTTTTCCAGTGTATCTGACGCTCCTCCATATGCCCAGTGCAATTTGTTCGTAATATCAATCATCTAAAGTATTTGGCGCAAACCCGCTATGACTGACATCAATCATACTGAAAGGTAAGCTGGTTTCTCGCCCATTTTTCTATATACTTTGCACTCTTTTCATGGTCTGTAGACAGGGTTAGAGGTAATGGATCAACTAATTGAATTTGCTAGCAACAACTTTATTCTTGCTGGTATTTGGGTCGCGCTGATTGCCATGTTGATATTTAGCTATATCAGTGCATGGACATCTTCAGTAAAAGAATTAAGCACGCACGAAGCAACGGTTTTGATGAATAAAGACGATGCGATAGTGCTAGATACACGCCCTGCGAAAGAGTTTAAAGCTGGCCATATTTTGGGTGCCAGACAAATTAAACCTGAAGAGTTGCGTGAGAAAAACTTCAAGAAACTTGAAAACAGTAAAGACAAACCCATTATCGTAGTATGCGCTATGGGTAATCAGGCTCGTGGTACAGCAAATGCGATGCTTAAAGATGGCTTCGCGAATGTGAGTGTATTAAAAGGCGGAATGAACGCGTGGCAAAGTGCCAGCCTTCCCGTTTCTAAATAACAGGTAACCTTTATGAGCAAAGTAGAACTTTACACCAAGGGCCACTGCCCTTACTGCCACCGTGCAAAAGCATTGCTAACGCAAAAAGGTGTAGAATTTATTGAATACCCAATAGATGTTAAGCCTGAACTGCGCGACGAGATGATTGAACGCGCAAACGGCGGCTGGACTGTTCCGCAAATTTTCATTGACGATCAGCACGTTGGTGGCTGTGACGATATGATGGCTTTGGAAGCACAAAGCAAACTAAATCCAATGTTGGGTTTGGCGTAAAGCGTCAGCGCATACAGCAACGCACTACATTAAATTAAAACGACAATTAAATAGGAAATACCATGGCTGACGAAAATCAGACAAATAACGGCGAAGCAGCGGGCGCACAAGCGCAACAGAGTGCTCAGTTCAATATTCAGCGTATCTACACAAAAGACATTTCTTTTGAGTCTCCAAACGCACCAGCTATTTTCACTAAAGAGTGGAAGCCTGAAATTAAACTAGACATCGACACTAGCACTAACAAGCTAGAAGAAAATGTATTTGAAGTTGTACTTTCAGTTACCGTTACGGCAACGCTTGGTGAAGAAACAGCATTCCTTTGTGAAGTGCAACAAGCAGGTATCTTCGCTATTGGCGAAATGCCAGACCAAAACAAAGCGCACACGCTGGGCTCGTTCTGCCCGAACATGCTTTTCCCATATGCGCGTGAAACCATTTCTAACTTGGTTAACCGTGGAACATTCCCTCCACTTAACCTAGCGCCTGTAAACTTCGACGCTATCTTTGCAGCTTACGTGCAAAAACGTGCACAGCAAGCGCAGGGCGAAGCGCCAAAAATGGACGCCTAATTAGGTGAATATGAAAGGCGTGGACATGAAGTCGCATTCGGTTTCAGAGTCTGTTTCAGTATTAGGGGCGGGGTCTTACGGCACCGCCCTTGCTTTTTGTCTTGCCAGAAATGGCAACCCCACACTGCTTTGGGGCCGTGATGAAAAGCACATTGCCGAAATGGAAGCGAACCGAGAGAATGCTCGTTATCTTCCAGGCGCAACATTTCCAGATGCCCTAGTGGTAAATGCCAACTTAGAAGAAGTAGTTGCTGCCAGCCAAGACATTTTAGTGGTTGTACCTAGCCATGCATTTGCGGCTATGCTTCAAAGCTTAAAGCCATTGCTTAAACCGCACCAACGCATTATTTGGGCGACTAAAGGACTTGAGCCAAAAACGGGCCGTCTGCTTCGCGATGTGGCAGAGGAAATACTGGGTACCGACTATCCCCTAGCCGTGTTATCAGGCCCTACTTTTGCTAAAGAAATGGTAGCAGGCTTACCTACTGCAATTTCGCTGTCTTCCACTGACGATACGCTGAGTGACGAATTTGCAGCAAAGCTGCATTGCGCAAAGTCGTTCAGAGTATACAAAAACTCAGACTTTACTGGCGTTCAGCTTGGTGGTGCGGTTAAAAACGTTATCGCTATAGGCGCGGGCTTAGCCGATGGCCTTGGCTTTGGTGCAAACGCGCGAACGGCGCTGATCACCCGAGGTTTGGCAGAGCTTACCCGTTTGGGCGTGAAGTTAGGAGCCAACCCAGAGACCTTCATGGGCATGGCAGGCCTTGGTGATTTAGTTTTGACTTGCACCGACAATCAATCGCGCAATCGTCGCTTTGGGCTGGCTTTGGGTCAAGGCAAGAGTGTCGATGTTGCTATTGACGAAATCGGACAAGTGGTTGAGGGATATCGCAACACTGAAGAAGTGCACATTTTATCTAAGAAAGTAGGCGTAGAAATGCCTATTTGTGAACAAATTTATGCTGTGCTTTATCATGGGAAATCCCCTAAAGAGGCGGCCTTAGCTCTGCTTGGTCGAGACCTCAAAAAAGAAGCCTAGTTAATACTTGATGGTTTTTGCTTGGTAGCAAAAACCATCAGCCTCTTAACGCCCCACTATTCCTATCTTTTCCAGCTTATCAACCTGAATTTAGCGGCCTTCTCTTACCACGATCACTTTAGTGTTGTCGTGATATCCAGCGTGACTGCGCTTGTGGTGCTTCACTTTTTTCACCTTTTTGTAGGGTGAATCGACAACCACATAACGATTCCCATGCTTGCGATAGTAATGATTATTAGCAACGTAATAACGATGATTGTCGATAACCTCTACCCTATGCGCACCTGGCAAGACGTTAACGTACAGGCCAATTTCAGGAACGCTTATGGCTACGTCAATAATCGGACGAGCAGGTTGCGTAATAATAGTGCCCCTTTCATTCGCCCCTCTATTCGAGTGAGAATGATGACCTGAATGGGCGCTTGCTTGCCCCGCAATCATTAAGCAAACGCCGGTGATAATACTCAGTGTGATACGTTTCATAATGCTTCTCCTAACTCATTCTTGCATGTTCACAGGCTATATTAATGAGTGAAGCTGAACGAAACCTGACTCAGACAGGCTTTATACCAATCCTTACAAAACGCACAAAAAAGCCCTGTTCACAGGGCTTTCGTATTGCTGCTTGAGAAAATCTAAAAAGCTATGACGAAGTGATGTCGGCGCCTGCGCTTTCTCTGTAGGTGGCAATGACAGAAGAGAGTACGGCTTGATAGCTACTGATTACAGATTGCCTAGCCGAGAAAAAGCTACGTTGAGCATTAAGCAAATTCAGAAAGTCAGTGTCACCGGCTTTGTAGCGAATATCCGCAAGACGATAAAGCTGCTGATTGTTCTCGAGCGAGGCTAACGCGTAGCGGTAGTTTTGTTGATTGAATACCAAGTTAGTTTGGCTATTTAACAACGCTTCTATCGCGCTAAGCACCGTCTGCTGATACTGTAAAATCGCCAAATCAACATCCGTTTTTGCCGCCTTCTCTGCAGCTTCTAACCGTCCCCCGTCGAACAGGGTTGCTGCTGAGCTTACTGCTGCGCCTAAGGTCCACCCTTGCGCTAAATCTAAAAGATCACTCACACCAATATCTGCACTTAAGCTCATGCCTGGAAGACCTGCCACTGACGCTTCGTAAAACGCTAAATCAGCCTGCTTAAATTGCGCTATAGCTAACTGAACATCTGGACGCTGCTTCAATACCTCAGCGCTTAATACAGGTGCCACTTCGGGCAGTGAAAAATCGGTTAGCGAAAGGGAAAGCAGCGCTTTTTGTTCAGGCGTATTAAATTGCATAGATTCATTACCTAACAATACCGCTAATGCCCGCTCATTAAGCGTTAAACTATTGCTCAGTCGCAGCACCTCCGACTGAGCACTGATCAAGGTATTGCGCTGCTGGGAAACCTCAATACCTGAGGTATCCCCCTCTTCAAAGCGAATTTGAACTAGGTTTAGCAGCGCTTCGCTAATCTCAACGTTTTGCATCGCAATAGACAGCCGCGACTGCAGTGAAATCTGCTCAAGAAGGGTATTTATAAACAACGCCTGGGTGTCTAACAGCGCATCGGTAAACTGATACTGTGCAGTATCGATACCTAACTGACGACTGCGCTGCTGAGCTTCTCGTGTACCCCATATGTCCGCGTCATAACTCAACCCCAGTCCACCTGAGGTAGAGTGGCTTGAACGGCCACTATCTAGGTCTCTTTCACTGCGTCCAGATGTCCTCGCCGTTATAGTCGGAACGTCACCTGCATTAACTTGTGCTAATAGAAATTGCGCTCGTTTTACCCTCTGCTCGGCTTGATTAAGGGTTAAATTTTGGCTTTCAAGCGTCTTCATAACGGGCGCAAGTTCAGCCACCTCGAACACCTTCCACCATGATGTTGTTATTTGACTAGTCGCGTCCACAGACTTCGCTTTTTGTAGCGCCTGCGTGTCAGTTTCGGGCAACGTTGTAGAAGGTGAATAAGCGCAGCTTGCGGTCAGCGCTATACAAGAGAGCGCGCACAGTAATGAACGAGCGGCAAGAGGCACAGAAAAACGAAAAGAATGCATGGCGTTACTCCTCTGCCAACGCGTCAATGGGATTAAGCTTTGATGCTTTTTGAGCAGGGGCATAACCAAAAATGAGCCCTACAGCGAGAGATGTGACAAAAGCCAAAACGGGCGGCATTAGCGTGTAGGCGACAGGCACACTGAATGAAGCTACGATAAGGACAACAAAATAGCCCAAAAGAATGCCGAATATACCACCCAAGATACACACTACCCATGCCTCGATATTGAACTGGCGCAATATATCGCGAGGTTTTGCGCCTGTGGCGATGCGTAGTCCAATCTCCCTCTTACGCTCAGATACGTTGACCAGCATGATATTCATTACACCGATACCGCCAACAAACAAAGATATGGCAGCAACAGACGCCAAGAGCCAAGTTAACGTGTCTTGCGTTTCCGTGACCGCCTCTACCAGTGACTCTGTGGTACGCACCATCACATCTTCTTGTCCGTGACGTTCTACCAACAGTGCCAGCACATCGTCTTTTACCTGAGTGGCTACTTCGGTACTTTCTGCCTTTATGGTAATGCTGCTTAAGTAGTCCCGACCAAATACCTTCAAACGGCCAGTTGTAACCGGAATGAGCACTTCGTCATCCATATCGTTACCACCTGCACTGGCACCCTTAGAATGAAGTACACCTACGACCTGATAAAAGGCATTTTGCATCAAGATGTACTCGCCTACTGCCCGATATTTATCTTCAAACAGGGTCTCTGCTACCGTATCTCCAATTACCACCACAGGTGCATAATTTGTTACGTCTTCATCGCTGAAAAACACGCCCTGCGCCATTTCCCAGTCTTTAGCATGAAAGTAGTCAGGTGTGGTGCCTGTAATACGTCCTGAAAAATCATTTTCGCTGTATCGGATGGTTGCCCTTGCACTTCTTTCCGGCGCGACATAAGCCACACCCGGAACACTTTTCAATGCAGTGGCATCGGCTAACGTCAGCGATGCAATATCACCGGATGAGCGCATGTTTCGTCCACCTGGCCTAATCGAAATCAGGTTCGTCCCAATGGTTTCAATACGCTCTAGTACCTGCTGTTTACCTCCCTCACCGATGGCCATCATGGTCACCACTGCCGCTACTCCAATAATAATCCCCAAGAGTGTGAGCAAGGTTCTAAACCAATTCATTCTAAGGGCAGTGAACGCCATAGATAGGGCTGAAAAAAGTGAGATACTTGGAAAAGGTTTAATTGCCGGTACTGATTTGGGCTCTTGAGAATGTGCGTGCTGCACTGAAGCCGCATTCTTTTCAACTGATTCACTTGTGCTAGGCGCAGCGGTTTTGGTATCTGTTACAATTTTCCCATCAAGTAAGTGTATTTGCCTGTCGGCATGTTCAGCAACTGCACTATCGTGGGTGATAAGAATAATAGTCACCCCTTCTGCGTGTAGCTCGCGAAGCAATGCCAGTAACTGCTCTCCGCTGGCCGAGTCAAGCGCCCCCGTGGGCTCGTCGGCTAATATTACTTCTGCACCATTAATTAAGGCTCGCGCTACCGAGACACGCTGTTGTTGGCCACCTGAAAGCTCTCCGGGTTTGTGCTCTTTTCTGCTTGAAAGGCCAAGTTTATCGAGCAGCTGTTGCGCTTTTTGAGTGCGATCTTCGCTAGACGTACCGCTGTATATTGCTGGCAGTGCCACATTTTCAGTCGCATTTAGCGACGACAGTAGCTGATAGCGTTGGAAAACAAACCCGAACGTTTTCAAGCGAAGGGCAGAAAGTTGATCGGGATTTAGCGAGGATACTGACTGTCCGTGGATACGGTACACCCCTTCTGAAGGGGTGTCTAAACACCCTAGGATATTCATCAAGGTCGACTTACCCGACCCCGACTGCCCCATAATGGCGACAAATTCACCCTTATCGATTGATAACGAAACGTTATCCAATGCGGTGACTTCAAACCCTTCTGTTTTGTAGCGACGTGATACGCCATTAAGCTGTATTAACGACATATTAGAATCCGTCACGGCGGCGCGGTGGGCCTGATGGCGGCTGCCCACCCGGAACTCTGCGCATGCCCGCGGCCGGCATTGCGGTGCCGTCTGCTAGACCCACAACCACTTCATCACCTTCTGATAGGCCTTCTATAATTTGAATATGGGTTCTATTTTTTATGCCTACTTTTACTGGCGTGCGAACCACCTCATCGCCCTGTTTAAGCATCACGAATTGATTGCGAGCTCGTCCTTTTACTGCCGCTAACGGCACAGAAAGCGCGCCTTTCACCTGCTCTTGCACAAAGAACACTTGGGTAGTCATGGCGTCCATTAACGTGCGATCAGGATTCTCAACATCGATTAGCACTTGGTATAGCACTACGTCGTTGAGTACGGTGGGTGTAGGTAGCACTTGACGAACGGTAGAGTGGTAGAAGGTTTTGTTATCACCCAAGGTAGAGAAATAGACTGGCATGCCGCGTTTTATTTTCTGCACATCGGCTTCAGACACTTCTGCGCGTAGGGTCATTACTGATAAATCGGAAATTTGAAGCAACACGGGGGCGTTTTGATTAGCATTCAAGGTTTGCCCCTCACGCACCGGTAAGGTGGCTACAGTTCCGGATATTGGCGCAAATATCTTTGCAAACCCGAGCTTAGTAATATCCCCTTCCAGCGAGGCTTCGTCGGCTTTAATCTGTGCGATGCTCGCCGTGATCTTGGTATCGATAACTTTAAGGTTTGTATCGCTGCTTACGACTACATCTTGGCTGACTGCATTTTGCTTAAACAAATTTTGATTGCGTTGCGCTCTCACTTCGGCGAGTTCTCGCTCTGCCCGCAGCTGAGCCAGCTGTGCTTTTTTGCTGTCCAGCGCCGCTTGAGAGTTCTGTACTTGTGTTTCAAATACACGGGCATCGATCTCTACCAGCAAATCGCCTTCTTTAACAATATCCCCCTCTTCTACGTGAATATTGTCTACCTGACCTGAAACCTGCGCACCTACCTCTACGTAGCGCTTGGGCTCAAGCTGACCTGTAGACACCAAATTTAATTCGATGTCTCGTATCTTTGCATCTTGAAAGAGATATTCGGTATTTGTCTGAGGTGAGTATAGCCATGCATAAACAGCATAAGCAGGCACAAACACAATAGTTGCAATGAGCAGTACTTTAATGGGTAGAGGGAGTTTCAAAGCATTCGATCCATAAAAAAAACTGAATGCAATATAGCGAATGTAAAGATTCGCCACGAGAGACAATCTTTACATTTACGCTATCTTTACAGACATTTTTAAAGGCTGAATAAGCTTTTGATTTGAATGATTAAAAGAGTTTTTAGCAAAACAGTAAGCGTTGAAGAAAGTACTAACGAGCACCCTCGTAACCAAACTGACGCCAGCTTTCATACACAAATACCGATACTGCATTAGACAAGTTCATACTACGACTGTCTGGCAACATAGGGATGCGAACACGCTGCTCTGGGGGAAGCGATTGAATATAGTCGTCTGGTAAACCTCGGGTTTCCGGTCCGAAAATTAACGCATCGCCTTTTTGATAAGACACATCGCTGTGAAATGCTTTGCCTTTCGTTGTGCAAGCGAATACCCGTTTTGGCTTAGCATCATATAGGTAAGCGTCTAAATTGGCGTGGCGCTTTACGTGAGCAAACTCGTGATAATCTAAACCTGCGCGTCGAACGCGTTTATCGTCCCATTCAAAGCCCAAGGGCTCGATTAAGTGCAACATAAAGCCACTGTTTGCGCATAAGCGGATGATGTTTCCCGTATTTGGCGGGATCTCTGGCTGATAGAGTACGATATCGAGCATGCTTTTTTAAATTACCTTCACAGTTAACAACTCGTTTATTTTATACCGAAACGCCATTCTTCATCACCCTTGCACACACTTTTATTACCAGTGAAATAGAAAGCGCTGCTCTTAAGTACGATCACCAAACTAAATGTTAGCTGCGGCTGCACTTATGTAGACGAGTCTTCTGTCAAAAAGTCGAGAATACGCGCCACAGAGCGCTCGCGAATGTCGTCAGACTCGGTGAATAGCTCATGGTAAGCGCGGGGCACTATTTCAAGTTTTGCATTTGGCATAAGCTGCGCCACGCGGCGTTGACGGTTATTATCAATAATCGCGTCATCGTCTGCACTTAATACAAGCGAGGGCGTTGTAATAGCGCGTGCGCTACTTTCAATTTTGTTCATAGCCTGATGTGCCGCTGCCAACCACTCTGTAGTCACGCCACCAAGCTGAATATCCTGCTCTTCGTCATACAGTTCACGAAATAGGGCATAGCGGGTTTTGCTGTGGGTGAGCTTATTAAGTGAAAAAGGAAACGCGATATACGGGGTTTGACCAAAAAAGTACCCCGCATCTTTCTTTTTCATCCTATTTACCGCAAGGCCTGTGCGAATTAAGCCATTCGCCAACCAATTGGGCAGAGCCGGTTTAATGCCAAACATGGGTGAAGCTAAAACGGCTTTTGAAAACAAATTCGGAAGACGCAGCAACGTGAGTGCACCAATGGCGCCCCCCATCGAATGGCATACCAGCTGTAACGGGCCTTGCTGCAGTGGCTTTACAATAGTTTCTACGAACATAACGAAGTCATCAACGTAGTCGTCAAAATCGGCAACATAACCATGCTGAGGGTCACGGGTCATCCTGTCTGACAAACCTTGGCCTCTGTGATCTAAGATGAATACGGCGAAACCATTTTGATAGAGATCGTAAATGAACTCTTTGTACTTTAAATAAGATTCGATTCGACCAGAGCATATTACAATGGTAGCTCGCGGCGATTCTGGGATACAGTGCGCAAAGCGTACCTTGATATTGTCTTTCCCAGAGAAGTGGCCCTGAGTAACACTGTTTTGCCAAAAGGGATTGATATACGTGGCAAAAGTGCTGGCTAAGTTATTTTCAGACGTGAACGTCCAGTTCATAAATACCCTATTACAGTCAAATTGCGCTCTTTGTTAGGCTACGGAGTGCTATCAACGTTCCCAATCATAACTTGGGAAATGACATAGTAACTCGTAGCCCACCGCGCTCAGCAGGTTCAGCGATTATGCGTCCATGATGCAACTCAACTGCCGCTTTTGCAATGGATAAGCCCAAGCCTACGCCTCCTGACTCGCGCTCTCTGGCAAGAGTTGCCCTGTAAAACGGTGAAAATATACGCTCACATTCCTCAATGGTTAACCCGTCGCCGTCATCTGTAATATGAATACACCAATACTGCGCATCTTCGCTAAACGCAATATGCGTGACGAGTTTGCTATGACGTATGGCATTGCGAAGAACATTCTCGACAGCGCGGCAAAACATCATGCTGTCAATGACTACCGTTTTTTTAGGTATATCGTCAATTTTTAACTGCTTGTTTTTGTTTGCCACTTCAAAGTTAGCGTCGGTCAGCACATCGTTGAGCACTAAAGACAAAGCGTGTTTTTGCATGTTGGCTTCGCCAGCTTCAGCACGACTAAGAGTAAGTAATTGGCTTACCAGCGCTTCCATACGATCAGCCTCCCGCTCAACACGAGATAACGTGGCAGGGTCTACATTTTGCTGATGAGCAAGACCTAGCGCCATTTGCAGTCGCGCTAGGGGTGAACGAAGTTCGTGAGAGACATCAGCCAATAATCGCTTCTGTGCGCCCCACATTGATTCGAGTTGTTCAGCCATTTTATTGAAATCGCGCGCCAACTGGCCTAACTCATCCTGACGCTTGGCAGCCTTGCCCACCCGCGTTTGCCAGTCGCCGCTTGCTAAACGTTTTGCTGAACCCTGAATGTGCAAAATAGGGTTGGTCAGCGTTTTGGCGAATAGCCAGCTCAAAAGCGTGGTAGTAATAAGTGCAATCGCCAAAAACAGCAGAACCGGAGGAGTTTGCTTTTCAGGCATATCTAGCTTTACCGCAAAAAGCGCAAAGCGTGAATTGTCTCGCTCGAAGAAAACCGGGCCGAGGATTTTGAATGCGCCGCGCTTTACTGCAATCGGGGAGGTTTGATTTACCAATCGCAGTAAATCTTCTTTATCGTTGTCACGAAGCGGAGGGCCTCCACCTGAAATAAGGCGATTGTCGCGAATATCTACCGCAACCAGTCGACCTCTCACGCCACGTGAATTGCGATCTAGCATCTCATGTAACGGTAGGTCCTGAAAGCGCCCACGCTGCATCCGCTCAATGGCTTGATTTAAATCTTCTACTTCGCGAGGCTTTATTTGCACAACCTGAAGGTCTTCAAAAAAGAGGCGACTTCCCCAAATGGCCAAAAGCGATGTAACAATGAACGTTGCCCAAAACCACAGAAACAAGCGGCCCATGATGGCCCGCGTTGGGCTGATGCTGCGTAACAGTTTTACCATTAATGGCTTCCAACAATTAACATGTACCCTACTCCGCGGATGGTTTTGATTTTTTCATCTACGGCTACTGCACTGATTTTCTTTCGCAGGTTGCTAACATGCATATCAATGCTTCTGTCAAAAGCTTGCAGTGGCTTGCCGAGTATCTTTAAGCTTATTTCTTCTTTCGTTACCCGCTGAGCGGCATTTAGCATTAGTAAGCGCAAAATTAAAAACTCAGTTGTGGTTAGCGTTAATTCCACATCGTCTACTTTAGCGAGCTGGCTACTTGGGCTTAAAAAGATGCCATTCACAAATAAATCTTGTTCCACCGCTCCTCCCGTTGAGGAAAGATTATGACGACGCACAATCGCTTTTATTCGCGCCACCAGCTCACGATGGTTAAACGGTTTCGGTAAATAATCATCGGCGCCCATTTCCAGACCTAAAATGCGGTCGTAATCATCGCCTCTTGCTGTCAACATAAGTACAGGCGTGCTATGGCTGACACGAAGTTTTTTCAACACATCGAAGCCGTCCATCTTTGGCATCATCACATCCAATAAAATAAGATCGTAATGTCGTCCAGATACAGCTTCAGATAACCCTTCTTCGCCGTCGTTACGCACTTGCACTTGATATCCCATACTCGACAGGTACGTGGAGAGCATTTCAGTTAGCTCAAGGTCATCATCAATAACAAGGATAGACTGCAAATGAAAATCTGAACTCATGGTATTAAACTCTTTAACGGTTGGAACTGCTGACCTTTGATTCATGAAAGTGCCTGTAATTTTTATAAACTTCAACCTGCGCTTGTGGTGAGTCTTGTCTAAATTAAACGAAAAACACTGACAAACGCATACTATATCTTTTCAGACCTTTACAATTACAAAACGGCATCACCTTTACAGAAGCTTTACAGTGTGTTGACTGCTTTTTGTATTTATCACGCTAGGATTAACGTGTCCGAACAAAAAGGAGACGACAATGAAAAAGTTATTAATTGCTAGTGCAACTGTAGCGGCGATTAGCTTAGGTGGACTTGCGTTGGCTCAGCCAGCAGGCCCTGGTATGCGTCACCACGAACCGGTTAAAGAAATTGTTAAACACCTTCGCGGTTTAAGCTTAAGTGACGCACAACGCGAAGAGATAAAAACACTCATAAGCGCATTTAAAGACGCTAACCCTCGACCTGAAAATCACGATAGTGAAAAGCCAAGTTTCGATTTTGAAACTGCTTCTGAGGCACAAATCAGCACCTTTATACAAACTCAACTTGAAGAGCGTGAGTCGAAACACTTTGCGCTTGCGCAACTACGCCACAATATTTTTAACGTGCTAAGTGAAGAGCAGCAAGCGAAAGTCTTGGCACGCGAAGAAAGTAGAGATCAAAAAAGAGCGGCGAGAGACGATAAGCGACGCAACGCGTCTGACGAGCAAAAGTCACAATTTGCAAAACGTATGGATGATGAAAGCAAAGGCAAAAAATTCCGTGGTCACGATAAAGGTGAAAGAGGCGACAGAGATCACCAGCGGGATGGCACGCCGTTTAAAGGCATTGACCTGACCGATGAGCAGCTGGCAAATCTTGCTGAACTTCGTGAATCATTCAAGGATACATCCAAAGCCAATAGAGAAACGTTGCGAAGCTTCAAGGAAGCCCAGCGCGATCTGATTAGAAGCTCGTCTTTCTCACAAGACTCTTGGAACGCTCTTGTTGCCCAGTACAAAGACGACCTTGTCAGTGCTGGTGTTGAAAAGGCCAAACAGCGCCAGGCCATGTTTGCAGTACTAACGCCTGAACAGCAAGCTGAGTTAAAAGCGCAGCGCGAAGAAGGTCGAAAGCTACGTGACTTACTGCGTTCTTAGTATTCAGTAACACCCTAACCCACCGTAAAAAGTGCTGGCCTTGGCCAGCCTTTTTTATGGCTGACTTTCTTTTAAACTACGTTTCGCCGAGAGAGTTAACGGCGTGACAAAGTCACCAATATGTACGCTATCACTACCTGACTCCGCTTTAAGCAAGCTGACGTCATCAGAAACTTCGTACACCTGCAAAGTCAAAGTCTTCGTTGAAAACAGTCCCGGCTTTCTTGATAAGCCCAACGCAGGCAGCGCCCGTTGCTTAACCAATGAAAACTCATCGCCCACGGCTAACCCACTATTTTTACCCAGATCTATAGCAATGTAGTCAGGCGAGATATCAATGACCTGCGCATAAGTCGTTTCGCACTGAAGTGCCGCGTGAATGTCAGTAATAGCAGCGTGTACCGTATTGAGGACCATGCGCCCAAAATCACTGCGCCACAACAAGCTGTTGCTCATATCCACCGAATAATGTTGAGAAAAGGGCCAATCGGCCTCGCTGTGATAGCTATCATTAAAAATCACCTTGGCTTTGAAAGTGTCGAGCACGTAAACCTGAACGGTAAAATTCCGGCGAAGCGCGACACTATCAGTTTCAAATACCGAGGTAGCCTGCGACACCTGTTCGAAAAGAGAAATGTCCTTTACAAACCCGAATACCACGAACTGCTGCCCATATTCACTTCGCAGAAAGGTCGACATAGCCGTTAAATCAATGTCTGACAGACTGGAGGTTAACCAGGTGTTAGCGTTAATAAGAGAAACAGGAATCTGGCTTACATCTCCACTTTGATAAAGACCGTTGAGTTGCTGAGCAAATCGTTGAGACACGTGGCTGCCAAATGAATAGAGCATGCCAGTAGCGGCCTGTTGGGGTGATGTTAAAGGAAATTCTGTCACTAAAATACGATGGGCTAGTCCGTTGTTAGTGCAATTGAACAGAGGCGTAATGTTTACATTCACCACCACTGTAAGCGCGTCGTCTTTGAGTGTTTCGCTTATGATCTCTACTCTTTGAACTCTGCCCTGAGAACGAATTTCGGCTTTGCTGGAAAGGAGTAGCCCGTCTACCGTGATATCCTGCGCGGAAATGGTACTGCCACTGCGAAAAGCCGCATCAGCAATAGCATTTTGTATGGCGCTGGTTCTCACGTCGCTAAGTTCTGCGCCAGCGAGTGCCATTGTTGCTTCACCCTGTACCCATTGAGCCCATGCGTGCTGAGTAACCAAAGAAGGAAGTAGTACCAGCAAAGCAGTAAGACTGATGCGTAAGCTTGGCAAAATAGGGCCTTTCATCGCGCTTATCCAAATATTGAAAACAGCTTGCCAATCACCGTTCGCTGCTGATTATCTTGCAGCTCACCCGTACCGCTATACTCAATTAACGCGTTGCCGACTTTTGAAGACAATACGGTATTACTTTCATCCACATCTTTTTTTCTGACCTCTCCTGAAAAGCGAATGTATTCTTTTCCTCTGTTCATCGTTATCCACTTTTCACCCGTTACCAGTAAATTCCCTGCCGGCGTTATTCCCGTAACATACACGGTAATGCTGCCACTCATCGAATTTGACTGCTTAGTTTTAGCAGAGCTGGCGAACTCACTGTCCTGTTCGTGCTCCACCTCAACGTCATCTTCGTCAATTCGAATTCCCCCCACTTTTAGTGTGACGGGAGACAAATCAAAGGATGTGTTTTTATCTGTATTAAAATCGAGCGACTTCTCCGACTGCGTCTGTTCTTCAAGCTTAACTAGAATCATATCACCCACGTTGAAGCTTGCGTGGCGTTCATAAAGCCCTACAGAGTGCTCAGGATTAAATAGCGACCCCGTGGGTACATGCAAGGTCGACGTTGGCTCCATCCTAGGGGGTGAGTAACGGGGATCGCCAGGCGACGGCTCTTCCTCAACAGGCTTTACAGCTCGTTGCGACACATTTGGGTTGGTAGGGCTACTTTGAACAACCTGTTCTTCGTCAGTGAGTGTTTGGGCACAACCACCAAGTGTAAAGATTGCGATTAGTGTGTGTATATGGCATCGAACTTTCATGACATTGCTCAGTATTAGTTTTTATGCAGTGTGTAAATTAAGTGCCATCCATGACCTAACAGGAGCAAGTGTAAACGAACAAATTAAAAGAAATCTCGTTCACTTGACTTATTTGCAAAACCTTTACAAATCAAATATATGCCTGCGGGTAAGGGGATGTTATGGCCTTAGAAAACACAACAACTAACACTGCTGAAAATGGCGTCAGCGCACTACTTTCAAAATTTGGTTTACATACTGCTGACATTGAAAATAAATCGGCAAATTCAACAGAAGTAGCCAATGAAGCGGCAACCAGCGGCCAGTCTTTGCCGTCTTTGTTCGCATCGTTACTCGCAATAGAGAATCAACCGAATGAAGCTGATGCAATCGACAGCAAAATATCAGGCGAAGCTAATCTCTCAACACAATCTAATATACTTACCGGCACAGCCAGCGATGTTCAAGGCGCATTATCTTTGCTTTCTGGTACGAGTAGCGTCAATGGGGTTTTATCAGATGATGCAATTGCCACCATGCAAGGCACGCTGTTAAATGCATTGCAAAACAATGTATTTCAATCGCTAGTTACCAACAATGATACGTCCGTAAATGCTACTACTAGCGTTCTGGGAAATGGTGATAGCAACACGGCTGCCAATAATCAAAGTGATACTATTCCAACACTCTTCGATAATTTGTATTCCGGCGCTTTCGGAGACGATGGGCTTGATCTTAAAGACGGATTTGATGCGTTAAACATTGCAAATCACCTACCCATAGTTTCGGATATTTATGAAGCAACCACGTCAAATCACACGGCCGCGGCAGCAAGCTTGGCGGGAAGTTTTTTATATGGCGGAATAGGCGGATTAATGTATAACGCTATCGATTTGACCGTAGAGAATGTGACAGGACAAAGCATCTCAAACAATATGTGGTCGATGGGGCAGTCTTTACTCGCGTCAGTTTTTAGCAATCCAAGCATCGACAGTAAGGTAAGTGCTAACATTTCAGGTGCGCCACAAACGCAGGCGAGTGATACCACCGCATCTATTCAGACTGATGATATAACCGCCGGAATAACCAACAAGGCAGCAGATGCTGCCTACCAGTTCGTTCAACGAGGTTTCAATTAACCTAAAGACCAGCTTCTGCCCACCAAACTACAAGGCCGTTGATTTAACCAATCTTAAAAATTCGGTTTAACTGGCTTGTAGTCGGGTGACAGAAAAAGCGGCGACGTTATTACTAGGTCAGCTGTGGCGGGTGTGCAGGCAACTGGTACATTCCATACCGAACACAGTCGTAGCAGCGCTTTAACGTCAGGGTCGTGAGGCGCTGGGTTTAGCGGATCCCAGAAAAAGAAAAGTGCATCTAGCTTGTTCTCAGCGATGAGTGCTCCTATCTGCTGGTCGCCCCCAAGCGGGCCACTTTTATAGCGCGTAACTTCTAGCCCGGTTTCATTGGCAATTAAACCGCCTGTTGTGCCTGTTCCCACTAAATTACACTGTTTGAGCACATCAATGTGCTGCTTAACCCAAGCAAGTAGCTCAGGTTTTTTATGATCGTGCGCAACAAGCGCCAAGGTAAGTTTGCCCATTTTATATTCCGAGTTAATCCCAACAACCAATGCTTAAGCCCACTGACGACAGCCATTAACGTCCCATCTGAGTTCTGTTAAAAGCTACTGCTAGCGTTTTCCCCGCGCATTATTAAAAGCAATGTTCATCGATAACGAAGACTGTTAATGCACCGTATGTCGAAGTGAGTATAAATATTCAGTTCTAACGGGCAACTTGTCAACTTACTGTAACAACAATAAATATATTATTAGTTATATTTTTTGTGGCGTAGTCGCCGCAACCACCCAATAAAATATTTATACATTTTTATTGCATAAACATTCAAATTAGATACACTAGTCGACGGTTAAAGCATCCAACTCACAATTTTGAGTTGCGACTTGATAGGAATTGATGATGACACAACCAACTCGCGTTGTTGGTTCAACCACTGGCAACGATAAAGAGTTTACCTCTCCCCTGGCTGGCTACACGATGCATAGCGTACGACGATGCGTGCGCCTTTCTATGCTTTTGCGGTAGCACACTTTTTACCTTTGTGATGTGGTCGCGGTTAGGCAACGAATAACGCCCAACCAGTTTACAAAGGTAAAAAGTGATTTTTTTCTCCTTTTATTGAATTTTTGATTATGTACAACGTTTCAATTATTGGTGCCAGTGGTTACACAGGGGCACAACTCGTTCAGTTGGTTATTCAACACCCAAAACTAGTATTGGCGGGCACTTACGTGTCTGAGAATAGTAGCGACGCAGGTAAGAACATTGCAGAGCTTCACGGTAACTTGGCTCACGTAAACTCTACACTTACGCCAATTTCGGATGCGGCATTAGAAGAAATGGCTGACGGTGTCGATTTTATCTTTCTTGCCACACCGCACGAGGCGAGCCACGACTGGATGCCTGTCTTATCTTCAGGCAAAGCCAAAGTGCTCGATTTGTCGGGTGCATTCAGGCTAAAAGACACGAATGTCTTTGAACAGTTCTACGGCTTTCCACATACGCAAGAGCAAAGCTTGGCTCAAGCTGTTTACGGCCTTGCCGAGTGGCATGAAGTGCAAATTGCCAACGCTGACGTGATCGCTGTGCCGGGGTGCTACCCCACTGCGAGCCTTAGTGCGCTTAAACCTCTTGCACATAATAATTTACTGGATGAAAGCGTACGCCCTGTAATTAACGCTGTTTCAGGCGTATCGGGTGCAGGAAGGAAAGCCAGCCTAACCACCAGCTTTTTTGAAGTTAGCCTGCAGGCATACGGCGTGCTAGGCCATCGTCACACCCCAGAAATTGAAGCTTACTTGGGCACCCCTGTTATCTTTACGCCGCACTTGGGTAATTTTAAACGGGGGATCTTGGCGACCGTGACCGTTAAGGTTAAAGCTGGTACCACCAGCGCACAACTTGAACAAGCGTACACTGACGCCTATGCTGATAAACCCATTGTGCGTTTGCGCAAGAGTTTTCCAAAAATTGACGACGTTGCTCATACCCCATTTGTTGATCTTCATTGGAAGTTAGATGAAGCATCTGGATACGCAGTGATTACCGCTGCAATCGACAACGTAATGAAAGGTGCTGCCTCTCAGGCAATACAGTGCCTTAACATAATGACGAAACAACCAGTAGAGACAGGGTTAGTACTATGAGTGTTTCACCAATTGTAATTAAAGTTGGCGGTGCATTACTCGACGATACCGCCGCAATGACGCGTTTATTTCTAAGCGTAAAAGACGTGCAGGCCACACGCCCCGTTGTAGTGGTTCACGGAGGCGGACCATTAGTAGAAACGCTTATGGCGAGTCTTGGTCTTCAAAGCACAAAAATTGATGGCCTTCGGGTTACGCCCGATGAACATATGCCTTATATCTGCGGAGCTCTCGCAGGCTCTGCCAATAAGCAGCTATGCGCAGCGGCTTTGGCTTCAGGCTTAACCCCTGTTGGTTTGTCGTTGTTAGACGGCAATATGGTGGTGTGTGAGCCACTAGCTGACCAATACGGCGCAGTGGGCGTACCGTCAACAGCAGATGCATCATTTCTAAAAAGCGTATTAGCCCAGTCAACACTACCGGTTATCAGTTCTATTGGTTCAAGCCCACAAGGCAGATTACTAAATGTAAACGCCGACCAAGCCGCAACGGTTATTGCCGAGCTTCTTAACGCTGAACTTTTACTCCTTTCCAATGTTGACGGTGTGCTAGACGGTGACAAATTGCTAATTAGCGAAATTAACGCAGCAAGCATATTGAAGTACGCAGATGAAGGCGTTATCACCGACGGGATGAAAGTAAAAGTGGATGCGGCACTCGCGTCTGCAGAGAATTTAGGCCGCGCAGTTTACATCGCGAGTTGGGCCGCCGACATCAACGACATTTTAAATAAGAAAACGGGCACGCAAATACTGCCCTCAGCACTGACAAATACACCGTCAAAAAACGCTGATTTACCCCACACCGACTTTACGAAAGGCAATGCCGGAGAAGTACAATGAAACAGGACCTACTAACCTTTGCAGACTGGACACCTGACGCAATGAAAAACTTGCTGCAATTGGCTGTAGAAATTAAACAAGCCCCAGCAAGTTACAGCAACGTGCTAGCGGGGAAGTCAATTGTTGCCCTGTTTGAAAAGCCATCTTTGCGAACCCGCGTAAGCTTCGATATTGGTATTAACAAGCTTGGCGGCCACATGGTGTATTTAGATGTGCAGTCGGGCAAATTAGCAGGCCGTGAAGACGCAGTAGACACCGCCGCTAACCTTGCGTGCTGGGCTGACGCCATAGTCGCTCGCGTATTTTCTCACGAGACGCTAGAAACCTTTTCTAAGGCGGCAAACGTGCCGGTAATCAATGCGCTGTGCGATAAGTACCACCCATGCCAAGGCCTTGCCGACTACCTCACAATGTTTGAACGCTTCGGCAAAACCGAAGGTCTTACCATGGCCTATGTAGGCGACGGCAACAATGTAACCCATTCTCTGTTAATTGTTGGGGCGCTTCTAGGTTGCAACCAAGTTGTAGTCACGCCAGAGGGGCACGAAGCGGCACCTGAAATTGTGGCGCAAGCCAAAGCGATTGCCGAGAAAACGGGTGTATCGATTGTTGAAAGCACTGAGCTTAGTGCTGCTAACGGCGCAGACGTTATCTATGCAGATACATGGCTTTCAATGGGTGACGAGACGCCACTTGAAGTGATCAAAGAAAAGTTCATGCCTTATCAGGTGAACGAAGCGTTGATGGATGCAACCGGTGCTAGCTACGTTATGCACTGCCAACCTGCCCATCGCGATTTAGAAATTACGGGCTCGTTGATTGATAGCGATAAATCGCTATTAATGCAGCAAGCCGAAAATAGAATGCATGGCCAAAACGCCATTCTTACTCAATTACTTAACGCTTAAAAAGACGCCTAAAAAGACGCTTAGAAGGATTATTTAGATGCAAAACGTTAAAAAAATCGTGCTGGCCTATTCAGGCGGGCTTGATACATCAGCCATCATTCCATGGCTTAAAGAAAACTATGGCTGTGAAGTTGTCGCGTTTGCAGCAGATGTGGGTCAAGGTGATGAAGAACTAGAAGGGCTTCATGAAAAAGCTATCGCATCTGGCGCAAGCGAGTGCCACATTGTTGATTTGAAAGAAGAGTTCGTAAGCGAATATATCTTCCCAACTATTACTACCGGTGCGGTTTACGAAGGTGAATACCTGTTGGGTACGTCAATGGCACGCCCGGTTATCGCCAAAGCGCAAGTTGAGATTGCACGTAAAGTAGGTGCCGACGCGCTATGCCACGGCTGTACCGGTAAAGGCAACGACCAGGTTCGCTTTGAAAGCACCTTTGCTGCTCTAGCACCAGACCTTACGGTAATCGCGCCATGGCGTGAGTGGGACATGGTAAGCCGTGAAGACTTATTGGCTTATCTAGCTGAGCGCAATATTCCAACCACGGCGTCAGCAACCAAAATTTACAGCCGCGATGCAAACGCATGGCACATTTCACACGAAGGCGGCGAGCTTGAAGATCCATGGCAAGAGCCTACCAAGCAAGTGTGGACCATGACCGTTGATCCTGAAGATGCACCTGATACTCCAGAGCGCGTAACCCTGTCTTTTGACGAAGGAAAACTGACTCACGTTGATGGTGAGGCACTATCGCCTTATCAGGCGCTAGTAAAACTTAATACTGTAGCTGCGGCGCATGGCGTTGGACGTATCGACATTGTTGAAAACCGCCTTGTTGGTATGAAGTCACGTGGCTGTTATGAAACGCCAGGAGGCACCGTACTGCTTAAAGCGTATAAAGCCCTAGAAACTATGGTGCTAGATAAGGCTGCGCTTAAATACCGTGAGCAAATTGGCCTTGAGTTCTCTCACGTGATGTACGACGGCCGTTGGTTCACCGCCCTTAACGATGCGCTACTTGCTGGTGCTGCGTCTTTTGCGAAGAAAGTAACAGGCGATATCGTGGTTAAGCTATACAAAGGCCAAGCTACGGTAACTCAGCGTCGTTCACCTAATAGTCTTTACTCTGAAGACTTTGCCACCTTTGGTGCTGATGATGTTTATGACCAGAAGCACGCTGAAGGCTTCATCCGCCTGTTCAGTCTTTCAAGTCGTATTGAAGCACTGAAAAAACAAGGTGAACAATAAGCTTTACCTACAATAGTAAAGCTTAAGTCAGAACAGCATTTAAGGAGCATCACATGGCGTTGTGGGGTGGCCGGTTTGAATCCGGTGCAAGTAGTATGTTTAAACAGGTTAACGACTCGCTGCCGTTTGACCAAGTTATGGCAAGCCAAGACATTCAAGGCTCTATCAGTTGGTCGCGTGCGCTGCAAAAAGCAGGCGTATTGACCGTCGACGAACAAGCCCAGCTTGAGTCTGCATTGAGCGAGTTAAAAGCGAAAGCTGATGCAGGTGAATTAGACTTTAACGCATCTAGCGAAGAAGACATTCACAGCTTTGTTGAAGCTGCGCTTATAGAGAAGCTTGGCGACATTGGTCGTAAGCTTCATACCGGGCGTAGCCGAAACGATCAGGTTGCCACCGACTTTCGCTTGTGGGTACGTGAACATATTGCCTCACTTCGCGCTGATGTTTTAGGTGTGATCAAATCGCTTCTGAATGCCGCTAGCCGTCATCAAGAAGCGATCATCCCAGGTTACACCCACTTACAGCGTGCACAGCCTATTCACTTTGCACATTGGTGCTTGGCTTACGTTGAAATGCTAAAGCGTGACTTAAGTCGTTTAGACGACTTGAAAGTCCGTATGAACCAGTGCCCCTTAGGCTCTGGCGCATTGGCAGGCACTACTTTCCCTGTAGACCGTCATGCCATTGCTGAAGAACTGGGCTTTGACTCTCCATGCCTTAACAGCTTAGACGCTGTGTCTGACAGAGACTTTGTGCTAGAGCTTTTATTTGTAGCCAGCACTAGCATGATGCACTTGTCACGTCTTGCCGAAGACATGATTTTTTATAACTCTGGCGAAGCAGGGTTCTTACAGCTTGGCGATAGCGTAACCTCTGGTTCATCGCTTATGCCGCAGAAGAAAAACCCTGATGCGCTTGAATTAATGCGCGGCAAATGTGGCCGTGTGTTTGGTTCTTTGCAGGCACTATTGGTTACCATGAAAGGCCTTCCTCTTGCCTACAACAAAGACATGCAAGAAGACAAAGAAGGCGCTATCGATACGGTTAATCAGTGGCATATTTGTTTATGCATTGCCAGCGAAGTGCTTGACTCACTACAGCTAAACGAAGAGCGCTGTCGCGTTGCAGCAACCCAAGGGTTCTCTAACGCCACTGAGCTTGCCGATTATCTGGTAGGTAAAGGTGTGCCGTTTAGAACAGGCCACGATATTGCGGGACGCGTTGTGCTTCAAGCCATCGATAAAGGCTGCGCTATTGAAGATTTACCGCTTAGCGACATGCAGGCTATTTGCGACAAAATTGAAGACGACGTTTACCCGGTACTACAGCTAGAGTACGGCGTGAATCAACGCAATATCTTGGGCGGCACCAGCAAAGAAACCGTGACGAAAGCACTGTATCAAGAGCTGGAAGACTTGGATAAGCAAGGGTAGCGACAAGGAACTGCTTAGATGGTATTAGCGCATCATGACGGCATAAAACTGTTTCGCAGTTCACTGCCCTATATTAATGCTCACCAGGGAAAGACCTTCGTTTTGATGTTCGGTGGCGAAGCCATCGAACATCCTAATTTCCCAAATATTATTCACGACATTGCCCTGCTTAACAGCTTGGGCGTGCGCGTGGTCGTAGTGCACGGTGCCCGCCCGCAGATTGATCAGCGCGTAGCCCTTCGCAACATCGAAGGTCGCTTTGAAAGCGGTGTACGCATTACCGACAAACAAACCCTTGAGTGCGTGAAAGATGCCGCCGGCTCGGTACGCTCTCAGGTAGAAGCTCTACTTACTATGGGGCTTCCAAACTCACCAATGCATGGCTCGCAAATACGCGTGTGCTCGGGTAACTTAGTCGTTGCCAAGCCAATGGGCGTGCGAGGCGGCGTTGATTTTGAAAACACTGGTTTAGTGCGCCGTATTGATACGACCGGCATTAACGATCATTTAAACGATGGCTCAATTGTGCTGCTATCGCCTATGGGCTATTCATCAACGGGAGAAGTGTTTAACTTGTCTCACGAAGATGTAGCTACGCAGGCGGCTATAGCCCTTAAAGCTGACAAGCTGATCGTATTTTCGAATTTTGATGGTGTATACAACCGCGAAGGTCGTTTACTTCGCACCATTGAACGCCCTCAACTAGAGCAGTTGATCATGGCAGGCGACATTACCACCGAAGATACGGTGTTAAGTGCCCTTACCACCAGCGTTGCTGCCGGCGTGCCTCGCGCTCACTGCATCAGCTTTGAAAAGGATGGCGCATTGCTACAAGAACTGTTTACTCGTGACGGTACAGGCTCGCTAGTAATGGAACATCATTACGAACAGCTGCGTGCAGCGACCATCGAAGATGTGGGCGGTATCTTAAAGCTGATAAAACCGCTAGAAGAAAGCGGCGTGTTAGTGAAGCGCTCTCGTGAGCGTTTAGAGAACGAAATAAATCAGTTTATCGTCATAGTGCGCGACGGCATGATCATCGCCTGCGCAGCTTTGTATTTATACCCTGAAGACGGCTGTGCCGAGTTAGCCTGCGTGGCAACCCATCAAGACTATCGAGGCAAAAACCGTGGCGAACGGATTTTAGATGAAGTGCGCGCCCGTGCTAAAGAAGCCGGTATTAACAGCATTTTTGTACTGACCACAGTTACCGCACACTGGTTTTTAGAGCAAGGGTTTGAACCTGCTGACATAAGTGCGCTACCTGCCGTGAAGAAAGAGCTGTATAACTTCCAGCGTAATTCTAAAGTATTCACTTTATCGGTATAAGGCCCTACGCACTAAGCCCAATCAATTTAGACGTTTCCTTATTGTTAATTAGTAAGGAAACTTCCCTCTCCTTTTTATATCATATTGAATATATTAGCGTTATGACTATGTTTATTGCTACCACTCACATTAGCAAAGGGTTATATTAAACCATTCACTCCGGTGAATTATTTGCAACACTCTAGTATTGAACTTATTTAAACGTCAGCGGTTTACTAGTGATTTCTCGAACAATAAGAATTTTAAAACACTATCTTTTACTTGATGAAGATAACCTAAGAACCACCGATGCTGACGTGTGGCGCCTCAGTGTGCTGCGCACTATTCTGCTCATTGGCGTTGTCCTTACCTCGGCCATCGTGGCGCACTCTTCATATACTGCGTATGTACAGGAACTTTATTATGTTATGTACTTAACGCTGGGCTTCACTGCCTTTCTCTTCGCCACACTTTCGATAGGCTTGAAGCATATAAAGATCGCTTCTGCTTGCTTAGTCTTAGCGGTAGTTGGAGCCTCTCTGTGCATACTCTTCTTCACAATAGACTTAGAATCAGCGCGTTATGGCTTACTTTTGCTGTTTACGCTGCCTATTATTATTCGAGTTTTGTATGGGGTGAAAGCATCCATTGCGACCATGCTGTTCAATCTCATTCCGTATTATTTACTGCTGAACAATACGCAAGTATCTCCTTTGTTCGGCATTGATATTACATTGCCGGATACCCACACGTATTTAGCATCGTTAATTTTCCTGTTTTTCAATTTCTGCATTCCAATGGCTGTACTGCGGGTCATGTCGTCATTAGAAAAACAGTCTGAGCACAATTTATTACAAAGCAAAAAGCTTAATAAACTTGTTAGCCGTTATCAGGAAATTTTTAACAATGGTGGTACACCGTCTTTCTTTTGTGACGAACAAGGACGCATAATTCAGGCTAACAAGGCTGCAAGAGCGCTAGTCAAAAAGTACCGCCCAGAGAGTGAATATATTCAAGATCTCTTCTCTTTATCTCACCCCATTACAAAGGGCGTAAATCAACACGCTTCCATTTTTAACGCACCCGAACGAGAATTTAAGCTTCAACCTGCTAGCCTTGAGCATCACAAAAAACAACTTATCCACTGCCATGATATATCCGCCAATAAGAAAAGCTTGATGGAGTTTGATGCATTCAAGAAGCAGCAGTATGAGAAGCACTATTTTAATGAACTAACGGGACTGAAAAACCATCACTTTTGGAAAATAGCGGAGTCGAGCGAGAGTATTTTAAATCGACATATTGTCTTGCTGAAACTGGCTAACCTCAGAGAAGTAAACCTGCAATACGGTTACAGTCAAGGTGATCAGCTGCTTTTAAGCGTAGCGTCACTTTTACAAAGCGAATTTACAAATGATGTCTCGGTATACCAATTCCCTGGCGCTAAATTCTTATTTACCGTAAACGGCAAACATCTTTCAACACAAAGTATAGAACATTATCTTGAGCGTCGATTGCCCACCAGCATGGTTATCAACTCAGCGCGAGGCACTGTAGAACATATGCTGAAATGGCGAGCGGGGCATTATCATGCCAGTCGTGAAATTAGTTTAGATGCGGCCGCCGAGTGCTGCGCAATAGCGCTAAGCCAAAGCGATGAATTCGCGCCGTACATCTCCTTTAGTATCAATACGGTGAAAACTATTCGAGAAAATACGCAACAAAAAGATAAGGTAAAGGCCCTTCTTGATAATGGGTGTCTTGCTTTGTATTTGCAGCCTCAGGTGTCGCTCCATGGCGTTACGGTGGGCTACGAAGTGCTGGCAAGATTGAAAGAGCCAAAGTCTGGTACCGTTCTTCAACCATTTCAGTTTCTGCCTTTGGTGGAAGAAAACAAATGGGAAGTACTGTTCACACAAAAAATTATCGATGGCACCTTGGCACTTTTAGACAAGTGGCCTAGCAACCTACCCAAGGTCCCCCTAGCGATTAACTTATCGGGGCCAGAACTACTTAGCGACCTCTTTTATGAAAAGCTATTACGTCGCTTCTCAGAGAGCCCTGAGCTCGGAGAACGCCTTAAATTAGAGCTAACAGAGACGTCTGTATTAGCCAGCCATTACGAGACTAAGCGACGCTTAACGTCGTTAGCCAATGTAGGAGCAACCATTATTATTGACGACTTCGGCACTGGTCACGCATCACTTTCCCAGCTTATTGATATGTCTGCTAGCGTTATAAAGGTAGATAGAGAGTTTGTAGAAAGGGTGGAAACGTCTGAACGACATCGCAAGATTGTTAAGATGACTCTAGACCTCGCTAAGAGTCTAGACATGCAGACCATTGCCGAAGGGGTAGAAACACAGGCGCAGCTGCGTGTACTTAAAGACATGGGTTTCAATATTTTCCAAGGGTATTTATTTGGAAAACCGGCTCCTATTGAGCATTGGGTTAAGACGGCAAAAGCACGCGCATAAAAACATGAAAATCGCGACTTGCGTTCAACATGTGTAATTATCAGAAATTGAAATAGTCGTACTATTGCAAATCTTAACAATCGGCGCTTTACTGGTATGACCAGAAGCGTAACGAAAACTAAGGTATGCCTTGTGAGCAAGACGATGACAAAGGACATTCAAGTAACCTGTGAAGATGGTACTCATCTAGCAGCTTCACTTTTCACTCCACATTCCCCCGCTAAAGCTGCAGTTATGATTGGCCCTGCAACGGGTATAAAACGGCAATTCTACAGCGCTTTTGCCGCCTATTTATGTGAACAAGGCTTTGGTGTTATCACCTTCGATAACAGAGGTATTGGCGGTTCGGTAAAAAGCAGCGTTAAACAAAGCGATGCGTCGTTGGTAACATGGGGCGAGCAAGATATGCCAGCGGTGCTAGAGACATTGAAAATTCATTTCCCTAACGTCCCCTACTTTCTTGTTGGTCATAGTGCAGGTGGTCAGCTGCTGGGTTTGATGCATAATGTGCACGACCTTACTGCCTTTTGTAATTTTGGTAGCTCTTCGGGCAGTCTGAGAAACATGCGTAAAGGCTATTTGCTAAAAGCCCATTTCTTCATGAATTTCTACATTCCCGTGAGTAATTTACTGTTCGGCCATACTAAATCTCAGTGGGTCGGCATGGGAGAGCCACTACCTAAAAAAGTGGCCCGTCAGTGGCAAAAATGGTGTAACGGTAAAGGCTACGTAAAAACAGGCTTTGGCAGTGATGTTAACGAGCATCACTACGACACCATTCAGATACCTTCTAAATGGCTGCTCGCCAATGACGACGATATTGCTAATATTCATAACGTTCACGATATGATTAGCGTTTTCCCCAATATGGAAGCAGAAGTTGAGGAGCTAGATCCACAGGCCTACAACGTAAAAGAAATAGGTCACATGAAGTTTTTCTCCCGTAAATGTCAGCATTTATGGCCCAAGGTCACCAATTATTTTAATCAGTATGTGTGAGTCAACGTGTTGTTGCGGCATCGTGTTGTTGCAGCATCGTAACAATGTGATTCTGTGTGCTAACGATACTTACTTAGAGAAAAGGTAAATACATCATTTGTCGTCTATAGTGTTGTTATAAAAGACCTGTTAACCAGCAGGTTAAACGTAAAACAAGAAGTATAACAACGCTATAAATCACTTTTCATACCGATGTTATATTGCGCAACATACAAATGATGACTAAATGAAAAAAGATACGCGACAAAAAATCTTAGATGCCGCTTCTGCGCTATTTTTAAAAGGCGGCACTAACGCACTGAGTGTTCGCGCCATTGCTAAAGGCGCCGGTATGTCCACAATTGGTATCTATAGTCACTTTAAAGGTAAGCAGGGTATTTTAGATGCGCTTTATATTGAAGGGTTTGAATTGATAGAGCGTGAAATGTTGGCAGCCGATGGCAATACTTCAGCAGAAAAAGTGATTAATGGATGCGAGCGTATTCTGAGCTTTTCGGAGGCATACACGGCTCACTACCAGCTTATTTTCTCTTCAAATTTGAAGGACTATACGCCCTGTGATGACGCCACTGAAGTAAGTGAAAAAGCTTTTAACACCTTCACTACACTCACCACGACGCTGATTAAAAAAGACCTTTCTACTGATGACAAACAGAGCATGGCTATGCAGTTGTGGGCGCTAAGTCATGGTTATATCACCTTAAGTCAGCATAACATCAGCAACCGCCTAGCTGACAGTAACTGGAAAGATCGTGCACTGCAGGCTATTCGCTTGCACGTTTACGCCCTTGTCGCTACCCAGTAAAAAAGGGGTCAGAGTACATTTTAATAAAGTACTCTGACCCCATTTACTCTATTTGCTGGCTACCGCCTTTCTCACCCGCTCACCATAGTCGCTATCAGCTAGGTCGTATTGAACGAACATTGCCTCTTGAACGTCCTTAGTAGCTTGGCTTAGGCCGTCAGCAATGTTGTCTACCAGCTGTTGTTTTTGATCTTCACTCATAATGCGGTAAAGATCACCGGCCTGTGAGTAGTTATCTTCGTCACGGTTATCGTAAATATCTAACCATGCGTCTTGCTCTAGCGGCATAGGCGGCTCTTGAACCTCTGGTGCTTCAGCCGGCTCACCAACTCGCGCGCGATTATTTGGATAGAAGTTGGCTCCACTTCCTGCAAGTGCTGGGTTAATTCCCGCAAAGGCTCCATCTCTTTGATAATTGTGCACTGGACAACGCGGCGCGTTTACCGGTATTTGGTTGTAGTTTGCACCAATACGGTATCTGTGCGCATCTTGATATCCAATTAGTCGCGCTTGAAGCATTCTGTCTGGCGACGCACCAATACCCGGTACCAAATTGCTCGGCGCGAACGCGGCTTGCTCAGTTTCTGCAAAGTAGTTATCAACATTACGGTTTAACTCCAACTGCCCTACTTCAATTAATGGAAAGTCGCTGTGCGGCCACACCTTCGTTAGGTCAAACGGATTAATGTGGTAATTACGCGCTTCCTCTTCATTCATAATCTGCACATTTACGGTCCACGATGGAAATTCGCCGTTATCAATGCTTTCGACCAAGTCTTGCTGAGCGCCATAAGCAGGCATCTTTGCCGCTTCTTCGCTAGTTAGCGTTTTAATACCTTGGTTAGTTTTAAAGTGCCATTTCACCCAATAGCGTTCGCCTGCGTTATTCCAGAAACTCAACGTATGAGAGCTATAGCCATTCACATGGCGATATGAAAGTGGAATACCGCGATCAGACATCAAGATTGTCGATTGGTGTAATGACTGAGGGTTGTTCGCCCAAAACTCATACACGGCCTGCGGATCCGGCAAATTCGTACGCGGGTTTTTCTTTTGACTGTGAATGAAGTCAGGAAACTTGATGCCATCTCGTAAGAAGAATACCGGAGTATTATTTCCTACCATGTCCCAGTTTCCTTGTTCGGTATAAAACTTCACTGAGAAACCACGAGGATCACGGGCATAGTCACTTGAATCCTGACCACCACCTACGGTAGAAAAGCGCAAAAACACGCCGGTTTTTTGCCCCTCTTTTTGCAGAAAGTCTGCAATAGTGTAGTCAGATAAGCTCTTAGTTAGCGTAAAGGTGCCATATGCAGCACTGCCCCTTGCGTGAACTACACGCTCTGGAATTCGCTCGCGGTTGAAGTGCGCAAGCTTCTCAAACAAATAATGGTTGTCGAACGTAACCGGCCCGCGTGGCCCCGCTGTTCGACTCTGATTATCATTGGCAACGGGCGCACCATTGCTAGACGTTAGCGTAGTAGGTTTTATAGCTGCACCTGAAAATGGACACTTACTCATTGCGAATTCCTTCTGTTTATTTCTCACCGATTTTTAGTCTTACTAAAATTGGGTGTCAGTGTGTGATTAAAGAAATGGTGTTAATCACGCTTTTCGTTTAAACAGATAGTCGCTGATTTAATAAAACAATTAAAACGAACAAAATAGATAGTTATAATCGTAATTACTGAATCATTGTCCAAAATTGGTTTCATGCTTAGAATGCATTGATGTGGTGTTATCGAGACAGCAAATACGCGAGGCTTTTTATGTCGCTGTATTTAATGTCAGGTAAGCGTTAAGCGGCGTCTCGCCTGTTATTAAGCCAGCACAAGGACGCTTTAAGGCCACAGCACATTTGTCTCTCTGCGTATTACTTTTTTGCAATGAAAGTCTAGCTTTGGCCTCTGTCCGTAACTAAAGAGACAAAAGTTTGTCTAATGCTAAGGGCTTGAGACATGACAAAGCCACTCATCTTCATTACTGGTTTTTTAATGCTGTGCTTGATTACTTTTGCGTCTTGGAAAACCTTTGAAACATTAAGCCATTTCAACGATAAAAATAACGAGCTTTCTTTTATGGGCAGCTCAGGATGGCAATGGCACAACAAATCTCAGGGGCTTCAAATAAAACGAGTCGATGGCTATTTGCCTGCGCTGAGAAAAGTATCTAAGAGCAAAGAATATGCATCGCTCATTACCATTACAGAAAACGGCAGCTATCGCGGCTTTGTGTTTTTCGACCAAGATTGTGAAGAAGGCGCTATTGTCTCTGAGAAAGTAACTTACGCCGATACCAAATCACCACAAATTGAAGTGTTGCACTGCCTTCATGGAAAGCTGGTGTATATGAAAAACTGGCCGGCAGTACCCACCGAACGCTGGAGAGGTCGTGTGGGCAATTTTGAATTTAATGAAGCTTTGAATGAGTGGGATTTCACACCACTTCAAAAAGCCTATTTGAAGAGTGTTGCAGAGCTCATCTGAAAATTGGGGTCAGAGTACTTTTTTAAGCTATCGGGCCAGAGTAAGTTCTGACCCCGTTTTATGTTGATGCCTTTCGTTAGCCATTCTGATGCTAAAAAGGCGATTAACCAAAGTAATGTACTCTGACCCCATTATTTAGGCTTTGGTGAGTGCGTCGTCGATATCTTTTGCGCTGTGGCGGTTTTCTAACTGACCATCGTCACCCCAGGTCTTATTGACAATACGGCCACGTTTAACGCCTTCTCGCTGCTCTAGTTGCTTAGCCCAGCGGACTAAATTGGTGTACTCGTGCACTTGAAGGAAAGTGGCTGCATCGTACAGATTTCCGAGCACTAAATTGCCGTACCACGGCCATATAGCCATGTCAGCGATACTGTACTCGCTACCTGCCATAAACTCATTGTTTGCTAAGTGCTTGTCTAGCACATCTAACTGACGCTTAGTTTCCATGGTAAAGCGGTTGATAGGATATTCCATTGGATATGGCGCATAGCTGTAGAAGTGCCCGAAACCACCGCCTAAGTAAGGCGCTGATCCCACCTGCCAGAACAGCCAGTTGAAACATTCCGCCTTTGCATGGGCGTCTTGCGGAATGAACTTACCGAATTTTTCCGCCAAGTAAACTAAGATTGACCCAGACTCGAATAGCTTGGTTTCTGGTGACGTTGTCGTGTCGACCATAGCAGGAATTTTACTATTCGGATTAACGTCAACAAACCCAGAAGAAAACTGATCGCCCTCACCAATGTTAATCAGCCAAGCGTCGTATTCTGCTTCGCTCACTCCAGCTGCCAACAACTCTTCAAGCATGATGGTAACTTTCTGACCATTAGGCGTAGCTAACGAGTATAGCTGCAAACCATGTTCACCATTAGGACGAGCCTTCTCATGGGTAGCGCCTGACACAGGACGATTAATGCTGGCCCACTTGTTGCCATCATCCTCAGCCTGAGTCCAAACTTCTGGTGGTGTGTAGTTACTTTCTGTCGACATAGCAATTCCTTTAAATGACTTTATCGTTAAGGTTAGTGCAATACATAGCTACTAAGAACAGCTTTTAAAGACTTATAGCTCAACGGTGTCGACTAATAAACGGCGATATACGTTTATTGACATAAAAAAGCCGCGCTTTAGCTTTATCCAGAGCGCGGCTTTATGAATAAAAGGCGAGCAGTCCGTTGCCCGCAAACTGGTACTATCGATAGTTGCCATAAGCTTTTGCCAGCGATAACCGTGGCAGAATCGATAGTGTGTAAGAAGGATTAGCCGCGAATTACTTAACCTCGTAGTAGGCATCAATTAAGTCGGATTCATCCAGATAAGCAAACATTTCACTTTGCTCATCCACTGGGCTTTCTGAAACTGTACTAGCAGCCGTTTTAGCAGCCTTTTCATCTTGTGCTGCAACATCAACATTAGGTGCGTCGCAAGCTGAGAGTGTTGCAAGAGCGGCCATAACTAATGACGTAGAGAATGAGCGCTTAATAATTCGCGCGTAGAAAGGACTTACCTTGTTTTTTAACGTGGTCATCAATAACACCCCTTGCTCCTTGTTGTAACTATAAAGAGGTGTATCAATCATTGTGCCAACAAGAATTAATCATTTAATAACAGTAGGTTAGGAGCTTATTGACGAGAATACATATGAGCAACACATAGGAAATGTTGCGCATAGGCAACACCATATTACATTTGGTTGGAGTTCGGCCGCGAAATGGATGAAGTTCGACCAGTGAGACGGTGGCTTACTTCAGCTTTTGGGTTGTAAGTCATGGTGAAAGCGTTGCTCACAAGTACAAAAAAAGCAGGCTAAGCCTGCTTTTTTATAACGTTAACGGATACTAGATGCTTACCCGCTTGTAAGGGCGGTACTCTGCTTTCCAGAAGTTACGCTCAATGCTGGCGCGCAATGCGTCGTCAGACATTTCAAGAGCAAGTCCCTGTTCCATCGCTACTCTACCCACCTCAAAAGCAATCTCTCTGCTAATTTCTGCAATGGCAGCAAGGGGTGGCAATAGTGAACCCTGACCCGTGTTGACTAATGGCGACGCTGAAGCAAGTGCGTTACTTGCAGCCATCAGCATTTCGTCACTAATAAGCTTCGCTTTAGATGCAACAACACCAAGGCCAATGCCCGGGAAGATGTAAGAGTTGTTGCATTGAGCGATAGGGAATATTTTGCCATCGTACTCTACAGGCTTGAACGGACTACCTGTAGCAATAATCACTTCACCTTCTGTCCATTCAATCACTTGCTCAGGACGCGCCTCAACTTGTCGTGAGGGGTTACTTAAAGGGAAGATGATTGGCAGTTCACAACCTTGCTTCATGGCACGGATAACTTGTTCAGTGAACAAGCCTGGCTGGCCGGAAACACCAATAAGTACGTCTGGCTGCGCGCAGTGCATAACATCAAGTAGTGACGCATAATCTCCACTGAACGTCCAATCAGCCAAGTCAGCATTTTTCTGCTGAAGCTTTTGTTGGAAGTCGCGTAAGCCTTCCATGCCTTCGGTTACCAAACCAAAACGGTCAATCATGAACACTTGCTTACGTGCTTGCTCGTCAGTCAGGCCTTCAAATACCATTTGTTGAATGAGCATTTCAGCAATACCACAGCCTGCCGAACCCGCACCCACGAACACCACCTTCATGTCGCGTAGCTTTTGCTGCTTGGTTTTACATGCCGCCAAAATAGTACCAAGGGTAACGGCAGCAGTGCCTTGTATATCGTCGTTAAAACAACACACGTCGTTGCGATAGCGGTTTAATAACGGCATAGCATTTGGCTGCGCAAAATCTTCAAACTGAATCATTACATCAGGCCAGCGTCGCTTCACAGCATTAATGAACATATCAACGAATTCGTCGTATTCTTCCTGTCCAATACGCGGATGGCGCGCCCCCATATACATTGGGTCGTTTAGCAGCTTTTCGTTGTTAGTACCTACATCTAACATTACGGGCAATGTGTATGCTGGACTAATTCCACCACACGCTGTGTAAAGCGATAGTTTACCGATAGGAATGCCCATTCCACCAATACCCTGGTCTCCCAAGCCTAGAATGCGTTCACCGTCAGTCACAACAATCACTTTCACTTTACGCTTCGTTGCATTGCGAACAATGTCATCAAGCTGGTGACGTTCTTCATACGACACAAACAAGCCACGCGAACTGCGATAGATATCTGAAAACTGCTCACATGCATCACCTACAGTAGGGGTGTAGATGATGGGCATCATCTCATCGATGTGCTTTTGAATTAGGCGGTAAAACAAGGTTTCGTTATTGTCTTGAATTGCGCGCAGATAAATATGCTTGTTTAGTGCTTCGTCAAAGCTGCTGTATTGCATGTAAGCACGTTCAACCTGCTCTTCGATGGTTTCATACCTTGGTGGCACTAGACCCGTCAGGTTAAACGCCGCACGTTCCCGTGCAGTGAAGGCACTGCCTTTATTCAGTAGGGGGGTTTCCAGCAATGAAGGGCCGGCATGAGGAATATAAAGATATCGCTGTGAATCTTCTGACATTGGTTTTCCGATAATGTGTTCAGGCAAATACATCACCTAAGCCTGAAGCGGCACGCGTGCAACGTGCCTCTTAGTAATTAGAATATTTCTTCTGGCTCAGGCGCAGTAGTCGTATCCTGCGTGGCCGGATCCAACACTTCGTCATCGCGAACATAAGTCGTTGGCTCGGTTCCCTGCAGGAAATATTCGAATAGTGTCGTATGGTCTGTTCGTCTGGTCAACTTTCCACTGGTACGATCAATGCGAACACGCACTATATTCTCTGGTACGGGCATTGGCGTATGTGGTTTATTTTCTAGAGCATGTTGCATAAATCTGATCCACGCTGGCTCAGCAGCTTTAGCTCCATCTTCAATGCCGATCATGGCGTTGCCTATCCAGTTGAATTTCTCAGCATTCTTGTTAATGAGGTTTTGGTTTCGCGTAGCTCGCCCTAACTGGCGCCCCATGTTGTCGAAGCCTACCCATGTGGTGGCCACCAAATCTTTGTGGAAACCACTGAACCACGTGTCTCGCGAGTCATTCGTGGTTCCCGTTTTCCCAGCTATGTCAGTACGCTGAAGAATATTACGAGCACGCCAGCCGGTGCCTAACCAATAGGTTTTCTTGCTCCAATTTCCGTTTGCTCTCACAGCCGTTCGCATCATTTCTGCCACTAAGAAAGCGTTTTGAGCAGTAATAACCTGAGGCGCAATCACTTTTTCTGCAGCTTCGTCATCATCGACGTCGCCCAGTAAAATATCTTGATTTAGTTCAGCGGCAAGTAAAGCTTCAATATCGGCTTCTTCGTCTTCAGGTAGTATTTCTGGATCGCTTTGATTTTCACAACGATTGCACGCCCAAACTGGGTTTGCTTTCCAAAGCTCATCGCCGTTTTCATCAAGCACTTTGCTGATAAAATGAGGGTTTACTAAGTAGCCACCGTTCGCAATGACCGACATACCTCTTACTACTTCAAGCGGCGTATGTGAACTCGACCCAAGGGATACGGTTTCATCAAGTGGGATATCGTCTTTATTAAAACCGAAGCGCGTTAAGTAATCGGCCGTTTCTCTAAGACCAACACCACGCAATAGTCGAACCGATACCACGTTTTTCGATTTCCCAAGGGCTTTACGCATTCTAATTGGGCCGTCGTACTCAGCTGGCGAGTTTTGCGGTCGCCAAGCTACACCCGTCGCCGCATTCCATTGGTTAATAGGAGCGTCATTGATGATGGATGCAAGGGTATAGCCACTGTCTAATGCAGCAGAATAAACGAAAGGCTTGATGTTCGAGCCCACTTGGCGCTTGGCCTGTGTTGCTCGGTTAAACTGGCTTTGATAAAAGCTGTAGCCACCAACAACCGCTTCAACCGCACCGTTTTTCGGATTAAGTGCGATAAACGCTCCGCTCACCTCAGGGATTTGCGAAATGCGCCACTGCCCTTCTTGCTGTCTGATATAAATGACCGCCCCTTCTTGAGTCACATCTGAAGCGGTTTTGGGATCACTACCCTGCCTAAAGTCTGTAATGTAGCGTCGGGCCCAATCTAGTCCATCCCACTCTACTGTTATTGCTTTGCCATCTACAGACAACACTTCTATCGACTGCTCATTTACTTTCGTAACAACCGATGGCAAAAGAGGTTTAATGTGAGGAATCTCTTCAAGCACGCGCATGATTGATTCGTTATCCCACTCTTCTCGTGTTGTCTTATCACTTATGTCATAGCTCAATGAAAGTTGTGGAATCGCGTCATCCTTTCCTTCTGGCTTAGGAATATTCCATAAGTAGCCAAGGGCGCCTTTATAGCCATGACGCTCATCATAGTCATGAAGATTTCGAACCACCGCACGCTGAGCAGCTAATTGAAGATCTGACGTTGCAGTCGCAAAAACTTGGTATCCGCCGGTTTCTGCTTCTTCTTTTCCATAAATCTCTACCATTTCGTTATAAATGGTGTCGGCCAAATAAGGCGCATCCACTTCAATTTCAGCACCGTGCTTCTTCGCTGAAACTGGCGCATTGGCAGCTTCATCGAACTGCGCTTTAGTGATGTACTCTTCGTCAAGCATACGAAGTAAGACTACTCGTCTGCGTTCGACAGAACGTTGCGGCCCGCTGATAGGGTTAAGCACTGATGGCGCCTTTGGAAGACCTGCAATAGTAGCAATTTGAGCTAAAGAGAGTTCGTTAAGCGGTTTGCCATAGTACACTTGGGCGGCCGCCCCAAAACCAAACGCTCTATGGCCCAATTCGATTTTGTTGAGGTACAGCTCAAGAATTTCCTGCTTAGAAAGCTCTTGCTCCATGTGCAGTGCTATAAAGATCTCTTTGATCTTTCTGATATAGGTTTTCTCCCGACTAAGGAAAAACCCTCGTGCTAGCTGCATGGTTAACGTACTTGCTCCCTGACGCTTTTCGCCAGTAAGGACTAAACTTACTGCAGCACGCATTATACCAATGGGGTCAATACCGTGGTGTTCGTAGAAGCGACTGTCTTCGGTAGCGAGTATGGCGTTAATTAATTCTTGCGGGACTTCCTCAAGTTTTACGGGGATCCGCCGTTTAACTCCATACTGTGAAATAAGTTTTCCGTCTTTGGTGTATATCTGCATGGGTGTTTGCAGGCGTACATCCTTAAGTACAGTAACACTTGGTAGGTCAGGTTTGATATAAAAGTAAATACCTACCAGTGCTGCAAAACCAAGAAGGCCTGATAGAAAACTAAATAAAATAAGTGGTTTGATGTACTTCACTGTAACGGATACCAAGACATTTTGTTGAAATGACGTATATTTTATACGTATGTGTTATCTCTAGAACCATACGCATAAGACTATTAGAGTAACATTGTACTTTAGAGCAACTACCTTTGAAACTGGACACTTGCACATGAAATCGCTGTTTAAGAAAAAGCTGCCGCCCATTGTGGGCTTAGATATAGGCACGCGTCAAATAAAAGCGGTGTGGTTAGAGCAATCGAAAGACGGGTTCGTCCTTCAAGGGTATGCCTGTGAGCCAATTAACAAAATCGCTTTCTCTGAGCGTGATATTAAAGATTATGAGTCAGTAAGCATTGCTCTCAAGAAAATTCGAAAGTCGCTAAAAACAAAATTAAAGCTGGCAAATGTTGCGGTGGCTGGTACGTCAGTGATCAGTAAAATCGTCTATATGGACCCAGAGCAAAGCGATTACGATTTAGAAAATCAAATTGAGATCGAAGCCGACAGTCTCATTCCCTATCCGCTTGAAGAAGTATATTTGGATTTTGAAGAAATGGGGCCAAGCACAACGCACACTGGAAAAGTAAATGTATTACTTACCGCTGCGCATAAAGATTTGGTAGACAGTCGCTTGCTGCTTGCAAGAGAAGCTAACTTTGAACCCAAAATTGTTGATATGGAAAATTATGCCATCGGCAATGCCATGGACTTTTTCCATACGCCTCATACCGAAGACATGCCACTTTGCTGTATTAATGTGGGCGCCTCGCTACTTCAAATATGCGTAATAAAAAACGGCGACGTCATCTACACCAAAGAGCACGCCTTTGGCTTAAATCAGCTAATTAACGATATTAGCGCCATTCATATGGTTGAGCGTGAAACCGCAGAGCGTCAGCTACTTGATGGCACGCTGTCTGGAAATTGGGTGGAAGATACGCTTCCTATATTTGCCGCTAACCTACAGCAAAATATCAACCGTGCATTACAAATGTATATGAGCACGCTACATGCAGAGCGCCCCACCAAAATACTGTTTAGCGGCGGTGCCGCTACTATTGAACCGTTAGTCGACATTTTAAAACAAGACTTAGGCCTAGAGGTTGATTGCTTCAATCCGTTTAGCAACATGTCGATAAACCCTAAACTTGATGCCACGAGACTTAGCAAAATTGCACCACAGCTTGCGATTGCAGCGGGTCTAGCGAGCCGGAGCTTTACGCCATGGCACATGTAAATTTACTACCTTGGCGAGAGAAGCAGCGCCAGCATCAAAAACAACAATACTTGGCAGGGCTACTTGCTGTTGCCGCCATTGTAGGATTGATTTTTTGGTTCATTGGTCAAGCTATCGACCAGCAAATAAGTAATCAAAACTCGCGTAATCAATACCTTGAACGGGAAATCGCGGTTTTAGATGCGCAAATTGCAGAGATAAAAAAGGTTAAAGATAGTAAAAATGCCATTGAGCAGCGCATGGCATTAATTGAGCAACTGCAAGCAAGTCGCAATGTGGCTCCTATAGTATTTGATGAACTTGCTAAACTCGTTCCTCCCGGTGTGGCCTTTGAGTCTATGACCAGAAGCAATAACCGTATTGAGATTGAAGGTACTAGTGATTCGAATAATCGTCTTTCCGACTTTATGCGCGCGCTGGACAACTCGAAAGTGTTCGTTGCCGCAGAGCTTTCTACCATTAAATCTGACAGCAGTGCAGCGAGAGCGATTAGCAACTTTACGCTTACGTTTTCGATAAACCCCAATGTTGCTCCCCTAGAAATAGAAAGTAGTGAGGCGCAATAACCATGAAGTTTGATGTTTCAAAACTAAAAGAACTTAACGAACTCGACTTTGAACAAATCGCTATTTGGCCAAACGAAGTTCGCATTGTTGTGGCGGCGTTTGTCGCAATATTGGTAGGTGCGTTGAGCTACTACATGCTAATAAGCCCCAAATTACCGATTAAAGATGCGGCTGAATTAAAAGAACAAGAACTAAAGTTACAGTTCGAAGCAAAGTACCGCATTGCGGCTAATTTAGAAGCTTACCAAGCCCAACTCGCGCAAATTAAAGAAGACTTCTCGTCTATGCTGAAAAGTCTTCCAACCAGCAACGAAACACCGGGTTTGCTTGACGATATCACTTACGTTGGTACCGCATCGGGCCTCACGTTTGAGTTGCTTAACTGGCAACAAGAAGTACCAAAAGAGTTTTACACCGAACTACCTATCGAAATGGAAGTAAGCGGTGGCTATCACAACTTTGGCGAATTTGTTTCCAAAGTTGCGGATTTACCTCGTATCGTTACGCTTCACGATTTTGACATAAAGCGTGAAGCAAATGGTCTGTCGCTGAAGCTGCAGGCGAAAACTTATCGTTCGGAAAACTCGACAGACATTGAAGGAGATGAACAATGATTCGTTTGTTTTTATCTCTTTTAATCATATTGTTAGTAACAGGCTGTTCACCTAAACTCGACGATCTGCATGCCTATACACAGAGTGTTAAAGAGCGTGCTCAGCCACAAATTGAACCGTATCCAGAATTCAAGACTCACCCACCTTTTAGCTATTCGGCAAGCGCTTTAAGAAGCCCGTTCGATCGCCCTAAGAACAACGCAGCTCCAGTAGCAAAAGCGCGGATAGAAAACTGTTTACAGCCAAACTTCCAGCGCCCTAAAGAAGCATTGGAAGCCTATGGCGTGGACGCCCTCGCACTGACTGGCAACTTTGCCGTTAAAGGAGTGCAGTGGGCATTATTGAAAAGTAACGATGGCGTATTACATAAAGCTAAAGTAGGGAGTCGTATCGGCTTGTTTTATGGCAAAATTACGCAAATTAGCACCGACTCAATTACTATTGAACAGTTATTACCTGATGGTGCGGGCTGCTGGCAAAGGAAAACAACAACAATGACTACAGCATCGAAGGCGGGAGAGTAAGCATGGCCGAACGATACATATTTAACAAATCTCTGAATCGTAGAGTGCCTAGATGGTATTGGCTGGCTTTCGCTGTGGCTGCAATATTTTCATTAACCGTATTTGTTTCGCCAGTAAAAGCCCAAGAGCCTTTGTTAGTCGACCCTGATACTAAACGAAATGCATCAACCGTTACCACCATGGTCACAAACATCGACTTTACTCAAGCAGCTAACAATACCGCTGTAACACTGGTGAGTTTTGAGGGCCAAGCGCCAAAGCTTCAGCTTATTGAGTCACAAGGAAAAGTATCCCTTACATTACCAAACACCAAGTTAGGCGAAGACCAATTGGTAGAACTTAATGTGGCTGATTTCGGCACCTTGGTTTCTACCATCGAGACATTCGAAGATAAAGATGGGGCGCGTATTGAGGTTAATTATTCGGGCCCAGTTACGGTTCAAAATACGGTTAAAGACGGCGTAATTCGTATGGCGATAACGCCAATGGACAGCGCGCAGCAAGACGCCTTGGAAGCGGAAAAGAAATACACAGGCGACCCCATTTCGCTCGATTTTCAAGATGTTCCTGTGAGACAAGTTTTACAAATTATTGCGCAGGTTAATGGGTTTAACTTAGTGACTACCGACACCGTAACAGGAAACGTGACGATAAGTTTGTCGGGTGTTCCGTGGGATCAAGCACTCGACATGATTTTGCGCGTTAAAGGTCTGGATAAACGCTTAGAGGGCAACATTTTGTTAATTGCACCGGCTGAAGAACTATCGGCTCGTGAAACCCAAGCCCTTCAATCTAAAAAGCAAGTTTCAGACTTAGCGCCTCTTCATACGGTTAATATTCCTGTTAACTATGCAAAAGCTGCTGCCCTGGCCACGATCTTAAAGTCGACAGAGGGCGGGATCTTATCTGAGCGAGGGGGTGTTACAGTAGACGAACGAACCAACACTTTACTTATTCGCGACACGTTAGCCTCTATTGATGAAGCAAGAAAAACCATCAATGCGTTAGATATTCCAGTGAAGCAAGTGCTGATTGAAAGCCGTATGGTTACTGTGCTTGACGATGTAGACGAGCAGCTTGGCGTTCGATGGGGTTTCAGCGACCGTCAAGACGATAATGGTGTGTCGGGAAGCCTTGAGGGCGCAGACACCATTGCCGGCGGCATAGTGCCTAGCATTGATAATCGCCTTAATGTGAACCTGCCTGTGACCAGCGCCGCGGGTAGCATTGGCTTTCAAATTGCGAGCTTGGTTGATGGCACCATATTAGACCTTGAGCTTTCCGCACTAGAATCTGAAAACAAAGGCGAAATTATTGCGAGTCCTCGTATTACGGTTGCTAACCAGCATGAAGCTTACATTGAACAAGGTACGGAAATACCTTACGTACAAGCAACGTCTAGCGGTGCGACTTCAGTAGAGTTCAAAAAAGCCGTTTTGTCACTGAAAGTTACGCCACATATTACGCCTGATAATCGCATTATTTTGGATTTAGTTGTTACGCAAGATACCCGTGGCGAAACCGTTTCTACGTCTACTGGTGAGGCCGTAGCCATCGATACCCAAGAAATTAAAACGCAGGTATTGGTAGAAAACGGCGAAACCATCGTATTAGGTGGCATATTCCAACAAACCAGTTCTGATGGCGTGTCGAAAGTGCCTTTGTTTGGTGATTTGCCTGTCGTTGGTGCCCTTTTCAGAAACTCGTCACAACTTCAGCAAAAACGAGAACTACTTATCTTTGTGACACCCAAGATAGTCACTGAAAGACCATAATCCTCATTTTTAGCCTTCAAAAAAGCGCATTTTTGTGCGCTTTTTTGGTTTTCAGCCTTTTTTTGTAACTAAATTTACAGGTATACGCTATTTGTTAGTAACAAAACTTGCAACGCCTTGCATGAAACTGAGATAATCCCCGCCTCGAAATTTAAGCGAGGTTTAAGGAGTGGTGCTTATTGGACACTAAATAGGCACGAGTCAATGGGTAGGCTGGTAAGGCAACAGTGCACTGCCCCTAACATGATTAAGTTGTGATATAAGCAAATATGGCTGAAAAACGTAATATCTTTTTAGTTGGCCCAATGGGTGCTGGCAAAAGTACCATCGGTAGACATCTGGCAGACGAACTTCACCTAGACTTTTTTGATTCGGATCAGGAAATTGAGCGCCGCACGGGTGCAGACATTGCCTGGATCTTCGACCTTGAAGGCGAAGACGGTTTCCGTAAACGCGAAGAAAACGTCATTAACGATTTGACAGATAAGCAAGGTATTGTACTTGCTACTGGCGGCGGTTCTATTGTAACTAAAGCTGTGCGTAATCGTTTATCTGCCCGCGGCATCGTTGTTTACCTACAAACGACAATCGATAAGCAAGTTGCCCGTACACAACGTGACAAACGTCGTCCTTTGCTACAAAACGAAGATCCAGAACAAGTACTTCGCGATCTTGCAGAAATGCGCAACCCGCTTTACGAAGAAGTTGCTGATTACATTGTTGATACAGACGACCAAAGTGCGCGTGCTGTAGCGAATCAGATTATCAGTAAAATTGGTTTATAAATTAAATATGTAATAGGAGGTGCTACGCCAATGTCAACCTTAACTGTGGAACTTGGAGAACGTAGCTATCCTATACAGATAGAGGCTGGGCTGCTTTCGCAACCTGGCCTTTTTAGTGCCTATATAAAAGGCCCACTTGCCGTCATTGTTACCAACGAAACTGTTGCCCCACTGTATATAGAAACCGCTAAAGCGGCGTGTGGTAATGTTCAGGTTGAAACCATTATTTTGCCGGACGGCGAGCAACACAAAAATCTTGCCCAATTCGAAGTGGTTATGACACGCCTTCTTGAGCTAAACGCTGCAAGAGATACGACACTTATCGCACTTGGCGGTGGTGTAATTGGTGATCTTACTGGCTTTGTTGCGGCAACTTACCAACGCGGTGTGCCCTTCATTCAAGTTCCTACAACTTTGCTTTCTCAAGTCGACTCATCAGTAGGTGGAAAAACCGCGGTAAATCATCCTCTCGGCAAAAACATGATTGGCGCTTTTTACCAACCGGTTTATGTGGCCATTGATACTGATACCCTCGCTACATTACCCGCGAGAGAGTTTGCTGCTGGCATGGCAGAGGTCATCAAATACGGTATCATTTACGACGCACCGTTTTTTGAATGGCTTGAAAGTAATGTAGATGCGCTTACGTCGCTTGATACTGAAATTCTTACCCAAGCTATTTCTCGCTGCTGCGAAATCAAAGCAGACGTGGTAGCAAAAGATGAACGTGAAGGTGGTTTACGCGCCATTCTTAACTTAGGCCACACGTTCGGTCACGCTATTGAAGCCGAGCAAGGCTACGGTAACTGGCTGCATGGCGAAGCGGTAGCCGCTGGTACTATAATTGCTTGTAAAGCTGCTGAAGCATTAACGTGGTTTGAAGCGTCAGAAACACGACGCGTATCGTCGCTATTTGAAGCATTTGCTTTACCGGTTGCAGGCCCAAATAGTATGACAAAGAATGACTACGTTAAGCATATGAAACGCGATAAAAAAGTGGAAGCTGGCAGTATTCGATTTGTACTTCCTCAAGGCATAGGCAAAGCGGTTGTTACCAAGGACGTCACGGACGCCATTCTTACTGACATCCTTTCTTAGTCATTAGCCCTCGCGACAACCTGGCAACGCGTCTATCTTGACTTCCCTACGTTAGTTGGAATCATGAATAAATGCGTTGCAGGACAGTTTTTAAAGCAACGGTGAATAAGGGCAAACTCCCATGCAAAGTGAACTGCATGAACGTTTGGAATATTTGGTCAATTACTCTTCTCAGCTGATTTTTGTCAGTGGTGAGTCTATTGCTCAACAACAAAAGACCCTTGAAGCCTTTGTCTTCCAGCAGCACGATGATACCGAGATTGCGTATTTAACTGCACAAGAAAATATGGATCCCTCTGACTACCGTCGACAACTTTGTCGGCAGCTTCTTGGTCAAGTGGTGGGTAGCTTCGTTAGGCCTCTAAACGAACTACTTTCCGACCTAAATAGTCACGAAGGTCCAATTCTTATAGCCATCACCCAAGCCCACAATCTTCCTGATGCACTACTGCAAGAACTATGGGACTTGGTGTTACAAAGTCGGTTCGCTGGTAACAAACAGCATTTAAATGTGCTTTTGTTCGCGAATAACGAATGGGCTGAGCGCGCCAAGCAGTGGCTTCCTGCAAAAAATACAGAAACCCCACTAATAATTAGCAGCCAGTCAGTCATTAGCGAACAGCCTAGCTTCGAGTCAGAGCTCGACAAAATGATTGCTTCACGTCGCGAGGCTTTTCAGGCTCATTTAGAAAATAGACAGCGTGAAAATACGCAAACTTTTATCAACCCGTTAAAGTCTAAGTGGTTTTATATCGCTGTTATATGCGTGTTCCTTGCTACGTTTTCTGGCCTTATTTACTGGCAATACGGTGATAAATTAGCATCGATTTTTGCGCCTATTAGTCAACCTTCGCCAGAACCTGAAAGAACGCAGGTTGAGCCCGGCTCTGCTTATAACAAGCTTATAAGCAATGGTGAAAGCGATGAAAGCGAAACAACAGCATCAAACTCAGCAACTCAAGCAACCAACCAAATAGGCAACGTAGAGCTTGTTTCCGCGCCCAATGATAATAGTGCAGACGATGGTGGCTCGTTAATTGATGAATCGTCAGATAACGGTCCGTTGATTACCAATTGGGAAAATGCGGTTTCATCCTTACCTGAAGTTACGCCATCTTCAGAACAGGCAGACAGTAACCAGTTTGAGAATGCCCCGATTGAAGGTAATACCACTGATTCCAATGGTTCAGAGGTCGTTAGCAATAGTGCGCTACGTGATCAACAATCTGCTCAAGGTGCCAAATCAAACTCGGACGGCGTCAACGATAATGTAGCGCCAACCACAGTGGCCAGTGAATCTAGTCAAGAAGGCTGGATTGGGGAAGATGACTACGCTATACAGTTGTTAGCGATGAAAAGTGAGTCTGTTCTCAGTGAGTTCCTACGAGAAAACAATCTAACTGAGCAAACGCGAATTTATAAAACGACGCGCTATGGTGGCGACTGGTTTGTAGTAGTTAACAAGCAAATCTACACGTCGTTATCTCAAGCGCAACAAGCACGAAAAGGTTTACCCGAATATCCAGGTAAACAAAATGCGTTTATAAAGCGAGGAAACCAAATCCTCTTAGAGATGAGCAAAGCGCAAAATTAAGTCATTTCACAACCGGGTGGCCATAATATTTCCAGTAAATGAGCAAAATTCCGTTCTTGCGACACTTGTTGGTTGTCCGTTTTACTGATGAAAGTTACAATCTACCTTTAGTGTGGTGATATCTGATACTGATCAGCATAAAAGTATAAAGACGACCCTTTCCCTTGGAACGGCGGCGCACGGAAAAACCACCGTCTTCATTCCGTCTAGGTAGTAACGTTTAAGCATGATGCAGAAAAAAAACCGGGCTTTTTTAAAATGGGCCGGTGGCAAATACAGCTTGGTTGAGCATATTCAGGCCAGATTACCGCAAGCCAATAAACTCATTGAACCGTTTGTTGGTGCCGGATCTGTATTTCTGAATACGCAATACAAACGCTACCTGCTTAATGACATCAATCCTGATCTCATCAACTTATACAATTTCCTTAAAGCGCAGCCCGATGCACTGATTAACGATGCACGCGCGTTTTTTGATGGAAGTCGCAATGAAGAAAAGATGTACTATGACTTGCGCGAAGAGTTCAACGCAACGCAAGATGAATACTACCGAGCGATTCTTTTTCTTTATTTAAACCGACATGGGTACAACGGTTTATGCCGCTACAGCCTTCAAGGGCGTTTTAACGTACCTTTTGGCCGCTATAAAAAGCCTTACTTTCCAGAAGACGAGATGTTTGTGTTTTCGGAAAAATCGCAAAAAGCGACGTTTACTTGTCTTCCTTTTGAAAGGGTTTTTTCTAGAGCTAGACGTGGCAATGTTATTTATTGTGACCCACCGTATGCTCCTATCAGCAAGACTGCAGCGTTCACCAGCTATGCCGCGCGAAGCTTCGGACAAGAATCTCAAGAGAAGCTGGCTGAGCTCGCCACCCGCGCGTCAAAAAAGCGAGGCATACCCGTCCTCATCTCAAATCACGACTTACCGCTAACTCGGTCGCTTTATCACGGGGCAGATTTCAGTATGCTGTCAGTTAAGCGTTCGATAAGTCAAAACGGTGCAAAGCGACAGCCTGTGGATGAAATTTTGGCTTATTTCCCTCCAGCTAACGTCGCGCCAAAGCGAAAGACTCGAAAAAAGAAGACGTTTCACCGCCCTTCAGTTTAGTGTGTGGAGCCTAAAGAACGTCTTATAGGTAGCGCATCGACCGCCTTACCCGCATACGATTTTAATGTGTATTCACGCACTTGCTATGCGCTATAGCCCGTATACCATTTAACGAACATAAAAAGCGTAACAACAAACAGCACAACCAAGATTACGCCAATGACGGCGAAACTGATAAAAGTGCCTTTAGTAAAGTCACGTTCGTAGTTTTTATGGCTCTGAACACCAAATAGACTAGCAACTACACTACCTAGAACTGACCAAAAACCAGTACCAGACTGCATAATTTTCCCCTAAGTGTCGTTAGCAGGTGAGGTGAAATCTCGATTACCTTCGTCGCTGTGCATCAACTCAAGTAGGTCTAAAAAGTGGAATTGAAAAGAGGATGATTTCCCCGCTATCCATGACAGCCAACTTACTTCCTCAACACCCTCTTGATGACGGGCACATTGGTTTTGAATATGGCTTGCGGGCAACTTGGGGTTGAACTCCGTAACGGGTTGGAATTCGCATACTGACGAGTGTGAATTTGGCGTACTTGTAACCGCAACGCTAACAAGCGCTACCGCTCCACAAATCGCAAAAAATGGAAGAACCTTCATCCTGAATACTCCTTACACTCGTTTAAAAATTAATCTCATTATAATCAAAAGCAGGTTACGAACAAGTTAAAAATGCGTTGCTTTTAAAAAATGAAAAGCCTAACGGAAACACATTAGGCTTTTAGTACTCAACGTTTTGATAAAGGCCATCCAATGGCCGCTACAAAGTAGTTTATAGCTCGAAGTCTACTGAATACGCTACGGTAAATTTAACGGCGTCGTTATCAAACTCGTCGTCACCGCCCATGTCGTCAAGGTCGGTACCGGTGATGGCGAAGCTAAAGCCGTCTTTTGCTATTGAAATACCATAGTCCATATAACCTTCCACGCCATTAAACGCTTCAGCGAAGTCACCCTCGTGATAACCCACATGGAAACCAAGCTCAGTGCCATTCAGGATTTCTGTAGTGTAACCAAGAGACGTATAAGACGCTTGAGCAAAACCAAAGTCCTGGTCTTCGCCTTCGTCAGCTTCAGTGTGCGCTAAAAGGTATACCGTAAGGCTTAACCCACCCATACCTACAGACCCATAAACTTCTGCAAAGTCGAAGTTCGCTTCGTCATCGTAGTTGTAGTAAAGGTAGCCAAAGTCATAGGCAATACCGTCAGACTCACCTGAGAAACCGAAGTACATATCGTGCTCATATGAATATACGTCACCTGCACCGTAGTTCACGTTAGACGCCCACGTACCCGCATAAAAACCACTTTCATGCGCGTAATCGATACCACCCTGTACTGCGGCTTCGTTAGTTGTTTGTGTTAGACCACGCCAGATGTAGTTACTGGTTGCACTAGCGTTAGCAGTGAATGAACCTTCTGCATAGCTAGGCATGGCTGTTAACAGACACGCTGAAGAAATAGCAGCGGCAAGTATTGTTCTTTTTGTAGATGTTTTCATGTGTGTTCTCCAGTCAAATTCAAACTTGTTGTAATTCGTTTTTTCTGTCTGTGTTTTCTTTTTTGGACTGGATAACGCAAAGTTGATGCCCATTTATGGTTCATCAAAAAAACTCGCAAAAAATAAATTAACCAATTGAAATTTAAAATATTATTTCAATTAAAAAATTCACCTGCTGTCACCGAAACAAAAAAACGCTGCATAAAAATGCACCAACATAACGCGCGCTCACCAAAATTGGGCAACGTTCTGACAAAGTCCGTTTATCTTAAATTTCCGTGAAATTAACGCTGATTAACCCTTTGCATAGTAAAGAAGCACGGATTTGGGTAAACTTTCGCAAAGGTGAAACGTAAGTGGCAACGCACCTTGTTGTTTTTAGAATGAAAGGACATGCAATGAAACCATTCCTAATTGCTCCATCAATACTATCGGCCGATTTCGCTCGACTTGGCGAAGACGTAGAAAAGGTATTAGAGGCTGGCGCTGATGTGGTGCATTTCGATGTAATGGATAACCACTATGTACCCAATCTTACGTTTGGGCCAATGATTTGCGAGGCGTTAAGAAACTACGGCATTACCGCTCCCATTGATGTGCACTTAATGGTGAAGCCCGTCGATGACTTAATTGAAAAATTCGCGAATGCAGGGGCCAGCTATATTAGTTTTCACCCAGAAGCGTCTGAGCACATAGACCGCTCTCTACAGCTTATTATCGATGCAGGTTGCAAGGCGGGGCTCGTATTTAACCCAGCAACGCCACTACATTACCTTGACCACGTCATGGACAAACTGCACCACATTCTTATTATGTCGGTTAACCCAGGGTTTGGTGGTCAAAAGTTTATTCCTAGCACCTTAGATAAAGTGCGCGCGGTGAAACAGCGTGTATTAGAAAGCGGGCACGATATTCGAATTGAAATTGACGGTGGCGTAAAAGTCGATAACATTCGCGAAATAGCGGAAGCGGGCGCGGATATGTTTGTGGCTGGTTCGGCTATTTTTTCTCAACCCGACTACAGCGATGTCATTGAGCAAATGCGCAATGAACTAGCGTCACTGTCTAAAGCATAATTTTTGAAGCTTTATTTTCTCAAGCTTTATTTTCACAGTATTTAACGTATTACAGGTAAAAAGAAATGAGTAATAAACCCGTTGTATTAAGTGGCTGTCAGCCTTCAGGACAACTTACCCTTGGCAATTACATGGGTGCACTTAAACAGTGGGTTTCCATGCAAGACGACCACGACTGCTTATATATGATAGTGGATTTGCATGCTATTACTGTACGACAAGACCCTAAGCAGCTTGCTGAAGCTTGTCTAGACGGCCTTTCTCTTTACCTTGCTTGCGGTATTGATCCACAAAAAAGTACTCTGTTTTTGCAATCCCATGTGCCTGAACATGCACAGCTATCTTGGGTATTGAATTGTTACGCCCAAATGGGTGAGCTTAATCGCATGACTCAATTCAAAGATAAGTCTGCGAAGAACGAAAATAACATTAATGTAGGCTTATACAGCTACCCCGTACTCCAAGCAGCAGATATTTTGCTATACCAAGCAGATAAAGTACCGGTAGGTGAAGATCAGAAGCAGCACCTTGAATTGACTCGTGACATTGCTACACGTGTTAACAATCTATACGGCGATGTATTTCGTCTACCTGACCCGTATATCCCAGACTTTGGCGCGCGCATCATGAGCCTTCAAGAGCCTGAAAAGAAGATGTCTAAGTCTGACAACAACCCGAATAACTTCATCGGCTTATTAGAAGATCCTAAGAAGTTAGCCAAGAAAATCAAACGTGCCGTGACCGACTCTGACGAGCAAGCTAATATCTACTTTAACCCAACTGAAAAACCAGGCGTGTCTAACTTACTGACCCTACTTTCACTTGCGACGGGTAAATCAATTAAAGAGCTTGAGCCTGAATATACTGACAAAATGTATGGCCACCTTAAAGGTGATGTTGCAGACGCTGTGGTTGCTCTACTTGAACCAATTCAGGCCCGCTATGCTGAAATTCGCGCAGACAGAGCATATCTTGACGACGTAATGCGTCAGGGTGCTGAGAAAGCGTCAGCGCGAGCGGCTGAAACTTTGGCTAAAGTATACAAAGCAGTCGGCTTTATTCCAAAGCCATAACAGCCGAATTCCAACATCTTGCTACAAGCCATGAAGGGTTCATTTAATCCTTCATGGCTAGAACCTTCGCAACTTAGAAATACCAAGGACTAGCACTGCTGTGTTGCTGTTAATTGATAACTTCGATTCGTTCACTCATAACCTCGCTCGGTATTTCACTGAGCTCAGCGTCGACGTTGAAGTGGTGCGAAATAACGCACTGACCTTAGACGACATATCTCGCTTAGCGCCTTCACAGTTAGTTATTTCACCGGGACCATGCACGCCTAACGAAGCGGGCATCAGCTTATCTGCGATTGAACATTTTGCAGGCAAGATACCTATTTTAGGAGTATGCCTGGGTCATCAAGCTATAGGTCAAGTGTTTGGTGCCAAGGTAGTAGGTGCACAAGAGATTAAGCATGGAAAAGTTTCCCCCCTAACACACCGCAACAGTGGCCTGTTCAAAGGCTTACCTAACCCGTTTAACGTGACGCGCTACCACTCATTGGTTTTAGATCCCGCATCGCTACCTGCCTCACTGAGTGTTGATGCATGGTGTGAAACCGCAAAGGGCACAAAGGAAATCATGGCAATTTCCCATAATCATCACCCTATTTGGGGCGTGCAGTACCACCCCGAGTCACTGCTTACCGAACACGGTCATAGCGTACTGGATGCATTTCTTCAGTTTAAATCAATTTAAGTATACGAGTTTGATGCCGATACGCTTTTATAGTGTAAAAGGTTACGCTTGAAGGCCAGAATTACTCGCAATTCACTGATTTTTCGTTTAACTTTTCATAATTCGTTTTAGCCAATGCGCTGAATAAAGATTATACGAAGCATCGCACACGCAATATCAACAGTTGCAGGGTAAATAAGGCTTGCTTTCAAGCAGTAGCTACCATTTTCATCATTACCGTAGCGAAAGTAATAAAGGCCCCTGATGTACGATAATATTGCCGTTCACCAAAAAGTTATGAGCAGGAGTGCTTTTAATATGACAATGGGGGCAACCACACCGCCCACGATAGATGATCGTTTTGAAAATATGATCATATCGCCAGAGCGAGTGCTGGAAATGCTAGGAAGGCGCAAGGTGGGAGAGGTAAGCTTCGAGCAATCGGAGCAAGGTGATGCGCGCAGGCTGCTACTGCACGTTGAAAAAGTGGCGATTGAAAACAAGCGCCTTCAAGAGAAAACCGAAGCGTCATACCTTGAATCAGTGAGTCACCATCTTCACGAGATCCTTCTAGGTGAATTAACAGAGCAGCTAAGCTATACCGACGAGCTCGTTCAAAACGTACTTAACTTGCCCGAAAATATCGGCGAGCTTCTTGATGCACTTTCCGTGAAAGCATGCTCGGTTTCGAAACTAGAGCCAATTGCCGCAACCATGCCATGGCTTTATGATGAACTGATCGTTGTGGTGAATACTCCACAATTTAGACGCAAAGACTCCCGTGGGCGTATCATTGTTGTAGAGACACTGCGCACAGCATTGAGCTTTTTGGGTATTGAAAACCTACGCACATTGATACCGTCGCTCATCTTAAAGCGTGCTATGCCTCAGATTACCGACCCTTACCCGCTAATTAAACAAAAGCTTACGCCTTATACGACTGGCGTTGCCATAACGGCGAAACGCCTTGCAGCACTTACGGATCTAAACAAAAACCAGGCTTATACCCTTGCGATGCTTAGTAATTTGGGGCGTTGTGTCGTAACAAGACTTTACTTCAAACTGTTCGATAAAATTCAGCTACATCTGTTGCAAGAATGCCAGAAAGACAAAGAGCAAAAGCGACATGAAGCGCTACTCAAAGTGGCTCCTTCAGCCAACCACCTTATTGCACTACAGCAAGAATTCGCAGATGCAATCAGCGCGGATATTCTGGAGTGGATGCATTTAATGCGCTTGCCTATTGCAGAACCTATGCGAGCGTGTGCCGATAAAGTACCCGCACAGCCTAAAACACTCAGTAAGGTACTTCATCAAGCCCGAACCTACACACAAATTCGGATGTTACATCAGTTGAAGCTTGTTGAAATGAAAGAAGTAAAGCCGCTTTTCATGGAGCAACGCTACCCTGCAGGTGCACTCGAAAAACTCAAAACCATTGATATTTTCACCCTTCCTTTGGTGAAAAACGAAGAGAATCATTAATTTTTTAGTGGATATTCATGCACTCGTTATGCACCTTTTTCATTTCATGTGCATGATGCCCCAAATTATTGACGGTTGCTCAATGCCTTGCCCGTTTTTAGCGACATTAAACAGGTAAGGCTTCCAGTCCTATCCCCCCTTTTTTATTGCCTCACAGTGCATTAAAACCCGTATGCAGCCCTTTTCTCAGCGCAAAAATTGATTATTACTAATTGATATAGCCCAGTAGTTAATAGTTATTCACTTTTCCTGCAAATTAAGCCACAGTCCTTATAAATAAAGGGCTGCAGCCCTTTGCATAGAAGACAAATGTTAAAAAAAATGGCATACTGTTGAACAAATCCGATTAGTTTTTACGCGCCCAATTAACGCTTATCGACCAAAGTAGTACTAAAATGTGCTCATAGATTCGATAAGCCAAATCACACAGTGTGATTGGCGCCCAACGCAGAGGTAACAAAGATGAACGTAACTCGCGCTACATTTGATGATGTAATGGTTCCTAACTATAACCCAGCAGGTATGGTACCTGTTCGAGGTGAAGGTTCACGCGTATGGGATCAAGATGGAGCTGAGTACATCGACTTTGCAGGCGGTATTGCAGTTAACGTTTTAGGTCACTGTCACCCAGAGCTTGTGAAAGCTCTCAATGAACAAGGCAGCAAGCTTTGGCACTTAAGCAACGTTTTCACTAACGAGCCAGCCCTTCGTTTAGCTAAAAAGCTAAATGACGCAACGTTTTCAGATAGAGTTTACTTCGCAAACTCAGGCGCAGAAGCGAACGAAGCAGCATTGAAGCTAGCTCGTCGCTGGGCGCTGGACAAGCACGGTGAAGACAAAAACCAAATCATCGCTTTCAACAAAGGTTTCCACGGCCGTACCTTCTTTACCGTAACAGTAGGTGGTCAAGCTGCTTACTCTGACGGTTTTGGTCCTAAGCCAGGCGCTGTTGACCACTGTGACTACAACGATTTGGCTGCCTTTGAAGCGCTAATTTCTGACAAAACCTGCGCGGTAATGATGGAACCGCTTCAGGGTGAAGGCGGTATTATTCCACCTGATGTAGATTTCGTAAAAGGCGTTCGCGAGCTTTGTGACAAGCACAACGCATTACTTATTTTTGACGAAGTTCAGTCGGGTGTTGGTCGTACTGGTCACCTTTATGCCTACATGGGTCTTGGCGTAACACCTGATATCCTAACAACCGCTAAATCTCTTGGTGGCGGCTTCCCAATTGGTGCCATGCTTACCACAGCAGACATCGCTGCACACCTTAAGCCAGGTACCCACGGTAGTACTTACGGTGGTAACCCACTAGCCTGTGCTGTTGCGGAAAAAGCGTTAGATATCGTGAACCAGCCAGAAGTGCTTGAAGGTGTACTTAAGAAAGAAGCCCTATTCCGTGAACTACTAGGTGCTATCAATGAAAAGTACAACGTATTTGAAGAAGTACGTGGTCAAGGCATGCTGTTAGGTTGTGCGTTAAATGAGAAATACCAAGGCCGTGCACGTGACTTCATGATGGCTGCAACGAAAGAGAACCTTATGTGTCTTGTTGCTGGCATGAACGTTATTCGTTTTGCGCCTTCACTGGTTATTCCTGATGAAGACATCAAAGAAGGTCTTGCACGTTTTGAACGCGCCGTTGCTGCCGTTGTAAACGCCGAATAATTACAACACGAGTAGCGAACATGAATATCATTCGCCCTATCACGAAGGCCGACTATAACGCGCTTAAAGAAATCGCCGTTGAATCAGGTATTGGCTTTACGTCTTTACCTGTCAACGACGAGTTGCTGCAGCGTAAAATTGATCGTGCAGAAACTGCGTTTAACAAACCAAACGTAACCGAACCTGGCGATGAGTCATACTTGTTTGTAATGGAAGATACCACTACCGGACAGGTAGTGGGAACAACAGGTATTGAAGCGGCTGTTGGTATAGACGATGCGTTCTATCATTACCACCTAAGCAAAGTAGTGCACGCCTCGCGCGAGCTTAACATTCACAACACGGTAGACATTCTAACGTTTTGTAATGACTACACCGGTGTTACTGAAATATGTACGCTGTTTCTTCGCGAACAAGCCCGCGGCGGCATAAACGGCCGCTTCCTTTCAAAGGTTCGATTCTTGTTCATGATGGAGCACCGTGAACGCTTCTCAGAGACAGTTATTGCTGAAATGCGCGGTGTGAGTGACGAAGAAGGACGCTCACCGTTTTGGGAGTGGTTGGAAACCCATTTCTTCTCTATGGATTTTCCTACTGCCGACTACTTAACTGGCATTGGTAATAAAGTGTTTATTGCTGAACTTATGCCGAAGTACCCGATATACGTAAATCTGCTTAGCAAAGAAGCGCAGGAAGTCATTGGCGAAGTCCATGACAAAACACGCCCTGCTCTTCAGCTTCTTGAAGAAGAAGGCTTTTCTTGCCGCGGCTACGTAGACATTTTCGACGCAGGCCCGACGGTAGAAGCAAACTTAAGCCACATCCGCACGGCTCAGTCGAGTTTAAAACTGCCTGTAGTGATTGACGATAGCGCTGCTGCCCAAGGGCAAACGCACTACATCATTAATACATCAGTATCTGATTTTCGTGCAGTTGCCACCGAGATGACGGTAAGCGAAGAAAAGCAAGTTGCCGTACTATCTCGCCAAGCCGCTGCTGCATTGAATGTCAAAGAGGGAGAGCACGTACGCTTCGCCCCCGTTACATTCAGAGATTAAAAGGACACCCACTATGCTACATACACATTTTATCAACGGTGAATGGGTTGCCGGACAAGGTCATGACTTAACGTCAATTGATCCTGCAAAAAACGAAGTAATTTGGGAAGGTAAGTCTGCGACAGCCTCTCAAATTGATGACGCAATTAACGCTGCTCGAGCTGCACTTCCAGCATGGAGCATGAAAACCGTTGAAGAGCGTCTTGAGATTATTAAGGTTTATGGCACTAAACTAGAAGAAGCTAAAGCGCACCTTGCCAAAGTTATGGCTAAAGAAACGGGTAAGCCAGAATGGGAAACTGCCACTGAAGTTGGCGCCATGATGGGCAAAATTGGTATTTCTGAAAAAGCCTATTTTGAACGCACGGGTAACGTTGAAAACCCAATGCCTGTAGGTAAAGCCTTCATTCGACACAAGCCTCACGGCGTTGTTGCTGTATTTGGCCCATACAACTTCCCTGGCCACCTGCCAAACGGACACATTGTTCCAGCCCTTATTGCAGGTAACACGGTTGTGTTTAAACCAAGCGATTTGACGCCTATGGTTGCACAAGAAATGGTGAAGCTATGGGATGCTGCTGGCCTGCCAGCGGGTGTACTCAACCTAGTACAAGGTGAAGTTGAAACAGGTAAGGCATTGGCGTCGCATAACGATATCGATGGTCTTTTCTTTACGGGTAGCTCACGCACAGGAAAAATCTTGCACGAGCAGTTCGCAGGTCACCCAGGTAAAATTTTGGCTCTTGAAATGGGTGGTAACAACCCACTCATTGTTAAAGATGTGGCTGATGTTGATGCTGCCGTACATGACATCGTTCAATCTGCTTTCATTACGTCCGGTCAGCGCTGTACGTGTGCACGTCGCCTATTCTTACCAGCCGATGCACAGGGTGATGCAATCCTTGCTCGCTTAATCGAAGTGACCAAGAATATTAAGGTGGGTGATTATGACGCTGAAGATCAACCATTTATGGGCGCAATGATCTCAAGCAATGCCGCTGCACTGATGGTAAAAGCACAGCAAGAGCTTGAAAACCTTGGTGGTAAAGTACTGGTTCGCCTTGAACAAAAAGATGAGAACAAAGGTTTTGCTACTCCTGGCATCATTGATGTGACTGACATGCTTGCTTCACTGCCTGATGAAGAACACTTTGGTCCACTACTTAAAGTAATTCGTTACAGCGATTTCGACGCTGCGATTGAAGAAGCGAATAACACCAGCTTTGGCTTATCAGCAGGTCTTCTAGGCGACAACGAAGAAGATTATCGCTACTTCTTCGCACGCATTCGCGCGGGCATCGTAAACTGGAATAGACCTATTACAGGTGCAAGCAGTGCTGCGCCATTTGGTGGCGTGGGCGACAGCGGTAACCACAGAGCAAGTGCGTTTTATGCAGCCGACTACTGTGCGTACCCAGTTGCTTCAGTTGAGCTTGATAAAGTTACTATGCCGGGCAAATTAAGCCCAGGCTTGTCGATGTAACCCAAGCTTTTCACGTTATAAAAAGGCCGACATGATTTTTGTGTCGGCCAGTTTAGTACCAACCCTATACGAACTATTCGTTTAAAAATAGTCAACGACAGAAAGGACCCTACCACCATGCATAGCAACATCGATACGTTGTTTAGCAACATGTGGGACGATTACGTTACCATCACTCCCTCAGCGCACAAAATTCATGCACTTTTAGCGGGTGAAGAAAACACGAACGACATCGTTAACGACCATGTAGCTTTTCGAACTTTTGCTCTTGATAAAACCCGCTTAGACAAGCTTGCTGCGCACTTCTTAGCATTGGGTTATGAAGCTAAAGGCGACTATGACTTTGAAGCGAAAAAGCTTACTGCAAAGCATTTCGAGCACCCTGACGATACTAAACCAAAAGTATTTATTAGTGAGCTTCGTGTAAATGAGCTTTCTGAAACTGCTCAAGCAATTATCAAGAAGATGGTTGATCAAATGCCTGAGTCTGTAGTGGATGCAGATAACTTCTTGTACTCGGGTAAACATTGGGACGTTACTAAAGCAGAATACGACACACTGCTTAACGAATCAGAATACGCGGCGTGGATGGCAGCATGGGGCTTCCGTGCTAACCACTTTACGGTAAGTGTTAATCACTTAACCCGTACTGACGAGCTTACCGACGTAAACACATTGCTTAAAGAAGCAGGCTTTGTGCTAAACACCTCTGGCGGCGAAATTAAAGGTGGGCCAGATGTATTTTTAGCGCAATCATCAACGATGGCTGACCGTGCTGACGTAGCGTTTAGCGACGAAACTGTGGCAATTCCAAGCTGCTTCTACGAGTTTGCACAACGCTATGAAATGCCTGATGGTAAGATTTACAAAGGCTTTGTTGCCGCATCGGCAGATAAAATCTTTGAAAGCACCAATGCTAAGTAACGAGCTTGCTTAATCATTAAAAAAAGCCCGATAGGGCTTTTTTTGTTTATGCTTAGCTGAAGACATTACCGATTAGGCTCTGTAGTATGCCTTGCCAAGAACTGGTCGTAAGGCATTGGTTTATCAAAGTAAAACCCCTGCATCAGCTGAATGTCGGCCTGCTCCATAAAAGGCAAATAAGACTCCAACTCTACTCCTTCAGCCACCACATCTATTTGCAAACTCTTTAACATGGCTATCAAACCATTAAATAGCGCATTGGCTTTGCTATCTTGGTGAATACCCTGAATTAAGCTTTTATCCACCTTAACCACTTCAAACTGGAAACTTCGCAAGTAGCTAAGAGATGAAAAGCCACTGCCAAAATCATCCAGAGACAGTCTAAACCCATGATCTCTCAACGTGTTTAATGCTCTAAGTGCTGATTTTTCATCGCGAATAAAGACCGACTCAGTGAGCTCTAGTTCAATAAATTCGGGAGACACATCATTATCCATACAGATAGACATTGCCTGATTTGGAAATTCTGGGTCAAGCATCTGATTAGCGCTGATATTCACAGACAAAGGAATGGCATCACCCTGCTGCGACTCCATTATTGAAATGTAATCACATGCCGCTTCCAGCGCTTGAAGGCCTATGGCACTGTCTAGCTTGTGCTCTTCTGCTATAGGAATAAACACTGCTGGCGATACAACACCGTGCAAGCCTGAAATCCAGCGACACAGTACTTCACCGCCCTTTAACTCGCCGTTTAGATCGTATTTACCCTGAATATAGAAATCGAGAAGGTGGTTCTCTACCGTTCTGCGCAAGTCATTCACCATACTGACCTGCTGGGTCATGCTCTCATAGAGACCTGACTCGTAAATAAACGCCTGCCCTTTACCCAGCTCTTTCGCACGGTACATTGCGGCGTCGGCACACTGCACCAAGCTTTCTAGGTTATCACTATGTTCTGGAAATTCAGCAATGCCAATACTGGCAGACAGCCTAAGCTCCGACGTTTTTACGGTTATGGCGTCTTCTTCTATCTGGCTGATAAGCCGCTCAGAGCGTTCAGCAATTTCCTCAACATTCTGATTAGGCAATACGGCAATAAACTCATCACCACCCCACCTGCCGACTTCCCCTATCGGGCCGAATATGGCAGTAAGGAGCGCTCCTACGCGCTGAAGCTCAATATCCCCTCTTTCATGCCCTGCGTTATCGTTAATTGCTTTGAACCCGTCCAGATCAATAAAGACCAAAATAAAGTGCTGTTCTTTTTGTACTAACCCGGAGATGGACTCACGCAGCGAATTGCGATTGGAAAGGCCGGTTAACTCATCGTGCAATGCCAGTTGACGTAGTTTGGCTTCGTTGCGTTTTCTATCGCTGATGTCGCGCATTGTGGCAATCAAATAAGATGACGTTTGCTGGTAGGTCTCAAACAAAGCCACCGAGATATCGACAACCTTAATTTCACCGTTTTGCGTCTTCACTTTCGACTCGAAGCGAATTTGTTTATCAAGCGCCAACTGCACTTTATCGACTTTCTCAGCAATGAATATTTGGTTGAAATCCAAACCAATGCATTGCTCTTTGAAAGGCGCAGCAATCAGCTGAATATATGCATCGTTACATTCTGTGATAACAAGATCAGGTGAGAGTACTAACATGGGCTCACGTGAGCTCGCAAAAGCAGAGGCCATTAAGTGAAACGATTGTTCAGCTTTTCGCTGTTGAGTAATGTCTTTTGTGGTACCAACAATTTGAAGCGCTTCACCCGCTTTTCCACGCTTTAGCACGCGCCCGCGCAGCCTTACCCACTGAAAATCGCTGTCGAGCTTTAAGCGAAAGGAAAACTCTATACGGTCACGATTGCCGTGTAGCGCCATGCTCCAGTGAAACTGCAGACCGTCTAAATCGTCCTCATGTACCCGCTCTAGAAGCTCAATTAAGGTGCCTGACCAGGTAGATACACTTTCAGAATGTAGTGAGAATGAGCGAAATTCCATAATGTCATTCTCTGCCTCCCAATTCCAAAAAGACTCCTGCGACGCCCATAGTGCAAGTTCCAAATCTTTCTGTGCACTTTGGCTTTTTTGAAGCGTAGCATACAAACTTTGCGTCTTTTCTCTCAGCAAAGCTTCGGCTTGCTCTCTCGCATTTCGCTCTCGCTTTAAACGCCTTTCAAGTAACGCAGCGCGGTCGCTACCAGAAGGCGTGCTATGCGTTGTTCCATCTGACATAACATGCCTCCGTTAAACGAGAGATATACTAAATTCGTAGGTATGAGGCGTATCTAGTTGATGGGTTTCCCTTTCCAGGGTGCAGTTGTAGTGAGCTGCGGCTGCGTCCATCAAGCCTTCTGCTAAAGGATATAATTCTCTTTCAGAATAATACTGTAAGCGCATGGTATTATCGGTTCTGGATATCACCGTAAATCGGGGTAGGTCGGCGTCTGGGTAGAGCTTCTTAACCTGAACATGAATGTCGCCGTCCAAGTGCTCCAGCATATCCAACATGCCTTCTGTATTGGCCAGCACGTCGCCATGCACTGCACCTAACTTACCAAATAAGTAATAGCCGAAATCGTAGAGTAGCTCGTTAGCTGACTTACCCGTTTTCTCCACCAGCACACCTAACAGGCGTTGCATTTGTTCAAACGGGTAATAGCCCACTGCGGTATAAGCGCCGTCGTTTTCTAACCCAGCTTCCATGATGACATCGTCAGCAAACTCAGGAGAAACTTTCTCCTCGAGCATATCGATTAACGATGTAAAAACTATGCCTAGCATGTAAATTCCTCATCTAATCCCTTTTTGAGTGTAGTTCACCTAAGCATAAGAACAACTTAAACTTTATGACAAATCTTCAGATGTTTCGTCCTTGCTGGGTAAGACAACTTCAACCGTATCAACCCGCTGTAGTCCTCGCGGTAATTTATTCCCTCTTCGGCCTCTTTCTCCCTGATAGTGGGTAAGGTCGTCAGCCGTCAGTGTCATGTTGCGCTTACCGGCTCCCACTTTAATTGCGGCACCATCAGGTACAACAGCAAGCACCTTCACGTACTCTTCTCGAGATTGCGATTTTGCAGAAGGAATATTGATAAGCTTGTTCCCCTTCCCTTTACCTAAACTTGGTAAGTCGCGTAGTGGGAACATGAGCATGCGACCTTCATTAGAAATACTTAGGCACCAATCGGAGTCTGGATTTGTAACCGGTGTTGGTTTCATCACTTTCGCCGCAGTAGGCAATGATAAGTAGGCTTTACCTGCCTTGTTCTTACTCACCATATCTTTAAATGTGCCGACAAAGCCGTAGCCTGCATCAGAACCTACTAAGAATTTGCTTTCGTCTTGCGCCATAATGACGTGTTGGAATGACTCGCCACCCACTATGCTGAAGCGGCCTGTTAGCGGCTCTCCCTGACTTCGTGCAGAAGGTAATCCATGAGCGTCACAAGAGAAAGTACGACCTGAACTATCCATAAACACGGCAGGCTGATTGCTCTTGCCTTCGGCGCTGGATAAATAGGCATCACCAGCTTTGTAGCTTAAACCTTCCGCATCGATATCGTGACCTTTTGCACAGCGTGCCCAGCCCTTTTCTGACAGCACAACGGTTACAGACTCAGCAGGTACCAGCTCTTTTTCAGACAGCGCTTTAGCTTCACCACGCTCAACAATAGGTGAGCGTCTGTCGTCACCGTACTTTTCAGCGTCTGCAAGGATTTCTTTCTTAATTAGGGTTTTAAGACGGCGATCTGAGCCTAGAAGCTGCTGGAGCTTGTCGCGCTCTTCTGCAAGTTCATCTTGCTCGCCTTTAATCTTCATTTCTTCTAACTTGGCTAAGTGACGAAGCTTCAATTCCAGAATTGCTTCCGCTTGCGTGTCACTTAAACCGAATCGCGCCATTAATTCTGGTTTTGGTTTGTCGTACGTGCGAATAATTTCGATAACTTCATCGATATTCAAAAACGCAATTAATAAACCTTCTAAAATATGCAAACGCGCTAACACTTTATCTAAACGGTATTGCAAGCGGCGCGTCACGGTATCTTTTCGGTACTGCAACCATTCAGACAAAATCGTACGTAAATCTTTCACCTGAGGGCGACCGTCTAGGCCAATCATGTTCAAGTTGACCCGGTAGTTTTTCTCTAGGTCGGTAGTTGCAAATAAATGCTGCATCAGCTGAGTTACATCGATGCGATTTGAGCGAGGCGTAATCACCAAACGGGTTGGATTTTCATGATCCGATTCGTCTCGAAGATCGCTTACCATCGGTAACTTTTTCGCCTGCATTTGCGCGGCAATTTGCTCTAGTATCTTGGCACCAGACGCTTGGTGAGGTAGAGCGGTAATGACAACATCACCGTTTTCTTCCATATACACCGCGCGCATTTTTATAGAACCACGCCCAGTCTCGTACAGTTTTTGAATATCAGACTTTGGCGTAATAATTTCAGCTTCGGTAGGATAGTCAGGTCCATTAACGTGTTCTAGCACATCGCTAAGCTCGGCTTTGCTGTTGTCTAACAACATGGCACACGCGTTGGCCAACTCTCTCACGTTGTGAGGAGGAATATCCGTCGCCATGCCAACGGCAATCCCTGTCACGCCATTTAATAGGATATGTGGCAAGCGAGCTGGAAGCACGCTAGGCTCGTTTAGCGTACCGTCAAAATTAGGTACCCAATCTACCGTACCTTGTCCAAGTTCATTCAGCAGCACCTCAGAGAAGCGCGAGAGCTTAGCTTCCGTATAACGCATGGCAGCAAACGATTTCGGATCATCCGGCGCACCCCAGTTACCTTGACCATCTACTAAAGGGTAGCGATAAGAGAAAGGCTGAGCCATGAGCACCATCGCCTCATAACAGGCAGAATCGCCGTGAGGGTGAAACTTACCCAGCACATCACCTACGGTTCTCGCCGATTTTTTATATTTGGCGTTTGCATTTAACCCTAGGTCTGACATCGCATAAATGATGCGTCGCTGAACAGGCTTTAAGCCATCCGAAATATGTGGAAGTGCACGGTCCATGATGACGTACATGGAATAGTTTAGATAAGCGTCTTCGGTGAAACGTCGAAGAGGAAGTTGCTCTACCCCATCGCGATTAATGATGATCTCGTCACTCATGATAGTTTTTTCGTTTTGTTATTAATACCAATGCGCTCGTGCTAGTTAGGCTGTCTATTGTGGTCAATTTAGCGCACCACTTAGTGAAAGCTCGCGAGCGTTAAAGGCTATTGTGGGGTAAACCGCATTTGTGTGCAATCCTTGAAACCAATTGTCGCGACTTTTGGGTCTTACTCATTGTATGGGGTGAGGGTTTGTTTTGTTATTCTTCAAAGAGAGTGGTTAAATAGCATTGGGTGAAATTTGCCGTTCAATTTTCACTCTTACGAGTAAAACTAAAAAATAATAAAGCCCCTAATCAAACGGTAACGTAAGTACAGATAATCATGGCTATCTTTCGCGTATTCTTTTTTTTATTTCTTGTTGTAGGCAGTTACCTGCCTTCGAATGCCAGCGCGCAGCATATCGAGCAGCTCTTCGATGAAGAAAGTACGCTAGATTTATCAGACTCTCTGTATTTTTTATTTGAAACCGATTATCAGCTTACTATCAGCGATGTATCACGAAGGCGCAATGACTTCCTTATGCATCCCCATGACAACCCTAACTTTGGGTTTCGTAATAATGGCATGTGGCTACTCACTTCTGTTGCCAATGTTTCAAACGATAAACACTGGGTGTTCTCAATAAATTTCAGCCAACTCGACAGTGTTGATTTTTATTTGGTGCAAAACGGCAAGGTAATAAAGCAAAGCCATCAGGGGAAAGCTCAAAAAGAACAGCGTTTTCGTGTTCCAACCTTTCGTGTTGAGCTGCCTGATAGCGATCCTGTCGACCTTTACATACGCATTGAAAGTCGCTCATCTAGCCTAATTGCACCACTTCGAATTCAAGCCGAACCGCTACATAGCAGCTACTTCCAAATGGACAGCTTGCTCTGGGGCTTTTTCTACGGCGGATTGCTTATTCTCGCTATTTATAACCTTGCTCTATTTTTTGGCGTGCGGGAAAAAAGTCTGATTGCCTATGTTGGCTATATCGCTGCGGTTATTTTGTGGCAGTTTGTGTGGGGCGGCCATACGCACTTGCTGTTTAGTCAGGGGATCCCCTCTTGGCTGGTTGGGCATTCCGAGCTGATATTCGTAATTATTGGTATAAGCTCAGGCTTTTTTACCAAGACGTTCTTGGAAACGGAAAAGCACTCTCCCACGGCACATCCTGTCATTAACTTATTGTTGGTTTGCCAAGCGTTAACAGGGCTGGTGTGCTTCGTCGATCTGCTTCCTTCTATTTGGAAGAACAACCTAGTATACGGCGTGGGTCTTGTGGCGATATTGAGTTATATCTACGCCGGGTTCGAAGCATTTTTCAATAAGTTTAAGCCCGCGCGTTACTTCATATTTGCATGGAGTATGCTCGCCACCGGCGCAATTATAGGTATGTTAAGCCTTATCGGAATTTTACCTTCCAACGACTTCACCACCTATTGTTTTCAGGTGGGTGTTTTCTTAGAAGCAGGGCTCTTTTCCTTTGCATTAATGGAGAAAAGCAGAGGCCAGCTGGAAAGCGAAGTTGAGCAAGCAACAAATGATTTGCGCAACAATATGGAGCTCATTGAAGAGCAGAATGCCCGTTTAGATATCGCGCGCAAAGATGCGATAAAAGCCAGTAACGTTAAATCTCAATTTCTGGCCAACATGAGCCATGAAATTCGCACACCTCTTAATGCCATCTTGGGGTTCAGCAAAGAGTTGAACAATGCGTCGCTGCCCACTGACCAGCAAGAGCAAGTCAGAATTGTAAATACGGCCGCGGATAACCTGCTAACAATCGTTAACGATATCCTCGATTTTTCTAAGATTGAGGCCGGTAAACTGCAAATTAATAATCAGCCTTTCTCGCCTAATAAGCTGCTCGAAGAAATGGTCACTATCATGGCTAAATCTTCCCACAGCAAGCGCATCGAATTTGTATTTGATTTGCACCCGCTCCCTGAAAAACTCATTGGCGATGTGTTTCGTATTAAGCAAGTGCTCAATAACTTGTTAAGTAATGCACTCAAATTCACGTCCAGCGGTACCATTACGTTTTCGGTGGGCGGACGCTCGCTTCCTCATGGTATTCACGAAGTAAATATTACCGTTGAAGACACAGGTATCGGAATAAGCCGACAGGACAGAAAAAAGCTATTTAACGCCTTCTCGCAAGTAGACGACGCCCTTAACCGTAATTACCAAGGCACTGGATTAGGTCTCGTGATCAGTCGAGAGCTGGTTCGCTTAATGAACGGTGATCTAACGCTAAAAAGTGTATTAGGCCAAGGCTCTACGTTTAACGTATCACTACGTATGAACCAGTTAAGCCAGAAATATGCGTTAACTAGTAGTGAAGACTGGAAAGGTAAGAACGTGGTTATTTTCGACCCGGTACCTGCAACACGTCGCTCAAGTGCAAGCATGTTATCGATTTTGGGTGCGCAGGTTACCTCTGTTGAATCACTAGATTATTTGATGTCACTTAAAGGCCAGTACGACTTTTTCATGGCAACTGTGCCGGTAAGTAAGATGGGATTGCGGGATACCTATTTAAGTCGTTTTGTACAATTCCCTGCGCAAAAGCGCATACTTTGGTATTCCGGCCCTGAACCTTTTGCGCAATACCCAAGCCTGTCGCAACATTTCCATTCACAAGCGCGTATGCCGATGACGCTTACCAAGTTAGATAGCCTGGTGCACCACCATACAACGCCAGCTAAAAATGCGATGCAAGAGAAAATAGGCACGCTACCAAAAGCTAAAATTCTTGCCGTTGATGACATGGAAATGAATCTTAAACTGCTGCATACGTGGCTCGATCATTCTCCTGTCGAGCTAACCACAACGATCAGTGGACAAGACGCCGTCAATCAATGCCAGACTCAAGAGTTTGACTTAATTCTCATGGACGTGCAGATGCCAGGCATGGACGGACTGCAGGCCACCCGAGAAATTCGTAAATCACCGCTGAATATGGGTACCCCAATAGTGGCAGTGACAGCCCACGCGTTTAAAGAAGAGCAAGAAAGACTGCTTGCCTCTGGCATGGACGATTACTTACCTAAGCCTATTGAGGTTGAGCTACTTATTACGCTTATCAATTCGTGGTGCCACAATGTTGAGCCCGGTGAAATCGTCTTTCCCTCTATCGACTGGCAGCTAGCACTTAAACGAGCGAATCAAAATCAAGATACAGCAAAAGAAATGTTAGACAGTTTTATTGCGTTACTGCCCGAAACTATCGAGACACTTTCGGCGCTTTGGGACGATCAAGATTACAATGGGCTTAAGACCGAAGTTCACAAACTCCACGGTGCGTGTTGCTATACAGGTCTGCCGCGCATGCAGCATTTAGCCAACGAAACAGAGAGCTCACTTAAACTTGGTCAGCACAAGCTAGTCGAGGAAAACTTACCAGCCCTTATTGCCGAAGCCAAGAAAGTGCTTAACGAGAGTAAATTGAAGGACAGCCGCAGCTAGGCAAATAAAGTCTAATTGCTACGATGAGCTTAGCTGGCTTCAGAAGACTGCCTAGCTTTCTGGCACTGAGCAATAAGTCCTGCAAACTCGCTGGCATCCCTATCTAGCTCTGAGCTCGCGATAAAAATATCATACCCAAGGCGCTTTCTTAGCTCTACCATACGATGTGCCAGCATAGCTTTAATGCCTTTAATGATGGTCCCGTCTTCCATAACGTACTGCTTATCATCAAACATAGATTGTTCGTAACAGCTTCCAGAGGCGCAATTCTCATCTGTGTTCTGCATTAGCAATGGCCGCTGCTCCATTAACAAGTGCGTTGCAAGCCGTGGTGAAATCGTATTGAGGAAATCCGTGTAACTTTTGATTTTGAAACCAATGGTTTCAAGGGGAATATGCTCCAGCCCATGGCGAACACGGGGGCAATCTGCGCGCAGCAGGTTGTCCCAATGAATGCGCCAACTGCCCAGACGGTGGCGATAAGTAATATAGTCTTTGGCTATTTCCAAACTATAGTCGGGCTCACGAATTTTGAAGTACCCTACGAGCAAGCACACTAACGCGGCACTGGTGATAAAAATCCCCGCTAAGAACAGCCAATCGGGAAGAAAGGCTAACCACAGTGCCGCAATACACAAACCGATACAGCCCAGCACCAGGCTAGTAATACCGTTACTTTTCGAGGCAGCTCGGATATAGATTGGTTCGACACTAGTACCAGACATAAAAATACACCACCAACATGATTACGGCCCAAACGATATAAAGTCTCATGCGTTTACACTTAACGCAGTCGGTTTGCCACCAACGCAAAAGAGGATTTGATTTTCGCATACGCTAAGTAAGCCTAATTTATACGTGGGTTAAAAAGGGATAGTTTAACCGTAAAATTATGCCAATGTGTGATTTCTATAACGGTATCGTTGAAAAGCAGCCACTATAGTTGGCGTAAAGACTAACGACAAGATTACCGAGAACCCTACTCCACCAGCCAGCACCACGGCCAACGGCGGCCAAAAGCTACCTTCACTGAACAATAGCAAAGGAATCAATCCACCTACCGTTGTGAAAGTAGTCGATAAAATATGGCGGCTGCAGCTCATGGTTTCTTCAACAATGGCTTTCGTGTCTCCCTGCTTTGCTTTGGGGTTCGCCTTGATAGCGGCAATGACCACTATCGATCCGTTGATTGCTACGCCAATAAGGCCTGCACAACCTAGCAGCGGATTAAACCCAACCGGCAATCCAGATATCCAAAGACTGAACATACCCAGCCCTACAGAAAGTATTGCCACTAATCCGATTACACCCGCCATGCGCAAGCTGGTAAAAGTCAGAATGAGCGTAGTTACCATAAGAACCAACAGCACTGGCGCATAGGTCGCTAATTTACCTAATGCTTGCTGCTGTTCATCAGCGTCTCCAGCTAAATGAATACGATATCCTTCGGGAAGAATTAATCGACTTTCGAGCAGATCTCGCAAATGGTTACTTGCATCAATGGCCGGAACACCAGGAAGCAAAAACGCCTGAATACGGTTGAGTCTTTCACCATCGAGACGCGTGATACTGCTGGTTGCAGGCTGAAGCGTTAAGTTTGTTACAGCAGCAAGTGGCGACCAAGAAATAGCATTGTCTCCTGCAACCGGAATTGGCATGGCGTCTACGCCCGTTACATTTTGTCTATACGCCTCGTCTAGCCTTACGCGTACAGGAATTTCTTCTGTGCTTTCCAAAACAGAACCACCAGTAATACCTGAAAAGTTTATCTGCATTTGATTGGCAAGCTCGGAAAGCGTAAGCCCCAAGTAAGACAGGTTATCGCTGTCCGCGTTTATTTTAAGCTCGGGTTCTCCCATTGAAACGCTGGTTATAGACTGAGAAATGCCGTCGACTTCAGACATTAACATGCGTACTTTGTCGCCTAGGTCGTTCAACACATTCAGATCAGGGCCGAAAATCTCTACCTCAACAGGCGCCGCAATAGGCGGACCCTGCCCAAAGGCTCGCACTACAATTTGTACTTCTGGATACGCGCTATCAAGCTCTTGTTGTAGTTTGCCCACTAGCGCAACAGCGTCATCCACTGTATCTGTCGACACCACAGCATTTGCGAAATAAGGCATGTTGTCACGCGTCATCATCTGGTTGTAGTACACCGACGGCGCAGAGCCCCCGACTAACCAACTTACTTGTTTCACGCCTTGCTCACTGCGAATAGCACTATCTATTTTTTTAACATAGTTCGTTGTGTTGTCGATGCTGCTCCCTTCTTTGGTCCACAGGTACACTTCGAACTGGTCTCTATCTGCACTTGGGAAAAACACATTGGCCAAGGTGCCCGACAATATAAAACCCGATAAACAAAGGATAGCAATAACCGGTAACACCAAAATTGGCTGTTTAACCCATCTACCCAATTGCTTTTTAAAAGCGAGACTGAGCTCTGGCGCTTGTAACCCCACTTTCCACCACGCCTTCGATGCTATTTCATGTTGCGAACTATTGTCGTGCTTTGGCAAAAATCGGGCAGCGAGGGCTGCAATGATAGTAAGAGAAATAAACAGCGAGCCAATAAGTGCCATCACCACGCTAATGGCAATCGGGCCAACAAAGTCACCAATGTTTCCATCTAAAAGAAAGATGGGCATAAAGCCTAAAATGGTCGTCAGCGTTGAAGCCAGCAGCGGTACAAATAGATGTGAAACGCTTTTGGCCATAGCACCTACTCGCGTTAAATTAGGATCTTGTAAATTAATGCGAATTTCATCGGTAATAACAATGGCGTTATCGATTAGTAAACCAATGGCGATGATCATGCCAAAGATAGACATTTGGTGAATTTGCTCGTCGTAAAAACTTAAAGAGAACAAGGCAAAAGCGGCGCATAAGGGAAGTGCCAGGCCCACAATCCACGCAGCACGAAACCCCATGAAAAGTAGAATAACCACCATGACCACGGCGCAGCCCATAAGCAGGTTCATCGATAAGTCAGCAAGGCGAGTAGCGGTATATTCGTTTTGCTCAAATGCGACGGTAGCGGTTAAGGTTCCGCTGAAGTCTTTATTGAACTGCTCCACTACTGCTAATGCATTTTCTGTCCATACATCAGAACGCAGTGACGGCTGCATACGCGCTGCCACAAATATAGACTCTTCACCATTTAGAAATGCCACTTCGTTGCGAGGGGTAGTAAAACTGCGCTCCACTGTAGCGACGTCTTCTACCCGTAAGTAGCGGCCTTGCTCGTTAACTAAGGGAATTGAAGCAATCATGTTCACGCCATTTAAGCCCTCTCCCACTGTAAAGCGCAAATTACTTTGCTGGGAGTTAAGCATTCCCGCAGGCAATTTGGGGTCGGCGCGGCTTATTAAATTGCTTACTTGCTGTAAGGTAAGACCCGTTGCGGCAAGCTTAATAGGGTCGATATTGACGCTAATCTCTTCCTGCGGTGCGCCGTATACACGCACTAGCTCAGTGCCGTTAACGTTTCGCAGCCTGTCTGTAAGTTCTTGAGCCAAACGCGCGGTGAGTGTAATAGGGGTATTTTCAAAGTGGTCTGCTCGCACAGATAGCAATAAAGTGAACGCTGTCGCGCCGCGCTTTTCATCGAAAACTGGCGCCATTGCACCTTCAGGGAATGACTCGGCGGCAGCGCCAATGGCGTCGCGAATTTCACTGAATAATTGTTCGTTACTTGAATTATTTATCCAGTCTTGCGTCTCTATGAGAATGATGGAGATACCAGCACGCGACGTGGACTTCACTTCCTTTATTTCAAATATTTCTCTAAGCCTGTCTTCAAGCACATCACTAACCAAAGCCTCTACCCGTTCCGCCGATGCGCCTGGGTATTGAGTGATGATTAATGCGTTTCGCGTATCTATTCGCGGGTCTTCAATACGCGGCAGAGAGCCTAATGCTGACAACCCTGCTGTGACTAGCACCAGAAGACTCAGTATGAGTAAATGCCCTCGTCGGTAAAATAAGGTATACCATGGATAAGATTTATCTGAGCCGAAGTTAAATGACTTCATTAGCGTGCCCCAGCTTGATGTTGACTGGGGATTGATACCATTTGGCCAGGTGCGAGTTTGTGTGTACCTTCGCTTACGTAAACCTCTCCATCTTTGAGCGCTCCGCGCACAAACGCGTTGTTTCCGTCGGTATATACAACTTCCACTACACGGGCTTCAAGGGTGGCGTTTTGCTCGTTTGATAAAACAAATACACGCCACAAACCGCGCAAGCCGTTGCTTAGCGCGTTAGCCGGCAGCCAACTTCCTGTCTCAGAGTGAGAACGAAATCCAGACAAAATGGCCATGTCACCGGGGCGTACCCGCTCATTACTATTTAATGTCACTAAAATATCAACGGTTCGCGTTTGCACGTTGCGAACAGGTAAGCGTTGCGTAACAGTTCCCGCCACATCAATATCCCCGACGCTAACCAGCACCGGCTCATTAAGGTCAAACTGATCCACAACATCGGCAGGTACCGCGAAACGAGCCTGATAATTCTCTATGCCCGTAATTCCAAACACGGGAGTTCCAGCGCTAACTACACTGCCTTCATCAAAAAAGCGTCGATTGACTACGCCATCGAAGGGAGAAATAAGGGTCGTTTTTTCTATTTCTACATTCAGTGATTCAAGGGCGGCCTGCATTTCACTAACTTGGGCCTTAGCGACATTGAGACTTGCCTTGGTTTCGTCTAGTCGCTGCGCTGATTCTAGCTTTTTCTCAACCAACGACGTGGTTCTTTCGCTGTTTACTCTAGCAAGTTCAAGGTCGGCGTTCGCACGCTCAAGTGAGGCTTGAAGCTCACGTTTTCTGGCATTGAGACGCTGAATATCTTGACGGGCTAGAACATCTCCCTTGCTTACTACATCGCCCTCTTCTACAAGTAATGTATTGACTTGCCCTGCCATATCGAATGAAAGCGAAGTGGCCCGCGGGGATTCGATTAGCCCAAAAACATTGATTGGAGTTTCAAAGCCCGATTGAATTTTGACTGTTCCAGTGGACACTGCAACGGGAACTCTTGCCTCTGGCGTTTGTGTCGCATTGCCAAGACCTGCTGTCATCAAAAGAATGACCAACGCTGCAGTAAAAACGGCAATAGCGATAATAAGTGAGAGTTTGCCACTTTTAGAAGGCGTCGTTGCAGCAGTCATAACATTTCCTTTAACCAGTTTAGCGTTTGCTCTGGGCTATATTTGCATACTTATTGTGCTATGCTAGTATATAAATACTAGACCGTCCAGTTTGATATTTAAATATTCGTCAATAAAGTGAGAACGAACGTGGCTACCACTCGAAAGCAAGGCCGACCTAAAAGCGAAGAGAAATACCATCTTATATTGCATGCAGCGTCTTGCCTGTTCTTAAAAGAGGGTTTTGCCAACACATCTATGGACACTGTGGCTAAAGCCTCAGGTGTGTCTAAACAAACGGTCTATTCTCATTTCGAAGGAAAAGATGCTCTCTTTAAAGCAGCAATCTCATCGAAATGCAGATCATACCAACTCGACACCCAGCAACTTATCGACGCCACTTCAGGTTCACTCTCACTATTAGAATGTTTACGAAAAGTTGGCTGTCAGTTTGTGCGACTATTACAAGATCCTGAAGCCATTGCTATCTTTCGAGTAATTATAGCTGAAGCGGTAAATAGCCCTCATGTGGCAACACTTTTTTATCAGGCTGGCCCCGAAGCTTCCCTATCTACATTGAGTGATGTCATAGAGAAGTTCGGAGAAGGTAGCTTAAGCCGTGATATCGCCCAACAGCTAGCAGTTGACTATTGCGCCCTGCTTAAGGGGGAATATCACACCATGATGCTGTGCGGCATACAGTCACCGCTTCAAGACGAAGCGATCACAGCCCACGTAAATAGCGCGGCCGAAAAGATCCTTTTACTCTTTACCCACTATACTCAGCAACACAATTAGCCGACATCTGCGCACATGCACACTTGCATTTTGATTTGTGGAAAGCCCTTTTCAATAAAACGCCAAACTGAGAAAATCGTAAGGCAAGATTAACGTTGCGCTAATGACTTAACCCCAGCGGTATTATAAACTAGCGCCGTTTTCGTTGATGATTGAGAAGCGCATGTCTGACTTTACCGGTAACCACATTCTTTCGGTTAATCAATTCGATCGCGAGGCCATTGAGAAAGTGTTCTCAGTTGCCAATTCCATGCAACCCTATGCCAAACGACAAAAGCGCACAACCGTGCTAGATGGCGCCATTCTCGGTAACCTTTTCTTTGAGCCAAGTACCCGTACGCGAGTTAGCTTTGGTACCGCATTCAACCTTTTAGGTGGTGAAGTTAGAGAAACCACCGGCATGTCGAGCTCTGCGCTGGCTAAAGGAGAGTCATTGTACGACACAGCCCGTGTGCTGAGCGGCTATTCCGACATTATTGCAATGCGACATCCTGCGGCGGGTTCAGTGGCAGAATTTGCCGAAGGTAGTCGTGTACCTGTTATCAACGGTGGTGATGGCGCAAACGAACACCCAACCCAAGCACTGTTGGACTTGTTCACGATTAAACGTGAACTGGAATACAATGGTCACGGCATTGACGGCTTACACATCGCCATGATTGGTGATTTACGCTACGGCCGAACAGTACACTCTTTATCTCGCTTGTTATGTTTGTTTAAAAACATTCGCTTTACGCTCATTTCGCCAAAAGAGCTGGCCATGCCTCAGCCCATCATAGACGCCATCGAAAATGCGGGGCACCAGCTTACGATTACCGATACCCTTGAAGGGAATATGGATGCGGACATATGCTATCAAACACGCATTCAGGAAGAGCGCTTTCCTTCTCAAGAAGAAGCCAACAAATACCGAGGTAAGTTCCGCCTTAATCAGTCGATTTACACGAAACACTTTCAGTCGAAGACCGTTATCATGCATCCACTTCCACGAGATTCACGTATGGAAGCCAACGAATTAGATAACGATCTAAACCTTAATCCAAACCTCGCCATTTTTAGACAAACCGACAATGGTGTACTTGTCAGAATGGCATTGTTTGCGCTTACTCTGGGTGTAGAAAACCTTCTCACTAAGTACGAGCGTGACGTTGTTTGGTACAGCAATAAGAGTAAGTAATTACATGCAAAAATCTGAAGCCCTATTTACCCGCGCCCAAAAAACCATTCCTGGTGGCGTAAATTCACCCGTTCGCGCTTTTAAAGCGGTAGGCGGTACACCTCGCTTCATCACGAAAGCTGATGGCGCTTACATGTGGGATGCGGATGGCAAACAATATATTGACTATATTCAGTCTTGGGGCCCTATGGTTCTAGGTCACAATAACGCTCAAATTCGCGAAGCGGTTATTGAAGCGTCGTATAACGGCCTATCTTTCGGTGCTCCTACCGAAGCTGAAGTGATCATGGCTGAGTTGGTTAGCGAACTGGTTCCATCTATGGAAATGGTACGCATGGTGAACTCTGGTACAGAGGCCACCATGTCAGCTATTCGCCTGGCTCGCGGCTACACGAGCAGAAACAAAATTGTTAAGTTTGAAGGCTGCTACCACGGGCACGCCGACTCACTGCTAGTGAAAGCGGGCTCAGGGGCGCTAACCCTTGGTGTACCAAGTTCACCAGGTGTTCCAGCAAATGTTGCTGAGCATACGCTTACCGTTGAATACAACAACCTAGACAGCGTAAAAGAAATCTTCGAAGCCCATGGCGATGATATTGCGTGCATTATCGTTGAACCTGTCGCAGGTAACATGAACTGTATCCCTCCTGTGGAAGGCTTCCTTGAAGGACTTCGCGCTATTTGTGACCAATATGGCAGCGTATTGATTTTTGATGAAGTAATGACAGGCTTCCGCGTATCTCGCGGCGGGGCGCAAGAGCGTTATAACATCAAACCAGACCTGACTTGCTTGGGTAAAGTCATTGGCGGCGGCATGCCAGTGGGCTGTTTTGGTGGCCGTCGTGACATTATTACTCACATAGCACCGACAGGGCCAATTTACCAAGCGGGTACGCTTTCTGGTAACCCAGTAGCAATGGCTGCAGGTCTTGCTGCTTTAACGCAAATAAAGCAGCCTGGACTTTACGATTCAATTTTCGAAAATACGCAAACGCTAGTGGATGGTTTCCAAGCCCTTGCTGACAAACACAATATTAGTCTAACTACTAATATTGCCGGCAGTATGTTTGGGATATTCTTTACTGACGTAGAGAAAGTCACGAACTACAAGCAAGCAATTAACTGTAATACCGAGCAATTCAACAAGTTCTATCACGGTATGCTAGAGCAAGGCGTTTACTTAGCACCTGCATCTTATGAAGCGGGCTTTGTTTCTAAAGCGCATGACGCTGCAGTCATTGAGCAAACCCTTGCTGCAGCAGATAAAGTGTTCTCAACGCTTTAAGTTAATTCCTTTCTGGTAATTTTTGCACTAATACGCCCACCGTGGCGTGTTAGTGCCTCTTCTTCATTGCTTCTCTCATACGTAACGCTTGAATTCCTCGCGGGCTAGATTATTAGCCTTCATTTAAAAGCAGTTTATAGGTGTGGTGTTATCAATGGATTGGCAGTTTGGCGCTATTTGCGCGCTTTTTCTCTACAGTGTCGCTATCACAATTTTGCACGTAAGGCGCAGCCGTCGGTTTTCATACAGAGCTAGCCAATTTAAACGTGGGCGTCATGTCTCCACCACTGTCGCAAAAAACGACGACGAAACGCACTTTCACACAGCTGCCGATGAGGCCCAAAGGCTTACACAAACCTTTCAAAAATTCATTCCAAAGCAGTTTGTGGAGCACATGTCGAATTCTGACGTAGACGCGCTGGGTCTTGGCTATGCGGCAGAAAACGACGTTGCGATTATGTTTTGCGATATCAGAGGCTTTACTGGTTTTTCTGAACGTATTACGCCACAAGAGTTGATGAACTTTCTTAATTCTTATTTCACCAGAATGAACGATCCTATTCATCAAAACCACGGTTTTATTGATAAGTTCATGGGCGACGCCATTATGGCGCTGTTCGATCATCGCGAAGGATCTTCACAACAAAAAGCTATGGATGCGGTTAATGCTGCGCTCGACTTACGCAAAGCCCTGACAATATATAACGGCCATAGAAAGAACAGTAACTACGAACCAATTAATATGGGAATAGGTATCCACTTTGGCCCTGTTATTATGGGTACGGTAGGTTCAGAAGATAGGATGGATACCACCGTCATTGGCGATAGCGTAAACATTGCTTCTCGCTTAGAAGCTTTAACACCCAAATACGAGGCGGATATTATCGTAAGTGCCCAAGTTCTTCAGACCATAGGGTCTGGCTTCCCAATTAAAACCCGCTTGCTTGACTGGGTAAGAGTGAAAGGACGAAAAGCGCCAATTGAAATATACGAGGTGTTAAGCCACCTTTCAGAGAGTGAGCAGGAAAAGAAGTTGGCGGTTCAGACCAAGATTGCCGCAGGTATCGCATGCCGTATAAATCAGCAGTGGGACGAGGCCATTTCTTTTTTTGAGACCGCTGTCGCTATGAGCCCAAACGATTCGCTAGCGCATCATCACATAGATGTTTGTCGAATTTACAGAAGCGTCGATTTTAAGGAGGATTGGGATGGTGCGCTAGTCTACTAATCCCAATGGCCATAAGCGACGGTTAAATTTAGGACTCAGATAACTTAGCCTGCTGGCGAATAAAATTAATGGATGGCGCGAAAAACGCAGCACCTGTTTCAGCACTGGTAAAGTCCAGCCATCTGTCATAATCGCCTTCACCGTTGCCGTATATTTGGCTGTGGAGCATCTGTTTAAATGGCCGCGCACTGGCACTACAGCTTACAAAGAATAAGCCTTGAGAGGCCATATCACCGTATGGCATGCCTTGCTTAATTAGCCTTGGTTCGTCGCCATCGGGCGCAACAGTGCTTGCCCTAACACAGTGCGAAGATTCAGACTGTTCGCTACTTACCAAATTGTGCTCTTGCGTGGTGCCCATCACTTGTTCTTGCTGACGGCTTGAAAGACTATTCCAACGCCTTAAATCATGGCGATAGCGTTGTATGTGAACATAGCTGCCACCGCTAAAGTCAGGGTCATCTTCGCCAATAATCCCGACTTGTCTGCGCTTCATTCCACGTGGATTATCTGCGCCATAAAGAAAACCATTGAGGTCACGGCCATCTAAGTACCTAAACCCTCTTATCTGCTCCACCAGTTCTACATGAATACGCAACAAATCCATCACTTCAATGCCAACCGCATGGCAAATATCCAGCCTATCAGCGCGAATTTGAATGAAGAGATCGCAAGGCATGGTGGGGGCACTTCTATCGTCACACTGCATATCAGGAAAAGGGGCAAGCTCAACAGGTATCAAACCGGGGTATACCTCAGCCCAGTAACCGGTGCCAATAGCGACAACCCCGGTTACCATGGCTTCGTAGTGCTCATTCTCAAAATGCTCGAATATATCCAGCACGCGAGATAGTTTGGCGCGTACGGCTTGGCTATCGTCATCAATGACGTTCAGTAATAAATACTGTGCATGTAAATTTGGCTCAGCGCAGAGGCCTTTTTGTGGTTGTGTCATTGCCGCTCTTGTTGTTATTAACGCCTTGTTCTGACGTTTCGCTGCTGGCGATCATTCGCCGCGCTTTGTTGTGCGAACCTTATCGTAAAGTGTAGCGGCTGCTTCAAACTTTGAAACCCTTTAAAGCGAAGCAGCAAACGGGGGAACAAATTAACTCCGCCGCCTATTATTTACACTAGTGTGCTTAATAGCCCGCGGCTTGTCCATCTTTTCGCGTTTCTGAAGCGCCAAAATAGACACCTTTCTGCTCGTCCCAAGCGATGGCCTGATAGCCACCGAACGCGCCTACCACGCGTTGAAGCTTATGCCCCCGCTCCATTAGCTCTCGCTGAACGGTTTCACTGAACCCGGATTCTAAGCTCACATAGCCACCATCAGTCATCAACGCGCCCGTTGGGCTACTCGACCCACTGTGCAGTATGCGTGGAGCATCCCCCGCTTCCTGCAAATTCATTCCGAAGTCGAGAATGTTTACAATAATTTGCGCATGCATTTGAGGCTGAGTTCCACCGCCCATCACGCCAAAGCTCATCACTGGCTTACCGTTTCTTGTTACAAAAGCCGGGATAATGGTGTGAAATGGACGCTTTCCCGGGCGATATTCATTAAAGTGCCCTTCTTCAAGGGTAAACATCTCACCTCTATTTTGAAGAATAAAACCTAGCCCTGGAGGTGTCATGCCTGAGCCCATTCCGCGGTAGTTACTTTGAATTAAGGACACCATATTGCCCTCTTTATCAGCAACGGTCAGATAAATGGTATCCCCTTCATAAATACCCGCATCAACGCGATTCGCTGCTCGTTCATTATCTATGAGCTTCTGGCGCTTAGCGGCATACTCTTTCGAAATTAGCCAGTCGACTGGAATATCGTTGAAGTCTGGATCCGCATAGAACTTAGCGCGATCTTCGAAGGCGAGCTTCTTGGCTTCAACAAAGGTATGGATGTAGTCTGCTGAGTTAAACCCCATTCCTTCGATATCATAGTGCTCAAGCACATTGAGAATCTGTAGTGCCGCTATGCCTTGTCCGTTGGGCGGAAGTTCCCACACATCATACCCGCGATAGTTAGCAGAGACGGGCTCTACCCACTCCGAGGTATGTGATGACAAATCCTGGTATGACAAAAAGCCGCCTTGAGACTTCATGTAAGCATCGATAGTGCGTGCGATATCGCCCTTATAAAAAGCATCTCGCCCGCCTGTTGCAATCTTTTCATAGGTCACGGCTAAGCCAGGGTTTTTAAAAACATCGCCTTTTTGCGGAACTTTCCCGTCGATAAGAAAAGTCTCTGCGAAGCCGTCATAGTGACCAATTCGCTCTTGATTCATCTGCCAGTAATAGGCAATGACTTCTGAAACAGGAAACCCCTCACGGGCATATTTGATAGATGGCGTAAGCAGCGCAGACATGGGCAGCTTGCCAAATTTTTCGTGTAGTGCAAACCAGCCATCTACAGCGCCAGGGACAGAAACGGGTAGCGGACCGAATTTTGGAATTTGATGCAAACCACGCTCGGCAAACACCGCTTTGGTTAACTGTCTGGGTGAACGGCCAGAAGCGTTTAAGCCGACTAGCTTTTCTTCTTTTGCATCCCACACAATGGCAAATAGGTCGCCGCCAATACCGCTGCCTGTAGGCTCAACTAAACCTAACATGGCATTGGCTGCAATAGCTGCATCAACTGCACTGCCGCCTTGTTTTAAAATATCCAATGCCACTTGCGTAGCTAATGGTTGGCTTGTTGCTGCCATGCCGTTCTTTGCAATAACTTCTGAGCGACTTGCAAAGGGTTGCCCCGTTATTCTGTCATAGCCCAAACAGCTGATACTAAAGAAAGCCAGTATCAAAGGTAGAAGTCGCACACTTGCAGTCATAACCGTCCTTTTACTAAAACGTTGCCGATAATAAATCTAGCGTTAGTTTATCGATTCATAGTGTAGCGTTATTGTCACATTACGCCTAGGCTCTTTTCCTAAGCTCAATAATGGTCTTAAAACACATTGCATGAAACGAAAAAAGCCCCGCATTAGCGGGGCTTAAACGAAGTAATAAGGCATTATTGTTATTGTTGTTTCGTTGCCTAATCGAGACTCTCTTACGAACGGCTGCTTGTGAAGTCTGGGTATGCTTCCAGACCACATTCGCTCATGTCTACGCCGTCGAATTCTTCTTCTTCGCTCACACGTACACCCATAACCGCTTTAATCACTAGCCATACCACTAGGCTCACTACGAATACCCATACAAAGATAGTCGCTGCACCAATTAGCTGACCAGATATGCTTGAACCATCGTTAGTGAAAGGTACAAGGATAAGACCTAGAAGACCTACCACGCCGTGAACTGAAATTGCGCCCACTGGATCGTCAATCTTAAGCTTGTCTAGTGCAACAATGCTAAGCACTACTAAAATACCACCAAGGCCGCCGAACAAAGTAGCTTGTAATGGTGTAGGTGTTGAAGGCTCTGCTGTAATAGCCACAAGACCGGCTAGTGCACCGTTAAGTACCATAGTTAGGTCAGCTTTACCGAATAGAATGCGTGCTACGATAAGTGCAGCAATTGCACCACCAGCAGCTGCAGCATTTGTGTTCATAAATACAATCGCTACTGAGTTTGCACTTTCAACAGTTGCAGTAGCCAGTACTGAACCGCCGTTGAAGCCAAACCAACCCATCCACAGGATAAATGTACCTAAAGTTGCAAGCGGTAAGTTTGCACCTGGAATCGCGTTTACTTTACCGTCAGCGGTGTATTTACCCTTACGAGCACCAAGCACAAGAACACCAGCAAGAGCAGCAGCTGCACCAGCCATGTGAACAATACCTGAACCTGCAAAGTCAGAGAAACCAAGGTCGCCAAGCGTATACATACCGAATACTGCTTCGCCGCCCCATGTCCAAGCACCTTCCATTGGGTAGATGAAGCCCGTCATAACAACTGCGAACGCTAGGAATGCCCAAAGCTTCATACGCTCAGCTACCGCACCAGATACGATAGACATTGCTGTTGCAACAAATACTACTTGGAAGAAGAAGTCAGCAGAAGGTGCATATGTTGCTGGCTCTTCAGCGACACCTGTTGCGCCATCAGCCATGATACCGCTAAGGAATGGACCCCAGTCGCCGCCACCGTACATAATGCCGTAACCGCAAATCATGTACATAGTGCAAGCGATAGCGAATAGCGCCACGTTTTTAGTTAGAATTTCTGTGGTGTTTTTCGCTCGAACAAGACCTGCTTCAAGCATCGCAAAACCTGCAGCCATCCACATAACCAGTGCACCGCAGATTAGAAAATAAAAGGTATCTAGCGCATACCCAAGTTCAAAAGTGATTTCCATTATGGTTTTCTCCGCAAATATATCGTTGTGGCTTACAGCGCGTCGCTATCCGACTCACCAGTTCGAATACGAACGGCATGTTCAAGGTCGTAAACAAACACCTTGCCGTCTCCAATTTTGCCTGTTTTGGCAGCGCCAACGATGGCTTCTACCAGGCGCTCTACTTGATCATCCTGAACAGCAATTTCCAGTTTGACTTTAGGTAGAAAATCCACCTGATATTCCGCTCCGCGGTAAAGTTCAGTGTGTCCTTTTTGACGTCCAAAGCCCTTCACTTCGGTCACGGTCAAACCGTCGATACCGATTTCTGAAATGGCTTCACGAACATCATCTAGCTTGAACGGCTTGATGATCGCTGTGACTAGTTTCATGAGTTGCTCCCAGTTTGTTTTGGTTATTCTGTGATTTATGGTCGTGTTTCCAACTATGGGAAGATAAACCAAGAGCCATGCCACAAATGATTAGCCAAATAAATCAAACACATACAAGCAAACGCTTCATGAACGCACAAAAATAATGCACACTAATGGTGCACTGTTAAAAATTTGCCCAATTTTGAAGCGGTATGAGGTTGCGGTAAGGTGAGAGGACTAAAAAGTGCGATGAAATTAGGATGGAACTATTCGATAGGGCCCATGGTCTGTTGTTTACTATGACGACTATCACCCCATCTTTCTTTGCGCCTGAGCGCAGCATTGAACACCATTCCGTTGCAAAGAAAACGGCGTGGCGCCCACTATTAATTTCGGGCTGTGCACATGTGTTTGGGATCATCGTAGTGGTCATACTTTCTCAAATGGGCATCAACAACCAAAAAGCACGAGTAAATGTTTTGGAGCGAACGCCAGAGATAAGCGCCAGACTGTACTATCCCCCCGTTCCACGCCCTCCAGCCCAAGCTAAACCACAAGAAACTAAACCAATCGATGTTTCCCCTAAAAGGCAAGAAATTGAGTTGAAGCCTGACGCAACCAAAGCGACTGAAGCACTTGATAGTAAGAATGAAATTGTAGAAAGCCCTGCGCCCAAGCAGCAGAAAAATGCTGAGCCCGATACACAGCAGGTACCCATTGAAAGTAAGCCGACTAATACACTGCCGTCGCCCACTTTATCAAAAGACGCAAATCGGCGCGCAGGCTCGTTGAATCTATCGGTAAAAGATGGCGCAGCCCTCTACTTTGAAAAGTATCACAGTGACAAAGTCGCTGAAGACGCAGAACAGGCAGCAAAAGCATTTCAAGAGCGTAAAAATAGTCCTGTGCTTAGCGGGCCAAGCACACAGCAAATACAAGCTAATGAAAATCGACGCCCTTCAAAACGCGTAAACTGTAGCAGTACGACCAATAAAACTTTGGCGATATTGAGTGGAATTGCTGGTGGAACCTTAGAATGCACCAAAATGGACGACCACAAACGTTTTATAGAAGCCAGAGTCAATAAACTTCCTAAAGACGAAGAGATTAACTAGTTGTCTCTATCAACGATTTACCGTCATGTGAGGTAAGCCCTTATCACAGTCACTTTCTTTTGAAAAACTTAGGGGGTCGCCCGAAATACGCTTTGAACCGGCGACTGAATGCTGCAACATCTTCATACCCTGTTAGCTGAGCTATACCCATCATTGGTGTATCGGTATTTCTAAGTAGTGCTTTGGCCTTTTCCATCCTCACTTTTACAAGGTAATCTCGTAAACTATGCCCGGTGGCTTCTTTAAAGCGTGTTTTGAATTGCGTTGTTCCCATGCAGGCTATCCGTGCTAACTCCACCTGTGTAAAGCCTCGGGCAAGGTCGCGATGAATATGGCTTAATACAGGAGTCATTCGCTTATCCATGCTGCATCCTTTCAAGGATGTTTCTAGCAAGGTTAAAAATAGCGCCAATATTTCTTCATGGCCTTGGTCAGCAAATTGGCTAATTTGAATCTCTACAAACGATAAAAATGCCTGTAATGCTGACGTTACCTGAAATATCGGGTGCAACCTGTCATTTAAATTAACTGGCACATACTCCAAGTCCGCCACAATAAATTTTGACAGTTCGTTAGCGCTAAAATAATGGACCTCATTCGGCGCTATGCATACGCCTTCGCCTACGCCTACTCGCCCGCTAAAATTATCGATTTCTATCAAGATATGTCCGTTGATAGGCAGCACTAACTGAAAGTAGTTGTGTTTATGGCGGCACGTTTGCTTCGTATATGAGCGTACGGATAGCGATGGAATTGGGCTGTCAGTCATTTTATTGCTCCCAATAGTCCATATAAGGTAGTACTGAACTTTTGCTTAACTCATCGTTTATTTGCATCTATTTCCTTGCCGTTAACTCAGTACTCTCTGCCGTTAGATTAAGCACTTTTATTCATTTTGTCACAAATACGTGCAATATTTGATACGCCTAGGAAGGCGTCGAACACTACGTTTAAGGAATAAATATACATTTAAAATAAAGACAATAACGGAAAATAAATGAATATAAACTTACGTCAAATAGTCGGCTTGGCAGGTGCGTTGTTACCCGCTATCGCCATGGGTCAGGTCTCCAATGGAGACTTTGAAACATGGACGTCTGGCGCACCTAATTCATGGTCAACTATCGACTCCGGCATTAATGTAGCTGAAAACTCGGTCTACTCATTCTCGGGAAGCAAGTCTGCTGCAGTTACCGTCAATACGACAACGCAAGGTTCAACTGACTTCCGTCAGACAACCAATGTAACCGCCGGTCAAAATTATGAATTTTCAGTGAGGCTATATCACACTGAAGGTGCTGTAAAAGCACGCCTATATGTAGACGGTTATCAAGGTTATTCTGACAACAGCTTAACCGGAAACTGGCAACAGCTTACTTTCTCTTATTCCGCTACAGCGTCAAAAGAGATTGAGGTGGGGTTACGCTTTTATGATCAGACGGGCTTTGATGGGTCAGAAACCGTCTATGTAGACGCATTCGAGCCGACTACGCTTGGGTCAGGTGGCAATAACGGCGGTGGAAGCGCGTGTGCTAGCCATTCAGGTGTTTTGAACTTAACTACCGACAATTACGGCAGTGAAACCAGTTGGCAAATAACTAACGCAAACAACCAAGTTGAAGCCTCTGGCAGCAGCTACGCTAGCAACCAAAGTTATACTGAAGCGGTTTGCCTTACTGATGGAGAATATACCTTTACCATTAGTGATGCCTATGGCGATGGAATTTGCTGCTCCTATGGCTCTGGCAGCTATAACTTGCTAATAGAGGGCGTGTCTGTTGCTAATGGCGGCTCTTTCGGCGCGAGTGAAAGCACCAGCTTTAGCGTTGGTACAACGAGTGGCGGCGGCAGTGGTGGTGGTTCATCAGAACTCACTGGTTACTATGCAAGTGCCAACGGTCTGTCAGGCTATGCGTTAAAAACCGAGCTTTACAACATTATCAAAAATCATAATACACAAAGCTATGGCGACCTTTGGACATTCTATATTTCATACACAAGCGACAGCTACTATGAAAATGACGGCTCCATTTTGGACATGTATTCAGAAAACCCAAATGGTAGTGACGCTTACAGCTACACGGCTGGTTCTGACCAGTGTGGCAGCTATAGTGGAGAAGGCAGTTGCTATAACCGCGAACACGCCTTCCCGCGCAGCTGGTTTGGCGGTGCAGTCTCGCCGATGAATACTGATGTTCATCACGTTTTTGCAACCGACGGCTACGTTAACGGTCGCCGAAGTAGCTATCCGTACGGTGATGTCGCAAGTGCTACTTATACGTCATCGAATGGTTCCAAACTGGGCGCGGGCTCTTCTGCTTCTGGTTATACAGGCACCGTTTTTGAGCCCATCGACGAGTTCAAAGGTGACTTCGCTAGAGCGTATTTCTACATGGCGACACGTTATGAAAACGTCATTGCAAATTGGGAAACGAATAGCACCTATGGCGACGCAGTGTTGAATGGTACGAGTGATCAAGTATTCGAAAGCTGGTTCTTAACTCTGCTTTTAAGCTGGCATTCTCAAGACCCTGTAAGCCAAAAGGAAATCGATAGGAATGACGCTGCCTTCAATTTCCAGAACAATCGAAACCCTTTTGTTGATCATCCAGAACTGGTAAACAGCATTTGGGGTAATTAACTTCAACATGAGAAGAGCACGAGCGTGCTCTTCTCAACTCACACTTCCTCTGAGTTCGCCTTTTCTGTTGGTGATAGCCCTGAAAATTGCCTAAAACGAATTGTGATTTATCGGCATTATTCCTGATTGTATATCACCCATGTTTTAAGTACGCTAAGCTGCTATTTACTGGGGATTACTCTAACTGTAATACATAACAAAGGATATTCGACGTGGCCGCAGCTAACTTACTTGCCCTACTTGATGATATAGCAACGTTAATGGACGACATCGCAACCATGTCGAAAGTCGCTGCGCAAAAAACAGCGGGCGTTTTGGGCGACGATTTAGCGGTAAACGCCGACCAGGTCCAAGGCGTTAAAGCAGACCGAGAGCTACCTGTTGTATGGGCAGTAGCAAAAGGCTCACTTATTAATAAAGCAATATTGGTTCCTGCGGCATTAGCCATCAGTGCTTTTGTGCCCTCACTTATAACCGTCCTTTTGGTACTGGGCGGGTTATATTTATGTTTTGAAGGTGCAGAAAAACTACTGCACAAATATCTTCCCCACGAAGATGAAGAAAAAACACGAGAAGCCAGAATAGAAGCGCTTACCCACGAAGATGTGGATATGGTAGCTTTTGAGAAAGATAAAATTAAAGGCGCTATACGCACAGACTTTATACTGTCTGCTGAAATTATTGTAATTGCATTAGGCACAGTGACCGATGCAACACTCACTACGCAAATTGGTGTACTAGTAGCACTAAGCTTAGCGATTACCCTTGGCGTTTATGGGCTGGTAGCGGCACTAGTTAAAATGGACGATGTTGGGCTTTACATGCTTCGCAAGTCGTTGACAGGTTCAATGAACACCCTTCAACGATTTATTGGCAGAGCGTTATTAGTTGCCGCCCCCGCATTAATGAAAACCCTTGCGGTTGTAGGCACCGTTGCTATGTTTTTAGTCGGTGGTGGCATCCTCACACACAGCATTGGCTTTTTGCACGTTATTACCGACTGGTTTACCGCACTTATCCCAGACGCATCGCTGGTTATGTCTATACTTGCTGATGGTGTTGTTGGTATTGCTGCTGGTGTGATCATTGCGCTAGTAGTGACAATGGTTTCACAATTTAGAAGTAAAGCGTCCTAGACCTACTCACTCCTTTATACATTGGCGGCGCTGCTCTTCTTTATAGACTAGCGCCCCTATTTCTGACCTTTCTCATGGTCACCAGTGTCGCTGCGCAAGTGTTAAAAAATTTGCGTTAGTCATTTTGACCACCTCTACATTAAATTCGCTAAATTTTAGTATTTCTTTAACCCCCCAACTCCACCTTCATTTTTTATCAAAAGTTAAAATTCATTAAATTCATATACTTACCTTATTTTTACGAGTTGGCACATCCCTCGCTATAAACTAATTGTTAATTGATAACGACTTATTATCGAAACCTTTAGCAACATGATAGCTGCCACGCAGTATGTTCAAGTGCAGTGTCTAACTTAATTTTTGGAGATTACTATGTTTATCGGTCGCAAAACTTTCACTGCACTAACTTTAGCAACTAGCGTATTGAGCGCATCAGCGTTCGCTGACGACACTCAGAACAACATTGTTTCGCATACAGATTTTATCGTTGAAAGCGCCATGCATGACGTAAAGCAGAACTTGGACCTAGGCGTGACTTATGACGTGTTAACTGCAAGCCATACGTTTGAGCCAGAAGTAGAAGAAGCAAATGCATTGGTTGCTGACATCACTATTACGCCGATTGAGCCTATCAGCTCAGACGATAACGACGCATAAGGAGAATGCACATGTTAACCGCCGCAACCCTATTTATGGTGGTACTCGGACCGGTTATTGCGTTTGTAGTCAGTGCGCTGGTGTTTTCAACAGCGCGCCTATTCCTTCAGAAAGGTCACTGAAAACGCAATAAAAACAAATAGGAACCTAACCGACTACCGCTAAAAGATTTGCCTTCCCTGGGCCTTTTACTCCAGAGGGAGATAGAAAGCACGGACTGTATCCCAGCCAAGTGATTGTGTTTTCTATCTTCTTACTGGAGTTTTTTTATCCGAATATCCGTTCCCACCAGCTTTTATCATCCTTGTCGCTGTCTTTGTCTACAGGACGGCCTGAACAATCTTGTTGAGGTGGAGGAAGCACATCCAAAATAGCCGGTACGCTTAAACTCCCAGCACATCCTGCAACCACAACCGCGCCGGTCTTGGCGTCAAAATGTGCAATGCCTAAGCCTTTTGGGAAACGCCTTGATAATGACTTGGGTGACTGAGATTTCATGTAGTTTATAAAGACGGGCAAGGCCCCACCTGCACCGGTCAAATTAACCGGTTGGTTGTCATCATTGCCTACCCAAACCGTAACCACATTGTTTCTATCGAAGCCACTAAACCAGCTATCGCGGTAATCGTCTGTGGTGCCCGTTTTGCCAGCCATATTCACATTCCCAAAATTCCAACCGATGCGCTTCGCAGTACCTTCGGTGGTTACTTTATACAAGGCATAGTTGAGCAAATAGGTTGCTGCTTCATCGGTGCGCTGAGCAAAAAACTCCGCCTTTTTCCAAAGCAGCGCGTTATCTGCTGTTACTACAGAAGTCACCGTATGAAGAGGTATGTAACGCCCATCATTTGATAAGGTCTGGTACATTTGGTTTGTACTAAATGGTGTCAATTCAAAAGCACCAAGGGTCAACGACGGTACTTTATCTACGGGGGTGGTTACCCCTAATCGCTCTATCGTATCGGCTAGCGCATCAAGCCCTATCTGCATGCCTAAATTAACGGTTGGTATATTTAAAGACTCGACAAGTCCTTGAAGTAACGGTACCTGCCCTCTGAACTCTTTATCGTAGTTTTGCGGGGACCACGTTTTTCCATTTCGACTTTCAAGGGTAATGGGCTCGTCTTTAAGCGGCGTTGCCAGGTTAAATTGTGTTGGATCTTCTAGTGCGGTTAAGTAAACCGCAGGTTTAATCAACGAGCCTATAGGGCGTTTTGCGTCTAGTGCTCGGTTAAAGCCTTTGAACGCAAAGTCTTTTCCGCCAACGATAGCGCGTACTTCACCACTTGCACTATCTGTGACTACCATTGCGCCCTGTAATGGCACTTTCCTGTCTTTTTGCAAACCGTCTAGCGTACCCGACAATGCACTTTCAGCGCGGCGCTGGGCTACGATATCAAGTGTTGTAAACACTTTTACGCCCGAATCTCTTAAGCTAGGCTCAGCCAGAATTTCATTGAGTTCCCGACGAACCTGCTCCATGAAAGCAGGGTGTTTACCGCTTGCTAGGCTCGCCCCACTGGCGAGCCCTAACGGCATATTCACAAAACGTTCGTAGTCTTGACGACTAATTTCATTTTCATCAAACAGCATGCGCAGCACTAAATCACGACGCTCTTTCGTGCGCTCAGCATATTTGCGTGGGTTGTAATAAGATGGGCCTTTAATAATAGCAACCAACGTGGCTATTTCGGGCGTACTTAGCTCGTTAGCTGGTCGGTCAAAATAGAAATAGCTAGCAAGTCCAAAACCATGTACGGCCATATCGCCATTTTGCCCCAAAAACACTTCGTTTAAGTACGCTTCAATAATTTCTGATTTGCTGTAACGGGCATCAATGATCACCGCCATAATGGCTTCTTTTGCCTTACGCACAATGGAACGCTCACGGGTTAAAAACATGTTTTTAACCAGCTGCTGCGTTAGCGTACTGCCGCCTTGAACCGTTCGTCCGGCTGCAATGTTTGCCATTAAAGCCCGCAATATTGAAAGCGGCGCAACGCCATGGTGATTATAAAAATTGCGATCTTCCACCAGGGTTAGCGCTTTTGGCAACATTTCAGGAATGGTGTCTAACGTTACCAGCATACGGTCTTCTTGAGACCCGCTTGTCATGCGCGTTACTAACCAGGGTTCTAGCTTTGCAGAACCATACGGGCGGCCTTGCGACTTGTCATAAATTTCCCCAATACGTGCACCTTCCCACGTTATCACTAAATGACGCAGAGGCTCTGCGCCTTCTGGAAACTGAAACGCGCGGCGCTGTACAGTCAGCACCTTATTTTGATAGCTATATTCACCGCTACTGTCGGCAAAGGTTACCTTGCGGTAGCCCAGCAAATTGAGCTCATCAATGACTTCTTGGGGCGTTATCTCTTCACCTTTGCTGATTTCCAACGGACGGGCGAAGATCTGCGCGGGAACTTCCCATTTATTTCCAGAGAACGCATGCTTAATTTGGGCGTCAAGGTAGAAGGCATACGCCCCAAGCACAACCAAACCAATAAGAGTGACTCGCCAAAACAGTTTGAAAAACCACGAGCGCTTGGCCGAGCCTTTGCCATTGCTTGATGCTTTACTTTTTGAAGATGGATTGTCTTTTGTCTGTCTTTTTGCCACGTGAAAACGCCATGAAGATCATTGAGGATGACATCGCACATATTGCGATATGGATTTAACGAACGCCTTTAAAACGTTAGTTTTAATAGTATCAACATTACCATTCGGGCCGCCTCTCAACAACTGTTTCCAAATATGCACACTCCGAATTTGTATACTTCTGAAACGTCCCATGGCGCTAATATGTTGAAGGACTAAAATGAATTTTACTCGCGTTTCACGGTCACAATGCGATAGCATGCTGGCAAGTAACACAGGAACCGTACTATGCGCTTAGCTTCATTTAAGTCTTCTTTTTTCTCTACTCGTTCGCCTAAAGGGGCCAAGTCTTACGCCTCATTTCTTCGACCGTCACTTCGCACGTCTATGGCGCTGCTTCTCGCGGGTGCGACAATGAATTCAGCGCTAGCCAATGAACAATTCGCTAGCTGCACCGCAGCGCTTGCTGATAAAGCCAAGCAGGAAGGGGTTAGCCAGCAGACTATCGATGATGTGTTTCCTCGTCTTGTTCACCAAGACCGTGTGATTGAGCTAGACCGAAGCCAACCAGAATTTGTACAAACCTTTCCAGGGTACTTCAGCAAGCGCGTTACCGACTGGCGTACCGAAAAAGGTAAAGAGATGTATGCAAAGCACGACAAACTTTTGCATAAGCTAAGTGAAAAATACGGCGTGCCTCCTCATTATCTGCTCGCTTTTTGGGGACTAGAAACAAACTTTGGCTCTTATAAAGGCAAAATGCCGGTACTCGACTCGCTTGCCACTTTGGCTTGTGATAAGCGACGAAGCACCTACTTCACCCAAGAGTTTCTTGTTGCTGTGAAATTGATGGAGCGAGAGAAGCTGCAAAAAGAAGACATGATTGGCTCGTGGGCCGGTGCCATGGGGCACACCCAATTTATGCCTTCGGCCTATACCCACTACGCTATTGATGGCGATGGCGACGGACAAATAAACTTGTGGGCAAGTGAAGAAGATGCGTTGTCTTCTGCGGCAAACTTTCTTGCCAACTTGGGTTGGGAGCGCAGCTTCCGCTGGGGTCGTGAAGTGCAACTGCCTAAGAACTTTGACTATCAAGAGTCAGGCTATAAAAATAGAAAATCTCTCAGTGAATGGCACGCCCAAGGCGTGAAAAAAGCTGATGGTTCTGAATTGGGCGAAGGCGATACTACAGCCTATGTTATTGTGCCAGCTGGTCACAACGGACCCGCCTTTATCGCCTACAAAAACTTCCGCGTTATTATGCGCTGGAACAACTCAGAGTTTTATGCCATTGCCGTGGGTGTATTGGCCGACCGCATCGCTGGCGCGTCTGGCATTAAAGCCACGTTACCTGAGCTACCTGCGTACAATCGCAAAGATATTATTGCCCTTCAAAGCAAGCTGAATGATTTGGGCTTTGATGTGGGTAAGCCTGACGGCATTATTGGCCCCGCTACCCGTGAAGGCATTCGCAATTACCAAATTAGTAACAACATGATTGCGGATGGGTTCCCAGGACTTGAAGTGATGGCTGCACTTAATATCGACCTTGAAACGACGACTTCTTAAATTTCATATATGCTGCGCCATTTCTGGCGCGCATTCACTGTTTGGTATTTTCAGTGGCCTACAAGGTGTAAACCACTCACTTTGTTGGTTACTGAAAGTACTCAAACGTTAGGCTTGAAAAATAGGTTTCGAAATCTGCAGCCGAGCTATTTGTAAGTGGGACTCCCCAAACTGTATTCAGAATTACAGGTCCTTCGACGTCAAATTTAAATGTCGCCTTGCCCTCACTATCCGTTTTAACCGCTTGCTCTTTAGCGCTGTGATCAACCAAGGAATACGCATCAATAAGCGCGTTACTCAAAGGCTTACCTTTAAATAATACCTGAACAGATAGCGTGTTTCCTGCAAGCTTGTAAGGATGTTCAAGGGGCACTATTTCCAATGTGTGGCCAATGGGTTTTAATACGTTGTTCGTTACCGCGTCACCAACTTGCACAATGGTTTTCGCCTTTCTAGAGTACAGCTCTTTGCCGGCGATATCGTTTTGTCCCCTCGCCTCGCGGTGCGCCAATACCTCAGTTAAGCCTTCTTCTTTTGCATACTGATTAAACTTCTTCGCTTTTAATGTGCTTGTGGCGTGATAGCTTTCAAATCCTATGACGTGAGTACCGGATGGGAGCTTGGTTGTTTTTGCCATGCCCGGCAGCATTGAGGTTTTAGGTACAACACTGGCAGCCATATCAGTTACACCGTCAAAAGAGTAGGTGCGCAACGCGACTATTCTATCCCATGCAAGGTTCCAATGAGAGGTGTCTTCCTTGTGACCCACTTTAAACTGCAATGCCAGCGAATTCGGTTCTTGAGAACGATATGCTGTGGGTTCTAGCCAAAAATCGTGAGCTTGAACGTTAATTGAAGTAGCAAATAAAAAAGCACCAGTGGCAATACAAGATAGTTTCATTGCGTAGTTTAACCTGTAAATAAGAGTGAGGTTTCATACTCCAACTTAGCGCAAGTTTCAGCGCACGACCACTGTCGTAAAAAACATACTGTGTACGAAACTGGCATATAGGAAAATGGCGTATAGATACTACTCTTGTTTAAAATAAACAAAAATCACCTGAAAACGATGGTTCGTGTAGCCGTATCAGCGCGCTACATATGCTTTTTTGTTTTGCTGGTCGGCGATGCATTTGCGGGGTCATCTGGCCAAAAGTGCTTTGGATAGCGCCCCTTCATTTCTTTTTGTATTTCCTTATAACTGCCATGCCAAAAGGCGGCTAAATCACTGGTGGTTTGTAATGGCCTACCTGCTGGCGACAGCAGCTCACATACAACGGTAATTCGCCCACCCGCTATCGTTAATGGCGTGCCTTGAGAATATAACTCTGGCATTTTGACCGACAGCACCACATCTCCATTATCGCGATAATCCAGGCTAGCCTCTCTGCCGGTTGGAATAGTCACGTGAGTTGGCAAGAGTGTGGCTAAGGCATCTTGTTGAGGCCAAGAAAGACCATTATTCAAGGCTGTTTTCCACGGTAACTGCTTAAGGTTTTTGATGTTTTTACAGTTTTTTAAGACGGGCGCTAAACTGTCTTTGGCCTGGTGCACGAGAGCGTTCAATGACAACGGCCACGGATCGGGTTCATCGAAGGCTTTGTCTTGTGGCAAATTGAGCTTCCCAGCCATTGCCACTCTTCGCCACCATTGCCAGTCTGCGTCAGAAAGCGGCCAGCTTGATAGAGGAAGTGCATCAAGATAGGCGAACCATGCGTTGCATAACGCATCATCCCAGAATGCTTTTTCACGACTTTTTTCCTGTCCAGAAACCGGTGTGCTATTTAACGTTATCTCATAAAAGCCCGTACTTACTCTGGCTTCCATTACCCCAGTATCGCTGTTAAGAATAACGCTGCGCTTTTCTTTGAACGCGTCAGGAAAGGCTAAACGCAACCAGCTTTCAGGCACTGACTGTGCCAAGCGTATTGCCACCGTGCTTTTTATCAGCTGCCCGTCGAGCACTGCCAGCCATGGTCCATCGCCATTTTCGCTCTCATTAAAAATGGACGCACTACCAGCAGCAGTGAGCTCTGCACCTTTGCCACTTGCCAGTTTGTATTCGACTATACCGGTCTTAGGCTTACCATTTGTTGTATTCGAGCTCTCTGCCGATTTATCTGACGCACTGCGCCTATAGCCCACCTGCAAAGGAAATGCGATAGCGATACAAAGCCCAAGGGCTTGCTCGTCTAGTTCGTTAATATCAGGCTTAAAGCGTTGTGCTTTTCCTTCATTATTTTGCACGTAGCGCGCATAACGGGTAGCTTGCTGTGTAAGCTGACTGCGCGTGTTGCTATTGGCGTGGAGCAGCGCATCCATGACATTTGTTGCGCCACCTACACTGATATTACTCTCGCTAAGAGCCACAACAAAGGGAGCAGCGTGGCGAAGCGCTTCGTTGTCATCAGCACAAAGCCCCTCAATCCCTTGTTTAACGGTCAGCAATAAGTGGGCTAAATGGGGCTGACAGGGTAACTGGGCCAGCGCTCTTCCATAGGGAGTAATGCTGGATTGTGAGATAGCATTAACCCGCTGAAGCTTTTGTTGTGCAACCTGTTGCTGCGCTTGTGTAGGCTTCGTCAACAATGCCAAGGTATCTGGGCTACTGCCCCAGGCTAAGGTATCAAGCAAAAAGCTACTTAAGTCTTCCTTTTCAATTTGCGCCGCATTGTGTTTGGCCAAACGCTCGAAGCTGCTTTTGCTACACAAACGATAGCAGGTTCCGGCCATTACACGCCCCGCGCGCCCCGCTCTTTGAATGGCGGATGCTTGCGAAATGCGCTGCTGGGTAAGCGCAGTTATGTCACTGGACGGATGATACTGAGCACTGTTTTCCCATAGGCTATCAATAACCACCGTCACGCCTTCAATGGTAAGACTCGTTTCAGCAATATTGGTAGATAATATGATTTTTCGTCTGCCTTGCGGGTCTGGCGTAATAGCGGCTTGTTGCACAGATTTACTTAACGCTCCATAGAGCATGTGAACGGCTATGCCCGCACTCTCAGCAACGCCTTTTATATCCTTAGCAACGGCATTAATGCTTCCTCGCCCAGGTAGGAAAACCAAAATATCACCGTCGTGTTCGCCTACTGCCTGCTTTATGATATTGCAGGTTTTGGGTACTAACTCATGCGCCTGCACATCTTGTGTGTAGCGAATGTCAACGGGAAACATGCGCCCTTGCGTATTCAAGTTCACTACTGGCAGCACGCTATGCGCATTGAGCAACATTTGAAGGGGTGCTACATCCAAGGTAGCCGACATTACAACTAATCGTAAGTCATCGCGAAGCCCCGACTGTACTTCAAGCGCTAGTGCCAAACCGAAGTCACTGTGAATACTGCGTTCATGAAATTCATCGAAGACAATAGCAGCTACCCCAGCAAGCTCAGGGTCTTGCTGAATCATGCGAGTCAGGACCCCTTCGGTTATGATCTCAAGCCGAGTGGCAGACGATGTTTTCGACTCCCCCTTAATGCGATAGCCAACCGTTTCGCCCACATTTTCATTTAATTGCCTAGCTAAATAGTCCGCAAGGTTTCTCACCACCACGCGCCGTGGCTGCATAAGTAATATTTTTCCTTTAAGCGATGATTTCAGCAGTGACAAAGGAAGTACGGTGGACTTTCCCGCGCCCGGAGGAGCCCCTATGATGACGTTGCTAGCGGCTACAGCTTCTTCAAGCGGCGTAACGAGTTCATAAGCGGGTAAGTGAGAAAACGGCTGTAACATAAAGGGCATAAAGGTGTTATAAGTTGATGGGTATAGTGTACCTGATTTGAGCAATGCACCCGAACCTCACTGCTATTTTTTTAAATTTGGCAAATAGCTCAATACTTGCGTCTTGTTTTGGAAATCGCAGGTAGCGCCATGATAAGCTTAAGTTTGTTTGGACATTAACGTGATGCACAAGCTAAAGGGCAAATTAGAAGGAGGAAAGCTATGCGAAGCTTTATTGGTTTAGATCTTAGCGCCACAGAAAAACTTGCTCTAGATAGCTGGCGCCAACAGGCATTGCCTGAAGTTATGCCTCGGCAATGGGTAAAAAGCGAGTCTACCCGTTCTCGAAAGTCTACCAATGCGTGCTACGAGCACACCAATAGCCAAGGGCCCGCGCAACCGTACGCAGTGCCGGCGGCGAACTTCCACATAACGCTTAGCTTTTTAGGTGAGATAAATCACCGGCAGCACGAAGCGTTGGTGTATGAACTCGATCAGCTTGTGAGCGAACCCTTTTCTCTAACCCTCGATGCAACGGGATTATGGAACGGCCCTAAGATACTCTTCGCTTCGCCGACAGATGCGCCAAAGGCGCTAGGTGAACTCGCCAAATTGTCGCGAAAAGCAGCCCGCAAGGCGGCAATAGAGGTAGAAAGCAGAGAATATAAGCCTCACGTTACGCTTGTCAGAAAGGCTACGTCGAGCTTGCCTCTTCCCCTTTACAGCCCCAATGTAGACGTTCACGTTTCGGCATTTCACCTTTTTGAGTCTGTCTCTACACCGCAAGGGGTAGTCTACCCTATCCGCCAGTCTTGGCCGTTAAAACACAATATGTCGGTAAGAGAAAAGCTGCGCCGAGGGATAACCGACGAGTAAAGGCAAACGCTATACCGTGCTGACTTGGGTAAACTGATGTCCATTTGACTCGCACCTTTTGAGCTTAAGACCTCATGTGATTATGAGTTATAGCAATTTAAGCTGGTTTAAAGTAGCGCGTCGCCTTTACAACACATGGCGGCACAGGTAAAAAGAAAGCCTGTTTTTTTATTCAAACTGCCCAAATGCAACAAACATTTAGATTAGTAATAGACTGCCCAGACCAAATTGGGCTCGTTGCCAGCGTGTCGCAATTTTTGGCCGACCATAACGCTACCATCGTTGAAGCAAGCCATCACACTGACTTACAAACCGGCCGCTTTTTCATGCGCCATGAAATTAGCACCGACTCGCTAAAGTTAGATCATCAAAGCTTTGTTAAAGAATTCACCCCGCTTGCTAACGAATATCAGATGAACTGGAAGCTGAGCGACTCCAGCAAAAAACAGCGCGTCGCTCTGCTTGCCAGCCTTGAGTCTCACTGTTTAGTTGACCTGCTTCACCGCTGGCACACAGGCGAACTACACTGTGATATTCCGGTTATTATTGGCAACCACCCGCAAATGAAACAGTTTGCAGACTGGTACAAAGTCCCTTTCCATTGGGTAGACTTTAAAGCGTTAGGGAAAGAAGCCGCTTTTGCGCAAATCACGACTTTACTTCAAGAATACAAAATTGATTTGACCGTACTTGCCCGCTTTATGCAGATTTTACCTGATACGCTTTGCCAAGAGTTGCAAGGTAAAGCCATTAACATTCACCACAGCTTCTTGCCGAGCTTTGCAGGTGCTAAGCCTTACCAGCAAGCCTATGATCGCGGCGTAAAGCTAATCGGCGCAACCTGTCACTACGTAACTAAAGATTTAGATGAAGGCCCTATTATTGAGCAAAGCGTTAAGCGTATTAGTCACAGCGACAGTGCAGCTGATATGGTGCGTAAGGGTAAAGATTGTGAAGTAACGGCATTAGCTCATGGCGTGCGCTACCACTTAGAAGACCGCGTGATTATTCATAGAAATAAGACCGTGGTGTTTGCGTAAGTCTTTACAGTGATAAATTAAAAAAGCCCGCGAGTAAACATTACTTTCGGGCTTCTCTTTACACTGTTTTTCGCTCTACACTTTTTTCGTTTTATTTAGACATTCTTTTTTACGTTGTTAAATCCATCATCACCAAGCACCTCTTGAAGTCTCGCTTTTATTACGGCTTCCTTATGAGGGTAGTGAAAGTCAAACCCTTTACCGTTGCCGCTTTCCAAAATGACTCCAAGGTAATGGTGAGAAAAATTAAGCGCATAGATAGTATTGGCGTTCACCCTGAGGGGTTGGCGATCAAGTCCCTGTAAAAAGTGAAACACCACAAAATCACCATCTTTTTCTATCAATTTTTCAATGGGATATCTATTGCCGAAGCGCCTGCTTCTTAAATAAGAGAAAAAGCCTATACATAGCCCAACACTACCTAGGGTAGCCGCTAGTTTAACTTCACCTTCTGCAGTGATATTTAAAATAAAAAGAGCCAGTAGAAATACTGGAACACCAAGAAATAGTGCCTTGTCGATGGGTTTGCGTTGCATCGTCTTCCTTGTGAAATTTTGATTCCCTTTAAAGACGCAATAAATCACAAAGCGGCTATGGTTTCAATACAAGCAACGGTTTCAATACGTCCACTTTCTTGTCATTAGGTTAGTGCAGTTATCGGTCTGACATGAACTACTTTACGCTTCAAACAGGGCTGGTGCGCATGGCACGTCTTAGCTTCATGTAATACCACAGGTTCGAGGCTGCAAACAGGGCTTCAGTAATGGCTAATCCCCACGTTTGCGTAATTATTCCGTACGCAGTGAAGTTGATGGAGCCAATAATCATGCATACCCTTAAACCCGCTTCCTTACAGTGAAGTTCACCAAACCGGTATGCCATAAAAGTTAACACCGGCATAGCTTCAACTAACGATGTTTTACCGGTTAGGTTATTCACCGTCAGCACAATAACCATCATAGAGATTAATGTAATGTAGGTTGCCACAGGAGACAGAAGTTTTTGTTTTATTAAACGATAACTGGTACTCAGCCCCGCCACCGTAATTACTACGGCTCCTCCCCACGCTTGCTCGAAAACCAAAAGTGAGCCAATAGCAATACATAACCCTAAATTCAGTAGCAGTAATTTACGTTCAGTGTTCGACCAAAAAGAGGCCAAAGCGAATGCAACGGGAAACGCGTGAAGAAGTAATTCAAACATGATGATCACAGTAAAAAAGTCAGTGGTTTACGAGCTGCGGAAGACAGCTATTCAGAACGCGCGCAGTGTAATTTCCAACCAGCGTAAAGCCAATCAAAATTTGACCAATTTCGACGAATTGCATATCAGCGCGATTTCTCTTCAAACCGCTGTGCTGCAAGGAATTACGTTAAAGAGCATTTAACTTATTTTTACATTATCTTAAGATGGTTTTTGTCATAAAACGTATAGATAAAAACAGACAGGAAAACTCATGGGTAAATTTAAATCATCACTCACCGCTATGGCGGTTGTGGTTGCACTCGGTGCATGTTCAGAACAAAAAGCACCTGAGACCACCAGCACAGATGTACAAAATACAGCGACATCTCAACAAGCACAGTTTGATAACGTGCTGCTTCAAGAGTTTAAAGGCCCGTACGGCGGTGTGCCTGCTTTCGATAAAATGAATTTGGAAGATTTAAAGCCTGCGCTAGAAAAAGCCATGGAACTGAATCTTAAAGAGATCGAAGCCATCGCAAATAACGAAGCGCCACCAACGTTTGAAAACGTCATTGTTGAAATGGAGCGCGCAGGTGCAGAGCTTGGACGCGTATTCACGTATTACGGCATTTGGAGTTCAAACAAGTCTAGCCCTGAATTCCGCGAAATTCAGGCCGAGATGTCACCAAAACTGTCAGCTTTCTTCACTCAAATTACGCAAAATGAAAAACTCTTTGAAAGGGTGAAAACGGTGTACGAGTCTGATGAACTGAAATCGCTCACGCCAGAAGAACAGCGTATTACGTGGATGACTTACAACAGCTTCGCGCGCAACGGTGCAACGTTAGATGGCGAAGCGAAAAAGCGCTATGCTGAAATTAACCAAGAACTTGCTACGCTGCACACCAAGTTTTCTAACAACGTGCTAGCAGACGAAGAAAACTACGTTACTTATATTACTGAAGACCAGCTTGACGGCCTACCCGCTTCGTTTGTAAAGGCAGCTAAAGCGGCAGCAGAGTCTCGCGGCGAAGAAGGTAAGTATGCGATTACCAATACGCGTTCGTCTATGGACCCGTTCTTGACCTACTCAACCAATCGTGAGCTTCGCGAAAAAGTATGGCGTACTTACTACAACCGCGGTGACAATGCCGACGAGTTTGATAACAATGACATTATCAAGCGCATCCTAACCCTTCGAGATGAGCGCGTTGAGCTGTTAGGTTACGAAAATTACGCACAGTGGCGTTTAGAAGATCGTATGGCGAAGAACCCAGAAAACGCCATGGATCTAATGATGAAAGTATGGCCTGCTGCTATTGCTCGCGTTGAAGAAGAAGTGGCCGACATGCAGGCCATTGCCGATGAAGAAGGTGCAGACATTACTATTGCGCCATGGGACTACCGCTTCTATGCAGAAAAAGTGCGCCAAGCGAAGTACGACCTAGATTCAAACGAAGTAAAGCAGTACTTACAGCTTGATAAGCTTCGCGAAGCGATGTTTTACGTTGCAGGTCGCTTGTTCAACTTCAACTTCACACCTGTTGAAGAAGGCAAAGTACCCGTTTTCCACGAAGACGTGAAAGTATGGGAAGTAACTGACAAAGACAGCGGTGAGCATATCGGCCTTTGGTACCTTGACCCATTCTCACGCCAAGGTAAACGCTCTGGTGCTTGGGCAACGACGTATCGCTCTTACACCACGTTCGATGGTAAGAAGACCGTATTGTCTTCAAACAACTCGAACTTCGTGAAAGGTGCTGATGGCGAAGCTACACTTATCTCGTGGGATGATGCTGAAACCTACTTCCATGAATTCGGTCATGCCCTTCACTTCTTAGCGTCTGACGTAGAATACCCGTCTTCGCATTCTGGCGTACGCGATTACACTGAGTTCCAGTCTCAGTTATTAGAGCGCTGGTTGACCACCGATGAGGTAATCAACAACTATCTGGTTCACCATGAAACAGGCGAGCCAATTCCAGCAGAACTAGTTGAGAAGATTAAGAAGGCCTCAACCTTCAATGAAGGCTTCAAAACCACTGAGTACATGGCTTCTGCCATTATGGACCTGAAGTATCATACTACCGATCCTAGCAAGATTGACCCTGATACTTTTGAGCGTGAAGAGCTTAAGAAGCTTGGTATGCCAGAAGAAATCGTTATGCGTCACCGTTCACCTCACTTTGGTCACGTGTTCTCGGGTGAAGGTTATGCTGCGGCCTATTACGGCTACATGTGGGCAGAGGTTCTTACTGCTGACGCAGCAGAAGCCTTTATGGAAGCACCGGGTGGTTTCTACGATAAAGAAGTAGGCGATCGCTTAGTGAAATATCTATTCGCCGTACGTAACGCAATGGATCCAGCTGAAGCATATCGCAAGTTCCGTGGTCGTGACGCCAAGGTAGACGCATTGATGCGTGACCGTGGTTTCCCTATTCCTAAGGAAAGCAAAGAGTAAGTTAACGTCCTTACCCTTCCTAGGACCTGTTGTTATTCGCTGTACATCAAAGAGCAACAGGCCCTAGCTGTGGCTAATTAAATATTTAGCTTCAGTACGCCATTGGCCCTCTTGTTTTCTTCGTAAAGCAGAGGGCTTTTTTACAACTGACGTTTTTGTAAAGCCTCATCTTTCTATTGACCTATTGGTCAATTATGCTTCACAATCTCTTTGCCCTAGCAAAAAGTATAAACTTTGCAGGGAAAAGGTCGATAACTTGTCTGCGCTTAAAAAATAAAAATAGCACTAGCGTAAGAATCAGAGAGTAGTACTGACCCGCCTAGGACTCAGTATCAGACGTTGCTGTGCCTGCAATGCCACGTCACCCTTGATCATAAATTTCAGCATTAACTTACGTGGTCGAAAGTCATGACTTTCAGTATAAAACAAAAACTCATTATTTCTCTTATAGTGGCGGTGCTCGCTGCTGCTATTCTTGTAGGTTCTATTAGCCAATGGATTGCCCGTGATCTCGTTAAAGAGAACATGGAAGAACTTCAGCTTCCTTCATTACTTAAACAGGTTGGTAACCGAGTGGACAGGGAAGCAAGTGTAATGCTTACCGTTGCTCACGGCATTGCTTCTAACCCCGACATTCTTGCCTGGTCGTCGGCAGGCGCAGATAGCGCTGGCGAACGCCGTCTCCTTAGCTATTTAAGTAATATCGTTGAATTTAACGATTTAACGGTAGCCTCATTTGTAGACAGAACCACCTACAAATATTGGAACCAAGATGGTTTCTTGCGGGTGCTACAAAACGATGAATTTGATGGGTGGTTTTTCGCTTACAAAAATAGCGGCGAACCAATTTCACTAAGCCTATACAACGAACCGGGTCAAGGTTACCGACTTTTTGCGAATTACCAGCAAGTAAACGGCAGAGGTATGTCGGGTGTCGCTAAATCGGTCGATGAGCTGCTAGATATCATCAATGCGGTGAAAATTGCGCAAACCGGCTTTGTCTTTCTTGTTGACGGAAACGGCACCATTATCGCGCATCCCAATACCGAGTTATTAGGAAAGGCTAAGTTAGCGTCCATAAGCGATTCAAGCACATCAGGGCAACTACTCAATCGTCAGAGCTTTGCTATGGCCACCAGCGACGCGGCAGGCGACACGCAACTGTTTGCCAGTACCTATGTGGAAAAAGCCGGTTGGTACGTGGTTGCACAAGTACCCGAGCATGAGCTTTACGCATCACTAAATGCAGGCAGTCGCCAGATTATTATTTGGGCTTTGGTGATAGCAGGCGCTTTCGCACTTATTGGTATTTGGCTAGCAGGCACGCTTACCAAACCACTTGAATCACTGGCCGATGTTTTCCAGCAGCTTGGCAGAGGACAAGGCGACTTACGCTCTCGTATTCCTATGCCAGAACAAAAGGAAATTGCCCGATTAGTGGAAGGGTTCAATAACTTTATTGATCACCTTCACGGCACCATTTCGCAAGTGGCGAAAACAAGTCACGCACTAAAGGCATCAGCACAAGATGTTGCGAAGCAGTCTCATCAAACAGAAAACTCTACCAAGAGCCAGCGCGATCAAACCTTGCAGGCGGCAGCCGCGCTAACAGAGATGGGCAGTACGGTAAATGAAGTAGCCCAGTCAGCTACCCATGCTGCGCAAAATGCGAATATGGCTACAACTAATTCCGCTCACGGTCGAGAAATTACCCAACGTGCGGTGCACGCGATAAACGGTCTTTCGGGTCAAATTCAAGATGTGTCTCGGGTTATTCAATCGCTAGATGAACACACCGCAGCCATTGGCGGTATCCTCGATACAATTCGAGGTATTTCAGAGCAAACCAATTTACTTGCGCTAAATGCTGCTATAGAAGCAGCTCGGGCTGGCGATCACGGCCGAGGCTTCTCAGTCGTTGCTGATGAGGTGCGAACACTTGCACAACGTGCCGCTCAAGCGACTGATGAAATACAGGTGAAGATCGATAAGTTCCAGCAAGACTCTAAATCTGCCGTTTCGCAAATGGAGTCAAGTCGCGCACGCACAACCGATGTGGTAACCGCAACCAATGAAATAGACAAACTGCTTCAAGATATCGCCGAAGAGATTGCTCACATTAATGATGTGAACACGCAAGTAGCGACGGCTACGGAAGAGCAAGCTACGGTGGTTGAAGATATCAGTCGAAACATTAATGACATTAGTGCATCAAGTGAAGAAACCCTGAATGCGACTAAGATATTGGTTAGCGTGAGTGACAAGCTCGATGAACTGGCGCAAGAACTCTCGTCAGAAGTGAGCAGATTTAAGCTTTAAGTTTACTTATGTCTTATGAATGACAAAGCGGTGAGATAGCACAATCGTATGCGCCACCATTTAGAAAGTGATGGCGTATTCTACTTTTACTTGATTGTCACGGCTGGAGCGCCATGGCAATTGCATTGATGCTCCTTCACTTTCCCACGATTCTCTCATAGCTCCAACAGTAAGAAGGTGCTTGTCTTCATTGAATGGAATTTCTACGTAAAGGCCTGCTGATGTACTGGTAGGCAGACGAATTGTATCGGCAACCGGAATGCTCATCTCATGACGGGGGCGTACTTTATGGCTTAACCCCAACCGATAATCACCTCTATCCCACCAGCTAACCACTTCAAATTCGTGGCTTCTGACACGCTGAGACATAACACCGTAGTCAAGCAGCCCTTTGTTGTAATGGACAATGGCTTCAACGTTAAACATTGGCGCCAGTTTTTGGCTAAATGCAAGTTGATACTGCTTTTGTTTGCAGCCTTTGAACTTAATTTTGTTTTTAGTGAGAGTTAGGGAAAACGTGTCGTCATTGCTTGAGTATTTGTTGAGCCATTCCTGTGCTTTTTCAACTACGGAAGCATTTGCTGCACCCGCCAATAAAAAACATGGGCAAATACACATTGCTAAAAAGGACTGGTTCAATCGTCTCATTTTTCGCTGCCTCTCAAATTGTGGTTGGCTACAACTTATTTGATCACAATTTCAGTATAGACAGGAAAGTAGGCAGTTGGGTATTAGCCATTTTACTAACATCGACTAAAAGATAACTTTAAAAGAACAACTGCTGACAATGAAAGAGCGCTTATTCACAACCGTGAATAAGCTTGGGGGGATTGGCTGCCAGACTTCAATCAGCTCGCCTTTTTTATGGCGTTGCTCGTTACGGCGTTACCTGTTTTGGCGCTACTTGTTATGGCATTACTCTGGCGCTAGACAATGATGCTTTGCGCCCTTCAGTAGCTTCTTCGCTGAACCAATATGTGCCACTATTATCCACGCATATGCCTTCAACTTGTTTATATTGCTCAAGCGGCCATACATCAAGAAGGGCAAAGTCGCTCGATACTTGAGCCATGAAAGTGGCAAAGTTTCCAAATGGATCTGATTTGTAGCCAGTGATAACAAACCTATTTTGGTGCTGATCGAAGTCTACCCCAGTTACCACGCCCGGCAGTCCATCAATGGACGCAAACGTACTAATGGTTTGCTCAGCTTCGTCTTCGTTCACTTTATAGATATGGGTTATACCTGTTTTCCAACTTTTAGAAAAAAGAAGCAGGTCATCGCCATGCTTAACCATCGCCTCTGAGTCGAAATCATGAGCATAAGGAATGTTATTCGAAGCGTCGTTACCCTCGTATTTCAACGTAATAGAGGTGATGTCATTCACATTTGAGCGGTTTACTTTATGTATTTCGACCTGCTCTCTTTTGCCTTTATTGTTTCCCACATCCGCAATGTAAAACGATGAAGCGTCAGCGGTTATTGCTTCCCAGTCTTTATTGGTGAGCGGTAAGCGCGTTCGTTCAATAATTTCACCCTGGTAATTTATACGATAAATGACAGGAGCATTACCTGAGTCATTTAATGAATACATGCCGTCCGTTTCGCAAAATAGACCCGATGTTTCTGAAAGTTCTTCCGGCAACTCAACGATATTTTCTATTTGTAACTGTGCAGAAGGGATGGGATATTGAACTGCGCATGCCGATGCTAGTACAAGCGATGCTGATAAAGCCGCGAATTTAAAGTGAGTGTTCAATGAAAGGCTCCGAAAAGAACGATAAGTGACGAATAATATCAAACCTACCCACTCTCTAACATGCATTTTAGTGCGCTAAATAAGGTCTATTGGTCTAAACTTTTAGCCCAAGCGTATATCGCTATAAACATAGGTTGGCCTAAAGTCTCTGTATGACAAATGTTTAGGCTGATATACCATGGAATAATATCAACACGTTAAGGACTCACTTTGTCAGACCCGCTTCTTTCACTCGTTGCAGTTGGATTGCTGTCAATTACCTGCCAATACTTAGCCTATAAGGTTAGGCTCCCTGCTATTTTACCGTTGTTAATTGTCGGTATTGTGGTTGGCCCTGTTTTTGGCGTGCTCAACGCGGACGACTTATTCGGTGATTTGCTGTTTCCTGTCGTTTCTCTCTCTGTTGCCATTATTCTTTTTGAAGGGTCACTGACGCTGAAGTTCAGCGACATCGCGGGTCATGGGAACATGGTTCGAAACCTTTGCTCTGTGGGCGTGGTTGTAACCTGGCTTGTCGCAGCCACTGCAGCGCACTACAGTCTTGATCTTACTTGGCAGCTATCCTTCCTATTCGGAGCCATTGTTACCGTAACAGGCCCCACGGTTATAGTACCCATGCTCAGAACCGTGCGTCCGAAAACGAATTTGGCCAATATCTTACGCTGGGAAGGGATTGTTATAGACCCTATCGGCGCTCTGCTCGCCGTACTGGTTTTCGAGTTTATCGTTGCATCGCAAGAAACCGCCATTACCCATACGCTAATAGCGTTTGGCAAAACCATTGGAATTGGCTCCGTACTTGGTCTCGCTTCTGGCTATCTGCTTGGTCTGTCTATTCGCAAAGACTGGATACCGCACTATTTGCTTAACACCGCAGTGTTAACCGTTATTCTGGGTGTGTTTGCAGCGTCTAATTATGTTGCGCACGAGTCTGGCCTTTTGGCCGTTACCATATCTGGTATGGTACTGGCCAATATGAAGGACGTAGACGTTGAAGACATTCTTGAATTTAAAGAAACCCTCAGTGTTTTACTTATTTCAGGCTTATTTATTCTGCTTGCCACGCGTTTGAACTTACAATCGGTAGTGGATGTAGGTTGGGGCTCCGTTGTAGTGCTTGCCGCCATAATGTTTGTGGCTCGGCCTTTGTCCGTATTGGCGTCCTCCGTCGGTACCGGACTCAAGTTAAACGAATTAGCCTTGCTAAGCTGGATTGCACCTCGCGGTATTGTTGCAGCGGCGGTATCAGCCCTTTTCTCTTTAAAGCTTGAAGAAATTGGCTATGAAGGTGCGGGTATCATTGTTCCTATTGTCTTTATGGTGATTATTGCAACAGTAGTGGTACAGAGCCTTACTTCACGCACTGTTGCGTCGCTACTTAAGGTGAGAGCGCCTGCGCCAACTGGCTATCTGATTTTCGGTGGCAGTAAATTCAACCGCGCCTTAGCGACGGAAATGATAAACCAAAAGCTAGACGTTACCATTGCAGATACTAACTGGGACGCAATAAGAGAAGCGCGTATGAAGGATATCCCAGTATATTTTGGCAACCCAATGTCTGACCATGCAGCGCGACATCTTGATCTGAATACATTCGGTACCGTGCTGATTATGTCGCCTTATAAGCAGCTTAACCCACTTATTGCTTATCACTTTGAATACACGATGGGCAAAGACAAAGTATGGGCGCTGACAAATAACGAACAATCTACGCGACCAAGTCACCAAGTTAGCGAACAATACGCGAAAAAACTTACTCTGTTCGATGAAGGCGTTACTTATGGGTATTTAGCATCGGCCATTGCCCGTGACTCAATGGTGAAAACCACCCGTTTATCTGAAGAGTTTACTTACGAGCAGTACATTAAACAGTATGGTGAGCGCGCTACACCTCTCATTGCGATCAACGCTGAAGGTAAGAGCTATACTTTTATCAACGGTAACAGTATTCAGCCTAAAGCAGGATGGCGTGTGATTAGCTTGATTGAACCAGAACGAAAAGAAGAAAAAGTAGAAGTGCAAAAGTAAGAAAACCTCCTGCCCACCGGCAGGAGGTCTCTCCCTGGAAAACGCGCAACGCAGTGCCCTTTTTAAAAGGTGCATATTTATTTGGATTTTACTGTTGTTACGCTGTCGCACACTTTATAGCAAGCAGCGAACCAACTTTAACAATCCTTGCATAATCAAATAGATAGCTAAAAACCAAGTCCCTATTCATTATCTTTTCGCTGTCACAGCGCCTAATTTGGTGCATCAGACGCACAAATGCGGGGTTCCTTTTTTGTTCAATAACAACGAGTTGCTGTTTTTGACTGACGGCATTTAGCGAATACTGCGATGTATACACGCTAGAGTAGAATCTAACGCGCCGCTGTTATCCTGTAGTACCTTTTTACCGGCCATTCCCGCTTTTTCAGCTTTACTGGGTGATTCAAGCCACTCTTGAACCGTTGAAGAAACGCGAGAAGCATCTTCTACAATGCTTAATGCGCCACATTCTTTTAAATAGTCGCAGATAACAGGGTTATTATAGGTGTGTGGCCCCATCATTATTGGCAACGAGAATGCTGCCGGCTCAAGGGCATTATGGCCGCCTCTATCGGCAATAGAGCCGCCAACAAAGGCAAATGTTGCTACCGCATAAGCATGATTTAACTTACCCATTTCATCCAACAGGATAACGTTCACATCGTCTGGAACGTTATCCACCTCTGAACTTTTGACGAAGTTCAAATTATGCCTTTCAAGTAATTTTGCTACGGCTTCAAAACGCTCTGGATGGCGAGGGACAATAATCACCCGTAGTTGAGGGTTCTCGTCCCATAAAACCTTTGCAGATTCAACGATAACGCTCTCTTCAGGTTCGTGCGTGCTGCCTGCAACTAGTATTGGCCTTGTACCCTTAGCTAACCCAAGAAAATGTGCAGAAGAGCTCGCTGTATTTGCGGCTTGATCAAACTTAATATTATTCGTGAGGGTTAGCTTATCTTGCGCAACACCAAGCCATGCATAATTATCATAGTCTCTCTGCCCTTGAGCACATACGTGAGATAGCTTAGCCAACATAGGGTTAAATAGTTGTCCGATTTTTTTATAACGTTTAGCCGAGCGCTCAGTCATGCGAGCATTTATTACCATAACGGGAATATTGCGCTTCCAGCACACGTGAATAAGGTTTGGCCATAGTTCAACTTCTGTAATCATTACTGCTTTGGGCTTAATGCGTTTCAGCATTGAAGACATAGTCAGCGACAAATCATAAGGCAGATAGAAATGGTGAACGGTGTCTTTGAATATATCTCGAACGCGAGCAGAGCCTGTAGACGTGGTTGTAGTTACGGTTATTTGCGCGTCTGGCTCGTGTTGCATTATTCGCTTTATTACGCATGAAGCAGCCACGACTTCCCCCACTGAAACACAGTGAAACAAATAGCCATTCTGCTTGAGCGGCTTTGGGACTATACCAAAACGCTCAAATCTCCCTCGATGTGAGTCATCGCTTGCTTTAGTGGCTTTTATCAATAAATGAATAAATGCGAAGGGAATGGCAATCGCCAATACAAGCGAATATCCCCACCGGCAGAGCGTTTCAAGTAGAGTAGGTTTATAGCCACGTGTATTGGCAACAACCATAAATACATCCTTTTTGATACAGATACTTCGACGGCACGACTACAAGTGATCGACTATCGATGTTGAATTATGCTTTTCAAATACGGTGTGCTGGGCACTGCGAAACACCCACTCCCAGCGGTAAGCAGGTAATTCTAGCTATCTAGTGCCGCAGTTCCCGATAGATTCTTTCGACATTGTAGTGGCTAAATAGCCCGCGTCTAGGGCAAAGCGACCTTATACGTAAGTAAATAGTGTATATGAGAAAGGCAATAATATATTGATCACTCGCTTTATGCGTATAGCGATGTTTAAACAGCAAGATGTAACCACAACCATATAAGAAAAGCCGCAAAAAAACGGTCTTAAAAAAAAAAGCAGCGTATACAGAATATTAAATAAATTTTAAGGAAGGCATTTGAGTATACGCGTTCTTCACATTGAACTTGGCATACATCTTCACGGTGGCGCAGAACAAGTTGCATACCTCATCAATGCGTTAGAGCACCATGATGATATTTCACTTCACTTGGTTTGCGCTGAAGACAGTGAGATTCGTCATACGGCTTTTGGGCATTGTGAAACGCATACCATTAAGTATGCCGGTGAGTCAGACTTCCTATGTGTAAAGCGTTTACTGGAAGTCGTAAATGGGGTTAACCCAGATATTATTCATGTGCACAGCGAACGGGGTTCGGATGTATGGGGTGCCATGCTGGCCAAAATCTCAGGTGTGCCTACGGTTTGCACAAGGCGAATAGATAACCCCGAAACTCACTTTTCATTTTATAAGTACAAACAATTCGATGCAGTTATCAGCGTATCTGAAGGTGTGAGGAAAGTGGTTTCACTACATTGTGAAGGCGTAGAACATCAGCGCGTTATATATCCAGCAGTAGACTTAACAGAGTATTCCCAATGCAAAGATAGCGGTTGGCTGCGACGTACATTCTCTATTCCTGAAGACCATATCGTCATTGCAAACTTCGCTCAGTACATATCTCAAAAAGGGCAAGCGGATATCATTTTGGCTATGCACGATGTATTGAACAAGCATGAAAATGTAACCTGTTTATTGTTTGGCGAGGGAAATCTAAAAGAGAGCTATCAATCACTTATAGAACGCCATAAGCTAGACGAGCATGTGAAGCTTTGCGGTTTTACTAAAGAGGTAGCCAAAATACTCCCTAATGTAGATATTCTGGTTCATCCTTCCTATTCAGAGGGTTTAGGCGATATTTTACTTCAGGCAGGTGCTAATAAATGTGCAGTGTTATCTAGTCCTGTGGGGGGAATACCCGAAGTTATCAAGCATAAGGAGACAGGTGTAATGGTAGCGCCGGGAGATATTGACGGAATTGGGGAGAGCTTAATTAGTCTAATTGAATCACGTGATGAAAGAGCACAATATGGAGAGGCTTTGTATAAGCTTGTCACAAGTAAATTTGGTATAGAAAGGATGTCCAGTGCCTACGCTGATTTATACAAGACGCTAGTCTTCAACTGCGCTGATAATGAACACGCTTAAGCCTATGGAAGCACGTGTAAGAAACTGCAGATACAAAAAAGCCGCTCGAGAGCGGCTTTTTTAAGACTTTGAAAAAAGTTAGCGATTAAACGCCAGCTTTCTCAACAACGTCAACTAGCATCCAAGATTTGCTCTTAGATAGTGGGCGACATTCACGTACTGTTACTACGTCACCTTTATTGCATACGTTGTTTTCGTCGTGGGCGTGAAGCTTAGTAGAGCGCTTGATGAACTTCCCGTAGATTGGGTGCTTAACAAAACGTTCAACTACAACAGTGATAGACTTATCCATCTTGTTGCTAACCACACGACCTTGTACTGTACGAATTTTTTGCTCAGTCATTACGCATCAGCCTTTTGAGTCAGAATGGTTTTAACACGCGCGATGTTACGACGTACTTTTCTCAACTGATCAGTTTTTTCAAGCTGACCTGTTGTGTGCTGCATGCGTAGGTTGAACTGTTCGCGTAGCAGGTTAATCAACTCTGCGTTCAGCTCTTCTACGCTCTTTTCTTTCAGTTCAGTCGCTTTCATTACATCACCGTCCGAGTTACAAAGGTTGTTTTAAATGGCAGTTTAGCCGCTGCCAATTCAAACGCTTCGCGTGCAAGATTTTCAGGAACACCTTCCATCTCGTATAGCACACGACCAGGCTGAATTTGGCATACCCAGTACTCAACGTTACCTTTACCTTTACCTTGACGCACTTCTAGAGGCTTCTCAGTAATTGGCTTGTCAGGGAAAACTCGAATCCAAATTTTACCTTGACGCTTAACGTGACGAGTCATAGCACGACGCGCTGCTTCGATTTGGCGCGCAGTCATTCGACCACGACCAACTGCTTTAAGGCCGTAAGTACCAAAGGCAACAGTATTACCCGCTGCTAAGCCGCGGTTGCGGCCTTTGTGCATCTTACGGAACTTCATGCGTTTTGGTTGTAACATGATTAGCCCTCTCGCTTAGCGTTGCGGCCTTTCTTCTTAGGTTGAGCAGCTGGTGCTTGCTCTTGAGTTGTAGGTAGACCACCTAGAACTTCACCTTTGAAGATCCATACTTTAACGCCGATGATACCGTAAGTAGTTGACGCTTCAGAGGTTGCGTAATCGATATCCGCACGGAAAGTGTGCAGAGGAACGCGACCTTCACGGTACCATTCAGAACGTGCAATCTCTGCTCCGCCCAAACGGCCGCTAACTTCAACTTTGATACCTTTCGCGCCTAGACGCATTGCGTTTTGTACTGCGCGCTTCATAGCACGACGGAACATAACACGACGCTCTAGCTGGCTAGAGATGCTGTCAGCTACTAGCTGGCCATCTAGCTCTGGCTTACGTACTTCAGCTATGTTGATCTGAGCTGGCACGCCGGCTAGCTTAGATACGTAGTTACGCAACTTCTCTACGTCTTCACCTTTCTTACCGATTACAACGCCTGGACGAGCAGTGTGAATAGTCACACGGATGCTCTTAGCAGGACGCTCGATCACGATTTTAGAAAGTGAAGCGTTCTTTAGTTGCTTAGTCAGATACTGACGTACCTGATGATCGTTATACAGGTTGTCTGCATAGTCTGCAGTATTAGCGTACCAGGTAGAAGTCCATGGTTTGCTGATACCCAGGCGTATACCTGTAGGATGTACCTTCTGTCCCATTATCTACTCCTAGTTATCCGCTACAACCACAGTGATGTGACTGCTGCGCTTGAAGATACGATCAGCACGGCCTTTAGCACGTGGCTTGATACGTTTCATAGTTGGACCTTCGTCAACGAAAACTTTAGACACGCGTAATTCGTCGATGTCTGCGCCTTCGTTGTGCTCTGCGTTAGCAATCGCAGATTCCAATACTTTCTTTACTAGCGCTGCGCTTTTCTTCGGGCTGTACGCAAGAAGCTCTAGAGCTTTCTCAACGTGCATTCCGCGAATTTGATCCGCAACCAAGCGTGCCTTTTGAGCCGACGTGCGGGCAAAACGGTGTTTAGCTAATGCTTCCATCTTCCTACCCCTTAACGTTTAGCTTTCTTATCCGCGACATGGCCGCGGTAAGTACGCGTTGGCGCAAATTCGCCCAACTTGTGGCCGACCATTTCGTCACTAATAATGACAGGTACATGTTGGCGACCGTTATGGACCGCAATGGTCAACCCAATCATATCTGGGATGATCATAGAACGACGAGACCAAGTTTTGATTGGTTTACGTTCGTTCTTTTCCACTGCAGCCTCTACCTTCTTCAGCAAGTGAAGGTCAATAAAAGGACCTTTCTTGAGAGAACGTGGCATGGTGAATCCTCGCTATTACTTGTTTCGACGACGTACGATAAGCTTATCAGTACGCTTGTTGCTTCGGGTTTTCTTACCTTTGGTAGGAACACCCCAAGGAGTTACTGGGTGACGACCGCCTGATGTACGACCTTCACCACCACCGTGTGGGTGATCAACCGGGTTCATGGCAACACCACGAACGGTAGGACGAACACCACGCCAGCGTGTAGCACCAGCTTTACCTAGTGAACGAAGCATGTGCTCTGCATTGCCAACTTCACCGATAGTGGCGCGGCAATCAGATAGAACTTTACGCATTTCGCCAGAGCGTAGACGTAGGGTAACGTAGTTTCCGTCACGTGCTAGGATCTGAGCATAAGCACCAGCAGAACGTGCGATTTGCGCACCTTTGCCAGGCTTCATTTCAATTGCGTGTACAACAGTACCTACAGGGATGTTACGCATAGGTAGAGTGTTACCAGACTTGATCGGAGCGTCCGAACCAGACTGGATTGCATCACCTGCTTGCATACCCTTAGGAGCCAGAATGTAACGACGTTCACCGTCTGCGTACAATACTAGTGCAATGTTTGCAGAACGGTTTGGATCGTATTCTAAACGCTCAACTTTAGCTGGAATGCCGTCTTTGTTGCGTTTAAAGTCGATTACACGGTAGTGTTGCTTATGACCACCACCAATGTGACGAGTGGTAATACGACCATTGTTGTTACGACCGCCAGATTTGCTGTTCTTTTCAAGCAAAGGTGCGTACGGTGCACCTTTGTGCAGGTCAGGATTTACGACCTGAACAACGTGACGACGACCGGCAGAAGTTGGCTTAGCTTTCAATAATGGCATTTCTAATCCCCTTCTTACTCAGCACCACCGACAAAGTCGATGTCCTGACCTTCTTTAAGAACCACGTAGGCCTTTTTCCAGTCGCTGCGCTTACCGAAAGACATGCCGTGACGCTTGGTTTTACCCTTAACGTTCACAGTACGAACACCTTCAACTTCAACTTCAAACAGTTTTTCAACTGCAGCTTTGATTTCGGCTTTGTTCGCGTCTTTAGCTACTTTAAATACAACTGTGTTGTTCGCTTCAGCAGCCATTGTAGACTTTTCTGAAACGTGAGGTGCTACTAGCACCTTCAGTAGACGTTCTTCTTTCATGCTAACGCCTCCTCAAGTTGTTTAACCGCATCAGCAGTCATTAGCACTTTTTCAAATGCAATCAAGCTCACTGGGTCGATGCCTGCTACGTCACGTACGTCAACTTTGTACAAGTTGCGCGCCGCTAGGAACAAGTTCTCATCAACTTCAGGAGTAACGATTAGAACGTCATTTAGTTCATATTCGTTAAGTGCAGAAATAAGAGCTTTAGTCTTAGGTGCGTCAACACCGAACTTCTCTACAACAACCAAACGGTCTTGACGGATTAGTTCAGACAGGATGCTCTTGATCGCACCGCGATACATTTTCTTGTTAACTTTTTGGTCAAAGTCACGAGGCTTTGCTGCGAAAGCACGGCCACCGCCAACCCAAATTGGGCTACGGATTGTACCAGCACGAGCACGGCCAGTACCTTTTTGACGCCATGGCTTCTTACCGCCACCACGAACTTCAGCGCGAGTTTTCTGCGCTTTTGTACCCTGACGAGCACCTGCACCGTAAGCTACAACTACCTGGTGTACCAGGGCTTCGTTGAATTCACGTCCAAAGGTCGCTTCGGATACTTCAAGAGCGCTTTGCGCGTCTTTCAATGTTAATTCCATCAGTTCACTCCCCAGACGTTACGCTTTAACAGCTGGCTTTACGATTACATCGTTGCCAGTTGCGCCAGGTACGGCACCTTTAACTAGGATAAGGCCGTTCTCTACGTCAACACGTACAACTTCCAAAGACTGAGTAGTCACTTGCTTGTTACCAAGCTGACCAGCCATTTTCTTGCCTTTGAATACTTTACCTGGTGATTGGTTTTGACCAATTGAACCAGGAGCACGGTGTGACAAAGAGTTACCGTGTGTCATACGCTGAGAACTGAAGTTCCAGCGCTTGATAGCACCTTGGAAACCTTTACCTTTTGATGTACCAGTTACATCAATTTTCTTAGTGTCGTTAAAGATTTCAACAGTGATTTCACTGCCTACTTCAATATCGGCACCTTCGTTTTCTTCTAGGCGGAATTCTACTAGAGTGCGTCCAGCTTCAACACCAGCTTTAGCAAAGTGACCTGCTTCAGCTTTGTTGATGCGGTTAGCTTTCTTAGTTCCAGCAGTAACCTGAAGAGCGCGATAACCGTCAGTTTCCTCAGTACGAAGCTGAGTAACGCGGTTTGGGGTCGCTTCAATAACAGTCACAGGGATAGACGTACCATCTTCAGTGAAGATGCGAGTCATACCCACTTTACGACCGACTAGACCAATCGCCATTGTTATAACCCTCTCTTATTAGCCCAGGCTGATTTGAACATCAACGCCAGCAGCCAAGTCCAAACGCATCAACGCGTCAACTGTTTTATCAGTTGGCTCGATGATGTCTACCAAACGCTTGTGAGTACGGATTTCATATTGATCACGCGCGTCTTTGTTAACGTGCGGAGAAATCAGAACTGTATAGCGTTCTTTGCGAGTAGGTAGAGGAATAGGACCACTTACCTGAGCACCAGTGCGTTTCGCAGTTTCAACGATTTCAGCCGTAGACTGATCGATCAACTTGTGATCAAACGCTTTCAAACGAATGCGAATTCTTTGATTTGGCATCGATTAAGCTCCAATCGAAAGAACAAAAAAATTCACCCTTTCTCTTCCATTTATTCCGGAAAGAAAGGATGTGCGTAAACCGATGGTTCCCAATCGGAACCCTGTTCTTTTTTCTAGCACGCCAGCAACAGGCTAATCAGTGATGATGAATCCGTTACTTCGGCAACCACCCTAAAAGCAGTGAGGTCGCGGCTAAAAATTACGTGCCCTAATTGGGCAGTGGGCGCGAATTATACAGAAAGGCAGAAGCAATGCAAGAGGCAGTTTGCTTTTTATACACATATTTTTACGCTATACCAGTGTATGTAACTGTCTATAAGTAGTATTGTTGCTTTCGTGGTATAGGTATATCTTGTTACCCTAGCTTAACAGGCTCTTGTAACGCCAAATGCATAAAGGACTAGGCGCCAACATTATTAGTAGTGAGAATATGGAAGTAGTGAATAACCAGCAAACTTTTGCACAAATAAAACGCATTCTAAATAACCACTCCACGTTACTGGATGCATATGGTTTATTAGAGCCAATTATCCTCGGTTTGTTTGATGCCCAGCGTATGAGTATTTTTCAACGTCGACGTCAGCATCAAGATTTGGTCGCGAGATTTAAAACGGGTAAAGAGACGCTGGAAATAAAAGTGCCAATTAGCCCAATGTCGATTGCTGGTTATGTTGCCCTATCACAAAAGGCTGTGGTTATTGACGACCCGTATAATCCTGCACTACTTCAAAGCATTCACCCTCGCCTGCGCTTCGCCGACAAGTTCGACAAAGACAATGACTTTAAAACCCAGAACATTTTATGCGTACCTATAATGAATGCGGGCGTGTTGATGGGTGTTATCCAAATCATCAACAAAGTCAGTGGTGGTTTTACTGAAGAAGATTTAAAGCTAGGCAATGCCCTTGCACTTATTCTTGGCGACAAGTTCAGATTTGAACTGGGCGGCACAAACAACCCTTTCGATCTACTAGTTCACAAAAGCTTATTAGACGAAGCTACATTAAACGATATTCAAAGTTCTACTCCAGACATTCGCGCTCTTATACAGCGTCTTGTGTCGGAACACCGCATCTCTGAAGAAGAAATTGGCAACTCGCTTTCTATTCACTATCAGGTGCCCTTCATTCCTTATTTACCTGATAAGTATCACAGGTTCGAAAATGAAAGCCGTCTGAATGTTTCTTATTTAAAAAGGAACTATGTGGCTGTCATTGCCGATGCCCATGACAAGCCCATAGTATTAATGGCTGAACCTAATAATGCGGCGCTACTTATGGAAATAGAGAGCGCCATGGGTATTGATAGCTACGAGATAGCTGTCAGCCTACCAAGCTTAATTCTTCAATACCTGGGTGAAAATAGCGGTGGCGGTGGCCCCGGCGAGATGAGTGATATTCTCGACGAGATTGGTACATCAACTGAAGATAACGACGACCAGGTCGATGAACTTTCTGACGACGCCCCTGCTGTGGTGCGCTTAGTAAGCCGTATTCTGCACGATGCAAAGAGACTCAACGCGTCAGATATTCATATAGACCCAGAGAAAAACGCGCCCACTCGCGTACGTATGCGCGTGGACGGTGTGTGCCGCGACATGAACCAAGTGCCTAATTCGCATCACAGTGCGGTTATTGCACGCATAAAGATAATGTCGAATTTGAACATTGCCGAAAAACGCGTACCTCAGGATGGCAAACTCGCGTTTAGAATGAATGGTCAACTTGTTGAAGTTCGTGTTGCCACCATTCCTACGGTTGCCGGTGAAGGTGTGGTTATGCGTATTCTGGCATCTGGCGGTGCGATGCCTATTGATAAGATGAACTTGGCACCGAACAACCGTGCGCGTTTAGAAGAAATGATTAAGAAGCCTCACGGCATTCTTCTCGTTGTTGGGCCAACGGGTTCAGGTAAAACCACCACGCTTCACGCTATATTGGGATATTTAAACACGCCTGAAAAGAAGATTTGGACAGCCGAGGACCCGGTGGAAATCACACAACCCGGCCTACAACAGGTACAAGTAAGCCCCAAGATTGGCTTCAACTTTGCTGCTGCCCTGCGCGCATTCTTACGCGCTGACCCTGACATTATTCTTATTGGTGAGATGCGTGATAAAGAAACCGCGCATGCAGGTATTGAAGCCTCGTTAACAGGTCACTTAGTACTGTCTACACTGCATACTAACTCAGCCCCTGAAACGATTACCCGTTTACTTGATTTGGGTCTCGACCCTGTGAACTTCTCAGATGCCTGCGTGGGTATACTGGCTCAACGTCTTATTCGAACGCTATGTAGTAACTGCAAAGAAAAGTACATCGCCACTGAAACCGATATGGCCTTTATTGAGCGCCAGTATGGTCATGCGCACATGGCGGAGCTGAATATTCAAACGCCACTAGAGCTTTACCGTGCTAAAGGCTGCGAAGAATGTGGAAACACAGGTTACAAAGGTAGAACAGGTGTACACGAACTACTAGGTATGACGCCAGAGCTTCGGTCCATGGTGTACAAAGAAGCCAGCGTCGCCGATATGAAGTCTCAGGCTGCTGCTGATGGCATGCGCACCCTCGTTCAAGACGCAATTTTCAAAGTGCTTAAAGGCGACACCGACCTTGCACAAGTTCAAATTATCGGTGGTGATTAATCTTCAATTTACGTTTTCAATAATATTAGAGAAAGGAAGCAATGAAACTAAAACAAGCTGTTTTTTTGATGATATCGATTAGCGCGTTTTCGACAACACTTCAAGCAAGGGATAGAACCATTGAAGATATGTGGAAAGATGATTATTTAGCGATAGTTAAAGATGGTGTTAGAGCCCTAAAAGATGAGGATTTCGACACAGCGTTAAGCAAGTTGACTGAATCAGCACATACAGGAAATAAAGAAGCTCAGTACTACCTAGCACAAATGTATCTGTATGGGTGGGGAATGGAGCCCGATTACCAAAAAGGTTGGGTTTGGCTTAATGTGGCGCTTGAGCAAAAGCGACGCAAATGGGAACAAACTTACAGAGAGATCGACAGTGCACTCCCCGAAGATTTTAAGTCTGCTATGCAGCCAACAGTCGATGAATACGTTAGCCTGTATGGTGCCGAGGCCAAAGATCTTAAGTGCTTTCGCTACAAAGAAATTGGTTCGAATATAAAAGAAATTATCTGCGAAAAGCGCTACTACTAACTCGCAAATAAAAGGCAAGGGATTGATCCCTTGCCCTCGATGGCTATCGTACTTACTTCTTCAAGTACTCTCTAATCACATAATGCAGAATGCCGCCGTTTTCAAAGTAAGTGAACTCGTTTGATGTATCAATTCTGATATCCATCATAAACGTTGTTGTTTTCCCTTCATCCGACTCGGCTTTAACTTCAACCTCGGTCTGCCCACGTTCAACAGCGTTAATAGAAAAAGACTCATTGCCTTTAAGCTCCAAAGAACTCGCGCTGTCACCTGACTTAAATTGGAGCGGTAAAATTCCCATCCCAATGAGGTTCGAGCGGTGAATTCTCTCGTAGCTCTCAGCTAGTACTGCTTTTACACCCATTAAAGAAGGACCTTTAGCAGCCCAATCTCGACTCGAGCCAGTTCCGTACTCTTTTCCACCAATGACAATGGCTGGTACGCCGTCATCTTTGTAACGCATAGCAGCATGGAAAATAGACATACCATCGCCACTTGGGAAGTGTGTGGTAGCACTGCCTCTTGTGCCGGGTGCTAATTGGTTTTGAAGACGAACGTTAGCGAACGTACCTCTCATCATAACTTCGTGGTTACCACGACGCGACCCGTAAGAGTTAAAGTCTTTAGGCTCAACCCCTTGGGCCTGCAGGTACTCTCCGGCTGGGCTATCTTCTGCGATGGCGCCGGCTGGAGAAATATGGTCGGTAGTAATCGAATCGCCCACCTTAACCAAGCATCGTGCGTTTTCAATTGCAGTTAGAGCCTCTGGCTCTTTACCCATTACTTCAAAGAAAGGTGGATGCTTAATGTAGGTTGATTCTGGCCAGTCGTAGACCGATGTTTTACTCACCTGCAGCTCATTCCATTCGCCGCTTCCTTTAAATACATCTGCATACTTTTCCTTAAACAAATCACCGGTGACGTTTTCAGCTATATATTGCTGAATTTCGTCTTCGGTAGGCCAGATGTCTTTTAGATATACCGGAGAACCATCACTCGCCTGCCCCAACGGCTCTTTAGTGATATCTACATTCATGTTTCCAGCCAACGCGTATGCAACAACCAGTGGTGGTGATGCAAGGTAGTTTGCAGCCACATCGGGATGGATACGCCCTTCAAAGTTGCGGTTACCAGATAAAACCGAGGTAACCGTAAGTTTCGCTTTTCTTATGGCGTCGGTAATGGCATCAGGTAGCGGTCCAGAGTTACCAATACAGGTTGTACAACCGTAGCCAACCAAGTTAAAGCCTAGTGCTTCAAGCGGGTCCATAAGACCAGCATCTTCTAAATACTGAGTAACAACCTGCGAACCAGGTGCTAGTGAAGTTTTAACCCACGGCTTACGGGCTAGCCCTTTTTCTGCTGCTTTCTTCGCAAGTAAGCCTGCGCCAACGAGCACTGATGGATTTGACGTATTAGTACAGCTGGTGATAGCAGCTATTACAATAGCGCCATCTTCAAGGTTGAACTTGCTTCCTCTGAACTCCACGAACGAGTCGTGTTCTTCGTCCACCTCGTCTGTTGTACCTAACCCCGCTTCTGCGATGAGATCGGTTTCTTCATCAAGCACTTTCACGTCAATTTGCGAACGATGCCACTCATTAAATGCCTCTGCTGCATTATCGAGGGCAATTCTATCTTGAGGACGCTTGGGTCCAGCAAGTGAAGGAACCACTTCATCTAAGTTAAGTTCCAGGGTCTCATGATACTGGGCATCTTTTGAGTGGTCGTCGTGCCATAGGTGGCTGAATTTCGCATATTCCTCTACAAGGGCAATTTGATCTTCATCTCGGCCGGTGAGTCGCAGGTAATCTAGCGCAACATCATCAATAGGGAAAATACCGCAAGTAGCACCATATTCAGGCGCCATGTTTGCGATGGTGGCGCGGTCTGCCGTAGTAAGATGCTTAAGACCCGGTCCATAGAATTCTACAAACTTTCCAACAACGCCATGTTCACGTAGTTGTTGTGTGATAGTTAGCACCATGTCGGTGGCAGTTACGCCAGCAGGCAATTTACCTGAAAGCCTGAAGCCAACCACTTTTGGTAATAACATTGTTACTGGTTGACCCAGCATCGCCGCTTCTGCTTCAATGCCTCCCACACCCCAGCCTAGTACGCCAAGGCCATTAATCATCGTGGTATGCGAATCTGTTCCTACTAGGGTATCTGGGTAAACCAACGTTTCCCCATCCTGTTCCTTAGTAAACGCGCAACGAGCAAGATACTCTAGGTTAACCTGATGCACGATACCGCGACCAGGGGGAACCACTTTGAAATTGTCAAAGCTAGACTGACCCCATTTTAGAAATTGATAACGCTCTCTATTTCGCTGAATTTCAATGTCGGTATTCTTTTCAAGCGCATCGTCTTCAGCAAAATGATCTACCATTACTGAGTGGTCAATAACCAGCTCTACTGGATTGAGGGGATTAATCGCCTGAGCGTCGCCACCTAAACGATTAACCGCATCGCGCATGGCTGCTAAATCAACAATAGCAGGCACACCCGTAAAATCTTGGAGGATGACGCGTGCGGGAACAAAAGACACTTCGTGATCAACGTGATTATCTGTGTCCCACTTTGCTACTTGCTCAATATCGTTGCTGTTAACAAACTCTTGGTCTTCATGACGAATCAGGTTTTCCAAAAGAATTTTGATACAAAACGGAAGCCTGTCGAGCGCATATTTACTGCCTATACCGTCAAAATTAACCGCCTTGAAGTTTTTGCCGTTAACTTCAAGCTGCGAAAAAGACTTATATGTCATACGCTCACCATCCTTCTTTGCCTGTTCGTGAATATTGTGTACGTTTCAATTTTGCCAACGCTAGAAACGAGCAACGTGTTTTTCGTCGCCTTATTTTCCAATTTGTACGGCCTAAACATGAAAAAAAGTTCACCTACTCTTAGTAATGGCATCGCTTTTTTAGCTATTTCTCATTATTGGTTTAAACAGATGGATTATGAAGAAGCGCTGTAACAGTTGGAAAAAGCTGACTGGGGCAGATAGCGCTTATTGGTAAGAAAACTTCTCATATGCACAGAGTACTTGCTGATTAAGATGGTTTACAAATATGCAACATTTCTGTTTTCTTATAACGCACCAAACGGTATGCTTAAAAGAAGGTTAAACATTAAATGTCTTAATACATGCTTAGGAAAGCTTTGAGATATACAAGCATTAGTAGTAAGCAATAAAAATAATAACGAAGTTATCATGACACACCCGCTAGTTAAGAAGTACAACCTTGCACCTCACCCCGAGGGAGGTTTCTATCGTCAAGTTTTCCGTTCTGAAAACGAAACTAAATCGTTTGTGCACAATGCTAGTCGACCCGCGCTTACTCATATTTATTTTCTTCTATTAAAGGGACAAGTTAGTCGTTTTCATCGCGTGTTACATGATGAAGTGTGGAATCACTACGAAGGGGCTCCACTACAACTGTTTCAACTTGAAAAACAACAGTTGTGGGAACGTCGCATTGGTGGGCAAAGCACTGACTATGTAGAAGTTGTTAAAGCAGGGAATTTTCAGGCAGCCGCAACGATGGGTGATTACTCACTTGTTGGTTGTACAGTAGCACCTGGCTTCGACTTCGAAGACTTTAGCTTTATTGAAGAGCCATCAATGAAAGAGTGGATAAAAGTTGCTCATCCAGACCTTACCCGTTTTATATAATATATTCCCAAGTTATAGTGATAAACACACGTCTTACCTGCGATTTTGTACCAGCATAAACTGGATTTTTAAGCGCCAATCAAGGATGATAGCAGCAGATTTTTAAATATACGTCTGAACGTCCAATTTCTGGAATTATCTCAGACTATTTCACTCTAACGCCGCAGGTAACCCAACTATGTATAAATTGGTACTTATTCGTCATGGAGAAAGTCAGTGGAACTTGGAAAACCGTTTCACAGGCTGGCACGACGTTGACTTGACCGACACTGGTGTAGCACAAGCAAAGACCGCAGGTCAGCTTCTTAAAGATGCTGGATTTACATTTGATCAGGCTTATACGTCTGTACTTCTTCGCGCAATTAAAACACTTAATATTGCACTTGAAGAGATGGGTCAGCACTACCTTCCAGTTGAGCGTCACTGGCGTCTGAACGAGCGTCACTACGGTGCGTTAACAGGTCTAGACAAAGCAGAGACTGCCGCTAAGCATGGTGAAGAACAGGTTAAAATCTGGCGTCGTAGCTTCGACATCCCACCTCCGGCAGTTGAAGATGACAGCGAGCACTTCCCAGGTCACGATCCACGTTACAACAATGTAGATGCTGACATCCTGCCACGTGGTGAAAGTCTAAAACTAACTATCGAACGTGTACTACCATACTGGCACGACGTTATTCGTCCAGACATCCAAGCAGGCAAGCGCGTAATTATTGCTGCGCACGGCAACAGTCTTCGTGCTCTTGTTAAGTACCTTGATGGTATGTCAGACGAAGAAGTGTTGGGCCTAAACATTCCTACAGGTGTACCGCTAGTATACGAACTAGATGAAAACCTTAAGCCAATCTCTAAAGAATATCTTGGCGATGCTGACGCTATCAAAGCAATGATGGATGCAGTCGCTAAGCAAGGCAAAGCGAAGTAATCGAGTGCCTTTTTAGAAACGAAAAAGCCTGCGTTCGCAGGCTTTTTTAATGGGTGTCTGATTAGACTAGTTTGGCACTTTCACCAACCAATTGTGAGTGTCTTCGGCCTTACCCCATTGGATATCATTTAACGCTTGTCTTAGCTTCATCGTTACAGGGCCAGCTTCACCGTTACCCACCTGATACTCTTTATCATTGTGAATAAAAGTACCTACCGGCGTAAGTACAGCCGCTGTACCAGACAGTGCTGCTTCAGTATTCGGTTTGGCTGAACGCTCTAGTAGTTCGTCTACAGTAATATCACGCTCACTCACCTTCATGCCGTGATCTTTGGCAATTTGAAGAATCGTTGCTCGGGTCACACCGTGTAGGAAGCTAGAATCTAACCCTTTAGTAATGATTTCATCACCATCGATAAGCAGGAAGTTAGCAGCTCCGGTTTCTTGTACATCGCCATTAGGGCAAAACAGAATTTGATCAGCCTGAACTTCTGCACGCGCTTTAAGAATAGGAGGCAACGCACTGGCGTAGTTACCACCGCTTTTTACCATTCCCATGTGCGGTGCACAGCGCATGCCTGTTTCGTCTAGCAACAAGCGAAGTGGCTTCAAACCGCCAGCAAAGTAATCACCAACCGGCGATAATAGAACGTATAGCATAGAACTTGCCGATGGCGCTGCTGCTTTACCGATAGACGCTTCCGTTCCGATATGCGTAGGGCGGATATACATAGAACCTGGAGGCTCTGGAACCTCAGAGGCGTATTTTGCAACAATATCGATGATCATCTTTTCGACTTGCGCTTTGTCTATTTCAGGCAAGTTAAGTAGACGGCTACTTTGAGCAAAGCGCTCAATATTCTTATCCATTCTGAAAATGTTGATACTGCCATCTTCGTGCTTAAATGCTTTCAATCCTTCAAAGCATGTACTTGAGTAATGAAGCACGTGTGCACCAGGGTGCAGCTGAATACTATCTGCACTGACAAATTCGGTGTCAGTCCACTTATCGTTGACAAAGGTAGCAAGTGCCATTTGTGGCATGAATACTGTACCGAATACGGCCATTAGTTTGTCCTATTTACTTCGACTAGAAAAATACTCGACAGAGTTTACCAAAAAACGCTCACTTTGCTAAAAGTAAGTCTGATCTATTAAGGCTTTTATCGAATAAGAATGTCTTCAAATACTGACAACACAAAAATAATGGGGTCAGAGTATATTTCAAAGATTGGGGTCATCGTACTTTTTAAAAGATAACGTTTTAAAGTACTCTGACCCTACATTCGTATTTCCAACGCTTGGACCTAAACTACAGTCTGTACCTATCTACCTTATTTTCAAACTGCCTGTTACATGCCCTAGAGAGTTAAAGAGCTCGAATTATTGAGTTAGCCAACAATAATGGGGTCGGAGTACATTTCTCTGATTTAGCGGCACTGGGGGGTAAAAGAATGACTATGTTCTGATGTTTAAAGCAATAAAGTACTCTGACCCCAATTTGAGGTGTTGTTGCAGGGAATGGGGATTAATGTACTCTGACCCCATTATTTTTCTTTCTTCCAAACGCAATAAACCCGCCGTTAGGCGGGTTTCTTTAATTGGGACCTGGCAGTGTCCTACTCTCACATGGGGAAGCCCCACACTACCATCGGCGCTAATACGTTTCACTTCTGAGTTCGGAATGGAGTCAGGTGGTACCGTATCGCTATGGCTGCC
>NZ_LQXH01000012.1:0-204992 GCF_001924945.1 Alteromonas sp. W12
GTCTTTACTGGCCTATAAAGGTAGTAGAGACTTACTTCAGGAGGCTTGCTGTTTTGCTTTTCCCCCGAAGCGGATGCGCATTTTAGGGAAATGAGCGCTCACGTCAACACTTATTTTGAAAAAGTTGAAAAAACTGAACTAACCGTCTATTTTTCGCTCAAATGTGATAATTAGTAGACAATATGGACTAATTACTAATAGGATAGGAATTCAGATCCTATAAAGTAGTAGTTCTTAAAGTAGTATTTGATCCTGCCGTTATTATATTAATGCTTAATATTAGCGATAGATATTAAGGCTTGCGTAAAGGAATACGTATAAGAATGTATATAAGCGTAAATGACCTATGCTTTGTGTTCTTTATAAATGTATTAATACTGGTGGTGTCAGAAATTGACTACGCAATAATTATAAAGGTGGGTTTATGTTACGAACTCTTACACTGCTGTCTGCGGCAATACTAGCAACTCATGTTAGTCATACAGCAATGGCACAAGAAGTATCCTCAAATGATGCTGTTCAGCCACCCGCGTCAGCGAATGTAGAAAGCGCTGACCAGTCAAATCATTTTCAAACCGCCTTCTTAAGACGTCAAGTAAACCAAACTATGTCGGTTGGCCGAGCAATCAGTTCAATCGCTGGTCATTATCCGCAAGAGATTGTGTCTATTGTGGATATTGCTTTAGATACCTATCCAGACAAATACAGAGAGATCATTTTTGCTGCTATCTCTGCTCAACCTGCGTCTACTGAAGAGATTGTACAGCTGGCTATTGAGAAAGAAGTAAGTAGCTGCCCTAACATTGTTCAGTTAGCGATAAAAGCAGAGCCGACTTATGTCGACTTTGTTGTGCAGGCTGCTGCGGTTTCAACACCTGAAGAGCTAGATGAGATTGTACGCGTTGCCGTGCTTACTCAACCTGACGCAGCAGACAGTATTGTTCAGACATTGTCGCAAGAACATCCAAATAAGATTGTCGATATCATGACAAGCGCATTGAATGCTGTTCCTTTTGTTGGTGAGTATGTAGTGGATGCGCTTCTGGCCGTGTTTCCTAACGAAGCAGAAACGGTAGTTGAAACGGCGGTGAGAGAATCTGCCCAGCAGCGTGAACAAGTAATGCGTATTTTAAATACTGCGCAACACGCGGGTGTATCTCAGGATAAGTTAAAAGAATACGCTATGTCTGCCGGACTAAGCGAAGACGACTTTAATAGTGCACTGGGCAATTAACCGCCTACTAATTGATTTTTAAAAAAACGGCGTATTGATTTACTCAATACGCCGTTTTTGTTTATAGCTGTACTAGTTTCTTCAACCCTTACCTGCTTTTTAACAACAAGCAGCAAGCGATAGCAATCAAGCCTACTTCACAATTAAACTCGATGTTTTCAAAAAAGCTCAGTTGTTAAGAGAGTGCAACATAGCGGCTTCTTTATAAAGGGTTAGTTCTGCCTTTAGTAAGTCCACTTTCGCTTTTATCTCTTTTATTTGGGCCTTAATTTCATTTTGTGCGCGCGCATTTAACACGAACATATCACTGTCACCTGCATCGAAACGTGTTTTTTCTACTTGAGAAAGGGTTTTCGCTAGCGCCGCATTTTCACTTTGAAGAGCAACAATGTCTTTCGCCTGCCCCCAATAAACTAGCGCTTGTTCAAAACGCTGAGTTATCGCTTGCTCAGTAGAGGTTAGCTTGTGCTCTAGCTCTCTTTGCTTTGACTGTAATTGGGCTTGTTCAGCTTTCGCCTTCCTGTTTCCTAAAGGGTAGGAAAACGACAGACCTACTTTTGTTTCGGTACCGTCTAAATTTGACGGACCAGAACCTATATCTCTTGCAACCGATGCTTTTAAATCTAGCTTCGGCAATAACGCGTTACTAGCCAGCGCAGCCTTGTTATTTACCACCTGCTGTTCTAATTTCATCACATCAAGTTCAGGGTGATTACGAAGGGCATTGCGAAGAGTCATAAGCTGACCGTTACCAACCCAGAAAGGCCAGTTGATATCTTTCGGCGGGTTCGCTTCATCTACTATCAACATATCTCCCTTAGGTGAACGCCAATAAAAAGAGAGCATTTGAGCATGTGCGTCTCGCTTTTGCTTAAGCTCGGCAAGCAAAAGGCGCTGTTGCAAAATGTTGGCTTTAAATTCTGTCAGCACGACATTGGCTAAATCTCCTTTCTCTACGCGGGTCACCAACGCTCTTTCACGTTCTGTTGCGGTGTTTAGCAATTCTGTAACGGCATTAACCTGCAATGCGCTTTCGTACCACGCAACATATTCACTAATCCCCTTGTAAACAAAGTCATTAATTAAACTTGTCGCTAACGCTTGCCATTGTGAAGTCGCTAGCCCTGCATTGGCTAACTCCGTTCTACGCTTATCCAGTTCTCTATTTTTAAGTAGAGAGATGGCAATGCCCACACTAGCCTCGCCGCCAGACAAGGTTTCGTAATCGGCTTCGTACACCGGGAAATCACCGTCTGATATACGGTACTCGGTATAAACTGAGCCATTAAAGTCTTCGAACGGATTAGAAAAGCGCTGCGTTAAATTAGTACCATCGTAATATCCGCTAACGCGGCTACTGGTTTTCTGCTCTATAAACGGATCAAAACTGCTTCTTGCTATTTCTAACTCGGCTGCAGCTTGATAGTTTCCTTCATTTATCGCCCTAACGTAGGGATGATAGTTCACCATACTCTGGATAAGTGCATCGATTGATGGTGCTTGCCTAGTATTTTTGTTTTGCGCTACTGCATCAGAAACATGAGTGCTAATAACCGCAACAGTTGCAAGCACTGCTAATGTAAACCTTCGAATTACCATATTGATGCCCCAGCCCCCTTGGCTCCACCGGTAGTAGGCTCTTGCGTTGGCAATGGCGGGAAGTTGTTCAACTGTCGCCACATCTCGTAACCTAGACGCACCTCTTCTAATAGCACCCACGCTTTAACCCGGCTACCCAAACGCGCAGAACTTTCAGCTGGCCAAGGAATATCAGACTCGTCAGGTCTAATCCACACGTTAAAATCGCCAGTAGCATTAGCAACAGGCTCTACATACACAACTTCACCACCAAAGGTACCTATTGCACTACCCGGCCATCCGCTAAACTGAAAAACAGGCCAGCCATCAAACTGCAAACGCGCCTTTGCACCAGGCTTAACCAGCGGTGCGTCTAACCCTCTCACGGTAACGCGAACGCTGCGTTTTGCATCTGCTGGAATAAACTGCCCAAGAATATCGCCCGACTTTACGAACGTAGACACACCACCTGATAGCAACCGAACAACCGTACCGTCAACGGGTGCATATTTAGTTTGCGTCGACTGACGAGATAAAATCATGCTTACTTCATTAATTTCCGAAACAGAGGCGGCAGCTTTTGCTCGCAGTTCCTGCACTTTTATCTCGGCCTGCTCTACTTCTTTACGTGATACCAGCCCTTGCTCTTGCAGAGACTGTTGACGCGCCAGGTTGTTCTCAGCATTTCTTACTGCTGTTTCATTAGCTTGATTCTTTAAGTTCGCTGCTGAAAGCTGAGATCGCAGCTTCTCAAGTCGCTGCGCATCAATATCGATTAACGTAACGATTGGCTCGCCGGCTTTTATTTGTTGGCCTTCCCTTACGTGCCACTGCTTTACTTGTCCATCAACTAACGCATTTATTGGTTGGGTTCTGTCTTTAGGATCGAGCGAGTCGACCATACCGGTGCCGTAAGCCGTTTGGATCCATGGTGTGAAATACAAAATTAATCCAGCTGCCAACACCAAGAAGATGATAACTCCGGTAATTACACGATGAAGCTTTGGCACTTTCAATGAAGGCAATGAAGTGATGTTATCTAAAAAGCGACGTTCTGCGTGATTCACTTACTCACCCTCCTTATTGTTCTTTGAAGCCGTGCTGCTCTCACTTGCGTTAGCAGCACTAATCGGTGACTCACCATTTGAATACTCATTTAACATTGCCGTTGCGTTATCGTGCAGATGCAACACACCTTCGAAACAATCTGGCAGTGGCATATTGGTAAAATACATGACGGTAAAATCATATTTACTTAAGCGTCGCAGAAGTCGCGCCCTCAACTCTACCGGTATTGCGTCGAAGTGCTGATTCAAAATGAGCAGCTTAGGTTTACCAATAATTGCGGCGGCAAGTTTAAGCAACAAAAACTCCAATGGCTGCAGCGGTGCCCCTAATACGGATACTTTAGTCTGCAAACCCTCTGGTAAGCTATCTATCACTTTGGTCATTTCTACTTCCTCAAGCGCAGCGCGAATATCCGCGATGGTTGCCTGAGGATGTGCCAACTTTAAGTAGCGCTCTACAGAAACTTCGATAATTAAAGAACGATCTAAAATGGTGACGGCCTGCCGTAACTCATGGGTGTCGTAATCGTTTAGGCTAAGCTCTCCTAACAAGATGTCGCCCGATTTAACGCGGTCATATTGCTTCAGCAATCCTAGCAGTTGCTTCTGCACCCAACTTTTATCAGTAGTAACAAAATACTTAGTGCCAGGTTCGAAGATAACATTGAGGTGGCACGCATCATTACCATGTTTAAGTTCAACATCGTTAAACACCAATTTAGAAGAAGCTGGTATATGTTCCGAGGTATTGAGCTCTTCCTGCGGCATGTCAAGAGCGCCACCCAGCTTCTCGGCAGCGCCATATAACTCATAGTAAAGTTTTAAATATTGGGTAAAGCGAGACAACCCAAAGAAAACAGCAGACATCACAAGCTCAGCAGCCACTAGCTGACCGATAGAAAGCTCACCTTGTACAACCAGAACACCACCGATACCAAGTAGCGATGCACTCGCCACGGCATACATCAATAGAAACATAACCACTTGCGAAAAGGTGTAGTGAAAGTGGCTTTTGTGCTTTTTCACATAGTTACTGATATAACCTTCAGTGCTGCGCCCTGCGTATTCAACATGATCAGCTGACTTAAAGAATTCGTGAGCAATTGCAATATCGTGTAGCCACTTTGCAGAATCGTATTTCGCGTTAGACAATTCAATAGCCGTGCGCTTAGCACCACGCCCCCAAATTTTCCAAACCGCATACATGGTAAGTAAAAGCACCACATTAAACGCGAAAAGCGCTGGGTGGTAGAATGATACTAGAGTGAAACCTACCAGCATCTGTAGTACTAGCGCGAAACCATCAATCATTAAAGACGGCATATTCTTTTGAAAAGTCATTATGTCGAAGTAACGCTGTGTAATGCTAACGTTTTGTCGACCTTCAAAAAAACTGTGGGGCGCAAGAATAGTTTTTAGCCCTAAGTCTGCGGTGAGGCGGGCGTAAACTTTACGCTCGTAGAACTCCATCACTCGCATACGCAGCGCGCTAAATACGCCAGATATAAATAAAGTAAGAAATAGAATGACGGCCAATATGATAACTGCCCGAGTTGAACCGATATTGGCGATACTATTAATCAGCGTTTGAACCGCTATAGGTACCGCAAGGGTCATTAAACTAATTGCTACGCCGTATGCGATAGCAACCCAAAAAAAGCCAGCCTCTGGTTTCAATAGCGAAAATAAGGTCTTTCGCGTTTTACGTAAATCAATTGGTTTAGCCATAGTTATGTCTTCAATATACCGCTAGCTTAAAAATCAGTGACGCGCCGTTTTTAATCGTACAAAAACAACGCTAAATAGTGTATTGCAATAGTCAGTTAGAATAAATCTGTTATATTCTTAATAGTTCATCGAAAAAAATGGGGTCAGAGTACATTTCTTGCCCCTAATACCTTAATAATCGAGTAGCTTGTTGAAGTATGCATCACCTAAACTACCATCATTTATATTATTTCTATCTTGTTGCCCGTGAGGGTAGCATTGCGAAAGCCGCTAAATTACTCCACGTTACCCCGCAAACCGTAAGTGGGCAACTAAGCACCTTCGAAAATCAGCTAGGTTACTCTCTCTTTGATAGAATAAATAAGCGCCTATACCTAAACGCGAGAGGTAAAGTAAGTTATCAGTATGCCAGCGAAATATTTCATAAAGGTAATCAACTAGCTGAAATACTTAACAATAGCGATGAAGTGAATACGAAAGAATTTGTGATAGGTATTACTAATGGTATTCCGAAAGTGCTTTTTTACGACTTTGTTCATGCCACCATGCGTAGGTTTTCACAGGTTAAATACGTGATAAAAGAGGATAGCTTCGACGGTTTGTTGAAAGAGCTCGCCATTAACGCAATCGATTTCATTCTAGCAGACAGAGGCATAGCCCCTGGTACACAAATAAGCGCCAATAGTTTTTTCTTGGGCGAAAGTTCGTTGAGCTTCTTTGCTAAAGCACCGCTTACTGAAGAACAGACTTTTCCAGAGTGTTTAAATAAAATGCCGTTGCTAATTCAGGGGAATACTTCAGGAATACGGCAAGCACTTACAAGTTGGCTTGAGACAGAACAGCTGTACCCCAAAGTGGTAGCCGAATTTGACGATACTGCTTTGCTTAAACTTTTTGGCAGCGAAGACTTCGGTGTTTTCTGCGCACCATCGGCAATTTCAAAGCACGTAGAAGAGCAATATGACGTGCACTGTATTGGTAACGCAAGCACACTAAATGAGAGATACTATGCCATTACTGGCAAAAGCCGTGCTGACTACACTATTAGTGAGGCAATAGTAGAAGCCGCTCGCGGAATTCTAACGTAGTGCACTTAATGGTGGGGTCAGAGTACATTTTCTGCCCCCACTTAATTTAAGCAGCAACACCACCATCTATATCTTGAGCATAAAAACTCAGTGTTAGAATTTTTTCTAACACAAAACGTAGTGCGTCATTTATAGGCATAAGCCTTTCCCCCAATTCATAATCTAATTGAGCAAGTTTTTGTCTGCCTTCTGCGATCATTGGCGGCTTTGTCGATGTAACTCGAACCTCACTATTTGCGGCAATATCATCCACTAATCGCTTTTCTAAGATATCTAAATGCTGAGGCTGTATAGCAATCAGCGCGGCCGCATACTTCTCTGGTACAGCTTGCTTAATTGGTTTACACACCGAAAGTGTGGCTTCGCCAGATTTGGTTTTATAACCTGCTGCACCGAACATACGGCAAATGGCAGGTCGGTATTCGTAAATTCCGCAGTAGCCTTCTTTACCGTCCAAACTTAAGCGTTGATATTGTTTACAGGCGAAGCCGCTGTAGTTGTCTAGCTCGTCAAACTCCTGTTCAGCCCGTCCTGTATCAAACAGATGAAGTGCTAAAGGCAGCATCTCCAATGGCGACACTTCAATGTCGGGGTTATTGCAACATGCACCACATTTCTCAACGCAGTTTAGTGACTGGCTAGATTGATATGCACTGAATTCTTGGGAAAGAGATTGGTAAACATCCATCACTTGGCTGGACAGCTCACGCAGCCTATTCATAACGACTCCGCTAATAAAAGCAAACTAAAACAAATACATGTTCATGCTGGTGTAATGTAATAGGTAGCATGAACTCAACATTCTGATTATTGATTTTGGTAACCAAATTGACAGATCGTACTGGAGGAAGAAATGTACTCTGACCCCAATATTTTATCCCCACCGGGTGTGCGTAAGCTTGAGGCTTAATGGCAGGGGTTGAATTGATGCGGATTCTATTTTGAATTTTGGGATTTGGGAAGTTTTTTGTACTGTGATCTATGTAATGAGTCGAACCGCACCATAAAATCCTTTACTCATTTAAATCTCTTAATAACTCAGTATACTAACTCTCTTATAGTCACTCTAAAATTCAAGGAATGCTAATGAAGCCAGTCATTCTTGCAGGCGGAACAGGAAGCCGCTTGTGGCCAAAATCTCGCGCCGCTTTACCTAAACAGTTTTTGTCACTCACTTCTGACAAAACTATGATTCAAGACACTGTACTGAGACTCAATGGCATAGAGTCTTTGCCACCTTCTATTATCTGCAACGAAGAACATCGATTTCTTGTTGCCGAGCAAATGCGACAGATAGGTGTCGCTAACAGCGACATTCTTTTAGAGCCAGTTGGGCGCAATACTGCTCCAGCGATTGCATTGGCGGCTTTTCAAGCTATGGAAGGGGGCGAAGATCCCATTCTACTAGTTTTAGCTGCAGACCACTTGATCAAAGACAGCAAAACATTTCAGTCTAAGATTAGGGAAGCGCAAGTATTAGCTGAACAAGGTAAGTTAGTTACTTTCGGTATTGTCCCCACTCAGCCTCATACTGGTTACGGCTATATAAAAGCCGGAAACAAACTGAATATTGGCTTCGATGTAAGTGAATTTGTTGAAAAGCCAGATATGCCTACCGCAACACAATACGTAAGTTCAGGCGAGTATTTTTGGAATAGCGGCATGTTTATGTTTAAAGCCAGTGCATTTTTAAAGGCGCTGGAAGTGCACGCACCTGACATATATTCGGTATGTAAAAAGGCGATTGAAAAAACCGAAAAAGATCTCGACTTTGTTCGTATAGACAAAGACATATTTGCTTCATGCCCAAGTGATTCTATCGACTATGCAGTGATGGAAAAAACATCCGAAGCCGCGATGGTAACACTAGATGCAGGTTGGTCTGATGTAGGCAGTTGGTCGTCTCTCTGGGAGACGGGAGAGAAGGACGCGAATGGCAATGTAACTAGTGGCGACACCTTATTAGAAGGCACCACCAACAGCTATGTGAACGCCGAGCACAGCTTGGTTGCAGTTATTGGTCTGGAAGACGTGGTTGTAGTTGAAACCAAAGATGCTGTTATGGTGGCGAATAAGAAAAACGCAGAACACATCAAAACCGTTGTGAACCGTTTGAAAGCTGAAAAGCGCCCTGAATTTGAGTTTCACCGCGAAGTTTACAGACCTTGGGGAAGTTACGATTCAATAGACAATGGTGGACGCTTTAAAGTTAAGCGTATTACCGTGAAGCCAGGTGAAAAACTATCAGTTCAAATGCATCATCATAGAGCTGAACACTGGGTTGTAGTATCAGGTACAGCGAATGTGACAATAGGCGATGAAACGCAAATGCTAACGGAAAATGAGTCTATTTATATTCCTATTGGGGCGGTTCATGCATTAGAAAACCCAGGAAAGATTCCACTAGAATTAATTGAAGTACAATCTGGAGCTTACCTAGGGGAAGACGATATCGTTCGTTTCTCAGATAGATATGGGCGTTCTGATATATAAACGCAGTGTAAGGCAGTTTGTCTAACTAAGAAGAGCCAGGTTATGAACCTGGCTTTTTTGATTTACATGGAAAAATGTACTCTGACCCCAAACTTGGGTTAATCAGCGTTGAACAAGTCGCGGCTGTATACTTTATCTAGTACATCTTCGATATCGCCCGTAACACGGTTTGCTACGATTACGTCAGAAATTTTCTTAAACTCCTCTAAATCGTTTACCACACGAGAGCGGAAGAACTCTTCTTCCTTAAGTACTGGCTCATAGACTACGACTTCAATACCTTTCGCTTTTATACGCTTCATGATGCCTTGAATAGCACTTGCTCGGAAGTTATCAGAACCAGACTTCATGATAAGGCGATAGATACCCACAATTTTGGGGCCACGGCTTACAATTGAATCAGCGATAAAATCTTTACGCGTACGGTTAGCATCTACAATGGCCTGAATCATATTGTTAGGTACTTCACTGTAGTTAGCTAGTAACTGTTTGGTATCTTTTGGTAAGCAATAACCACCGTAACCAAAACTTGGGTTGTTGTAGTGATTACCAATACGAGGGTCTAAACCGACACCTTCGATGATTTGTTTAGTGTCTAAGCCATTACGCTCTGCATAGCTATCTAGTTCGTTAAAGTACGCTACACGCATTGCCAAGTAAGTGTTGGCGAAAAGTTTGATAGCTTCTGCCTCTGTACTGTCGGTGAATAAAACATCGATGTTCTCTTTTATTGCACCTTGCTGAAGCAGCTTTGCGAAAACTTCCGCGCGCTCACTACGCTCACCTACGATAATACGGCTTGGGTAAAGGTTGTCGTAAAGTGCTTTCCCTTCACGCAAAAATTCAGGCGAAAAGATAATATTGTCAGAACCAAAACGGGCTTTTGCGTCTTTGGTAAACCCTACCGGTACGGTCGATTTTACAACCATTACCGCATCAGGGTTAACTTCCATCACGGTTTTGATTACCGCTTCTACACTACCAGTATTGAAGTAATTCGTTTGCGGGTCGTAGTCTGTTGGTGTTGCAATTACCACATAGTCAGCATCTTTATATGCTTCTTGCGCATCAAGCGTTGCTACAAGGTTCAACTCTTTCGTTGTTAAATACTCGGCTATTTCTTTGTCATCAATTGGAGACTTTTTGTTGTTAAGCATCTCGACTTTTTCAGGTACTAAGTCGACCGCTTTCACTTCATTGTGTTGTGCTAACAACACCGCATTTGATAAGCCAACGTATCCAGTACCTGCTACCGCTATTTTATAATTGCTCATTGTTGATTCCATTTAATTGTTCAGTTCCAACTTTTAAATAAACTTAAAATTAGGTCTAATTGGAAAACTCTTCCTTCGCTTTAATGGAAAAATTTTCTCTTAAAAGTGTAAGGTTCGGGCTGTATGCAGGGTCATGTTCAATGTATTTACCCCACTGTGCTTTTAGATATTCTAACTCTCGATTAAATCGTGCTGCTTTTGCTGGGGCATGGTCTAACCCTCTACTCACTGATTCATGATGATATAGTTCAGCCTCTGCACAATAAATATTCCGCACTCCCAACTCTTTCACCCTTAGGCAGAAATCTACATCGTTGAAAGCCACTGTGAGATCTTTTTCATTTAAACCACCTACCTCCACAAATAGCGACTTCTTCACCAATAAACAAGCTGCTGTCACTGCAGAATAATTTTGCGTTGCAATTAAACGCTTCATATACCCTGGGTGGTATCTAGGGAAGTATTTATGTGCATGGCCTGCACCACCACCGTACCCTAAAACCACTCCAGCATGTTGAATTCTTCCATCGGAGTACAACAATTTAGCTCCCACACACCCCACATCGCTGCGCATGGCATGCCCCACCATGCTTGTTAGCCAATGAGGGTTTATCACTTCAATGTCATTATTGATAAGCCCTATTACCGTACTATCATTGCAAGCATGTTGTACGCCAAAATTGTTAATTGCTGAATAATTAAATTCACCAGGGTAACGAAGAACACGGATCTTGGTATGTTTGTCTAACTCTGAAAAATAGTCGAGACTTTCTTTTTCATCAGAACCATTATCAATGAGTAATATTTCATAATTTTGATATATGGTTTTTTCTAAAATGGACTCTATACACGCTTTAACAAGTGCTTTGCCATTTTTAGTAGGAATGATAAGAGAAACTAAAGGTTCAGATTCAACGGGCCATTGAATAGTATTTACAGCGAGCTCTTCATTGTAGGATGGAATTGCAGGCGTGCAGCTCTCTATCACTGTTCTGACATCAGCTAGGCTTTCAATTTTTTTCTTTTTACTAGAGAAACGATGAACCAGTGTATAGGGAATGTGCGCAACTGACAGTTTTGATTGCTTCAACCATAGCTCTGTAACGAGTCCGGCGATTGTCGAAGCGCTTACCAAGGTCTTTTTGAGCAAAGCCGCTCTACACATTACGCCCGTATACACATAACTTGTAGAGAGCTGTAAATCAGGATTCCAATCAGGCAAAAAATGCGGAGAGGCTCTTCGTTCTTTAGCGTCAATCTTATCGGTATCACAGTAAACAACATCGGCGCCACTGTCGCATGTAAGAAACACGTCAAACGATACTTTTGATATTGCATCTCCGCTATTTAAAAGCAGAAGCCTCGTCGATTCAGGTAAATCATTCACTGCTTCAGAAACTGTCGAGGTACACCGCACCGATTCGCCCATGCTATTTTCACCCACCACACAGATGCTTTCATGTTTTACACCTGCTTGGTTGAGCGAGTCTAATGTTAAAGATAGACTTTTTGCCCCAAAGATAACAACCTGTATTTTGAAGTCGCTTTTATCAACAGGAGCTAGGCTTTGAAAATATTGCGCCTGTTGTTTGAGATAAGCGCTATACAAAGCCATACGTTTTTTTTCAGATGGAAAGCCATAAAAAAGTCCTGAACGTTGTAAAGAGCGGCTGTAAAACTCGGTAAGTTTATGGTTGCTTTTCAGCTTGTTTCTTACTGCTTTTGGTACTAAACCAACAGCGCCTTTAACCGTTAACATGGCCAATTTCTTCATACAGCTAACTCAATCCCTAACAGCGATGTCTAACAACACTAAAAAACAAAAAAGCCGCAATTTTGCGGCTTTTCTATCATATCACGATTTATAGTGATAGGTATTAGCTTCCAGTACCTAAACGCTCACCTTGATAACTACCATCAAGAACCGCTTTCCACCAACCTTCGTTCGCTAAATACCACTCAACAGTTTTACGAATACCGCTTTCAAACGTTTCTTGCGGCTTCCATCCAAGCTCGCGCTCAATTTTGCTAGCATCAATTGCATAACGCATATCGTGCCCTGGGCGGTCTTGAACGTAAGTAATCTGCTCAGTGTATTTGCTATCTTTTGGCTTAACTTCATCCAAAATTGAACAGATAGTTTGCACTACTTCAATATTCTGCTTTTCGTTGTGGCCACCAATGTTGTAGGTTTCACCGATTTCACCATTAAGCGCAACCACTACCAATGCGCGGGCATGGTCTTCAACATACAACCAATCACGAATTTGATTACCTTTACCATATACAGGCAGCGGCTTTCCAGCTAGTGCGTTTAGAATAACTAGTGGAATAAGCTTTTCTGGAAAGTGGTACGGGCCGTAATTATTTGAGCAGTTAGTTACAAGCGTTGGTAGCTTGTATGTGCGAAGCCACGAACGCACTAGCTGATCAGAGCTTGCTTTACTTGCTGAATAAGGTGAACTTGGTGCATACGGGGTAGTTTCCGTAAAGAGCGGTAGCTCTGTGCCCGGCTCAACTTCATCTGGGTGAGGAAGGTCGCCGTATACTTCGTCAGTAGAAATATGATGGAACTTAAACCCTGCTTTTTTATCGCCTTCAAGTGCTGACCAATACGCTCTTGCTTGCTCAAGCAATGTGTATGTACCTACAACGTTGGTCTGGATAAACTCACCTGGCCCGTCAATTGAACGGTCTACGTGAGACTCTGCCGCAAGGTGCATAATAATATCTGGCTGGTGCGTGTTGAACACGCGCTTTACTTCTTCAGCATCACAAATATCAACTTGCTCGAAGCTGTAGCGGTCGCTGCTTGAAACCGAAGTTAATGACTCTAAATTACCCGCGTAAGTTAGCTTATCTAAATTAACCACTGCGTGGTCAGTGTCGTTTATAAGATGGCGAACTACTGCAGATCCAATGAAGCCTGCGCCACCTGTTACTAAAATCGTTTTACTCATTTTCTTTTTACCAAAAATAATTCTGTTCTTGCCATTTAGGCTTTCAATTCATCTAGCATGCTAGCTAACTGCTTACGCCAGTGTGCAGGCTTACACGACGCAAATGCTTCACGCGCAGTTTGTTTATCAAGCACACTGTAGTGAGGACGTTTTGCAGGCGTTGGATATTGGCTTGAAGGGATAGGCAAAACCGGAATAGCCTTATCCAGTAAACCTTTATCAATGCCAAGTTCTTGTATAGCTAACGCAAAATCGTACCAGCTTGCTACACCTTCATCGGTCCAGTGGTAAACACCGGCTGTTTTGTTTTCAGCGGCAGAAACACAAGCTTCAGCTAGACCCTTCGCCCACGTTGGTGTACCAATTTGATCATCTATTACAGCTAACTGAGGTTTATCAGCCATCAAGCGCAGCATGGTTTTCACAAAGTTATTGCCATGCGACGAGTAAACCCAAGCAGTACGAATTAGACAGCTAGCATCTGGCAGTATTTCAAGCAGCGCTTTTTCGCCTTCAGCTTTGGATGCGCCGTAAGCACCTTGCGGCTCGATAGGATCATCCGTTAAATAAGGCGAACCTTTGTGGCCGTTAAAGACATAGTCGGTAGACACATGCACCATGAAGGCATCGTTATCTTTACAGTAGTTTGCTAAGTTCTTCACAGCAAACGTATTGATAGCATTGCACGCGTCGGTATCTTCTTCTGCTTTATCTACCGCAGTATATGCCGATGCATTTATTAAAACATCGGCTTTTAAAGGCGATAGTTTCTCTTCAATATCAGTAGAGCTAGTAATATCAATATCATCGCGACCTAAAAACGTGACTTGATGCTCGCTATTTTCTAGTTCACGAGAAAGCTCAAATGCTAGCTGCCCAGACTTACCTATAATTACAATATTCATTTATCGCTAGTACCCAATGACAATTAAAATGTAGGTGCGTCTACAAATGCCACCCCAGCTTCGTCTTTCCCAGATAGCGAAGGTTTTTCTCCATTCACCAGAGGCCAGTCAATATTCAACGTTGGGTCGTCGTATTTTACCGATACTTCAGATTCCGGATGATAGTAGTCTGTGCACTTGTACACAAACTCAGCCGATTCACTTGTTACGTAAAAACCATGTGCAAAACCCGCTGGAACCCAAAGCTGACGCTTATTTTCTGCAGATAATGTAACGCCTACCCACTTGCCATAAGTAGGTGAGTCTTTACGCATATCAACTGCTACATCGAAAACCTCGCCGCTAACTACGCGTACTAATTTACCTTGGGTTTGCTCCATCTGATAATGAAGGCCACGAAGAATACCTTGGCTAGATTTCGAGTGGTTATCCTGAACAAAGTCTACATCCGCGCACTCTTTCTTAAACCAGTCAGTACGAAAGGTTTCTAAGAAAAAACCACGCTCGTCACCAAATACTTTTGGTTCAATGATTTTAACGTCAGGGATGGCTGTGCTAATTGCTTGCATAAAAAAATATATCCGTTTCTTTGTATTTATTTAACGCGGTCGTGAATTACTTTCAATAAGTAATCACCATAGCCGCTCTTTTTAAGTGGCGCAGCTAGCTTTTCTAATTGTTCAGCATCGATATATCCCATACGGAATGCAACTTCTTCTGGGCAACATACTTTTAAGCCTTGGCGTTTTTCAATAGCAGCAACGAAGTTTGCAGCATCAAGTAATGAATCAAGCGTTCCTGTATCTAGCCAAGCAGAACCACGTCCCATAAGCTCCACTTTAAGCGAACCATCTTGAAGATATAAATTATTCAAGTCAGTGATTTCAAGCTCGCCACGTGGAGAAGGCTTTACTTCTTTTGCAAAATCTACTACACGGTTGTCGTAGTAATAAAGGCCAGTCACGGCATAATTCGATTTAGGTTTAGCTGGCTTTTCTTCAATTGAAAGCGCGTTCCAATTTTCATCGAAGTCTACAACACCGTAACGCTCTGGGTCGTGTACATGGTAGCCAAATACTGTAGCACCATGTTCTTGCTTGAATGCATTTTGCAGAGACACTTTCAGGTCGTGACCGTAGTAAATATTATCGCCCAGTACCAATGAGCAGCTATCGTTGCCTATGAAGTCTTCGCCAATCAAAAATGCTTGAGCTAGACCATCAGGTGATGGCTGAACCGCATATTGAATGTTCATGCCTAAAGACGAACCATCTCCAATAAGGTCAATAAAGCGCTGCTGTTCTTCTGGGGTGGTGATAATAAGAACATCCCGAATACCCGACATCATAAGTGTTGTTAGTGGGTAATAAATCATGGGTTTGTCGTAAACTGGCATTAACTGTTTACTAACCACTTTTGTTAGTGGGTGTAGGCGAGTGCCTGACCCACCCGCTAGAATTATCCCTTTTCTCATACAAAGCCTTTGTTTTACAAATTTGTGCTATACAATAATATCATTAAGTTATAGTAACGGAATTTCATACTCAATCCCAGCTTGATAGCTTCTTTGAGTATGCGGTATCACACTCGCATTGAATACGCCTACTAATCAAACAACTATACATTAAAATTTATGAATAAAAGAACCTTGTAATTTCATATCAGATACAAACTGAGTTAAAAAGCATACTTCTGCTATCGAGAAAAATCACATTAAACGCCTAGATTGTCGATACCAAAGATGTTATTGAAACGTTGAAATAGTTACGCTTTTCGAATTAATTAGATAAAAAGCAGTGTTTTAAATTAAAGTCTCTTACTCAATAGTGATCTTTACAAAAGTATCAATTAGGATACATCCGCTTACAAACGCGGCTACGCACACACAACTTAAAATTAAAAGAACAAGAAGCAAAGGAAGATATAAAGTGGAAACAACCTTTAATGCAAAATTACCCAAGGTTTACGTTGATGGGTTAATAGACGGATTTATTGCTGGTTGGGCTCAAAATGCAGATAGCGTAAATATCTACATCTCTGAAACTTTCATCGCTGAATTGCCGTGTAATGAATTTAGAGAAGACTTATCTAAAGTTTTAGAGAACCCTCATGCTAGCTTTGCCTACAAGTTGTCTACTAGCGATATTAAAGACGAATGGAAACCTTTGTCTTCAGTTCCATTAAAAGTTGAATTTGTAAAGGATGGGCATATTGAGGATATTGTCGACACATCAGTTAATATGGCAGACATTTCTAAAGACTTAGGCTTTCTTTTACCAGAGTCGGGAATATCATACTACTTTGAAGGTTTGAGCAGCGGGTACATTACCGGGTGGTGTAGTAAAGCTAAAAATGTAGAGATTTTTGTCGATGGCGAGAAACTTACTGTTGTTGCATGCAAGGTTGACCGTGCTGATTTAGTTGATCTTGTAGACGACACCGTGTGTGGCTTTGCTTACGCTCTTGACGCGTGTAATTACAGGCCTTACTGGTTTAAGAAAACTAAATTGCAGTTAAAGGTAATATTTAAGGACGAGGACAACAAGACGCTAGAGCAAACATCGATGTCTGTAAACAGTGTCGAGTTACTTCACGCTACAAACCTGGCTAACGGCGAAAATATTGACCACATCGCACAAACTATAAAGGACGCGTTATTGTGGGATGAAGACTATTATTCTAAACAATTAGAAGAAGGTGAAAGAACTCATCACGACTTGGTAAAAGACTTCATAATTAAAGGGTCATCAACAGGCAAAAACCCAACTCCCCACTTTAATACATATTACTATTTGGCAAACAACCCTGATATAGCGCAACATGGCATCAATCCCTTTTATCACTACATTGTAAGTGGCGAAAAAGAAGGTAGACGCCCAGTACCCTATTTTAACCCAAAGCTTTACTTGGAACTAAACCCAGACCTAAAAAACTGGGAAGCGTCCTTGCTTTATCATCTAGTAAAAGCGGGCTTTGAAGAAGGTAGGGTTTATAATGAATATCCTCAAACTACTAGTAACGAACCCTCTGTAAACCCTTATGAGGCATGGAGATTGCGCAATGAGCACTATAATTTTCTAGAAACTCAATCGACGATAAACGGGTTTGCATTAACACCGCTAATTTCCATAGTTGTGCCCGTATACAACCCTGAAAAGGCACTTTTAGAGGAATGCATTAAATCTGTCATGCAACAGTCGTATACTAATTGGCAGTTATGTCTTGCAGATGACTGTTCGCCATCTCCCCATGTTAGAGAGGTGCTAGAGCATTACCAAAGTTTAGACAACCGTATTACCGTAGTGTTTAGAGAGCAAAACGGCCATATTTCAAAAGCAAGTAATAGCGCTTTAGAGGTAGCTAATGGTGAATGGATAGCATTGCTAGACCACGATGACGAACTAAGTCAGCATGCTTTATATGAAGTGGTTAAAGTTATAAATGAAAAACCATCTACCTGCTTAATATACAGCGATGAAGACAAAATAGATGAGACAGGCGAACGTTGCGACCCTCATTTCAAATCAGGCTGGAACTTAGACCTTCTTTACAGCCAGAATTATGTTTCTCACCTAGGCGTTTACCGAGCAGATATAGTTAAAAAAATTGGCGGTTTTAGAGCAGGCTATGAAGGTAGTCAAGATTACGACTTACTATTGCGCTATTCGAGGGAAATCAAGCATAGCGAAATTGTACACATCCCTAAAGTACTATACCACTGGAGAGCGGTTGAAGGTTCAACTGCACTTGGACATGGCGAGAAATCCTATACTACAGATGCTGGTATCAAAGCACTCGAGGACCACTTTAACTGCTTGGGTGAAAACGTAAGCGTTGAACAGGGTATGCATCAAAATATTTATAAAGTGAATTGGCCCATAACAACGAAGGACGGCACTTCACCACTGGTATCACTAATAATTCCAACTTACAATGGGCATGAAATTACTAAACAGGCAATTGACTCGATATTAGAGAAGACTACCTATCCCAACTACGAAATACTGTTAGTTGATAACAATTCAGATGATCCGTTATCACTAGAATACTTTGAGGAACTACAAAGCCATGAAAAGGTAACAGTATTACGTTTCCCTTACCCCTTTAACTATTCGGCAATAAACAATTTTGCCGCTACCCATGCTAATGGTGAACTCATTGGATTAATCAATAACGATGTTGAAGTTATTAGTCCCGATTGGCTAACCGAAATGGTATCGAATGCGATACGCGCGGATATTGGCTGCGTGGGTGCAATGTTGTATTTCCACAACGATACTATTCAACATGCCGGTGTTATTATTGGTATAGGCGGTGTTGCAGGTCACTCTCACAAACACTTTAAACGCGGTGACTATGGTTATTTTAGCAGGTTGAAAGTTGTTCAAAATCTATCGGCAGTTACAGCAGCCTGTTTGTTGGTACGTAAAACTGTATTTAACGAAGTGAATGGCTTGAATGAAAAAGAGTTAACGGTAGCATTTAACGACGTTGACTTTTGTTTAAAAGTTCAATCGGCAGGTTACCGAAACTTATGGACACCTTACGCTGAACTCTATCATTACGAGTCAATTAGTCGAGGTGCTGAGGATAATCCAGAGAAAGTAGCTCGATTTAACTTAGAAGTAGATTATATGAAAAAAACTTGGAATACGGGAAGTGAAGACGATATTTATTACAATATAAATTTGACTAATAAACATGAAAACTTTGCTATAGCAAATTACAATGTGAAAGAGCGGTAATTTTGGTGGGATATTCGATGCACAAAGATAATTCAGAAGAAAACAGACAACTTTATTGGAACGGGGAAACTCCTTCCTTTGTAGATAACGAGTTTGATTCTGAAGTTTTACACTTTCTACAAGTGCTTAGCTCTAAGCCCGCTATAACGTTGTTAGCTATTGCCTTGGCTGACAAAAATAAGATGATTAGCGAAGGTATTAGCGACACGCTTAAGCTGCTTGGCTCTCAGATGTTAAACTCATCGACTAACCTCTTAGTCGGTGAGATAAATAACGAAATTTTCGTTGTTTCTCAGCACGTGTCTTCATGCGACTTTATATTTTTTCCAAGATTAAATAAAGTAAAAATAATCTGTCACGCTAACATGGAAATGGTTGTAGACATTGCTTCAAAGCTTGAAGATTTAGCAGGGAAATTGGAATTTAACATCCCCCCAAGCTTTGACGGCTTGATCGCATCACATGGTCGACCATCTCATTACTTTTATGACGCAATTTTAGGCCTTTCAGAAGTAAACGATTATTTGAATTCTATACCTCAAGGAAAGAAGCTCTCCCTTTATCAAATTTCTCATTGTAATTTTGCAGACTTAAAGTTTTTTGTTGGGGATAAATTTCATTTTCCGCAAAGTTCTGTGCATTTTGATCAACTGAACAGTCTGAGCAACTCAGCGAACAAATTGTTTCTAAAAGTTGGTAGCTTCTATGATCGTGGAAATGAAGTAAAAAGGCTTAAACTCTTAAAGTATGACGAATTATTTTTGTCAGAAAGCCTTCGGAATAAAGGCAATGATTACAGGGAAGTACAAGAGCTGAAAAAAGCTGGCTATTTCATTTTATGGCACGGAATTACAACTCAAAAACGAAAATGGCTAGAACAATGTGATGCTATAGTTGCTCTTGCAACTATGCTCTACAACAGTGGCGAAAAACTTTGCGTTATCATAGACGGCTGGACATCTCCTATTACCCCTTCAAAATTAGATGAAAGTCAAATAGAAAGTGATAATGTAGTTTTTTCTGAAATAAAAAATAACATACCACCTGATATTCGCGTCATCAATGCCATAGGTAAAACTCCAGCAGAAAAATTAACAATTGCTAGTTTATGCAATTTTCATGTTTCCAATGGTGGTACTGGTTCCATATATACTTCACGCATGGCAAAAATCCCTGGCATTCTGCATATTTCTAATAAAGCCATTGGTATGACCGAACAATCTATACATTATAACAGCGCATTCGTACCAGATTCCTTCGTTCATGATATTGAAGTGGAGGGACTACGCGATGACTTTGTATCTTATTCCATAGCCAAAAAGCCCTTCGTTAGCTTTGCATTAGAAAAAATTGCTGAGTTATTTGATATAAAGGTCGTACCTATTGATATAGGTTACTCTATAAACTGCAAACACTTAACTAACAGTGAAGAGTATGAAAGTACCTCTGACGATCCAATTTTAGTTTTCAATAAATCTTCTGTTTTTTCTAATTATGAAGGAAATGTTGAAGTAAAAGTAAGAGTGAATACTTTGCTTAATTATAAGTCATTGACTCCTAAGCTGTACTTAGATTTAGGAAATGGTTATTCAGAAGAACTATCACTTTTAAGCAAGTATAACTCTAATGGTGAAGTAACATTTAGTTTAAATGTTACTAAAGAACTGAAAAGCCTAAGATTTGACCCTTTCTCATGCAAAGGGAAATTTAATATCGAATATGCTCTACTAAAGTTATTTTGACTTATCAAACTGACCAGACCTTTATTGATTTAGGTCTGCGAAATTAATGTTGTATGAAATTGGTTCTTAGTATTATTGTCGAGCGCTAAACCTTAATTTACGTCCATCGAAAATTTTTAAGAGCTAGTTATTTTTAAAAGACCTTAGCTACTGCCGATTTCTACATAACTCGGGTTTTATATAAAAATTAAATATAAAAGAAGGAAATATATGAATTTACTAGACTGCACGTTACGCGATGGTGGTTATTACAACAATTGGGACTTCCCACAACCAGTTGTCGATGCTTACTTAAAGGCTGTAGCTAATGCAGGTATAGACTATGTGGAACTTGGCTTACGAAATTTTCCTAAGAACGGTTTCTTAGGAGCTTATGCTTATACAACAGAACATCATCTCAACTCACTAAATTTACCCAACGGGCCAACTTATGGCGTGATGGTAGACGCAAAAACCATATTGAGCGCAGATATGGACCCAGTTGCTGCAGTTGATACTCTTTTTGTTCCACGAGTAGAAAGTAAAATTGGTTTAGTTAGAATTGCAGCGCACTTTCATGAAGTAGAGCATTGTTCACCGATTGTCACTCGCCTTAAAGAATTAGGCTACATAGTAGGTTTCAACCTAATGCAGGCTGGTGGAAAAGAATCTAACGTTATAGCCGAAAAAGCTCGCATTGCTTCCTCCTGGGGCGATAATTTGGACGTATTATATTTTGCTGACTCACTTGGTAATATGGATAAAGACGAAGTTGACCGTATTATTAAAGCTATACGAGAGGAATGGACAGGGGTCATGGGTATTCATACCCACGACAATATGAGCAAAGGTCTAGATAATTCTATCGCTGCCAAAAATAATGGCGTCGAGTGGCTTGATGCGACTATTACAGGAATGGGTCGAGGCGCAGGTAACACACAAACCGAGCGTCTTTTGGCAGTAGTTGGAGAACAATATAAATATAATGCCCAACCTATTTACGACCTCGTTATTCGTCATTTTGAAAAAATGCAAAAAGAATTTGGTTGGGGTACGAATTTACTATATTTTTTGGGTGCACAAAACGATGTACACCCTACTTATATTCAAAATCTTTTGTCAAATCAGCAATACGGTACAGAGGAAATTATTGCTGCTATAAGCTATCTCAGCCAACTAGAGGGTACTTCAGCTTTTAATGGCTCAATACTAGAAACAGCGATTAACTTTGACAGAAGTACAAAACAAGTATCCGGCTCGAATGATTTGACCGATTTATTTAGCGGTCGTGAGGTACTAGTTTTAACTAATGCACCAACCACACGAACATACCTTTTAGCAATTCAGACGTATATAAAACTTAAACAACCCATTGTGGTTTCAGTTAATATAAACGAATTTATAGATCCATCGCTTATTGATTACTACGTTATCTCGCATAATGTAAAGTTCCTAACGGATGCTCGAAAATACCGTTCTTTAGACAAACCAATCATATTGCCAAAACATCGGTTTGACGAACAAGAAGTTACTGCACTTAAAGGTGTTAAGTATATTGATTTTGGCTTTAACAACGAATCAGCCAACTTTGAAATTCACAACCAATATGTTGATACAAAGTTTGATTATACCAGCGCCTACCTTTTAGGTGTATTAGCCATCGGTCGACCGGATAAAGTGACACTAGTGGGTTTTGATGGCTATGAGAGTACTGATTCACGACAACAAGATATGCTTAACCTCTTCAACCAATATAACAATCTACCTGATGTTCCTGAACTCTTAGCTTTAACTCCATCGACATACCCTATTGCTAAAGGGTCCATCTATGCGGTTTGAGTTAGACCACGATATCTACATTTTTGATTGTGATGGTGTAATTCTTAATTCCAATCAATTGAAAATAAATGCGATGGAGAGTGCACTTTGCGCACTCTCCATTGATGATAATCAAATAAAGCGATGCTGTGAGTATTTCCGAAAAAATTTTGGAAAATCTAGATACCATCATGTAGAGCACTTTGTCAGCAACATTTTACAAATTGAACATGAAACAACACGAAAAGAGCTTGAACTTAAAATTATCACGCTGTTTTCAAATCAATGCCAAAAGCTATACCTAAAAGCAGAATTAACACCAGGCTTCCTAGAGTTTTTACAAACTCTTCGAGGCAAAAAATATATCGCCAGTGGTTCGGCTGAGGATGAATTAAGAAGTGTTTTCAGGGAAAGAGAGCTAGACCACCATTTTAGTGGAATTTATGGTTCGCCCACTGCGAAGTCGGATAATATCAGCCATATCTTAGGGTTAGAAGAAACAGAAAAAGCGGTTATGTTCGGTGATGCAATTTCTGACTTAGAAGCGTCAATAGCCAATAAAATCGACTTTATTGCATACCGTACTTATTCTAATGTTCCTGATCTATTAACGATACAAAGCAAGTGTCACGGTTTTAAAGTTATCGACTCATGGAGTGAATTATTGTGATTACCGCGTTTTTGCCTTGCCGTAAAGGCAGCCAACGTATTCCTGATAAAAATATTAAACCCTTCGCTGGCATAGAAGGTGGTTTGTTAAAAATCAAACTAGACCAAATATTACAATCCAGAAAAATTGATCGGGTTGTTCTTTCATCCAATGATGAGCGAATATTGAAGTATGCTGAACAGCTAAACGAAGAGAGAATTGTCATAGATCAAAGACCAGAGCATCTTGGGTCTAGTTCAACAACAACTGATTCATTAATTAGATATGTCCCTTCATTAATTGAAGAAGGACATATTTTATGGACTCACGTTACCTCGCCTTTTATGGGAAGCTTAGATTATGACACTTTAATCGATGCATATTTTAATGGCCTTGAGAAAGGCTATGACTCATTAATGACCGTGCTAAAGTTACAGGGATTCATTTGGGATAAAAATAGTCCGGTGAGTTATAAAAGAGAAACGTTAAAATGGCCAATGACGCAAAATATTGAACCTTTATATGAAGTTGATAGTGGTGCATTCATTTCTAGTGCGGAAAACTATAGCCGTTACCAAGATCGTATTGGTAATAAACCATTTTTGTTTGAACAAAACAAAATGAAATCAATCGATATTGATTGGCCTGATGATTTCACCTTTGCTGAGGAATTGTGGAAAAAGAGTATTTCAAAGCAATAGTATTACTATGTTAGAAGGAATTGTAAAAACAGCGTTTTTAGACTGACGCAAATTTAACTTCGAAGTTTACTACTTACTTATTCAGGCAACCCTGCTTAAATCATTGATTACCGTGACAGGTTGCCTGAAGCCTAGACATTTACTTGGTCTGAAATCTAAGTCTCCACTTCTCCATTAATTTGACACTATTACAAAATCGAAACAAATTCTGTCGTTTTCCCTATGCTTTTTGCCATCAGAGTAACAGGGTTTGCTAAAACTGGGATTCTAAAGCTGAACACGCGAGATTGCCTAAATTTTTGATTAGTTCTATTGAGAAAGTCCACAACATCTGGCCTGTTTTCTTTCAATTCAACGGGCAACTCGGTATGAGCAGATGTCACAAACAAATCACATATTTCATCATTAAAGGCTATCCAACCATTTATGTACGGATTCTTATTATCTACGTATCCTGTTGTAGGCACTTCTAAGTGAACTAAAGCAGGAAAACTGTCCGCATTATGCATTTTTATTTCTAGTTTTCGTCCATTACCTTGCAATCTATTTTTTAGAAGTTTTGCAGGCACTCCACCTATTATCGAAAATTCAGGGAAAGACTTTGTTACCACAGCGCCCGCAGCAACTACACTATTCGCGCCTATCGTCACCCCATCAACGATACTGGCGCCAGCACCTATCCAAGTGCCGTTTCCGATAATAATACCCTCTGATGTAATGGGCTGGTCTTTTATATAGCGGTCAACTCTATCGTAGCCATGATTAAAACCAAATATTTGAACGCCACTAGCAATTCTAACAGCATCACCAATATTTACATTCCCTATAATGTTAGCCATTGGATTAACAGTAACATCGCTTCCGAAAACTAAATTTCCCCTTAATGTTACTTGTGAACCAATTCGAACATTATTTGCTAACGTTGCTTTGTGAGTAAAAAAATTGCAGTCTGGGGCGATGTAACAGTTTCGCCCAAAAGAAGCATTCGCGTTACGGCTAAGTACTCCTTTAATCGCCTCTTGCTCGCTTGAATCAGAAACATTGGCTTCCCATATTTCTATTGCGTCCTTTCTATATTTCCAACTTGCATCATCGAGGTTATGCATTCCTAAATTCCTACTTTCGAAGCTATAGCTTTAAGCTTTCTTACCACTTGGCTCCACAGGCCTTTTTGTAGCTTAGCGCTTTCAGCACCTTTTAAATAACATTGCTTTATAACGTGCAGCTTCTTTTTATCGAATTCGTCTTTTGCCTGTTTCTCTATCGATTTAATCAAAGACTGAACTAAAGAGGCGTCGCGTTCCAATATAAATTGAATAACATGCACAATGTGGGAATCATAAAGGTCTTGGTGATAGTAATCACCGCGCTTACTGCTATCTATGTAATCAAAAAGAGCTTCAACGTTAGCAATTGGGGCCAGGCTATTAAGCACATCAATCTTTTTCTTACTCTGCTCTTGATATCTGGTATAAGCTTTAAACGGGATAACCGTATAGTGTTTGATGCCTTTGTCGTAAGCCTGAAGTTGTGAGTCTAGCTCACGATCTAAACCGTTTAACTGAAACCTGTTCGTCCAACGTTTAAATTCCAAACATTCAAAACTGTAAGAGCGATTAATATACTGATTATTACTAGACGTAGCATACCCTTCATCGATATCAAGAACGCTTAGAAAGTCGGCGACTATACCATTTTGAAAAAAATTACCTACGCCGTACCCTCTTAAATGAAACTCTTCACTTCCATACGTCTTTATATAGTCCATGAGTCGATTTAAGTAGCTCGCCGGTAAAGACTCTTTTAAAGCAATAGGTTTTGTTTGCTTATTTCTTTTTACTGACTGATTATAAATTGACTCAAGAAATTCGTATTCAGGCCTAATATAAGCGACAATTTCTACCTTAACGCCTTTAGAAGCCTCAAGAATATGTGGTAAAGCTGAAAAGAAAAACTCAGAGCTTAGTAATAACCGACTAAAACTTCCTTTTTTGAAATCATCTAGAAGCAACTGATATTTTGTATTGTTAAATTTAGTAACGCCAGATTCATTGCACTTATCTAAAAAAAGGTCTTTATTGCCAGAGCTCACACCATTTTTATCTACTCTATGTTCAGGATATAAAACGCCATGCTTTGCCAATAGCTCTTTATTAGCATTGAACCAGTTTTGTAGTACAGACGTTCCAGTCTTTGGAGGACCAATGTGCAAAATTACGTGTTTTTTCATATACAGCTTGTTTAACTAATAACTTGGCAAGAAACAAAATCAAACTTTTTCAAGCTTTCCCTCATATCGAACCTATAAAAAGTACGATCAAAGTCAATGTAAGATTTTAATTCACCAAAGGCAGGAGTTGTAGAAAGGCTTGAGAAATGTTTTGCTGGAATGTAGGCGTCAAAGCCCAGCTCTACACCAGCTACATTAAGAAGCTTGTTCACGTCATCTCGATTATAGCGTTTTATTATTTTTGCTATGTAAATTTGGCCGTTCACTTCAACAAGAAGGTTTTGAACGGGTCGACTATGCCTTAAGATGCCCCAACCCCGAAAAAGAATATCTTCTCCCTGGCGTGTAATTGTATCTATCGACCCCCTAAACTCTGGTAGCACGTTATTGAATAGAGAAAGATCATCTTGCACTCCAAGCTTCTCTCTTGATCTATTCACTTCTTCTTCGTAAGGCCAGCTTACGTTTAACTCTTCAAACTTGCCCGATAGAGATGAAGAATACACGTGATTTAGCTTAACTTGGCGTGATACGAATTCTTCCTCATCTTCAAAAAAGAACCGCGTCAAATGGAATCCCTTCCCTTTGTAATTCCTTAAATATTCAAGATCAAAGCTTTCCACGCGCCCAGTTAATTTCTCTTTTGCATGATTTTTAGCAATTTCGAAAGGTTTATTGTGAAAGTGAATATGGATTAAATTTGTACGCAATTCTTTCTGCGACGTCGTCACTTTTCCCCAATGAAACCCTTGGTCTAAACTTTCGATATTACCTTTTCGAAAGTAACATTTTCTGTATGGTTGTTTGTTGAACCACGATTTTGATATAGAAGAGTTGTAGTATTGACCATCAATCATAAGTACATCGTCGCACATACTTAATGGTTTTAAGCTGTGTTCTAGCGCTAAGCGATCACAACTAATAACCCCTTCCTTATCTACACATGCTAAAAATTCATCGCAGTCAATAAGCATATAGAAGTCGAATTCGCCTTTTTTATCAAGCTCTTTGATATGATCTGAAAATATTCTTCCCCTATTTTCATAGTCTGCTTTAGATGAAAACTGAGACAGTACATTAATTCCATTACTTTGCGCGTTTTGTAACTTTTGTAGCGTCCGTTCGCTTGTACTTCCGTTATCATAGATGAAAAGATTTCTATGACCGACAAGATAAGAGTGATAAGCAATCCACTTATCCAACAGCTCATCTTCGTTCTTTTGCATCATTAAGATTGCGACATTCATTTTATCTGATACATCCATTTAGTTATTCACCAAAGTAAGGGTAGCGGCCAAAGTTTCCAATGATACTCCCCCACTTTTGTATGTGATCTTCTCTATCAAAATCCGGTGCCTTAAAGCCTGCGATAGCCCATTTATCTAATGGGTTTAAAATATGAACGTTTTGAAGGCCGAAGTCCCCGCAAATTTGAGCGTCAGAGCGCACATTATCCCCTACATGAACGAAGCTTTTTCCTAGTTCTGCGACTTGGTCTTTAACGTAGGTCCACATTGTTCCGGCATCTTTACGCTTACGCAACTCGGCGCTCACCAGAAGTGTATAGGGTACTGAAATACCAATTTTTCTTAACATTTTAGAAATTTGATCTTTGGTGTAATAGATATCAGTTACAAACCAAATATCTTTTCCCATTGCATTTAATTCATGCACGATTTTTACCATTTCGTCTTTGGGTAGTGACATCTCGAGATCAAAATAAAACTCTTTTTCAGCCCATTCTTTTGTTACTTCTGTATCGATATTTAACGTTTTTGCCAATTGCTCATATGCCTCGAAGATAGTTACATCACCTTCGAAATTTCTGGCTTTCCTGCACGCTAATTCTGCATCGTTTCTTTTTTCAATAAAATCTTCTGGGGAATCAAAGAACTTTTCACCAGCTAGCTCTTTTCCTAACTTGAACTTTGCATAATCTGGGGCAGTAAATTCGCGTCGCAGTACCGTATCGAACACATCAAAAGAAACTATTTCGAAGTTTTGAATATCGGCAAGAAGTGACTCTGGCGTTTTAAAGTAACTTGAAGATATATAAGACTTATCGAGCGTAAACTTACCTTGCGGTGGATAGTAGAAAAACTGTTTATATCCCTGCTTCTCGGTTAACAGACCTAAAGTTCGCTCTAGGGCATGTAACCAACTTCCATCGTTTGGCAACGGTTCTTCAGGAAAGTCTTCGTAAACGTATTGTTTGTCTAATAATGGGGCAATTGCTTTTGGCCTTGCCCAGAACATTCCACCAACGGGATAATTAACAAAGTTCTCGGAAATATCTAATTGCCATTCGTTTACAAAAGAGTTTGCATAAGGTTTATTACAAGTCCAGTGGTTAACCCATGCAGGCATCATCCAAAATGAGGAAGGATAGTACATTCCCAATTCTTGATTACCATCGAATAACCTGAGAACTGACTTCACTACATGTTTGTCTTTAAGTAAAAAGTTATTCAGATAGTCAAACCATTGCGTTTGCTCTCTACCGCTATACAGAGATTTTTTCGAGTGCAAGTGACACATTAAGTCGTAGTCTAATAACTCTTTGCTGAAGTTAACTAAAAATGGGCCAAAGTTTCGGCCTCTATTTTCGCAAATAGCCGTTTTAACTTGATTAACGTTCCCAAGCTTGGTGAACTTATCCTGAGATTCTATTTCTATTTCACGTGAAGCTGCTGTTACAAATATATCCACATTCGTGGGGAAGCTTTTGATGGTATTAGCAAACTTTTCTACAAAATCGGGATAGAAGATATGAAGCACAATGGCAATTTTCTGCTTACGCCACGTCGCCGACTCTTTGGCTAATAATTCCGTTGAGGGTAACCAACGATTTATTACTCCAGACGAAGCACGGCCTTCGTAACGCCCGTGATACAAGTAATGAATTAAAGGACTAACACCGTTTAAGTAAATATCTACGTTACTTCGAAGGTAGAATTCAGTATCGAATCTCGCAGAAGGATTTACATTTGAAGATTTAGACTTTTCTAAATAATCAGAAAATGCTGCTAGCTCATGTGGGAATTGCCCGTAGTGCTCTTGATACCACTGGTAATCAAAATAGCCTTCTGACTTTGCTGTTTTAAATGCCTTTGCAATCTTAGGGTTAGATGTCATTTCTAACGATTGCTGCGCACGTCTTACAATTTTTCTAACGTTATCTTTCATATTTACAGCCCAAAGAAAGTAAGTGGGTTCAGGTTGCCTTGTCCCGATATCGCATCATCAAGAACAAATAATGGCCAACTCGCACGAGGCAACAAGTTTCTCTGAGTAACGTATGCGGAAAATATCTCTTCTACTTCATCCGTCGAATAAACTGTACCTGATTTGATGCAATTCTTCAGACAAGCGAGTGCGCCTTTCTGAACAATTTCAAGATCTGAAAAGTTCTCCTGAGTATATGTGCGCTTTCCATAACAGAAATGAAAGTCTTCGGTATTTAAGTCTTTTAAAATATCGATAAATTGTCCATTCGGAGCGGTGAGTAATGCCTCTAAGAACATTGATCTATCGAGCATCAAATACCCTCCGCCCATTTTGACACTAGTTTTAAAAACATGGTCAATATTTGCGATGTTGTCACCAACTTTCTCGTCACCTGAGGTAGTCGTTATCATGTAAATACCAAAAGTGTCTTTACTAACAAGTAGGGTAAGCAGCTTTTGAATAGTGCCAGAATAACCGACATCAAGTAGAACAGGAGTCACCTCAGAATTAACAAAGCCAATTGAGTTCAGATACTCGAGGTAAACTGCCCTTACTGGTGCTACCAACTCACTAATTTCAGATTGCTTTGTTTTTAAAAATTGACAAACTCGTTCATAGTCATCCGGCAAAACAATAGTTTCTTTCGCTTGTTCTTCGTCTAAAAGGTTTGAAATCTGCTCTTTTGAAAAAGCGAATCGAGCATGTAGAAAGTCAGCCAGCGAGCCTTCAAAACTATGCTTAACACTGTATTGCCACGATGATTCAATATCTGACAATATTCTGAATAAAAACGTGCGCGATACGTTTAAGTATGACGATGGGTATGCATCGCTATTAACTAAATCGAAAGCTTTTTCAAAAGCATATCCCTCTCTAGCTAGGTGAAAAACTTTTATGCTCTTATCGTTAGACAATAAAGATAATTTACTTGACACTTCAATGATATAAGAGGCTAAGACAGGGCCTAAAAAGTTATACCCGAACTCTTCCAAAGACTTATTTTTTAACATGTTAATTCAACTATTCCACGTTGATACCGTTGTACGACCTTTAAAATCGTTACACTGCTTTAAACGGCGATGGTATATCCACTATCAAAACTCACTTCTTTACCCATTATGTAATTAACATCAAAATTTTGTAATTTACATATTTTATCTTCGAGCAATGGGATACTAGTCATCCTCTTATAAGGATTTAAAAGCACCGTCATTTTCTTAATACTATTTGTAAAAAGACTTTAGTGCTACGCGATCCCTCTTTCTCAAACCACTTCGCTAGCATTTTGGAAAAGTGCTATTTTTTTGCGAAAAGTAAGCAGTTCGGGATGTGTTATCTCAAAACTTAAAGACTCGCAGTGCGCTTCTACTTCCGCGGCATTGACTAAGACACGGTGAGAAAAGTAACTGGATTCTTTTTCTAAGCTCAGTCAATAGACAACCTTTGCCAAACAAATAATTGTTGTTAGGTTTGATTAAACCTACTGGGGGCAAACTTTCTCGGAAATCTTCAGGCAGAGCACTAGGGTGCTTTTCGTTAGATTTAGGCTTTTGGGAATACACGCCTTCTGCGGGTAAAAAAGATAACTCAGAAATCTCTCTGTTTTTTTCTATGTCAATTGTAAATGCCAACTTATATCCCTTTCGCCATTGACCGAGTCACAAAGTTGGCAATAATACATCAAATTTCGGCCCTATGCACAGTTCTCCAGAGCGCGATGCCTATACAGATATAATGTTTAACTTCAACGGGTGAAATTAGGTGGTATCAAGAACTCGTACTTAATTGATTGCAGGATATCTATATTTTAAGTGAAAGCTTTATAGCTAATCTAAATAATAATACTGGGTTTTAGCTTACAACCTCATTCAACAACCCCAACACCTGCTCATCGCTAGACTTAGCCTGAGCCCGAACAGAAATACTCGCTTGTTCGACTATTTGCGCTTGGGTAAGCAGTGCGGTTTCTGACGCGAAGTCTGCGTCCGTTATCTGTGAGTGGGCACGGCTTATATTTTCGAAGCCTATCGCATTGTTTCGTATGGCTGATGCCATTTGATTAATTTTAGCGCCGTAAAATGCTCGGCTTTCGCTCACCAATTGCAAAGCGCTATCTATTCGCTCGAGTGCGCTTTCTGCATCGCTTTCATTCTGTACGGACGTGCCATCTAACCCAAGGTCAGTTAACGTTGCAGGTGTTTTAGTGAGTTTAATGAAATCCGTTCCAACACCGAGTTGGTTTGTCGCTGTAATGTCTACTGGGCCTAATGTGAAGGTTGGGCCGCCTTCATTTCCAAGCGACGTCCACGATGCGGTTACATTAAACGCACCTGAACCAATAACAGAGATTATCAATGGCTGCGCATTGCTCGCAATGGTCAAAGTTTCGTTGAAATTACCACTTGCGTTTTGGTCACCAGTAAATGAAATACTGTTTCCATCTATCGTTGCTGAACCTATGGTTAGCAAATTGCTGTCATCATAGCTCGCTGTTGGCTCATACCCATTGGTTGGCAAAAAGAACGTACTTTCAATGGATGTGCTATTTGAAATGCCGTTACTATTCCATGTACCAGCAGACAAAGGGGTGCCCGCTAAGTGCTTACCGTCTACAGTAAACACTTGAATATCGTCATTAGCACCATTGTCGTTTAAGTTAATCTGTATGTTCGTAGAGCCTGCGGGAATATAAGCGATAGAGCGCAATCCGCTGGTCATACTTTGATTTACGCCGTTTGTAAATGTATCGCTTATAGATGGAACGTTAGCTGAAAGCAGATCGCTATCATCCACTAGCGGTAAACGATTAAATGCTTCGGTATTGTACGCAATGCCGTTTAGTGCGCTTTTTAGTTGCTGGAATTCCTTATCTAAAGCGGCACGGTCGTTGACATTATTGATTCCGTTCTGCGATTGTATTGCCAGCTGCCGCATTCGTTGCAGTATAGCGGCAGATTCTTGCAGTCCACCCTCTGCAATTTGTGCATAGCTTATACCGTCATTCAAGTTACGGTTAAGTTGCGTATAGGCTCTTTTCTCTGAGGCAAGTCTATTGGATATCTGAAGGCCAGCACTGTCGTCGGAAGCGCTGTTTACTCTTAGCCCCGAGCTCAAACGCTCTAGACGCGTTGATAGCGCTGTATTTTGTAAAGTTGAAAGACCTAAAGACTGGTAGTTTCCTGTAACCGATAGCACGTTTTTTCCTTAACGCTCTTCGCCTTGTTTAATACAGATGTAAACTTAGCTTTGAATAAGTTCTTGCCCTAAAAAAATGTTTACAATAAGCATGCCAAATGAAAGATGGTTACGGTACCAATAGGTAGTATTGAGACCAAAATAACAGGTACAAAAAAAGGGGCCTGAGTTTTCACTCAGGCCCCTTTTTCTAATCGAGTATTAATTACTCTTCAGTTGCTTCTACTGCTTCTTCTTCAGCTTCTACAACTGGACGGTCAACTAGCTCAACATATGCCATTGGGGCATTGTCGCCAGCACGGAAACCGCATTTAAGAATGCGAGTGTAGCCGCCTGGACGAGCTTCGTAACGAGGACCAAGCTCGTTGAATAGTTTACCTACAACCTCTTTGTCACCAGTGCGGGCGAAAGCTAGACGGCGGTTTGCAACGCTGTCTTCTTTAGCCATAGTGATTAGAGGCTCGATTACGCGACGTAATTCTTTCGCTTTTGGTAACGTAGTTTTGATCACTTCGTGCTTGACCAAAGAACCGGCCATGTTTTTGAACATAGCTTGACGATGGCTGCTGTTGCGATTCAACTGACGACCACTCTTACGATGGCGCATAGTTTTATCCTTCTCTACAAATCAGTTTGATAAAAACCTGATTAATCTTTTTCAGCGATGCTCTCTGGCGGCCAGTTTTCTAGGCGCATACCTAGAGAAAGACCACGAGATGCTAGAACATCTTTGATTTCAGTTAGCGATTTCTTACCAAGGTTTGGCGTTTTAAGTAGCTCAACCTCAGTGCGCTGTACCAGGTCACCAATGTACTGGATAGCTTCTGCTTTCAAACAGTTTGCAGAACGTACTGTCAGCTCTAGGTCATCTACTGGACGAAGCAGAATCGGATCGAATTCTGGCTTCTCTTCTTTCGCTTCTGGCTCAGACACATCACGTAAGTCTACGAATGCATCTAGCTGTTCAGCTAGGATAGTAGCAGAACGGCGGATCGCTTCTTCAGGATCCAAAGTACCGTTCGTCTCCATGTCGATGATTAGTTTGTCTAGGTCTGTGCGTTGTTCAACACGAGCAGACTCTACACTGTAAGCAATACGTTCAACTGGGCTGTATGAAGCGTCTACTAACAAACGACCAATTGGACGATCATCTTCTTCAGAGGAGCGACGGGTAGAAGCTGGTACATAACCGCGACCCATTTCTACTTTTATGCGCATGCTGATTTCAGCTTCGCCAGTTAAAGTACAAATAACGTGGTCAGGGTTTGTAATTTCTACGTCGCCATCATGCTGAATATCACCAGCAACAACAGGGCCAGCGCCAGATTTCACTAGAGTTAGGGTTGCCTCAGTTTTACCTTCAAGGCGAACCGCTAAACCTTTAAGATTTAGCAAGATTTCAATTACGTCTTCCTGAACACCTTCTTTGGTGCTGTACTCGTGAAGAACGCCGTCAATTTCTACCTCGGTAACTGCACATCCTGGCATAGATGACAGTAAAATACGACGTAGGGCGTTACCTAGAGTATGGCCGAAGCCGCGCTCTAGTGGTTCCAAAGTTACTTTGGCACGAGTAGGAGAAACGTTTTCGATCTCAACTAATCTCGGTTTTAGGAATTCAGTCACAGAACCCACAATGCTTCCTCTTTAGTTAGCTTTACTTAGAGTAAAGTTCGACGATCAACTGTTCGTTAATTTCCGCAGACAGGTCAGTTCTTTCAGGAACGCGCTTGAAAGTGCCTTCCATTTTGCTGCTGTCTACTTCAATCCAGGTTGGCTTCTCACGTTGGTCAGCCAGTTCCAAAGCAGCAACGATACGCGCTTGCTTCTTAGCCTTTTCACGAACAGAAACCACGTCTTCGGCAGAAACGTTAAACGATGGGATGTTCACAACTTGACCATTTACCATGATCGCCTTGTGGCTAACTAGCTGACGTGCTTCTGCACGAGTGCTAGCGAAACCCATACGGTAAACTACGTTATCAAGACGCTGTTCTAAAAGCTGTAGCAAGTTTTCACCTGTGTTGCCTTTTAGACGTGCAGCTTCTTTATAGTAGTTGCGGAATTGCTTTTCCAGAACGCCGTACATACGACGAACTTTTTGTTTTTCACGCAGCTGAACACCGTAGTCAGACAGACGGCCACGACGGGCACCGTGCTGACCAGGCGCTGTATCGATTTTACATTTAGAATCGATTGCGCGAACGCCGCTTTTTAGGAACAGGTCTGTTCCTTCGCGACGGCTAAGTTTGAGTTTTGGACCCAAATATCTTGCCATGATCTTTCTCCAACTGTCCGTCGATTAAACGCGACGTTTTTTCGGTGGACGACAACCGTTGTGAGGAATAGGGGTCACATCGGTAATGTTTGTGATCTTATAACCTGTAGCGTTAAGAGCACGGATCGCAGACTCACGGCCTGGACCTGGACCTTTAACGAAAACTTCAAGGTTCTTAAGACCGTATTCTTGTGCAGCAACACCTGCACGCTCAGCAGCTACCTGTGCAGCAAATGGGGTAGATTTACGTGAACCACGGAAACCTGAACCACCAGATGTCGCCCATGCTAGTGCATTGCCTGAACGGTCTGTAATAGTCACAATTGTGTTGTTGAAAGACGCATGGATATGAGCCATACCGTCTGCAACCTGACGTTTAGCGCGCTTACGCGTGCTACGAGCTGGTGCTTTAGCCATAACTTACTCCCCGTTTACTTCTTAATTGGCTTACGAGGACCTTTACGGGTACGCGCATTAGTTTTAGTGCGCTGACCACGTAGAGGCAAGCTACGACGGTGGCGAATACCACGGAAGCAACCCAGGTCCATCAAACGTTTGATGCTCATAGAGACTTCACGGCGTAGGTCACCTTCAACGGTGAATTTAGCCACTTCGTCACGAAGCTTATCAATAGTAGCTTCGTCTAGCTCTTTGATTTTTGTATTTTCTGCAACACCAGCACCCGCACAAATGCTTTTCGCACGTGTGGGACCAACGCCATAGATCGCTTGGATAGCGATTACAGCATGCTTGTGCTCAGGAATGTTAATGCCAGCGATACGGGCCATTAACAGCACTCCTCTTGTTTATTTGTCGACGACCTAAAAAGCCCGATAGGATACTTACCCGTCGACTAAATTGCAAATTAAGGTTCAAAATACTTTAAAACAAAACTAGCAGAACCAGACAAGTACTATCTAGGTTCTGCTTACTTAGCTTTGCGAATATCTTGTTCCGCTTAGATTAGCCCTGACGCTGCTTATGCTTTGGGTCAGAACTGCAAATTACACGCACAACACCGTTGCGCTTGATAACTTTACAGTTACGGCAAATCTTTTTTACTGATGCACGAACTTTCATTACATCTTTCCCCTTTCTATCAATATTAAGGGGCTAACTTATCGGCCGTAGCCTTTAAGGTTAGCTTTCTTCAGCACAGACTCATATTGACTAGACATCAAATGTGTCTGTACTTGTGCCATAAAGTCCATGATAACTACTACGATAATGAGAAGCGACGTACCACCGAAGTAGAACGGCACATTCCAAGCAATTAGCATGAATTCAGGCACTAAACAAATAAAGGTTATGTACAGTGCGCCAGCCAGTGTAAGGCGAGTCATTACCTTGTCAATGTATCGTGACGTTTGCTCACCCGGGCGGATGCCTGGGATGAACGCGCCAGACTTCTTCAAGTTATCTGCTGTATCACGCGGGTTGAAAACCAACGCCGTGTAGAAGAAGCAGAAGAAGATAATCGCAGCTGCGTATAACATCACGTACAGCGGTTGACCAGGAGATAGCATAAGCGCTACATCTTGCAACCACGCTGTTGATTCATTCTGTCCGAACCATCCTGCGATGGTACCCGGGAACAGAATAATGCTAGAAGCAAAGATTGGTGGAATTACACCAGCAATGTTGACTTTTAGCGGTAAATGGGTGCTTTGCGCAGCAAAAACCTGACGGCCTTGCTGACGTTTTGCGTAGTTTACCACAATTCTGCGCTGTCCGCGCTCTACAAATACAACTAGGTATGTAAGAGCGATAACAATCACGCCAATCAACAGTAGGAACAACAAGTTAATGTCGCCCTGCCTTGCTTGTTCCGCAGTCTGACCTATCGCTGTTGGCAGACCGGCAACAATACCAGCAAAAATCAATATAGAGATACCGTTACCAATACCTCGTTCGGTAATTTGCTCACCCAACCACATAAGGAACATAGTTCCTGTGACTAGGCTCACTACTGCCGTAAAGTAGAATCCGAAGCCAGGGTTTATCACCAATCCATTAATCAGGTTAGGCAAACCAGTCGAAATTCCAATTGATTGGAAGATAGCCAATACAAGCGTTAGATAACGCGTGTACTGACTAATTTTACGACGGCCTGCTTCGCCTTCTTTTTTAAGCTCCACCATCGGTGGGTGAACCACCGAGAGCAACTGCATGATAATGGATGCAGTAATGTATGGCATAATGCCCAAAGCCAGAACGGATGCACGCTCAAGCGCACCACCAGAGAACATGTTAAACATTTCTACAATGGTGCCTTTTTGTTGCTCGAACAAGTCAGCAAGTACAGCTGGATCGATGCCAGGGATAGGAACGTAAGAACCTAGTCTGAATACAACAATCGCACCAAGTACGAACAACAATCTTGCCTTAAGCTCACTCAAGCCGCTTTTAGCGCCTGAATCCAATCCTGGTTTAGCCATCTAGCTTATTCCTCTACTTTACCGCCAGCAGCTTCAATCGCTTCTTTAGCGCCTTTAGTAACCTTTAACCCGCTTACTGTAACAGCGCGTGAAACTTCACCGCTCTTAACAACTTTAACGAACTGGATTTCTTTCTTAACGATACCAGCTGCTTTTAAAGTCTCAAGAGACGCAGTATCACCATCAACCTTCGCGATTTCAGCAAGAGTTACTTGATCAGTAACAAAGCTCTTGCGTGAAGTGAAACCGAACTTAGGAAGACGACGCTGGATAGGCATCTGACCACCTTCGAATCCTGGCTTAACGCGGCCACCTGAACGGCTTTTTTGACCTTTGTGACCGTGGCCACTCGTTTTACCAAGACCTGAGCCGATACCACGACCAGAACGCTTACCAGTAGGCTTTGAACCTTCGGCTGGAGAAATTGTATTTAAACGCATGTCTTACTCCTCCACTATCTCAACCATGTAATATACACGGTTGATCATGCCACGAACGGCTGGGGTATCTTCCAGTTCACGAACATGGTTGATTTTACGAAGGCCTAAACCTTTAAGCGTAGCTTTGTGCTTTGGCAGACGGCCAATTGCACTTTTAGTTTGCTTTACTTTAATCGTTGCCATGTCTGATTACCCCAAAATTTCTTCTACAGACAATCCACGCTTCGCAGCAACTTTCGCCGGGCTGTTCATTTCTGTCAGCGCGTTGATTGTTGCACGTACAACGTTGATTGGGTTTGTAGAGCCGTAACATTTTGAAAGTACGTTTTGTACACCAGCTACTTCAAGTACTGCACGCATCGCACCACCGGCAATAATACCGGTACCTTCAGATGCTGGCTGCATGTAAACTTTAGAGCCAGAGTGACGACCTTTAATCGGGTGCTGTAACGTGTGACCGTTAAGGTCTACGTCAACCATGTTGCGACGTGCCTTTTCCATTGCTTTTTGGATTGCAGCAGGTACTTCACGTGCCTTACCGTAACCAAAACCAACGCGACCGTTACCGTCACCCACTACTGTCAATGCAGTGAAACTAAAGATACGACCACCTTTAACCACTTTAGATACGCGGTTTACGGCGATCAATTTCTCTAGAAATTCACCATTTTGAACGTCTTGTTTAGCCATTATAAACTCCTAGAACTGAAGACCAGCTTCGCGAGCTGCATCAGCTAATGCTTTAACGCGACCGTGGTATTGGAAACCACTGCGATCGAAAGCCACTGTTTTAATGCCTTTCTCAAGCGCGCGCTCTGCGATTGCTTTACCGACTACCGTCGCTGCTTCAGCGTTACCTGTAGACTTAAGATCTTTTGCAAGATCTTTCTCAACAGTTGAAGCCGCTGCCAACACTTCAGAACCGCATGGAGCGATTAGCTGAGCGTAGATGTGGCGAGGTGTACGGTTAACTACCAAGCGATGCGCGGCCAGTTCACGAATTTTTGCTCGTGCGCGAGTAGCGCGACGAATGCGAGCTGTTTTCTTATCCATCGTATCACCCACCTACTTTTTCTTAGCTTCTTTACGACGTACGTGTTCGTCAGCGTAACGTACACCTTTACCTTTGTAAGGCTCTGGTGGACGGTAACCACGAATGTTCGCCGCAACCTGACCAACCACCTGCTTATCGGCGCCTTTAACGACGATTTCAGTTTGGCTAGGAGTTTCAACCGTAATGCCTTCAGGCATTTCGTATGCTACAGGGTGAGAGAAACCTAGTGTAAGGTTTAGTTTGTTACCTTGTGCTTGTGCACGGTAACCAACACCTAACAGCTGAAGTTTTTTCTCAAAACCTTCTGAAACACCTTGAACCATTGCGTTAAGGATAGAGCGCGCAGTACCAGCCTGTGCCCAACCGTCAACAAAGCCTTCACGTGGAAGTGCTTTAAGTTGGTTTTCTTCCTGTGCAACTTCTACAGCGTCGTTGAAAACGCGGGTCAAAGTGCCTTTACTACCTTTAACAGTAACTTCTTGACCAGAGATAGAAACTTCTACACCTGATACAACGTCTACTGGGGCTTTTGCTATACGTGACATTTCAACTCCTCCGTTATGCTACATAACCGATGATCTCACCGCCCATGCCAGCGTTACGCGCTGCACGGTCAGTCATCACACCTTTAGAAGTCGACACGATAGCTACGCCTAAACCACCCATAACCTTTGGAAGCTCATCTTTTTTCTTATAGATGCGCAGACCAGGACGGCTTACACGTTCGATAGTGTCAATTACTTGCTTGCCTTCGAAGTACTTAAGCGTAACTTCTAAAACAGGCTTAACGTCACCAGAAGCAGCGAAGTCAGTAATATAACCTTCAGCTTTCAATACTTCACAGATTGCAACGCGAAGTTTTGAAGAAGGCATAGTTACAGAAACTTTCTGTGCCATCTGGCCGTTACGGATGCGGGTAAACATATCCGCGATAGGATCTTGCATGCTCATTATCAGCTACTCCTTACCAGCTGGCTTTCTTAAGGCCAGGGACTTCACCGCGCATCGCTGCTTCGCGAAGCTTAATACGGCTAAGACCGAATTTGCGTAGGTAACCATGTGGACGACCAGTAACACGACAACGGTTACGTTGACGAGACTTACTAGAGTCACGTGGCAGTTGTTGTAGCTTCAGAACAGCGTCCCAACGCTCATCTTCAGAAGCGTTAACATCGCTGATAATCGCTTTAAGTGCGGCGCGCTTTTCAGCATACTTAGCTACTAGCTTAGTACGCTTAGCTTCACGTGCCTTCATTGATTCTTTTGCCATAACCCTACACCCCTACTTTTTGAATGGGAAGTTAAACGCGTCCAGCAGAGCACGTGCTTCTTCATTTGTATTCGCACTGGTAGTGATAGTGATATCCATACCGCGAACCTTATCCACTTTATCGAAATCGATTTCAGGGAAAATGATTTGCTCACGCACGCCCATGCTGTAGTTACCACGTCCGTCGAATGATTTAGGATTCAAACCACGGAAGTCGCGAACACGTGGGATAGCGATTGAAATCAAACGCTCTAGGAATTCCCACATACGCTCGCCGCGTAGGGTTACTTTACAGCCAATCGGATAACCTTCACGGATTTTAAAACCCGCTACTGATTTTCTAGCAACTGTAACAACAGGCTTCTGACCGGCGATAGCCGTCATGTCAGCTTGAGCATTCTCAAGTACCTTTTTGTCAGCAACTGCTTCACCTAAACCCATGTTTAGAGTGATTTTTTCAATCCGAGGGACTTGCATGACGCTTTTGTATCCGAACTGCTTAGCAAGTTCAGCTACTACTGTTTCTTTATAGAAATCATGCAGTTTCGCCATCGTACTCTCCAATATAATTAAACAAGTTCGCCGTTAGACTTGAAGAAACGTACTTTCTTCTCATCTTCGAAACGGAAACCAACGCGATCTGCTTTGCCCGTTGCCGGGTTAACAATCGCAACATTAGAAACGTGAATAGAAGCTTCTTTCTCAACGATGCCACCAGCTACGCCCAGTTGTGGGTTTGGCTTAGTGTGCTTCTTAACGAGATTAACGCCTTCTACAATTACACGGTTATCAGCAATAAGCACTTTAAGGACTTTGCCTTGTTTGCCTTTGTCTTTACCCGCTAATACGACTACTTCATCATCACGACGAATTTTATTAGCCATTATCGTGACTCCTTATAGTACCTCTGGGGCCAATGAGATGATTTTCATGAAGTTTTCACTTCTCAACTCACGGGTAACCGGGCCAAAGATACGCGTACCAATTGGTTGCTTGTTAGCATTAAGCATAACAGCCGCGTTACCGTCAAAACGAATGGTAGAACCATCTGCACGACGAACGCCTTTTCTAGTACGCACCACCACTGCATTCAGTACGTCACCTTTTTTAACTTTACCGCGAGGAATTGCTTCCTTAACAGTAACTTTGATGATGTCACCGATACCTGCATAACGGCGATGCGAGCCACCAAGAACCTTAATACACTGAACCCTGCGAGCGCCGCTGTTGTCTGCAACGTCCAGGTTAGTTTGCATTTGGATCATGTTAGTGCTCCGCTCTTAAAATTAAGACTCTCCCGAGTCGTTAGTGCTGCTAAAAACAACTGGATGTCGTTGCTTTTATGTACATACCCCCATAAAAAGGGCGCGAAATAATAACAGAAAACATTTGGAAGTGATAGCGGTAAATTGAATTATTTTTAAACTATGTGAGCAATAAAAAAGCCCCGACTAAAAGTCGGGGCTGATAACCACGTCATAGGTTATCAAGCAGGATCTTTTAGGCGATTTTCATTACTTACAAGCTGCTTACTCAAGTGCCTGTAAAGGCACTCTTTCAACCGGCTTACACCAACAGGTTTTGATATGAAGTCATCCATGCCGGATTTCAAGCATTTTTCTTTGTCGCCGGTTAATGCATTTGCGGTTAATGCAATTATTGGGATGTCCCGTGCCTTGTCTCCCATTGACCTAATTAGCTTCGTCGCCTCTAATCCATCCATTACAGGCATATGGCAGTCCATCAAAATGATTGTGTAGGGTGACTTTCCTTTTAATGCGTCTTTAACTTTTTCTACTGCCTCTTCACCGTTTTCTGCTAAATCGGCGGTAATGCCTATCTCTTTTAGTTGCTCTTTAATGACAAGCTGATTTATTTCATTGTCTTCAACTATTAGTGCTTTAAACGCGCTCAGTTCCTGTTTAGAAGGGATATAAACAGCATTATGGCCACATGCTTTTTCGGCTACGGTGCCTGCGTTAGCATCGTCTAGCATGAGGGTTACGATAAATCGCGCCCCCACGCCTAAATCGCTGCACACCTCAATTTTACCACCGTAATGCTTCACGATTTGACTGACTATAGACAACCCTAAGCCTGTGCCACCATATCTTCGCTGCGTCGAGTTTTCTGCTTGAACGAACGGCGAGAAAATGAGCTTTTGCTGTTGCTCGCTAATTCCGATCCCTGAATCAGTCACGATTAGTTTTACTCTGAACCGCCCTTTTCCGTATCGGGTGCTTTTAGTTTCAACCGTTACCTTCCCCTCTTTTGTGAATTTAATGGCGTTATTCAATAGGTTAATCAGAATTTGCCCAATTCTTAGTTTGTCAGCTATGAAGGTTTTTCCCTCAACCCCCTTTGTGCTTACTGAAAGTTCAATACCTTTCTCGTGAGCTAGCCGCGTGAACATCGGCACTTGCTCTTCTATAGTGTCGGCAAGGTTGGTGGGCGATTCTTCAAACGACATGTTGCCAGAATCGATTTTAGAAAAATCCAATATATCATTCACAATGTTGAGTAATGAATCTGCACTTTTCATAGCAATAGTGGCATGTTCTAGCTGGGTAGAATTTAGCGAGGAACTAATAAGTGCCTCAAGCATGCCCTGTACCCCATGAATTGGTGTTCTTATTTCATGGCTCATATTCGCAAGGAACTCACTTCGTGCTTTCAAGGCGCTTTCTGCCATATCCGTTTTTTGCTGCAGCATTGCCTTGTCCATGTGAAGCTGCGTAATATCAACTGTAGCACCAATTACCTTAACGCAACGGTCATTCTCCATGACCGGATGAGCGCGACTTTGTAACCAACGGGTTTCTCCCGCATCGGTGCGAACTTCAAGTTCATAGGAAAAGTCTTCGCCGGTTTTTATCATCTGATTGAACTGAGCGACGTATTTATTCCGCTGGTCTTCATCAACCACGAATTTGATCACGTCTTCTGGCTTTACTACTTTTTCACCGTGCACATGCAGCATTCGCTTCAGTGCACCAGACCAAATCAATGCTCCGGTATCAATATTTAATTCCCATGTACCTACACCGGCAAGGTTAGTCACTTGGTGTAATAACGAGTTTCTCTCTTCTAATATCGCTTTTTGCGCATTGAGATTACTTATCGCTTGTTGACGCTCTAATTCGTTGCCTATCCACGAAGCAAGCAAAAGTAAATAATCCATCTCTAAGGGCGTAAAGGGTGTGTCCCGTGGACCGAGAGATGAGAAGTTTACTGTACCGAAAAATTCACCATGTACTCGCACTGGTGAAGCGAGATAACTCTTTAATGTGTATTTTTCAAAACACGGATGCGAGGCACCTGGCGCAGTATCTATATTGTGATAAGCCACAACAGCATCGCTGTTCACCACATCTGCACAGTAAGTGTCTGGTAATGCGAAGGTCGTATTTAATGGTATGTCGTTGTCGGGCGTAATAACGCTAAGCACACGGTAATTATCGCCTTGAATGTTACTTACAATCCCTGTTTCCAACCCGAGTATTTCCGTACCTATGCTTAGCAAGCTCTCGAGCTTTTTATCAAATGAAAGTGCTTTGTCATTTGATATGGTTTGTAGATCTTTAATGATACTCATGAGGATTTTCGCCCTCCCGGACAGCAAGTAAAAAGGCCAACGTTTTTAGCGTTGACCTTTTAAACTTACGTGAAATATACGCAGATGAAAGTTTTCACCCTTATCAATTAGTATAATAAATGTACTAACCGATTAATAAAGCACGTTAATTTCATATCCCGTTGGCGTATCCGCTGGCTCAACAGTAACTATATAGTTTTCTTCCTCTGTAAAGCCAAACAGCGCGGTTCTATCAAGCAGCACCTGCTCCTCGTTGTCATCTTCGTATACGGCAATCACTTCATAATAGTCTGATGGCAGCACTTCACTGGTACTTTCAGCAAATTCAAGATTCTGTATATCGTACTCAGCAGTATCAATGGTTTCGTCATTTCTTACCAAGTAGAAGTCTACGTCATCAAAGTCGCTAACTAAGTTGATGAAGTTTACTGTCTTATCGTAGGCCTGAGGCAAACCACTTTCTACAAAGGTTGCTGCGCCTAATTTATTGTTGGTGTTGTAGATAAGAATAGCCTTACTCTCACCCTGATTAAGCGTAATTAGCTTGTTGCTCAGTGACGTTACTGTACCTGATGGGTCGGTTACGGTAACGCGATAATCGCCATAGCGGATAGTACTAAACTCAGACAACTCGCCTGCCGCGAGTGTAAAACTGACGTCCTCTTCATCAGTGTTTCCACCAAAGGTAACCTGAAGCTCTGCATCCAGATTCGTAGAATTGTAAATACGATACTGTGAATCTGCTTCTACATCTGTAAGCGCCGTAACTGATGAAGAGTTAAGAATAGTGTCTACAACTAGCCCTTCTTGAATGGCGCCACTGACATCGCGCAGTGTCATTAGATACTCAGTTTCGTATACAAAATCGATGGTTTGTGATTCAAAGACAACATCGTCACTTCCTGGTTCGGTCAAATAAATCGTGTACTCGCCCTCATCAAAGTATTCACTGTCATCATCTGCATCCCAGAAGTCAAATTCAATCATGTCGCCCGTTGTGACCGAGCCAAGGAAGTTAGCTGCTTCAAACGGGTCGCCAGACTCACTCATGTAGAAATCATAAGAAGATTCATCTACTGCTACCGATAAAGCGAATAGGCGGAAGTGATCTTCCAATGTTTCGCGCTGATAAGAATAGGTGTTAAAAACGGGGTTACTAAAGTCACCACTCATCACAACAATGGTCTTATAACCGGTTTTTAAGTTAACGGTAATTTCGTCAATAAAAACTTCTTGGTCGTCTGAATCAGTTCGAATGAACTCGAGTTCTAATTCCCCATCTTCCATAGAGTACATTGACGTAGTGTCACCAAATTGAGCAGAGCCAAAGCTATCGCCATCAACTTCACGCATTTCTACATTGGCACCGTTAGGCGAAGCATTGTAAAACTGAATGTAAGCATACGAATAATCTGAGCTACTGCTGCCTGAGCCACCACAAGCGGTAAGCCCAAGCAGTGCAATAAGCCCAATTGCCACTGCTTGGAACCATGTTCCACGAAGCAAAGATTGAGAGGTCAATTGCATAAATTGAATGTCCTTTGAAGTTGTTCTTGGTTGGATAAAGCCTGCGTTAAAGCAAATAGGCACATGTAGAGAGTGCTGATCTTGGCACGCACAATACAGCGATATGGCTATGTGAATAGGGCTTAGTTCGCAGCTTTACGTCAACTTTGCAAAGCTGACCTTTCTTTATGGAAACTTGACATTCACGCTTCGAAAAATGCTGGTAGAGAGCATTGGTGTTCGAACAAACGAAAGCAAACCGCGTACAAAACTGAAACAAAAAAAAGCCTGCATAAGCAGGCTTTCACTGTACTTTAGAACAACGGGTTATTTACTCATACGAGTATGATAGCGTTACACCACTGTATGAAGAGTAAGCGCGAATACCAATGTGCCATGTGCCTGACGCAGGCGCATCGAATGTACATACTTCGCTGTTGCCATTTTGATAAGGACGACAATCATAGCTATTCGTTTCTGGCTGTGAGCCAAACTTCACGTATAGATCGGCATCGCCTGAACCACCAGAGGTACGAATAGTCATCTGCGTTACACCTTCAGGAATCGTCCAAGTGTAGCGGTCCCAGTTTCTGCGCGTACCTGAAAGGCCGGTTAGCTGACCTGATACAGGTTCTACGCCAGGCTCAGAGCCGCCACCGCCCCCAGTACCGCCACCGGCACAACCGTTGGTATTAAGGTAGTTGTAGGCGTCAGCAAGCTGCATTAAACCATAACCGTAGAAGTTATCACGACCCGCACTGCCTTTATCTTCTGCCGTTGCATTAAGTGCACTACGAATTTGGTTGTTTGAACACTGCGGGAAATAACTCCATACTAATGCTGCACCACCAGCTACGTGTGGCGTCGCCATGGATGTACCGCTGAGTGAAGCGTAGGTATTTGTTGGATAGGTAGACTGTACTGCACTGCCTGGCGCGGCAATTTCAACCTGATCGTTATATTGGCTGTAGCTTGCACGATTTTCGTTTGAGTCTACTGCCGCAACTGACATTACTGCATCATATGACGCTGGGTAAGATTTCGCACTGTTACCATCGTTACCTGCCGCCGCAACTAACAGCATGCCTGCATCTGTGAAGCTCTGCATTGCATTTCGCTCGGTAGTTGACGAACTGCCGCCACCTAAGCTCATGTTAACAACGTTCGAGCCGGCATCCTGACATTGAGTGATAGCATCGATAAGGTCAGATGCGTAAGTCCATTGGCCGTTGTCGTTAAAGATTTTAACGATATGCATATCCACGCCAGGATACACACCAACTACACCTTCGTTATTATCGTATGCTGCAATGGTGCCCGCTACGTGGGTACCGTGACCGTTACCATCGTTATACCAGTTACCTACAGCACTATTGTTTGCCTGACCTGTAACGCCATCGTTTGTTCCAGGCAAATCTGGGTGACCCAGGTTGTAACCTGTATCGATGATACATACTTTGCGAGCCGTAGTATCTGACTGTGCAAATTGATTAGCCTGAACCATGGTGTAGCCGTAAGGCGTGGTCTGCGCCATAGGCTTACGACGAACGTCCACTTCAATGCTTTCTACGTTTGGATTTTTACGAAGCTTGTTCAGCGCTGACTTACTCATTGTAGCCGCTACCATTTTATGCTTCTTAAGCTCTTTCTTAATTGCACCACCTGCTTTTCTTACTTCTGATTTAGCAGACGCGATATCGAAAGGCTTTTTCCCTTTTACTTTGGCACTAGAGATTTGACCTTTACCTTTTAGTGCACTCACTTCAACCGTTTCACTGGTCATCTCATCTTTGAACTTGATGATGTAACGCTCTTGGTCAGCGGTAATAACGCGATCGACAGTCAATCGCTTACCTAGTGCTTGTTTTAGGGTTTGAGGCTTTTCTTTAACTTTTACCAGACCTTCGCCTGCTGCCATTGCAGAATTACCCATTAAGCCAAGTGATACAGCTAGAGCAGCTGCTGTTAGACATGTGTGTTTCTTATTTAATTTTGAGTTCAAAATTTATTTCCTGTTTTATCTGTCTTATTAACTTCAACACTGTTTTATTCCGTGCTTTGGAAGCTATTTGTTATTAAATGACATACAGGTATAACCATTACCTCATACGAAAAGCTCATCCATGACAACCGACGCAACTGCGTTGCAACGACCTACCCGTTTGTCAGGTATGCAAATAAACGGTATTACCAATTATTTACAGAGCTCATATTAGGCGGCGAATCAGGCTGTTGAGTATGTTGCCTTAACCCTGGTGAGCATTTTTAATACCTTTAAAAATGCACAAAAAAACAACACAACTTATGAAGAGCGCGCCAAATGTGTATTACGAGCAGATTCATGGTAGGAATAAAAAACTATAATTAACATTAATTTTACAAATTCAAATGTAACAAAATATTAAACTCTTTATAAGTTTTACTTAAATATAAAAAAAGCGTGTACCCAAAGGTACACGCTTTTTTAAAAACCAATTGAAAACTCATTAGAGGCTCAATTCTAGCAACTTAGTTTCATAAACTGCGCTGTCTTACGATCTCGTATAAGCACACACCGGTTGCTACCGACACGTTTAAACTTGTCACACTGCCAGCCATAGGAAGCTTCACTAACTCATCGCACGTTTCTTTGGTAAGCCTACGCATGCCCTTACCTTCAGCCCCCATTACTAATGCAGTTGGGCCTTTCAGGTCTACATCATAAAGGGTCTTATCGGTTTCACCGGCTGTGCCAACAATCCAAAGGCCTTTATCTTGAAGGTGCTTCAAGGTTCTGGCCAGGTTCGTGATTTGAATAAGTGGAACCACTTCAGCTGCACCACAGGCCACCTTTCTTACTGTGCCGTTTAAGCTTGCTGATTTATCTTTCGGTACTACTACCGCGTGCACCCCTGCTCCATCTGCAGTACGCAGGCACGCACCTAGATTATGCGGGTCGGTAACACCGTCTAGTACCAAAATTAAAGGCTGCGCTTCGCTTTCTAAAATTTTGTCTAAATCAGCTTCATCTAGCACGCGGGCTGGTTTTGCTCTTGCTACCACGCCTTGGTGTTGCTCTCCGCTTACTTTGTCATCTAGCGCTTTGCGCTGACAAAACTGAACTGAAATACCGAAACGACGGGCTTGGTTAACAATGTTGGTGAGACGCTCGTCATTGCGACCTTTTAACACTAACACTTCCATTACACGCTCGGGCTCTTTTTCAAGTACCGACTGCATGGCATGTAAACCGTATAACCATTCTTGCTGCGCCATTTAACGCTTACCTCTTTTATTCAATGACAGTGTTTTGCCGCTACTACCGCCTTTGGCGCTGCCGCGACTTGACGATTTTCCACCGCTACGACTAGACGAGCTTGAGCCGCCTTTGCCTTTGTTCCCTTTTTTATCAGAACGCGAGCCTTTATCAGAGCGTGATTTGTTATCAAAACGAGTAGGTTTATCTGAAGCCTTTTTCGCAGACCTCACTTTTACCTTCTTACCCTTAGTGCCGCGCAGCATAGACTTATCGAGTAATAAATCAATCTTTCTTTCATCAAGGTTGACCGCTGCTACGGTTACTTCAACTGTATCACCCAATCTGAATTGGCGATGGCCCGACTCACCAACCAGCGCTTGTTTTACATCGTCATAGTGATAATAGTCATCATCTAGCGATGTAATGTGTACTAGGCCGTCGATGTGATATTCGGTAAGGCGTATAAATAAACCAAAGTTAGTGACCGAGCTGACCACACCTTCAAAGGTGTCGCCGACGTGGTCGAGCATAAACTCGCACTTAAGCCAGTCAGCCACGTCACGGGTGGCATCATCGGCGCGGCGCTCTGTCATTGAACACTGCTCGCCTAACTGTTCAATTTCTTCAACAGTATAATTTTTCGCACCACTGACTGCTTTTTTGCCCTGCTGTTTAGCAATAATGCCTTTTAGCGCACGGTGAACGACCAAGTCTGGATAGCGACGGATAGGTGACGTGAAGTGCGCGTAAGCTTCTAGCGCCAACCCAAAGTGACCTACGTTGTCACCGTCGTAAACCGCTTGCTTCATTGAGCGCAGCAGCATGGTTTGAATTAGTTCTTCGTCCACTCGACCGCGGGTTTTCAGTACCACGTCCGTAAATGCAGCGGGCTCTGCATCTTCTACAATGGCATGAGGGATACCGATTTCACTTAAGTAACTGGTAAATGCGGTAAGCCTGTCGGCGTCTGGTTCGTCGTGCACACGGTATAGCGCTGGCGCCTCATGCTTTTCAAGCATAAGAGCCGCACTCACGTTTGCCATGATCATGCACTCTTCAATAAGCTTATGCGCATCGTTACGCACCAGCGGCACAATATTTTCAATCTTGCGCTGGGCGTTGAATACAAACTTCACTTCTTGGGTTTCAAATTCAATCGCCCCGCGCTTGGCACGGGCTTTTTTGAGCGCACGGTACAAGTCGTGAAGATTACGTAAATGAGGTACATGAGGCTCGTAACGCTGATGAAGTTCTTTGTCGCCCTGAAGAATATTCCACACTTTGGTGTAGGTTAAACGGGCGTGTGAGTTCATGACTGCTTCGTAAAACTGGAATTCTTCTAGTTTACCATTTGCACTGATGGTCATTTCACACACCATACATAGGCGATCGACTTCAGGGTTTAGTGAACACAAGCCGTTAGACAGTACTTCTGGAAGCATAGGAATAACTTGGTCAGGGAAATACACCGAGTTACCGCGCTGCTGCGCTTCATCATCAAGAGCTGAGCCCGTTCTTACATAGTGACTTACATCGGCTATGGCTACCCAAAGTTGCCAGCCGCCGTCATCTAACGGCTCGCAGTATACTGCATCGTCAAAGTCGCGAGCATCTTCGCCGTCAATGGTAACAAGGGGAAGCTGGCGTAGGTCAATACGACCTTCTTTGGCTTCATCGGGCACCTGATCGGTAAGTTTTTCCACCTGCTTGGTTACGCCATTTGGCCACTGATGCGGAATATCAAACGTGCGAAGTGCCATTTCTATTTCCATACCTGGCGCCATATGTTCACCAAGTACTTCAACAATTTTGCCCACCGGACTCATTTTACGGCGTGGACGCTGGGTAAGCTCTACCACAACCACCTGCCCCATTCGAGCACCGTGTGTGCTCTCTGGTGGAATAACAATTTCGTGCTGCAACCGGCTGTCATCTGGCACAACCATGCCAAAACCTTGTTCAACAAAGTAGCGGCCAACAATTGGCTCGCTGCGTGGCTCAACGACTTGCGTAACAAATGCTTCTTTTCTTCCACGGCGATCGGTTCCGCTAATGCGCGCTTCTACCACATCGTCGTGAAGGAACAGGTTCATCTGCCCAGCACTGATAAATAAATCACCGCTTTTATCTTCAGGACGCAAAAAGCCGTAGCCATCACGGTGACCAATAATTCTGCCTTTAATGAGTTCATCACGGTTTTGGAGAATGTATTTTTTCTGCTTGGTAAATTGCACCTGACCTTCGCGCTCCATGGCACGTAGTCGGCGCTGAATTCCAATTCGCGCATCTTCGTCGAAGGCGTTCACCAAGTTACAGATATCAAGAAACGACAACGGCTTGTCGTGCTCTTTTAATAAACTCATTAAATATTCGCGGCTGGCTACCGGATTTTCGTACTTTTCTTTCTCGCGCTGATAATGCGGATCATCACTCATGTATTTTAAATTTACCTTTCGTATTTTGTTCAACGTGTTTTCGTTTGTGGCTTAGTTCTTCAAAGCCCTGTAGAAAACATAAATATGATTGTTTAGAACATAAACCATTTTTGGTTCATGTGGTTATTTGCTGCACAGTATAACAGTATTTGCAGTAAAACATTGACTGTTATTATGGATTCTCAGCCTGACATCTCTATGTCACAAACACTCAGTATAAAAATGGGTTTTCGTTTTTGTTGCATGAGCGTTCAACAAAACAATGACATCACCGGATACCTTACAAACCTTATAAAGAGCAGGCATATGGATAGAAGATCGTTTATAAAGCTGTCGTCACTCGCAGGCGCGAGCGTAGCAGTGTCTACAGGGCTAGCAGGCTGTACCGTTAGCACTTCAGCAAACAGCCAACCACAAACCAACGCAACCTTTACCCATGGTGTGGCGAGTGGAGACCCATTAAAAGACGCCGTGATTATTTGGACGCGCGCCGTGCCAGACTCTGGTGCAGGCCCAGGCTCGGACTCAAACTCAGGTTTAGCTAAGGCCGATATTTTATGGGAAATGGCAAGCGATGCCGACTTTACTGACATAGTAAGCAGCGGGATAGCTGAAGCGAAAGCAACCCATGATTTTACCGTAAAGGTAGACGTAACAGGCCTTAGTCCGGCTAACCGTTATTTTTACCGTTTTAAAAGTGCCAATAATATAAGCCCTGTGGGCGAAACCCGCACGCTGCCCGAAGCCGATGTGTCTGACGTTACGTTCGGCATATTTTCCTGCTCTAACTACCCTGCTGGCTTTTTCACGCCATACATGGAGGCAGCGCAAAACAACAATATCGACTATGTATTACACCTTGGTGACTACATTTATGAATACGATGGCAAAGGCTACGCCACTGAGCACGCAAAAGAGATTGGCCGAACCTATGCACCTGATAACGACACCGAGCTTTATACACTCACCGACTATCGCAATCGCTATGCACTGTATCGCACGGATGAAGGCCTGTTGGCATTACACCAAAACAAGCCGTTTATTGTTGTGTGGGATGACCATGAAATTACTAACGACACCTATAAAGACGGTGCTGAAAATCACCAAGCGGATGAAGGAGATTTTTATGCCCGTCGTGCAGCGGCAGTTCAAGCTTATTATGAATGGCTACCCATTCGCCCACCTTTTGGCACCGAGCGCTTAGAAATTTATCGTCAGTTTACTTTTGGTAAACTTCTTGACTTATACATGCTCGACACCCGCGTTCTTGCTCGCGACAAACAGCTTGAGTACGGCGACTATCGCGATGCTGAAACAAAAGCGTTTGACCAAGCTGGCTTTATGAAAGATATCAGTAATCCTAGTCGTGGGCTTTTAGGTGAAACCCAACGCAACTGGCTACATTCGTCTATGCAGCAAAGCCAGGCTAAATGGCAGGTGTTAGGGCAACAACTATTAATAGGCCGCATGCTTTTCCCTGTATCTATTTTTAATGGCGTTGAACGCAAAGCAATACCGGCCCATGCACACAAACTTGCGAATATTAAACGCAAACAAATGCAAGGTGGCGCACTCAGTGAACAAGAGCAGGCGCTTATTAATACCGTAATGCCATATAACCTAGACGCGTGGGATGGTTACCCTGTTGAGCGGGAACAGGTGCTGATGCAGCTTAAGTCCATCGGCAAGCCAGTTATTGCCCTTGCAGGTGATACACATAATGCTTGGCACAACAAATTAACCCTTAAAGATGGTACAGAGGTAGGGGTTGAACTTGCCACACCAGGCGTGACGTCACCCGGTATGGAACATTACCTAAGCATGGGGGATGAGAAAGCTAAAACCCTTGCAGACGACCTACCGCTTCTTATAGAAGATTTGCAGTACTGTAACCTCCACCAGCGCGGGTTCATGACTTTAACCGTTAGCCAAGATAGCGCAAAAGCAACGTGGCACTATGTTGATGCGATTTTGACCAAAGCAGGCAAAGTGGTTAATACGCATAGCTATGAGATAAACGCTTGATAAAGGCTATATATTAAGACGGAATAAGCCGCATGCTTGCGGCTTTACTTTATGAAGTCATTTTTTAATTAAATAAGTAAACGCGCTTAATTGAATGCAGCGCGTTTACTCCTTGCCAACCTTAAAACTCGTAATAAACACGCACACCAGCAATGCGTGGCATTCCGAGTACGAAGGTAGGTATACCCAATCCACCGCCCGTATTACCAGCATCAATCAAGAATTCTTTATCAAACAGGTTGTTCACGTAAAGCTCATAGGCAAACTTGCTGTTGTCTTGAAGCAGCTTCACCGATACATCAGTCAGTGAGTAAGTATCTTGAGAAAGACCAGGGTAATTGCTGCTTTCAAAAAACACTTCTGACTGGAAGCTGGTAAGCCAGTTAACATCAATGTCAAAACTGTCTATATTGAATACTTTGTTGATGTTTATCGCGCCGCTAACTTCTGGCGCTAAGCGGAACTTATTGCCACCGTATTGGAACTCAGATCCATCAGCAGTATTGTTTGCAAATTCAGCGTCAAGGAAACCAAGGCTTGCTGTTAGCGTCAGCGTCTCGCTGTAGTTATAGGTCGCCATGCCTTCAATACCCGACATGGTCGAGTCGCCTACCGTTACAGTAATAGACTGTAAGGTTTCTGCGTCGGTAAAGCTTTGCTGATAATCGCTGTATTCGTAGGTGAAAATAGCACCTGAGAACAGGAAGTTCGCGCTTTGGTATTTAATACCTAAATCGTAACTGTCTACTATTTCAGGTTTAGTCACATTAACGCCACCTGCATTAGCATCCACAACTGGTGAACGTCGTCCCCTAGCGTAGTTTGCGTATACGTTCCAGTTGTTATTAACATCATAGCTTACGGCAAAGCGCGGCAGGGTATCGTCAAAGTCGCGCTCGGCATCGAACGTAAATGCACCGTCTGCAGTAGTATAAGTATTACGGGTATAACGTGTTTCGTCGATATAGCGCACGCCAGCAGTAATGTTGATGTCGTCGGTAACAAAATACGACACCTCAGCAACATAAGACGCTATATCAAGTTCAGCTTCAAATATAAACGGCCCTTGTATCATAATAGGCGGCAGTGCAGGGTTAGAAATAGGAGAGCCATCTTCATTAAACAGTTGCGACACTAACATCGCACGCAGTGCTTCTATTTCTTCTAACGATGCGTCAGTAGCGATATTCTGATTTAGCGGAATGTTTGAGGTGGCCTCAAGCTGTGCTTTAACCGCATCGAAGGTACCACGTACAAATGGGTCGACCATCACATAGTAGGGCAAAATAGAATCGTCTTGGGTGATCGACGCACCAACAAATGCGGCCAATTTATCACCCGAGTCATACACTAAACGCATTGACGCACCTTTAAGCGTAGCGTCGTTATCGAAGTAGGCATCTTGAATACGCAAAGCAGAACCGTCGGCGTCAAATCCCTCGCTTACCTCTACATCTTTATAGTATGCGTCGGCGTGTAGGCTAAGCATTTGGTTGAAATCGTAGTTTACGGTTAAATCATAAGCTTGAAGCGTTCGTTCAATGCCTAGTTCACTGCCTAAACTAAATTCGGCATCAGTAAAAGGGCTAGTATCTCCGCCATTGGGGGCGATAGAGCCTGATTTGAAGGCAATGCCCGGCTGGTCGTTATACTCCATGGCTGCGCGCGCAATGATTTCAAGCTGATCGTAATTCGCTCGCCATGTTGCACGTAGTGCTTGTACTGAAACACCCTGAAGATCTTCGCTGTTGCACGGCACTTCTTCACCAAGATGGTTGTACATATTTGCATTACCGTAATAGGAGTCAGCGCTACAGGCATTGTTTTCTACAATGCCGTCCATTTCGCGATAAAGACCTGCTACACGAAAACTGTGGTTGTCGTTAATAGGCTGGTTATACATGAATTCAAGTTCTTGCCCTTGCTCTGAGTTATAGCCAACCTGTACCTTGCCTTCTTGTTCGAAGGTGGGAAGATTGGAATGAATACTTACCGCACCATTGGCTGCCGCTACACCAAACAAGGTTGGCTGGGGGCCTTTTAAAACCTCTACGCGCGCAATATCAAAAAGCGCGACGCTGGCTACCGTCTTTTTACTGATATCAAAGCCATCTTGATATACAGAGATGCGAGGCGTTGCCGACACCGAAGATACGTCGTCAGTCACGCCTCGAATATTAAAGGACGGTAAGCTTACAGCCTGCTCTTGAATTTGAACGTTAGGTAAAATACGAGAAAGCTCATCAAGTTCCATGATATTGGTGCGCTCTAAGAACTCGCTACCTATTACATCCATAGTAACAGGCACATCCATAACGGACTGCTCACGCATTTGTGCGGTTACCGTAATCTCTTCTATATAGTTATGTTCGTTTTCTGTGTCGAGCGCTACTTCTTGTGCAATTGCGGCGCTTGATAGTGCAAATGCAATTGTTGTGGCAAGCAGAGAGCGTGGGTAAACCGTTCGTGGGTACAGAGGACGCATCAAATCATTCCTTTTGTGTGCTTATTGGGTGTTTTATGTATTTTTTTAAACATTTCGCCGATAGATTGGCGACATTGCCTAGTGTTTAGAAATATCAAAGCCCAAAAATGTAGAATGCTTTTGAGACGGTTCGATGAACTATCCGTGACATGTCGGAGGCAATTTTGTGACAAGCATTCTGTGCCCCGTTATAAAACCAAACAGAACTCAATTCTGTACAACAAAGTTGTGCAACCTCTATGCACAAAAGAACAATGTCAGTACAATATTTAAGTAGGATAGAAAGAACTTTTAAATAAAAAGCGAAACGGAGACTGCAATGAAAAAACTAATGATGGCTGCTGCTATTGGCGCCGCGACCTTATTAAGCGCATGTAGTGCAGAGCACGGCACCACTCAGTGTACTACTGCGCCGGAAGCTGAATGGCAAAACCAAGATGCGTTTCAGGCTCAGCTGTTAGCGCAAGGCTACAAAATCAACGAATTTAAAGTGACAGGCGGTAACTGCTACGAAATCTACGGCTTCGATAAAGAAGAGAACAAAGTAGAGATTTACTTTAACCCTGTTGATGGCAGCATTGTTAAAAAAGAAATGCACTAAATTCTGTTTAGCAAACGGTTCATCGAACGCTTGCTTTAAAACTTGATAAAAACGCTGCAAACTATTGCAGCGTTTTTGTTTTACCCTGAGAAAGTCACGTAATGCACAAAGCTAAAGACACGGGTTCAGATATTTATGTTTGGGATTGGGTAGTGCGCGTATGCCACTGGGGCATTGTTGCAAGTTTTATCACCAACTACTTTATTGTAGAGCCGGGCCGGCTTTTTCATGAAATCGCGGGCTATGTGGGCGTAGCGCTTATATCTATACGCGTTGCTTGGGGCTTATATTCAGCTAATCCCAACAAAAAGGGCTCCACAGCTTACGCTAGCTTCTCCGCTATTTCGCTAAGCAAGCAGGCCTTTAGAGAACACCTCCAGCACTTAAAGCATAAACAAATCCCACGTACTCATGGCCACAATCCTTTTGGCTGGCTTATGGTGATGGCAGTTATTGCCCTTTTGCTTGGGTTAGGTATTACCGGTTTTATGATGGAAGAAATAGACGCACTGTTTGGGAATAGCACGCTGGAATGGATACACAGTATTATGGCTGATGTATTGTACGGCTGTGTGTTGGTGCATATTGCTTCCGTGTTTGCTGTACAACGTATGGGTAATATTCAGTTAGTTCGCCCTATGCTTACTGGCTGGCGTAAGCGTTAAGCCTACGTAAAGACATAGATGTGCTACGGATATAAATACACTTTTGCCGAAGCTGGCTTGTTGTGTTTTCCAGCCTTTCTGCCCTAAAGATTTTAGTTGCCTGCAGGTGTTCGTTATCACCTCGCCGCTTGTGGCTTTTAACTATCCAAAGGCCGCTTTGCCTCTCGCACGGCTTTCGGGTGCATTAATTTTTCTAAGCGAGCGAGGTAAGACGCAATTTGCTGATGCTGCTTTTTATCGTTGGTCACTGAGTTATAAAGCCAGTGGTACGCGTCTTCATAATCGTAAGGACTGCCATAACCGTCCAAAAACAACTCAACCAAGTGAATTTGCGCTTTTAGGTTTTTAAGCGCAGCGGCTTCACGTAAATACACTACGGCGCGAGATTTATCCTGCTGCACAAGCGTGCCCTTTGCATAGTAACGCCCCAATTGCTCTAGTGCTGCTGGCAAACCTTGATTCGCGGCATCTTCCATATAACCAATACCACGGGCAGGTTCAGCGTCTACGCACACGCCCCACGCCAGCATATCTCCCCATAAAAACTGGTAGGCCGGTACTTTCAACACGTTTGCACGCGCTTCAATGTCTTGTACTAATTGGCATCGATCAGTCACTACTTTGTCTAAATGCGTATTAGCATTAATCATATCGATTAAGGCATCTTGGCTGTAAAGCTGAACTGCGCGAAGCTCTTCAATCGTTTCCCCTTCAAGAGCATGAGCGCAAAAACCCGTGACAGTCGCGCAGATAAATAAGGCTGTGTGTAGAATACGTTTCATAGCAAAAGAGTATGTGTTGATTACAATGTCTTAGTTAAGGTATCGACTAATTATAGATTATCTTAACCAAGACATGCTTTTCTTTACGAATGGACACATGAGCGTCTGCGGCCAGCTAATATCTGCTTTCAACCTTATGCTGACCACCTGCATTTAACCGTACGCCAGCATCTTGCTTTTAGTGGCTACTTTTTCGTGGGCACATGGCCGATTGGATATGGCGGGCGTGATCGGCTAGGTCAATACCTAAATCAGTTAGGTAACCACCGTCTGGCTGGGTGATTAGGCCTTTGGAGTATAGCCTGGATGCTGCGTTCACCATGCTTTGGCTGGCATCGTGATGAATTTTTAAACCTTGAAGTAGGCTGTCTGTTGGAAACTTCAGTAACAAATTTAATTCGTCTAACATGTCCTGATCGAATGAACTCATGTAACCACCTTAGGCAAAAGGGTTAGTAGGGATTTAGCACGCTGGCCACTGTAAAACACCTCAGCAAAGCACTATGGTAACAACCTATACCGAAGCGCACACACCAAAGCACTATTAGCCCTAGATTTGTTAATATTTTTAACGCTTTCTTATATCACACCCAAATGGCACCTCTGTAAAGCGTAATTTATCTGTAAAACGTTTAATCGTGTAAACACAGCGCTTACTGATCGGACTTTGGCGCTAAATAGTATATTCTTGCCATAAATTGAGTTTGTGGATGCACCTGCACTGATGAAGTACAAAGATTTACGCGACTTTATTCGCCAGCTAGAAGCTAAAGGTGAATTGGTACGCATTACCCAGCCCATTGATACCGACCTTGAAATGACAGAAATTGCCGACAGGACGTTGCGTGCTGGCGGCCCTGCACTGTTATTTGAAAACCCTAAAAATCACGACATGCCCGTATTGGCAAATTTATTTGGTACACCAGAGCGCGTAGCTATGGGCATGGGTCAAGAGTCTGTTGAAGCACTGCGTGAAGTAGGCAAGCTACTGGCTTATTTGAAAGAGCCTGAGCCGCCTAAAGGGCTGAAAGATCTTTGGGAGAAGCTGCCAGTATTTAAGCAGGTGCTTAATATGCCAGCCAAAGTCCTTAAAAAAGCCCCTTGTCAGGAAGTGGTGCTTACCGGTGACGACGTAGACTTATCAAAAATTCCGGTACAGCGCTGCTGGCCCGGTGACGCTGCGCCTTTGGTAACATGGGGTTTGAGTGTTACTAAAGGGCCGCATAAGAAGCGTCAGAATCTGGGCATTTACCGTCAGCAGGTTATCGGCAAAAACAAACTTATTATGCGCTGGTTGTCACACCGTGGGGGCGCCCTTGATTTTCGAGAGTGGTGTCAAACACACCCGGGCGAACCCTACCCGGTATCTGTGGCACTTGGCGCAGACCCCGCTACTATTCTAGGTGCGGTTACCCCTGTACCAGACACTCTTTCCGAGTATGCTTTTGCGGGCTTACTTCGAGGCGATAAAACCGAAGTGGTTAAGTCTATTAGTAACGACTTACAAGTACCTGCCAGTGCCGAGATTGTGCTTGAGGGCTATATTGCACAAGATGAAACAGCACCTGAAGGTCCATACGGGGATCACACCGGGTATTACAATGAAGTCGATGACTTCCCTGTATTTACCGTTACTCATATTACCCACCGTAAAGATCCTATCTATCATTCAACCTATACTGGCCGTCCACCCGATGAGCCAGCTATTTTAGGTGTTGCGCTAAACGAAGTGTTTGTGCCTATTTTGCAAAAGCAGTTCCCTGAAATTGTCGACTTCTACTTACCGCCTGAAGGATGTTCTTACCGTATGGCAGTGGTGACGATGAAGAAACAGTATCCTGGGCATGCGAAACGGGTGATGATGGGTGTATGGTCGTTCTTGCGCCAGTTCATGTACACCAAATTTGTGATAGTGTGCGATGATGACGTCAACGCGCGTGACTGGAACGATGTTATTTGGGCCATCACCACCCGTATGGACCCAGCCCGCGACACGGTAATGATAGAAAATACGCCTATCGACTACTTGGATTTTGCGTCCCCCGTTTCAGGGCTAGGTTCTAAAATGGGAATGGACGCCACCAATAAAATGCCGGGCGAGACCGACCGAGAATGGGGCGTACCTATTGTGATGGACGAAGACGTTAAAAAACGCGTTGATGATATTTGGGACAGTCTTGGTATTATGTAGCGACTATTTTTAGCGCTATTTATTTTGTATTGAAGCATGCGCTTTTCTTAAGCGCACGAAAAGGCGACACGCTAAGCAAGAAGGTTAGAAGAGAATACATGTCAGAAATTAAGTGTAAGGTTGCAAGCATCACGCCTTTAACCGAAGTGGTTCAAAAAGTTGAGTTAACGCCAGCAAGCCCTGTTGAGTTTAAGGCGGGTCAGTACGCCATGGTGGTAATGGGCGAAAAAGATATGCGTCCATTTTCTATTGCCAATGCCGCATTTGATAATAGCCGCATTGAATTACACATTGGCGCAGAGCCTGGCAACAGCTACGCTGGTGAAGTGCTAGAGCGCATGCGTGCGGATGGCGAAATTACCGTAAACGTAGGTAATGGCAATGCCTTTTTGCAAAGTAATGGCCTGCCTATGGTGCTTATTGCTGGTGGTACTGGCTTCTCATATACCTACTCTATTCTGCAAGAGCATCTTAACAGCGGTGATAAGACACCACTTACCCTTTATTGGGGTGGAAAACACGCGTCTGATTTGTATTTAGCTGACAAGCTAACTGAGCTCGCTGAAACTAACGATCACTTCACTTTTGTGCCGGTTGTCGAGTTTGCATGCGACGAATGGAAAGGCAGAACGGGCTGGGTACACCATGCGGTAATGGCAGACCACGCTGACTTTGCCAATATTCAGGTTTACGTTGCAGGTCGTTTTGAAATGGCCAAAGTTGTACGCGATGATTTTACACAACGCGGCTTAAAAGTTGAGAACCTGTTTGGCGACGCGTTTGCGTTTATTTAAGCGTGCAAGGTAAGTACTAGCAAAACATACTCATGTCGTGTGCATAAAATCTACCTCTAGCCCGTCATGTTGACCATACAAAACTATATATGGTCAACATGGCATTTCGCACACTAACCCTATCTTCTTACATAAATTAAATCTGATAAGCGCCGTCTATTTTCATTTCTAAAAAACTGCTAACATCAAGACTCAACCAACAAATCAAATAGTAAAACAAAAGGAATTGAAAGCATTGGTAGGGTAACCAGTTTGATTTCGGCACTCCGCGCTGCTTGGACATGCGTCAGCCTACTATTATGTCTTTCAGAAAAATATATGAAGTACAACAAACAACTGCTAATAACAGGCTTAGCGGCCGCTATTGCCGGATGTGGCGGTGGTAGCTCTTCACAACCTCCAACTAACGACAATGGAAGTACACCGCCTACTTCAAACTATGAGCATGTGGTTAGTGCAAGTTACTTTAGTTCATGCGGTGAGATAATACCTCAAACTGAAGCCATGGTTGTTCGCCATGACAACAGCGGTGCAGTAGCTGCTGTCTATGAAGCTGATGATGAAGGAAATATCGCTATCGATTATTCCGGTGTTGCAACGTACACTATGCTAAGTGTAGGTTATTGGGGAGAAACTGCCTATCCTCGCGTTCATACCTACGTAGACATTACCGCCGATAAAATCAAAAACACACGCATTATCGCTGAAGGCTTCGCCAATGAAGACTCGTGCGAATGTAACAACGTAACATTCGATATTAGTCAAGTTCCTGTTGCCTCGCCTATGGCCAGCGTCGTTGTCTCTACCACAACATCGTCTAATATTTTCGATATCAATGACACAGACTGGTTGGCTGAAGCTAATGTTTGTCGACCCATTGGCGGAGAGTGGCCAGACATTGCTCTCACGCTAACCAGTGCACAGGAATACCCTGCTGAAACCTATTACACTGCTGTTCTTAGTGATTACAGTTTCGATGAAACATATGTAGTAAGTAATGCAGAGCTTGTCAGAAAAGTACCTTTTTCGGTGCTCAATAATAACGTCAACAGTGACTCAAGTCTGCGCGTTTCACTACGCGGCCTAAAAGATGGCTGGATGCATTATGCTGATAATGTGCAAGTTTGGGATGTTGCTGAACTTTCATCTTCAGTTCCTATCTTTGACACACCTGAAACGTATATCGATGCTTACAATTTCGAGTTCGACAGCTTCAGCTCCGAAGGCACAGATGTTCAAGTATCTATTTACACGGGCGCTCAGGTAACACTTCCATCAAACCACTCTGAGTCATTAGACTTATCATTGATGTCTTACGACTTATTTTCCCAACAAGTTTTAACATTCTTTAATGATGAAAGTTATGACCTTTCTTCAGTGGGAGCGGACTCTGTAACCGTTACCTTGTCTGGGAATGATTCTTCTGGTGATCGTCTCTATTACTTCCAACTAACCACACCAAGTCAGGGTTCTCTTGCTATTTTAGATAACTTAGACATAGAGGGTGTCGACTTTCCCCTATCGGCAAACTTTAACTTTGATGAAGAGCCAGCGTCGGGTTATATAGGATTGGAAGCTTATGATGTGCAAAGCACGAATGATTATCTTGAGTCGCTTAAAAATGATGATGTTACCGCCTACGGTATGGTTTACTTCGACTTTTAAATAGGCTTAGATCTTTTAAATCGTAAATGTATATCGGCACGGAGTGTTACGTGCCGATATATTGTATTCCTCTTAAATAAAGTTAATTACATCGATATTCATTGTCCATTTTCGACGCATTCAGTATGGTCTTTGCAGAACATGGAGAAAATAATGAATAAATCACAGCCCTGTTATCTTACGAACCTAATATTAAGAAAAATCGCTCCCGCAATTGCACTAACACTATCTACTACAGCCTTTGCTGATACCGAGCAGCAGCAAGCACTTTACGATATTGCCAAAAATGTCTCTGCTAAAAACATTGAAAAAGACATTACTACGCTGGTGAACTTTGGTACACGCCATACCCTTTCTGAAACCGAGTCCGATACTCGTGGTATTGGTGCTGCGCGACGTTGGATTAAATCTGAATTTGATAAAATTTCAGCCGAGTGTGGTGGCTGCTTAGAAGTGTACTACCAGTCGGAAGTCATCAGCGGAGAAAAACGTATTCCCGACCCAGTAGAAGTGGTTAGCGTTATCGCGATACAACGCGGTACCACCGATCCAGACCGTTACGTCATCATGTCAGGCGACATCGATTCACGGGTGTCTGATGTAATGGACTTCACCTCTGACTCACCAGGGGCAAACGACAACGCCTCTGGTGTTGCCGGTACCCTAGAAGCTGCGCGAGTACTATCCAAATACAAGTTTAACGGCAGTATCGTGTATGCTGCTTTATCTGGCGAAGAGCAAGGACTTTTCGGCGGGCGTATTATGGCAAACCAAGCCAAGGAAGACGGCTGGCGAATTAAAGCCGTGCTCAATAATGACATGATAGGCAATATCGAAGGGGTTAACGGTGTGATTAACAACACCACCGCTCGCTTGTTTGCTGAAGGTACACGCGTAACCGAAACGGATAAAGAAGCACGCATGCGACGTTTCACTGGGGGTGAAGTTGACTCACCAAGCCGTAACCTTGCCCGTTACATCGATAAAATTGCCGATCAGTATATTGAGAACTTAGACACGATGGTGATTTATCGTTTGGACCGTTTTGGTCGTGGCGGCCATCATCGCCCGTTCAACGACTTGGGCTACCCGGGTATTCGTATTATGGAAACTAACGAAAACTACACCCGCCAGCATCAAGATCTTCGCGTAGAAGACGGTATTGCCTATGGTGACACCTTGGATGGCGTCGACTTTGATTACGCTGCCAAACTTACTGGCCTTAATGCTGTTTCACTTGCTGCAATGGCGTGGGCACCGAATCCACCTGCAAATGTAGAAATTGCCGGTGCAGTTCAACCTTCAACATTTTTAAAGTGGGATGCCCTAGACGCTGAAGAGAACCCTCAACTTAAAGGGTACAAAGTATACTGGCGTCATACTGATGCTCCGCAATGGGAATACAGTAAATATGTGGGTAACGTCACCGAGGCCATGCTTGAGAACGTTGTTATCGACAACTACTTCTTTGGCGTAGCCAGCGTTAACAAGGACGGTGTTGAAAGCGTAGTGGTTTATCCAGGTCCTGCGGGAAGCTTTGGAGAATAAACGTTTTTATTGAGCGCCTATGTTAAGCGTGCGTATATGCATGCAATCAAGTTCGTGACGTTAAGCTGGTAATGAAACCGGCTTATCGTCACGAATGACTTTACTCAATAAAAGCTAGTATAAACGTGGACACTACACTCAATATATTGATGTCGCTTACATTTTGTTAATTTAAGCCAGTACGTGTTTATTGGAATTAAGCGACTAACTGCATTACAGTGTAGTAAATGTATGACGGCAGTTCGGAGTTCACCTTTGGTAAGATTCAGCGCGTTCTCGCTCTCTATTTTCACTCAACGTCTTTCTTTATTAGGCATAAGCCTAGTCCTTTGTTGTTTTAATGTTTCGCAATTACATGCCGCCCCTACCAAATTAGGTGCAGCTTCCTTCGAGACCTACATAAGCGACGATGGGGAGCCTGCTCGAGTTAATACACTGCTCGAAAAGGTGTTTCAGAAGGCGGAGCTGGATATCCAACTTCAGGTTATGCGACAAGCTTTTTTGGGCAGTTCTGTACTGACAGGTAAGCTAGACGGTGAATTTGCCTACGTTAATTTGGGCGAGGACAGCAGCAACTATGTTCTATCCGATATCTATTTACCCATTTACCTTTACGCGGTAAGTAAAGAGGCGGACGTTGAGGCAATAAAGCTTTTTCCTCATTTAAAAGACAACCGGGTCGCTATTGAAAATCGCTTTGCGAATACGCCATCATTCAGACTGCTGAAAGATATAAAGTGGTCACGCAACCCCACTACGTTTGATGCATTTCGCCAACTTGCCGACGATAGAGCGCCTTACTTAATTACCACCCAGCTGCTTGCGCGCGAGCTAAACATACTGCTGGCTAACGATAATGAAGAAACCCTGCACTTTTCAGCAAAACCATTAGCAAAAACCGGATTTCAAATAGCTATCAGCAAAAATGTTGCTAACGCTGAAAGGATTATTGCGCAATTCAACCAGGCTGTGTCGACAATGCAGAATTCGGGGGAATTGAATCAGCCACTTGATTTAGCTTGGCTCACCAAAGATGTGAATGGCGATGGCGTTGCCGACTTTATCGGGCACAGCAACATAACTACCACGTCAGACTTGTTAAACACCGCCTATTCCCTTGACGGTAAACCTACATCTGAAGCTAGCGCGTTTTATATTGACGGGGATAGATATGCATCGCTTGAGGAAGCGCGTGCTGCCCTTCCTGATAAAGAAAGTTCGTCGCCTCGCGAGTCGCTGTTAGATAAAACCACCTACCAGCTACTACTTCGCCGCTGGTAGATGAGTTTTGACTTCGGTGAACTTTAACTTTGAAAGGCATTAAATTAGGTAGAGAAGCACGAAGTCGACTACGCGACTTCTACACTAAAAAGCATACCTGTCATTGCTTAAACTAAACGACCTTTTCAAAGATATGCGTCAGCTTTGTTAACGTTCTATCTTCGCGCTCTATCTTCGTAATACCGCTGATCAAAGGTTGCAAAAAAGACGGGGGGTCGGCAGCGTTAGTGTGTCGTTTCTGGCAAGTACATTTCCAGAATAGTCAGCAATTCTTCGCCATCGACCGGCTTTGACACATAGTTGTTAAAGCCAGCTTTAAGTGCTTTAACGCGATCAGATGTATAGGCATAAGCGGTCAGTGCTACGGCATTAAGCTTTGCAATTTCTGGTATTTCACTGGCTCTTATTTTTAAAACTAAACCTAGCCCGTCCATTTCCGGCATACCAATATCCGATAGCAGAAGATCGAAGGCTTCTGGCATATCGTTAATTTCTTTCCATGCTAACAGGCCGTTCTTCACAACATTAACTCGCGCGCCGTTAGATTCTAGAAACAGCTTTATAAAATCACGGGCGTCTTGCTCATCTTCTGCGACTAAAATCCGTAAGCCGTTCAAACGCAAAGACTCTGTCAGGTCGCTAATTTCAGAGTTCTTAGTTTCAATAATGTCGTCGTGCAAATTAAGCGGCGCAATAGGCAGCGTTACGTAAAACGTTGTTCCCGTATTAGGTCCGTCGCTTTCAGCATAAATTTCACCACCGTGCATCTCTACTAAACTTTTCACAATAGACAGGCCTAAGCCCAACCCATGTTTGTTGTGCTCGTTTTTGCCCTGATAAAAACGTTCGAAAACATGAGACAGCTGTTCGCGCGTCATACCTTTGCCATTGTCTTTAACGCGGAAAAGGTAGTTCGAATGCTCTCTTCGACCTCTTACATGCACAGTACCGCCTTTCGACGTGAACTTAAGCGCATTGCTCAACAGGTTATTGATAACCTGTTTAATACGTAGGTTGTCACCCAGAATTTGCGTGTGATCGTCTTCGCAATTTATCGATAGCTGAATATTCTTGCTCGCAAACCCAGCCTCGAAAGATTTAGCAACTTCAGATATTGACCCAGCGATATTAAGCGAATGGGTACTGAGCTTCATCGTACCTGAAATAATGCGGGATAAATCGAGAATGTCGTTGATCAGTGCTGCCTGAGTTGATGCCGCGCGCTTTATCACGCCAAGGGCATCAGTCATTCTGTCCACATTGCCGACATCCATAAGCGCTAAATCGGTCCACCCCACAATGGAGTTAAGTGGTGAACGTAGCTCGTGAGAAATGCTGGCAAGAAACTGATCTTTCGCTTTATCCAGCTCTTCTAATTTACTAATTTGCTTATCGAGCGACGCTTTTAAGCTTAGCGCGTAAGGTATAAACAGATGATCAAAACCTTCAATGATTAGTTGGTCATCTTCGGTCCACTCTACCGATTCATCAGCGACACTTTGCAAATACATATCAAACGAATTACGAGGGGTAAGAGACTTTCCAATATCTTTTCTGGCCGCATCGCGACCCGCCCAACGAATGGTCTTGTCTTTCTGCTCTCTAAACCAAACCGTGTAGTAGCCCAGTTTTGAAGACACGCAGGAAATATACATGCCTCGAATGCCGTTTAGGTCGCCGCTATCTAAAATTTCATTTGTTAATCGGTTTATGGCAATGGACTGCTCAGAGCCGCTAATGGCAAATTTTTCGAGTAATTTTGCCAAGGTTTTCTCTGTGGGAGTCTTACCAACCAGATAGTTGCCCGTAGGGGTAACCACCGCCATACCGCACGAATCAGCAACATCCAGTAAGTCTCCTTCTTTCTGCGTGATGGCCTCAAGCGGGTTCGTGAATGAAGTAAGCTGGTGAACAATATAGTTCAGCTTGCGTTGGCGAATTTGAAATTGCTCTTTCTTTTTATGTAGTGCTTTCGTGTGAAGCTGCCAGGCATAAAGGTGACCTAATGATTCGCAAACTAAACGTTTCTTCTGGTCGATGTAAGCCGGTTCACTGTTGTGGCATGCTAACAATCCCCACAGCTTACCCTCAAAAACAAGCGAAACTGAAAATGAAGAGCGGATCCCCATATTTTTAAGGTAGGCAATGTGCATAGGCGAAACAGAGCGAACCATTGACATTGATAAATCCAATGGCGGACGTTCAGCCTCTTTAACCGAAGGCTTAAGGCCTATAACTTGCTCTTCTACATCGTAGACACAGCGCACTCGATTTTTTAGATACAGTTCACGGGCCTGACTGGGGATATCCGAAGCGGGAAACTTCAACCCTTTGAATGAGCGAGAATCTGCACTTGCGGCTTCGCCAATCACTTCACCACAGTAGGTTTTATCAAACTGATAAACCATGACCGAGTCGAAACCTATGTATTGCTTAAATACCTGAGCGATAGCATCGGCAACATCCCCTATGGAGTCGCGGTCATCGACATTGGGTAACAATGCGCGAATATCTACATCCATTGGCACCCATTGCTGCGCCGCCTCAAAGCTTAGTTGAGGGGTTGGCTCAAGCTCTATAACCAACAGGCCATTAGAATCGAAGGCAACACCACTGCCCTCTTTCTCCCAATCTTTGAGATGGAGCGCATTTTCAGCAAACTTCCACTGGTAGGCGTGGCGTACATTTCCGCCTTTTACAGCATCGTGAATTGTCTGGAATGTGCGCGCTTCAGGAGAGGGAATGTCAATCAGTTCAGTGATAAGTGTTTCACCGGGAACGACGTCTACGTTGAACATGTCATTGATGTTCTCGCTCACCACCTGAATTTTTTTGGTACTAGGGTTAATGGCTATGACATACCCAAAACTTTGTACGCTTTCAATCAAGTGGATAGCTTCATCTTCACAGTTTTGAAGCGTTGTAGGGGTATTGTCAATTGTTTGCATTACTTTGCGCCAAGTATCAAGAAAGCGAGCTTTCGTCGTGTGTTCCGTAGAGTATCCCACACGATAACAACTTATGGCTGAGAAAGCATGTTATATCGGAAAAGTAGATCTAAGGAAGAGAGGCGTTTCCCCTCCCTTCCTTGAGTTTGTTTGCGAGTAGTTTAGGCCTTAGACCGCAAATATTAAAACAAATAGCTAATGCCAACGGACGCGAGGTCAGTAGCATTATCATCTATGTCGTAACGTTCATACTCAATCGTTGCAACCCAATCATCGTGGATACGCCAGTTAGCGCCAATGCCATAGAACAAATCCGTGCCTTCATCATCAACGTCTTGAAGTAGGGCTGTATCCTCAAACACATCTAACGAATCGTAATTACCTTGCCAAAAATATAAGCCCACATGCGCATGTAAAAACCAGTCCTCATGACGTAAAAACTGATAGGCTACACTTAATGTATAGCCATCTACTGATGTTGGGCGAATACGCGATGTCTCGCTGAAAAAGCGAGATGGCTCGTTGGTCGTGGTTGAAAATGCTGCCGATACATCACCTAAATCGGTATAACCGACTTGAATAAAGCTGTTTTCGGTAATATTGGTACCTACTACCGCTTTCCACGCACTGCGGGTGTCATCAATATCTATGTCGAAGACATCAAAGCCTAGCTCTGCGGCTTCTTGTTGTACATCGCTTTCCTTGAAATCTCCTGATGCGCTCCCCCAACTCCCGCTTATGAAAAACTGTTTAGCAGTGCACTTTTCATATTCTTTAGAAAGTTTTGAGGCATCCTCTTCAGATAAGCATTGAGTTTTGCTAGCTAAAAAAGGGGAAGCATCCCTTTCTTTATTAGGTTGCTGAGCCATGGTTGGAAATGAAAACATTGCTCCCATTGCAACAGCGCTAACAATCCCATACCTAAAAGTTCTATTCATCTTAGCTACGCTCACGCTTTTACTCCCTTTCTTTGCGCCGCTAATAAGCGGCGCAATGTCATAACAAATACCAGTAACATCAGCAGCATAGCGTTCATGCTACCACCGCCTCCGCCAGAGTTTTCAATTCTAACCGTCACGGGTTGAACAGTAATGGTTAGTCTACCCTCGCTCGTTCCGCCCTGTGTATCTTCAATAATATAGGTGACTACAGCATTGCCCGTAAACGCAGCAGGCGGCGTAAAGGTCAATGTATCGTCAGGGTTAACAGATACGCTACCAATTGATGCCTGGGCACTTACAACACGAATACTATCGCCATCTTCGTCGAAGTCGTTGGCAAGCACGTTAACGGTTACAGATTGGTCAACGTCTATCGTTACAGTATCGTCTACAGCCTGTGGAGGATTGTTACCAATAATGGTTACCGTAATTACACCCAGGTCTGAACCTCCGTTTCCATCACTGATACCATAATTAACAATCACTTCGCCAATAAAGCCAAGTGGAGGCGTGTATTCGATGGTATCCCCCGCTATCACAGCTGTGCCGAAGGTGGTTGTAGCAGAGGTAATACGCAAGTCATCGCCATCTGGGTCTGCATCGTTACTTAAGGCTTCAATAGTTACAGACTCATCAACAATGATAGTTACTGCATCGTCATTTGCCACGGGTTGTGTATTGCCATTAAACATGACACTCACACCACCTGGGTCGACAATCGTTCCGTTAACTAAACCGTCATCATCATCTACACCGCCATCAAGAATTTCTAACTGCACACACCAGTGCCCTTCAGTTAGGCCTTCTGTCCAGTAGTCACCGCCTGGAGGTGGGCAATAGCCTGGCTCACCTTCAACAGACCATAACCGGTTGTTCGCGTTTTCCGTAAACGTTACCCAACCGTTTTCAGGCGTGAACTTACGGTACACCGCATTTGCAGGTATTGGCTTAAGCTGTGGCATAACAATATTCAGCGTTTGACCCGCTTCAGGTAAACCATAGGCAATGAAATCGAAAATGCCGCCAATATTTGTCGCTTCTGGGTCAGGGACAATGTCATCGTCGCCGGCAATATCGCCATCAATGATTTTCGCGCCGCCGAGCTCACTACTTACAGAGAAGTTACCTAGGCGCAAGCAAACGCCTGGGTCACCTTCCACCATATAGCCGTCAACAAACGCCACTTCTTGTGGAAGCACATTACACTCAGGCGTTGGATCTAGGTAATCCAAAATACCGTCTCTGTCACTATCTGCAAGGCCATCCACAACATCCGGCACGCCGTCACCATCACTATCAAGTTCAGCAGGTGTAGGTAACGCATCAACTACCTGAATGTATAAGGTATCCGAGTCTGTAAAGGCCGTGTCATCTGCGTCTGTGACCGTTGCACGAATTCGGTAAACCCCCACGTCCAAGCCACTTGGATCAAACGTAAAGGTGTCATTAACACTATCGGTATCTGCAATGTCTGCATCCAGTGATGTCCACACAAATTCATACTCATTGGTTGGGTCTGGATGGTCAACAGTAGAGGTGACTAACACGTCAGAACCAGTAGGGATAACGAGAATTCTTGATTCGCCGTCCTGCTCGGTAAACAGGTCAACATCAGGGTTCACGTTATCTTCGCGAATTGTAATTTCGTGAATGTACTTATTACCTATGTTAAGCACATCAGAAAGCTCAATTGTGATCGTCTCTATACCTTCAATATCCGCATCAGGGAACACATTGAAGCTCACCGTTATATCGCTACCTGATTCCATCAAGATGACGCCATCAATCAGGTCATGGTCGCTGCTATCTGCCGTACCACTTACTGTATATGGAATTTCTAGCGGATATACTGGTGACGTACCGTTTAGATGAATGCCAAATTCTACTTCATGACCTTCCAGCACAACCTGATCCTTAGTGATAGAAACCAAAGGACGTACGCGTACAGCTTGGCTTGCCACAGAAGTTAAACCGTCTTCATCAGTCGCCTGCCAGTATGCGGTATTATTACCCGGCTCGTAGAAGATAAGGCCATCTACTAATGACACAGGTAACGGATTGCCAAATTTATCGACAGCCGACGCTACGCCAAGGTCGATTTTGGTAAATAGTGCATTAGCATCTACAAACACGTCTTCTGGTACTTCAATAACTGGGCGGTCGGCCAAATCATCAGGCATAACATCTACAATCACTGACGCTCGGGCAACCTCGCTTTGAGGGTCGGTGATGGTGTAGTCAATTACTATTTCACCGACAAAACCTTCAAGCGGCGTATAGGTAAGTGAATCGTCAGCCCAAGAAACGTCGCCTAATTCAACGCGGGCACCGATGATGCGTAATGTATCGCCATCAGCGTCAGAGTCATTGGCCAGTACATCAATTGCAACTGGGTTGTAGTTACCCAACGTTATCTCATCATCACGGGCAACCGGCGCATCGTTCACGGGGTTCACGTTGATGGTTACGGTACCTACGTTGGAGGTTTCCTCACCATCATTTGCGGTATAGGTAAAGCTTGTTGTGCCACTAAAGTCGGCTTCAGGTGCATACAATACGCTAGGCAAGCGACCAACAAGCTCACCGTCTGGTGATGTTACCAACTGGTACGTTAGCGCGTCGCCGTCTGCGTCACTACCCTGTAATCGAATTGGCAGTGTTGCGTCTTCTTCCATTGTGAACGTTAAGTCCATCACCGTTGGCGCATCGTTAGTGTCGATTACCGTTACCGTATAGGTCGCACACGCTTGCGCGCCCGAAGGGTCAGCCACACACACCGTAATGGTGGCAGTGCCGTGGAAACCATCTGCAGGCGTAAATGTCACAACACCATTGATGATTTCTACGGTGCCGTTAGTCGCTTCGGCGCTAGCAATAGTGAGCGTATCACCGTCGATATCGTTTGCATTGGATAACACGTTAATACTAAGCGGCGTGTCTTGATTTGTAGATACTTCTCCACCTTCAAGGGTCGGTGCATCATTCACGTTTTCAACCGTCACCATAATTTGTGCATTCGCTACACCGCCATTCCCATCTGAAATGGTGTAGGTGATGATCGCCGTTCCAACAAAGTTAGGCAGCGGCGTGTAGACAATGTTTCCATCACTACTAATGGTTACCGTGCCCGAGTTAGCCGTTGCATCTGTGATGATTAACGTATCGCCGTCAATGTCAGTATCGTTGGCAAGTGCATTAATAATGACACTGCTGTCTTCACTTACATTAGCTTGGTCGTTGTTTGCTACTGGCGCGTCGTTAATAGCAACAATGACTACGGTAACCGTCGCGGTATCAGTACCACCGAAGCCATCACTGATAGTGTAGGTAAATGTTGTTTCACCATTTACATTGGCAACAGGTGTATAGGTAACAGTAGTGCCGTTATTAACCGCTACTCTGCCGTTCTCAGTACTTGCCATGGTTACCGTTAGTACATCGCCGTCGACGTCGCTATCGTTTGTTAGTACGGTTACAGTAACACTGCCATCTTCGGTAACACTTGCTGTGTCATCAACGGCAACAGGAGCATCGTTCACCGCAGTGATAGTTAAGGTTACCTGCGCTGTATCAGTACCACCATGACCATCTGAAATGGTGTATTCAATAGTGACCACGCCGTTATAGTTGGCAGGCGCTTGATAACTTAATTCTCCGTTTGGCAACAAAATCACATTGCCTGTAGATGCTGTTACTTCGGTAATGGATAATGTATCGCCGTCTTCATCGGTATCGTTAGACAGCACATCCAAGGTTACCGCCTCGTCCTCTTGAGACGTAAAGCTGTCATCATTTGCAACAGGGATATTGTTCTCTGCAACGGTTAGCACCAAGGTACCGGTTACCGTGCCACCCATACCGTCTGACACAGTATAGGTAACCGTTACTGTGCCTACGAAACCTTCCGGTGGCGTGTATGACACTAATCCATCAACAATAGTCGCAGTTCCAAAATCAGCCGATACTGAGGTAAGCGTAAGTGCATCGCCATCTGCATCTGTGTCATTAGCCAGTACGTCAACCTCTACCGCTTCGTTAAGCTTAATAGCCAGCTGATCGCCTTGAACGTCAGGAAGTGTATTGCCATTAACAAATGTGCCTACTCCACCAACAAAACTAACCGCTCCATTGGTTGTAGCGTCAGCATCGTAACTTCCGCCATCAATGAGCGTCAGCTTCACACACCAGCTACCTGCAACCAGACCTTCTTGCCATTCGCTACTATTAACGACAGGGCAGAAACCTGGTGCGCCTGGTGCTGAGTAAATCACTGCGTCGCCGTCTGCAATAACGTCGAACCAACCTAGCTCAGCAGTCCAGCTACGCATAAATGCGTCTTCTGGTACGGCATTGCGCTGCGGAATAACCACATCAAACTGTGCTTGATTAGACTGACTATTAACAACGTCGAAGTTAAACAACCCACCAACATTGTTAGCTTCCGTATCTGTCGGAATGCGACTTGTTACTGCGCTATCATCAGCAAGTAGCAATACGCCAGCATTTGAAGTGCCACGGGTGTACTCACCCGCACTTACACATGTACCAGCGTTTGACTCAACAAGATATTGCGCGCTTTCACCTGCAATTTCTGGTGCTAGGGAACAGAGCGCAATGCTATCTAAGTAGTTAGGCACACCATCTAAGTCGGCATCACCTGCGCCTTCAATATTATCTGGCAGGCCGTCACCGTCGGTGTCTGCACCAGTAAGTTCAGGTAAAGTTTCTACCACCTCAATATAAATTGTGCGTGAACTTACAAGCGTGGGGTTTTCACTGTCTGCCACAAGTAGCGTAACCGCATAAACACCTGGCGCTACTAGAGCAGGGTCGAAAGTAAATACGCCATCATCACCTGAAACATTAGCAAGCTCTGATGATGAATTACTCCAGTCATAGATAAAGTCAGCGGCTGGATTGGTGTGACTGATAGCCGCTAGTACGTCGACTAGACCCTCATTTTGGCCAACAGTTAACGTTGTCGTATTACCTTGCTCAACTGACAGCGCTACAACTGGGGCCACTGGTGCTTCTGCAATTGTTGTGGTCTGCGACGCTTTTTCTCCGACATTTACATTCTCGTTCAGCGTTACGATTACCGTTTCGCCGTCATCGATAATCGTGTCGGGGATAATATTGAATTTAACGGTTGCCTGTGTACCGCCCTCAATAGTGACAGTGCCAGAGATAAGGTCGTGATCGCTAGTATCTGCAGTACCTGAAACCGTGTAGTTCACTGTTACTGGGTAACTAGGTGCATCGCCGCTTAACAGTACATCAAAACTTGCTGCACCACCTTCGGTTACAACCACATCATCACTTAATGACACCTGAGGGTTTACGCGGATAGTCTGACTAACCGTTGTCGTATTGCCTTCATCGTCAGTTGCCTGCCAGTAAACAGTATGTAGCCCTGGCGTAAAGCGGGTTTGACCGTTCAATAAGGTCACTGGTAATGATTGACCGCGAGATGTGGTAGCCGTTGCAACGCCCAAGTCTACAAGCGTAAGGTATCCGTTCGCGTCAACTTCAATATCAGCTGGCGCAATTACTCTCGGGTTTGCATCGTTGCGGGTTACGGTGCGCACTACGTTCACCACAACATAGGATGTTGATGTTGCACCTGAAGGATCGACAATGGTGTACTCTACCTGTACCTCTCCTGAAGTGCCTTCACCTGGCGTAAACACCAATGCATTATCGATAATTTCTACGCTACCAAAATCAGAGTTTGCACCAACGATACTTAGCAGGTCGCCTTCGATATCGCTATCGTTTGCTAGTACATCAATAGTTACACTGTTCTGATCTGTCGCTTCAGCTAAATCAGCAACGGCGACAGGCGCGTCGTTCACGGCCACCACATTCACTGTGATATTGGCAGTGTTCGAATCTTCTTGACCGTCGTTCGCTTTATAGCTGAACAGTACCGTTCCGTTGTAATCTTCTGGAGTAACGTACAGCAAAGAAGGAGCAGAACCTAACACTTCACCTGTTGGCAACGTCACCAACTCAAACGTTAGAACGTCTTCGTCTGCGTCGGTACCCGTTAGCGTGATGGGTAGGCTATCCCCTTCGTAAATGGTGAACTCGAGATCTTCAACGACTGGACCAATGTTTGTATACACCACAGTAACGGTAATACGGGCACAAGCTTCTTCGCCCTCAGCATCTTGAATACAAATATCGATGCTTACTTCACCGGAATAATCTTCAGACGGCGTATAAACCAGTTTGCCGTCAACAACTTCAACCGTGCCGTCTGAAGATGTGGCGCTAACGATAGTATGCGTATCATCTGTATCTACATCTTCAACATTGGCGATAACATCGATAGTTAATGCTTCATTTTGGTTCGTTGCAGCAGTGAAATCAGCAAGTGTAGGTGCATCGTTAACTGCGGTAACCGTTACAACAAGCGTACCTGTTGCTGTTGCTCCATTGCCATCAGAAACCGTGTAGGTAATGGTTGCTGTACCATTGAAGTTCTCATCTGGTGTGTAGCTTACTTGCCCACCTTGAATAGCGACTGAACCTTCGTCAACGGTAACGTCTGAAATAGTCAGTACGTCTTCGTCAATGTCAGAGTCATTCGCGAGCACGTCGACAATAACAGAGCCATCTTCCTCGACTGTGGCCGTATCGTCCACCGTTACCGGTGTATCATTAACCGGGTTAACGGTAACAGTGATCGTTGCTGTATCAGTGGCACCATTGCCATCGCTTACCGTATATGACACTGTCGCTTCGCCATTAAAATCAGCATTTGGCGAGAAAGTAACCTGGCTATCTGCCGTGGTCACTGCGCTACCTTGCGCTGACGAGGCGGCCGAGACTGAAAGCACATCTTCATCTATGTCAGAGTCATTGGCGAGAACAGCTACTGTTACTGAAGCGTCCTCATCAACAACAGCGGTGTCATCCAAAGCGATAGGAGCATCGTTCACCCCTTCTACCGTAAAGCTAATGCTGGCAGTGGCGGTACCGCCATTTCCGTCTGAAATAGTGTAGGTGGCCGTTGCCGCCCCATCAAAATCAGCAGATGGTGTATACGTCACACTGTTATTTGCATTAACTGTAATAGTCCCCTCAGATGCGCTAGCAGATGTTACGCTTAATTCATCGTTGTCAACATCTGTATCATTGTCTAATACAGCAAGCGTAGTGCTTGAATCTTCGGTAACTCTTCCGGCGTCATCATTGGCTACTGGTGCGTCGTTAACAGGCGCCACCGTTACTGTGACAGTCGATGAGGCGCTACCACCAGCACCATCCGATACACTGTAAGTTATCGTGGCTGTACCGTTGAAGTCGGCACTTGGCGTAAAGCTAAGCGTATTATCGCCGGTAATAATTGCAGTGCCTTGACTGCTGCTTGCAGCCGACAGTTGCAACGTGTCGCCGTCAATATCACTGTCGTTCGAAAGCGCATTAATAATTACCGTTTCGTCTTCCTGTACACTCGCCGTATCTGCCACAGCCACCGGATTGTCATTTACTGGGTTTACCGTAATTGACACTGTTGCTGAATCAGAGCCGCTGTTTCCATCAGAAACGGTATACGTCACTGTTGCAGCACCGTTATAGTCGGCATCCGGCGTATACAAAAGATTACCATCGCTATTAATGGTTGCCGTACCAGTACTAGCATTAACCGCAGTTAACTCAAGGGTATCGTTGTCTACATCTGTATCGTTAGCAATAACGTTAACCACAACGCTGCTGTCTTCATCAACGCTAGCTGTATCATTATTCGCAACGGGGGCATCGTTAACGTTTACAACCGTCACTGCCACCGTTGAATTAGCGCTGCCGCCAGCACCATCTTCAATGGTGTAAGTAATAGTGGCGCTGCCGTTGTAATCAGCGTCTGGCGTGTAGTTCACCTGGTTACCTACAACCTGCACACTACCGGTTGTCACAGAGGCGCTCGCCACACTTAAGGTGTCGCCGTCAACATCGGTATCGTTAGCAAGTACATTAATGCTAACCGACTCATCTTCATTAACACTTGCGGTATCTGGATTAGCGATTGGGTTGTCGTTAACCGCTGCAATAGCTACAGACACCGACGCATTGTCACTGCCGCCGTTACCGTCTGTTACCGTATAGGCTACTGTGGCACTGCCGTTGTAATCTGCCGCAGGCGTAAACACCACATTGCCATCGCCATTAACTACTGCACTACCATTGGTTGCCGATACACTTGATACGCTTAATGCATCGTTATCAATGTCGGTGTCGTTAGCCAATACATTAATAACTACCGCTGTGTCTTCGTTCGTGCTGGCCGTGTCGTCGCTTGCCACTGGTGCATCGTTGACGTTAGTAACATTAATCGTCACCGTACCTGATGCCGTACCACCTGCACCATCACTGATGGTATAAGTTACGGTTGTTGCGCCATTAAAGTCGGCCGTAGGTGTAAAGGTAATATTGTTTCCGCTAAAGGTTACTGAACCATTTGGCGATGCTGCATTGGTGATCGACAACGCATCGCCATCTACGTCAGTATCGTTAGTCAAAACATCAATAATTACGCTGCTGTCTTCGTTCACTGTCCCTGAATCAGGGTTGGCCACTGGCGCGTCATTTACCGCATTAACCGTTACCGATACAGAAGCTGAATCGGTTCCACCATTTCCATCAGAAACCGTGTAATTAAGTGTAACAGGGCCATTGAAATCGGCCGGCGGCGTATAAAGAACATCGCCATTTGAATTTACAGACGCCGCACCAGCGCTTGCCGACACCGCAGTAACACTTAGGGCATCGCCATCTACGTCACTGTCGTTAGCTAACACATCAATAATTACGTCATTATCTTCGTTAGTATTCGCACTGTCGTTTGTGGCAACCGGTGCATCGTTATCTGCTTGCACGTCTACCGTTAGATTCGCGCTATCACTGTTCCCATTTCCATCAGAAATGGTATAGGTTACAAGTGCAGGGCCGTTAAAGTCTTGTGCAGGCGTGAAGGTGATGTTGCTTCCCGCAAACGAAACCGCACCGTTGCTAGAATTAGCCGCTGTGATAGACAGTGTATCGCCATCCACATCGGAATCATTTGCCAAGACATTTACTACCACTTGTGTGTCTTCAGTGGTATTGGCTGAGTCGGCCTGTGCTACAGGCGCATCTTGAACATTGTTTACCGTAAATGTTGCTGTGGCGGTGTCGCTACCGCCTGCGCTATCGGTAAGGGTGTATTGCACGGTTTCGGTGCCGAAGAAATCAGCTGCCGGCGTATAAATCAAGTTCGCGCCATCTGTAGTTACCGTACCGCCGTTACTTGGCGTAGCTACAGAGGTAATGATGATACTTTGACCGCTGTCTGCGTCGCTATCATTGCTACGGGCCGCTAACGTATTGCTGGTTGTATCTTCATCTACAGTGAAACTATCGTCATTCGCTGATGGTATACGGTTAAGTAAGGTTACCGTCACGTCGTTAGCATTTAATGACTGAGGCTGAGCTGCGCCATCAACGTAGCTCAGCGCAGAAGAAATAGTTAAATCTTGGGTAGCCGCACTGGGCACTAGGGCGCTGGTGTCTAGCTCAACGCTAAACACATAGGTTTCAGTGTCACCATCATTATCGCTATTTACAATACTGCCTAAATCAAGCGTTAGCGTATTGTTAGACACACTAATATTGCCGTTCACGTTAACCGCTGTGCCGCTAGCAGCACTGTTAATACTTGCTGGATTGACACCTGAAGAAAGGCCAGTATTAAAGGTACGAGCAAGTTCCCCCGCCCCTGCGAGCAATGAAACATTAGCAGGTAAGGTAACGCTTAAGCTTAAATCGTCTGTTGTCCCCTTTGGCACAGCAACAGTTTGTGTAAGGGTTAGTGTTTCGCCCTGCACAAAATTGTTGCCAGATGTACCACCATCACTGGTATCGGTAAGGGTAAAGGTTGGCGCAGATACGGTTTGCGCTTGTGAAGTAACCGGAATAAGCAGAGCATTCTCGCCATCAGAAGCGTTACTGTCGTTGTCGCTTAACTGGTTGGCACCGAGGTTGTCACCGCTAAACAGCGCTTGAACTGAAAATACGGTGTTGTCAGCTGCATTTGCATCTAGCGTTAGCACCACAGAAGCGGTTACCGTTTCACTTGGGGCAATTCCGCCCACGTTTACGTCAAATGGCGTTTCGCTTACTACAACACCTTGGCTGGTAACAGCTGTATTAGCTACTACGCTTAAGCCTGCATTAACCGGCTGAGTAAACGAAACGTTTTCTGCAATCGCTGAACCTTGATTGGTTGCCACGGTGTAAATGCGTACGCTGTCACCTGGATCAACAACCCCATCACCGTCTACATCGTTAACAAGTTCATAGTATTGAATAATCTCTAGTTCTGGCGTGCCCGCGCCCGTCGATGCACTGAACGTGAGCGGCTGGAAACCATCGCTATCTGCACGGTTATTATCTGCATAGACAGTATCAGTTTCGTCACTCGTTGCTTCACCTTGTAGCGAGAAGCTTTCGTTTGCGGCATTGCCGTTGAAATCAACCAGCGGTGAATCGATGGTAACATCAAAAGAAACCGTTTCACTGGCGCCAGCTGCTAGCGTGATAAAATCTGCGCTTAGTGAACTACCTATTACACTAACCGTATGTCCACCGCTTACCTGCGCCGAATTAGCGACGTAAGTAAGACCTGCGGGTACAGCGTCACTTAGGGCAATGTTTGATAGCGCTTGGCTACCCGTATTTTCAAGTAAATACGTAATGGTTAACGTATCATTAGGGCTAATGACGTCATTGGTATCAGCATCGGTTGATAGACGTACCAGTTGAGTAATATCTAAATCTGCAGTGTTTGCTGGTGTGCCCACTCTGAAGGTGTTTGCCTGGTCGCCGTTTACATCGTTACCATCGGCGTCAGTTGGCTCTGCTACTGTGTCAGATGAATCCACGCTACCTTGTAGCGAGATTAACGTGTTGTTAGCCACATTGGCATCAACAAGCAACTCGAATGTAATGGTTTCAGATTCACCAAATGCCATATCGCCAACATTTACCGTGATGCCTGCACTGTCATCAAGGGTGCCTTTCGTCGTTGTCGCGGACCCTGCTACATAGTTTGTATTTGCAGGAATCCCATGAATAAATACAACGTCAGTGGCTGTGGCACTATCGCTTTCATTAGTTAGCGTTGCAGTGACTAATACGGTGTCACCAGCATCAATGAACCCATTACCATTGACATCATCAGATAGCACAACTGATTGCGTTGCGCCGATGAATGCGGCGATATCACCTGTTACGTTAATTGAATCGGCAAAGCTGTAGTCTCGCTCGTCAGCAGTGTCGCCGCTCATTGAGCTATAAGCACCATTGGTCAAACCAATTGAAAGAGCATTACCCACGTCAGCATCACTATCTACAGTGAACTGCATTGTCACTTGTTTGCTGCCTTCCACCAGCGTGATACTGCCCATATCTACGACAAGTAGCGTAGATGACGTATCATCGATCGTACCTTGCCCCATGAAGCTATTTGCTACATAAGTAAGACCGCTAGGAACTGATACGTTAAATGTGGTCTCAAACGCGTCGGCAAAACTAGAGTTGTGGCCTACGTCAATAGTTAGGGTAAAGGTATCCTCCAACGATACCGAGGTTTTATCGAGCGTCATTGTTGAGTCTAAATTTGGCTCAACGATATCGATCTCGAGAGTAGATGGACCTGCGCTTTCGCCGCCACCTGATGCATTCACACTATTAGTAAGTGTTGTACCCTGCGCGTTGCCTACTTCGTTTTCTACAACACCGGTAAACGTAACCGTTATGTAATCATTTGCGCTATTGCCATCTGCGGTGTTGCTCACAGTTCCAAAGTCAACCGTGACATCATTGCCAGACACCGAAGCGGTTGCAGCGCCGTCATAGCTAATTTGCGCTGGGCTGTTAATACTAATACTGTCAAAGCGAATGTCCGCTGGCAGCGTATTTACAATAGAAACACCGCTAATTGTGCCTTCCACTAAATCGATACGCGCATCAATAGAAACCGACTCACCCACTGCGAAATCATTATCGCTATGTGTAGCATTAAGTGCAGATTGAATAGCCAGTGTGTTATCTACCGTTACATTACTACTAGCTGTTTCACGGTAGTTATTTAACGTAGCGTTATTGTCGTCATCTCCACCATCGGCGCTGCTACGTCCGCTGCCGTCTAGCTGACTGTTATAGGTTGCTTCAACTGAATTAGTTAGCGTTTCACCAGCGCTTGCTTCGTTGGCCATTATAACGCTGTATTCGACGGTAACGCTTGCAAGTGCTGGTAGGTCGAATGCTGCAACCGACAGCGTATCGCCAGTGTTGGTCGTAGTAGTCTCACTAACATCACTTGCGGTCAGTGCTGTGTTCGTGCCTGTTAATACAGCTTCATCACTTGGGTTGGTCAGGGTTATTGCTGAGAAGGTAACACCAGAGCCGCTGCCGTCAGGCCCTCCAAGTAATTCTGCAGGCATCACATCTTCAAAGGTAACGGCGTACGCGGTTGCAGTATTCCCCGTGTTGGTTACCACTGTGCGATACGTTACCGTATCACCGCTATCACTTGATGTCGCACCTGCAATGATGGTTTGCGTAATAGATAAATTCGGTTCGATAACATCCACGTCAACATTCGCAGAAGGTGCTGGCGTGCTCACGTCTTGGTAGCTAAGTGAACCGGTACTAGTTAGCGTTGTTCCAGCTTGGTTACTTAAAATATTGGCGACTTCAACAGGCACAGCAATGGTAACTTGTTGAGACGTTGAAGCGCTGTTGGTGATGGTACCAAAATCTAATATTACTGGGTCGGTTCCTTCACCAGGGGTGGTATTAGGTGTATTTGTGCTGGTGAAATCTGACACTGGTGTTGTAATGGTAATGGCGTCGCCGGTATACGTTAAGCCTGAAGGAAGATCTAACGTATAAACAAAGTTGTCTGTTGTACCCGTTGGTATAGAGAAACTTGCCGTTAAATCAACCACAGTTCCAATAGCAGCATCGGCTGCAGTAGTCGTTAACGTAAGCGTGGGCGCATTGGCGGTCACTGATGCCATAGCAGAATCAGCGATATCGTTAACGTTTTGGCCTGAGTCGTTATTCGCGCCGCTACCAGTACGTTCACCGGTATCTGAACCGGCTGCGCCTGGCGTCGCATTTCCAGTACCTGATGCGCCTGGCAAAGACGTTGCCGAAGTTGAAACGGTATTGGTTACGGTTTCTTCAAATGCGATATCAAAATTGACGTTAGCAGTGTACACAACGGTGACGCTTTCACCCGCTGCTAGGTAATCAATGTCGCTAACTGCGCAGCTATCAGACTCAACCGTTAGCGCGTTACCACTGATGTTTGCACAGGCTGATACATCAATGCCTGCCCCTCGTGAATGTATTGCGCTAACCAGTGCCACACTGTTAAAACGCGCTGGCACGTTGTCGTTGATGTACCAGTCATGCGCACGCGATACGGCAGTTCCCGACGTATTTGTTAACGTAACGGTGAATGTTACTTCGCTGCCACCATCTACAGTTGATGGCGAAGCTGTTTTTGTAGCCGTTAGGTTTGGTTCTGCAATACGAATATTCTGAGTCGTGTTGTTACTTTGATTTGTGCTGCTTTGGTTAAGGTAGTTTACTTCCCCCGTTACCGTCTTGTTGTTAGTGCGGTTGTTGTCACTCGTGTTTTGGGTAAGTACATCAAGGGTTACCGTAATACTTTCATCACCCGCATCGTTGTCATTATTTGTAACATCACCTAAATCGAAAACAACCGACTGCCCATTAATGACAGGGGTAATGGAGGTATTTGAAGCAGTGATCGACACGCCGTTTGCAGTTGTAAAGCCCGTATCAAATGTTCCGCGAATTAAGGCAGTGCCCGCTTGATAGGCCATTCCAGCAGGCAGAATAACTTCGATAATGTCCTGATTAGCAGTTTCTAGCGTCTGTCCCTCTGGTACGACAGTTGTAAACGCGTAGGTAAGCACTTCCCCTATAGCCGATTCACGAGTACCTGAATCACTCGTAAAAGTTTCTGAAGAAGCTATCAACGTAATATTGTCAGCTGAAATTGCTCTTGTGGCCGTGGTACCTGTGCTACTGGACTGAGAGTCACGCTCAACGGCTTGATCGCCTGTTTGGCTATCACCTGTAGCTTGCGCGGTAATATCAAAAGAGGAACCAGTCTGTGCACCTGCTTTTACTTCAGCAGTATAAGTGAACTGCACGCTATCACCAGCGGCAAGCTCCGTACCTGAATAGGTTACTCTGTCTGGTGAAGTTTGAAGTGCATACGTAAAACCAGTTGGGGTTGTTCCTGCGTTTACATTTGTGAAAATATCAGTATTAACATTGCTGACCACTTCAACATCATAAGCGGTAGCTGTACCTGTATTTTCAACATCTATAGTTACGGTTACCGTATCGCCTGCTTCTACGCCAGAGCTTGGCGCCACGCTTGTTGTTGCGCTTAATACATGCTCTGAAAACTGATTAGTTGACGTAGCTGACGCATTGTTGGTGGTATTGTTGGTTCCCGCATTTACCTGTAACTGCTTGCTTTGCGTTGACGTTGTAGCGGCATTTTGTGTTACGTCTTGCACCAAGGCTTCAAGCGTAATTGAAAATGTATTATCGCTTGGATCGTTATCATTATTAGTGGTTGTACTGCCGTTAAACACAGCTCTAACCGTTTGCCCGCTTTCGACAGTTCCCGACGATGTCACGGTTGGGCTGGCACTTACGGTTCCGTCAAAACCTGTTGAATTTACCGTTAACGTATTGCTGTATTCAAAGCCAGCAGGGAGCGTCATATCTACTGTTAAGTCATTCGTTGTGCCCTCTGGCAAAGTCACGTCTACCCGATACTGTACGGTATCACCTACCACAACATTCCCCGTGGGGCTTACTATTGTTGAAGCAATAGCAATATCTGAAACGGTGACAAATGCGTCATCTGACTGCGGATCAAAGGTCGCAGCCTGCCCCTGTGCAGAAGCCCAATCAATCGTCGCTTCAGACGTGATGACATCGTTAGGCTCTGCAGTTTGTGCAATATCTTGAGTGAAAGTAAGCACGTAAACTTCACCTGCGGCGAGGTTCTGTATGCTGTAAGTACCATCTGCTAGTGAGCCGCTGCCCAAGGCTACACCATTCCCATCGACTGTTGCAGATACAAGGCTCTGCGAAGCCACGCCAGAAACGATAGGAACACTGGCGGTGGTGTCAAATGATGTAGCACCACCTTCGTTAGTTACTGTTAAGGTGTACTGAATCGTATCTCCGGCATCTACATTTCCTGCAGAAGTAGCAAGTGAAACGGTCAATTCTGGAGCACGAACAAGAATTTTAGCTGACTTAAGATCGGCAGTGATTGCATCAGGCGTATTGGTCGAAGTACCTTGGAATAAGTTCGCCAATTCCAACCCATCAGCATAGGGCTTATCGGTTACCTCAACGGTAAAATCAACTTCTAGTACTTCAGCTTGGGTTGTTGAGATACTGCCCCAGTCTAACGTTACGCTGTTTTCAGCAGATGATACCGTGATTGTAGGTGTGAGGGTTGTTACCGTATTTTCAGCGGTATAAGAAAAGCTGGTGTTGCTCGCAATATTTGAATTTGTATCGACAGTCGTTTCTGGGATTAAGAAAACGGGCAAAGGAAGAAAATCTACAAATACAATGTCGTTAGTATCGCCAGAAGGAATATCCATGCGCAAACGATAGGTAACGCTTTCACCCGGTGCGTACTGTAATAGTTGTGTGGTTGTATCGCCGTTACCGTCAACAAGAAATTTAGAGGTACGAATACCTTCAATAGAGACCGAAGCACTTGAGCCTTCCAAGCAGCTCGACGCACCACTTGCTACGTTATATTGTGCACTTTGAGAAAACGATAGTGAATCGTTAGCAACGACAGGGGCATTACTATCAACCCCTGTGTAACCACCAACGTAATTTTGCTGAATATCTACGGTGTAAGAAACCGTCAAAACGCTTCCCCCCGGAAGCGTGCCTGTTGCGTTAGTAACGTTGTAAGTGATGGCCTCATTTTGACTGGCATCAGTACTTGAAGCAGGCCTCGTTATGTTAAACGTACTTCCACCATAGTTAACCGTGATATCAGATGAAAAATCGACGCCATCGGCTATGGTGTCGTTAAGAATTAAAGAGTCTACCGATACGTAATCAGAAATTTGGATTGAGTTAGTAACGGTAAGTGTGTTGCCGGGACTTGACTCTCCTGTATTTACACCTTGCTGTATTGCAACATGCTTTGCCGTAACCGTGTCACTGCTAGAAACCTGGGTAAGCCCATTGCCGTTAAAACTCGCATTAAAATCAAGCGGATGCACAATACTTGACGCACTGCACTGCTGCGCATTCAGGACATTAATAAAATGCATGGGGTAGCTCACGCGCACATCATTTGCACTGCTTGTTCCCGTAGCAGAAGCACACGAAACATCTAAAATGCCACCAGTACTGGATGTAGAAGGTTCACTATCTATAGCGCACCCAGTTCCACCAGTTATCGTAGCTTGAGCGCTATACTGAACACCATTGTCTAAAACATCTGTGAACTGTAAGCTGTCTATCGTAGGGCCATTTGCAACATCTACCGTATGTGTAACGGTTGCTGAAAAACTAGGGCCCGCAGCAAGCTCGTTTTCCGCAGCAGAGCTTTGCGTAGTTACTTGGTAGAGGGCTGCCTCAACCGACGCACTTTGCGTTGTTCCTACTATTGGGCCGTTATCACCTGTTGCTGTGTCACCAAATTCATAAACAGGCGTTACCTCGATAGCAAACGCTTCCGCTGGCGTTGCATTGCTGTCTATAGTGAAACAAACATTTGTAGTTAGATCAGGGCCATTGGTTACAACCGAGCCCACTGGGATATCTACCGTTGAAAAACTGAACCCTTCGGTGCCCGCAACGGTTTGCGCAATGATAGGATCTTCGAGCTCATTGTTGTTCGCAACGGTGTCAAACGTGCCTACATTAACCGTAGCGCTGTTACTTCCTATAAACGTCGCACCGTTAAATGTTAAGTCAGCATCATGAATAACGCGAAGATAAGGGCCATACCCTGTTGTACCTGAGTTAATTAACGGTATGTCGTAACAAAATGACTCCCCTATAAACGCACTTTGCGGCGGTGAGTTTGTGATAATCGGTGTTGCAGCAAAGACAACTTGAGCTGTGCTTAGAAATAGCGATGCGGTAATGAGGGCTTTGGACAATGTGCGGATCATGTCTTTCCTTTCATTCAATTTATTGAGGCCGAGCAAAACCTCTACTCACTGTTACTTTTCCAATTACCCCTGCCAGAAACGTTAAAATAATGTAAACACTTTCCAAGCAAAGACTTTGAAACCTAGTTCATGAAATTCAAATTCGCCAACTAACAAAACGATTTTTTGAATAATAAAAACCTAATATCTTTTTATAAGTTAGTAGGTTACGAACGTATTTCGAAGGACAGTACAGGCTCTGTTACAAGAAAAATAGTAGACATAAGGTTAAGGAAAGGTAATGAGGGTAAACCCCTATTTCATTTTCAAAACGCTTTAAATTTGCAGGCTAGCGACACGTTTTGTTCGAAAAACAAGCTCGCAGTCTGGGTGTAGAGAAACATTAAATTTTCAAAAATTCGTACGTGATATCACGAATAAAACTTGTGTTTCTTGATCCTACGCAATAAACTTTCAGTAATTTCTGAAACTTCTGGAAGGTAAAAATGAAAATGACGCCTTTAATTACATCTGCGGTTATGCACTTTGGCGAAATGGGAAGTCGTTGGGGTTTCAACAGAACAGTAGGGCAAATTCTTGCGCTTATTGTTTTAAACGAAGAGCCCATTTCGGCGCAGGAAATTGCAGATGCGCTCAACATATCCAGAGGCAATACCAGCATGGGTTTAAAAGAGCTTCAGTCATGGCGCTTAGTTAAACAGCATCTTGTTCCTGGTGAGAGAAAAGAGTTCTTTATTCCGGCTGGCGATATTTGGACATTGGCCAATAGAGTATTTGAAGAACGAAGAAAGCGCGAGATAGACCCAACCATGAGTCTACTGCGTGATTTGTTGCTTGACGCACCTGCCAATGAAAAAGAGGCAAATGCACAACATAAACTGAACGAAATTCACGATTTACTCGAATCAATTACGGCATGGTCTGAAGAGCTTCAAAATCTTGGGCCTGAAAAGTTAAACACGTTGATGAAGTTGGGTTCTGGCGTGGGCCGTATGCTTGAGCTTAAGGACAAGCTACTTCCGGGGAAAAACAGCGTTAACTAAGGGGGCCTTCTGTGGATGCATTCTTGCTGTCTCGTTTACAATTTGCGTTAAATATTAGTTTTCATATTTTGTTTCCAACCATCACCATGGCGATGGGCTGGTTTCTATTTTACTTCAAGCTGCGCTCAAATATTTCAGGTCACCCTGTGTGGATGCGTATGTATCGCTTTTGGGTACGTGTCTTTGCCCTAAGCTTCGCCTTGGGTGTAGTAAGCGGCGTCACCATGTCATTTCAGTTTGGTACTAACTGGCCTGGATTTATGGAGAAAGTAGGTAATGTGGCGGGGCCACTACTCGGTTATGAGGTACTTACCGCCTTTTTCTTAGAAGCTACGTTTTTAGGCATCATGCTGTTTGGCATACGCCGTGTTCCGAACTGGCTGCATACGGCTTCAACCCTTATTGTTGCACTTGGCACCACTACTTCTGCATTCTGGATACTAGCTTTAAATAGCTGGATGCAAACCCCACAGGGTTTTGAAGTGGTCGACGGCGTTGTGTATGCCACAAACTGGAAAGAAATTATCTTTAACCCGTCTTTCCCTTACCGCTTTGTACATATGATGTTAGCGTCTGGACTGACGGCCAGCTTCCTGATTGCTGGGCTTTCAGCCTACCGCATGCTTAAAGGCGACGACAAGCTTGCGCCTAAGCTCGCGCTTAAAACCGCCACCTATACGGCGGCAGTGTTAATCCCGCTACAAATTTTTGCTGGCGACATGCATGGTTTAAATACGCTTGAACATCAGCCTCAGAAAGTTGCGGCGATGGAAGGACTTTGGGAAACCACTGAAGGTGCACCTTTGTTACTTTTTGCAATTCCTGACGAAGAAAGCAAAGAGAATCATTTTGAAATTCCCATTCCCTATGGCGCAAGTTTAATTCTTACTCACGAACTTAAGGGCGAGATTAAAGGGTTAAATGAGTTTGAAGGAGAGCATCCGCCCGTTACCCCTGTTTTCTTCGGTTTTAGGGTTATGGTGGGTATGGGCATGTTGATGCTCGCTGTGTCATGGCTTGGCAGTCTTTATCTTATGCGTAACAAAGACTTCCCAATTTGGCTTAAACGCACGTTTGCAGGCATGGCGTTTAGCGGCTGGATTGCTACCTTAGCAGGCTGGTACGTAACGGAAATAGGCCGTCAGCCCTATTTGGTAAGCGGTGTATTAAGAACCGCTGATGCCGTTACCCAGTTACCACCGGCGAATATTGCTCTGTCATTCACGCTCTACCTTGTTATCTATACGGTACTTCTAATTGCATACATGGGAACACTTATGTTGATGTGCAGAAGAGCCGTTGAAATTGAAGAGATAACGACGGAAGAGCGCGAAGTTGCCAAGGCAAAAATGCAACCTACTGACCCAGACCCAAGCACGGTTTAAGGAGAGCAAACATGTTTGAAAATGTATCAGCAGAAATGCTCGGAAATATTTATGTGGGTTTACTTGGTCTATCTGTATTGCTGTACGCCATTTTAGATGGCTACGACTTGGGTGTGGGTGTACTTATCCCGCCAAGAACAGAAACGTTTCGCGATGACATGATAGCCTCTATAGGGCCTTACTGGGATGCCAATGAGACGTGGCTTGTGCTCGCCATAGGACTACTGCTTATTGCTTTCCCTGAAGCCCATAGTGAGTTTTTACAAACCTTGTACTTGCCTGCAACCTTCATGTTATTAGGGCTTATTTTGCGCGGCGTAGCGTTCGATTTTCGCGCCAAGGTTGTGCAGGTGAAAAAGCGTAAGTGGGACATGGTATTCAAATACGGTTCGCTTTTAACCACATTAGCTCAAGGGTATATGTTGGGTATATACGTGACGGGTCTTCGCACAGATATTTGGGCGCAAGGCTTTGCACTTCTCGCTGCATTTGGTGTTACGGCTGCCTATGCGTTTATTGGCTCGTGCTGGTTAATACTTAAAGGCGAAGGTGAGCTTCAACAAAAGGCGTATTACTGGGCCAGAAGAGGTTTAGGGGTACTGGCGGTAGGGATTGTCGCGGTAAGTATCGCGAATCTAACCTTACACGATGACGTACGAGACTTATGGTTGTCTGCTCCTTGGGGCTATGTGCTTTTCGCTATTCCAGTAGCGTGTTTTGCGCTTCTAGCACTATGTGGTGTGTTGCTTAAAAAACTGCCTGATGCACAAGGGAAAGGCGAATGGCTTCCGTTCTTTATTGCCCTTCTAGTATTTTTACTTTGTTTCACCGCATTTGGCATAAGCTACTATCCGTTTATCATCCCTGGACAGATGACGGTGATGGATGCGCTTAGTGATGCAAGCTCTCTGCGCTTCTTGCTTGTTGGCGTAGTTATTGTAGTACCTATTATTTTGGCTTATACAGCCATGGTATATAAGATATTCTCCGGTAAATCAGAGAAGCTTTCTTACTACTAGCCTTTGTTAATGGGATCGCAGCAGATCCCAATTACTTGAAACAATAGTGAACATCATTGAAATTCAATGGTGTTCACTTTCTATTCAGCGCTATACTAAACGCTGTACATTGCGAGTTTCTTGCGGTTCCCGACGCCTTTCCTGTGCTTGGGGCATTTGCGGCGACCAGTATCCCCAATCCACGAACTCGATCTGAAAACCTGCGAACAAAATATGATCCTTTCCCTCGAACAATGTATACCAATGACTAGAGGATGTTTAGCGTTAGCTAGTCTACCCTTAAGGTGTGATCAAAATTTAAACGTTACTTACCGTTAAATATTTTGTTGACATCAAACTGTAATATTACTATATTTTATTTGGGGCAATTTTTAATAGAAGGAGCCAATACCATGGAAAATGTATTCCATTCGTTCTCACGGTTCTTCAAGCGCGCGCACCCCTACACAGTCGCTCACTATATCGGCCGTAAAAATGCGCAGCGTATCTTAGGATGTAAAATCAAAAAGAAATCCAAGATATTTGCCGACCAGCACGTTGAAGACCAAAATCATTAATTTATATGGGGCCCGTCAAACCGGCCCCATTTTTTTAGCTCAATTTAAATCTATTAACGTTTTCCTGAAGGTTCTCAGCCAGGCTGAATAAGCTTTTCGCTTCACTATTCACATTGGTATTCGCGGCTTTTACTTGATCGCCCAGCATTTGAAAATCTAGTGCCCCTTCGCGTGCAACTTGCACCTGATCTTTAGCGTGTTGTACAAGAGCAGAAGCCTCATTGCTCACCTCAACTAACGATAAAACACTTTTGCGTCCGTCTTCCAACGTAATCACCAGCTCATTGGCAAGCCCCAATGCGTTGTGTGCCTTGTCTTTATTCGAAGTCATAGTTTGTACAGAATCACGAATTGACTGCACTATTTTTTCTAACATGGCATTAATTTCAACTGTCGATTGATGAGTTCTTGATGCTAGCGTACGCACTTCATCCGCCACCACCGCGAAACCTCTACCCGACTCTCCTGCTCTTGCCGCTTCTATTGCAGCATTAAGTGCCAATAAGTTAGTTTGATCAGCAATCTCAGCAATGGTTTTCACCACACTCGATACGTTTTTTCCATCGCTTTGCAGCTTATCTAACGTAGTAGCAGTTTTATCAATGTTCAGGGTTAAATCAGAGATGGCGCGCGCTGTGGTTTCCACATCCACCTTACCTTGCGCTATCTGGTGGGCACTACCTTTCGCTTGTTCCGCAGCTTTTATAGATAGAGTAAGACTTTGTTCCATTTCATCAGACAGATTATCCATGACTGACACTAGCTGCTTGATGTCTCCTTGAAAGCTTAGAATAGCGGTTGAAGAGTGTGATGTTGCACTGTTAAGTGTTTGTGATGAGTGGTTCAGGTCATTCACTGCATGTTGAAGGTCAGTCATTCCCTTGTGAAATACGGCTAGTAGACCTTGAACGCTATGCGTTATCGCGTGGAGTTCTTGTAAATTTTGAGTAGGTAGACGTGACCGTAAATTGCGTGTTTTTGCAATATCGTCAAGCCTCTTAGCCATCTCTTCGATAGGACTTGCGATATTCCGCTTAGCAAGTATGTAGCCCATTATGGATACAGCCAGTAGCAATATGATTAGGCTGTAGATAGTGAACTGGCTCACACTGAGTTCAGCAGAAATAGCCATGGTTCGAGAGTTCGCAGCACGCTCAACACCCGAGCGTACCCCAGTTAAAAGTACATTTAGTTCAGATGCTGCTTGGGTAATGACTTGAAGATTTTCCCGTGCAATATCCCAATCTATCGATGTTGCTGACATCGTTTGCTGTAAAGACGCAGCTGACGCAACCAGTACATCAAATTTTTCTTGAGCGGCATCGCTTCCCATATAGCTGAATTGGGAAAATTTGGCGTTGGTCTCGTCGACGAGCCGGTCTTTCTGTCCGTTATATTCGCGACTATTTATTGTGGTTCCGTATAAGGAATACGCGATAAGCACCAGCTCTTTACTTTGAGTTTGTATATCATCGATAGCGCTTAACGAGGGTAATGTTTCAGCCACGTAGGCTTCTACTAAGTTTTCGACATTGGCGTTGTTCTTTGTCAATACAATTGCCGCGATGAGCGACACAATTACAACGAGAAGATAACCGAGCAAGATTCTTTGCTTGATGGTTTTAAACATATAACCCCCATATTATTTAGGGGCACGTCTATACTTGTCGCACGTCTCTGCACCCTTTTCTATTCGTGGTAGGACAAAATTTACTTCTCCTACAATTGAACAAAAATAGACCGCTACGGTTGCTTTTTTCTTTCAGATTTTTAATCGGGAAGTTATCGAATTTATGTTACTCAGTGTCTTCAACTGCAAGTTGCCTCATCTATCACCGAAAGTATTGAGAAAACCAACGCTAATTATGAGGGGTTAAATATGGTTAAGCGGTACCGAGGTTGTGTACTTAATCTGCTCCATTGCAAAGCTTGAAGTGACGTCGGAAAATTCTATACCGTTAACCAATCGCTTATAAAAATGATCAAAGCAATCCATATCGGTAACAAGGACTTTTAGCAGGTAATCGTATTCGCCAGACATACGATAACATTCAACAACTTCATCAAATGACGCGGCGTGCTTGGCGAAACTTGCCAGCCACTTACCATCATGTCTGCCCGCTTTTACTTGCACGAAAACGGTCATGGCCAGCCCCAGTTGTTTTGCTTGCAACAGCGCTACTCGCCTAGAGATTATGCCCTTCTCTTCTAGCTTTTGAATACGCCGCCAGCAGGGCGTTACCGTAAGCCCAATTTGCTCAGCGATTTCTGCGACAGGCGTGTCAGCGTTATTCTGTATCATGGCCAAAATGGCTTTATCTATTGTGTCTATACCGCTTGTTTTTTCACTACGCATAGTGAGATGTAGCCCTTTATTTCCGTGTTCTTAGTTTTTCAGCGAATTACGTCAGGCGCTTTACTTTTATGGAGGCTATTTAAAGCCACCAAGGCTGACTAAAGTCGACATTTTCTGGTGCAATTTCGTATTGAAAGGGAGGCGTAAATACATCCCAAAATGCATCCCGCAAGTCCACATCTATTATGCTAAGTTTACCTGCATCGCGATAGCGAGATAGCAGCGTATTGTAAGCGTCAATCGGCATTTGCGGGTTAGACTGGCGAAAGATAACACGCCCTCCAAACTCTTCATACATCGCTTTTTCTGTTTGAAACTGTATAACCTGCTTGGCCGCTATCTCTTTAATGGGTTTCGCGGCCGTTTCACTTGAAACCTGACCTTCAAACTTCTCGATAAACTTGCTTACCAGTGTTTGATTAACAGTTATGCCTTTTTGTTTTGCATAGTCCTCTAAAACAAGCTCATAAATTCTGTTAGACGCATTTACACGGACCACATAATCAAGCATACCTGCGTAATTGTCTTTCGCTTGCTGCTTCAAGTTTTTACGTTCTTCTTCACTAGGCACGACGTCTGCCATACGGATTTCGGTATTAAGCACCATTGCTAAAACACCCTGTTCATCGACTTGTCCATTTGCCTGAGCAGCATAAGCAAGGTTTGAACTGAGAATAAGTAGCGCGGTGGCCAATGAAGATCGAATAGTTGATGTCATGCGCATTAAGCACTCCCTGTAGACGTATTTATCGCCGCGATTATGAACACTTTGAGTCTCGCTGAATGGGTAATTAACTGTGCGGACTGGTATTACCCAAATGGGCGTTGTAATGAGTAAAGCATTAAACGCTATGACTACGCAATACCGTGGCGTACTGATATTAGGAATATGCTGCGAGCTTCAAATTTATTGGGGTGAACGAGTGCTTATGTGGTGTAGCCGAGAGAGGAGAGCGATAGCGACGCAGTAGACTAGCTATTGATGAAAGCGTTATTCGTTAAAATGATATATACCAAAAGCGGTATGGACTAAAAGCTTTGTCGCGCGTTTAGCGTGAGTGTGGAAATGCAGACAATAGAAAGAAAAACGGCGGTCAAATGACCGCCGTTTTTGAATTCTTAGATAGCTTGCACGTTAGCAGCTTGAAGACCTTTTTGACCTTCTTCAACTTCAAATTCTACTCGCTGACCTTCTGGAAGCGTTTTGTAACCGTCAGAGATGATCGCACGGAAATGAACGAATACGTCCTTACCGCCGTTATCTTGAGTTAGAAAACCGTAACCTTTATCAGCGTTGAACCACTTAACTGTGCCTGTAACTTTAGACATGTCGTATAGACCTCAAATATCGTATTAAATTGCGCATAAGCGCGTGTAACTAAGTTCTTTAGAGTCTTTAAATTGGCGGAGTATTGGGTCTTACTTACGAATGGACAAACAACTTACAACAAATTACCGGGTAACTCGAGTGGTTTAACATATAGCAAATAATACAAAATCGCGTCTCTTTAAAGACTTTGGCTAAAAGCCAAAGCCACTATAACACTCTTCGGGACGATTAATATACAAATTAATTGATAAACTACGGATTTCATAAATATTTCACCGCAGCGTAACAAAAATTAATGCCCTTTCCGCCAGGCTAAATACCAGCAAATTGCGCCAATTACGCCTGTACTTGCAGGGAAATACCATGATAAATCGTACATTGGCAGTATTGCTGTCATTAACACAAAAGTGGCGCCCACTACGCTTAAATGAGTGGTCTGAGTTGTTTTCTTTTGCTCTTGGAGCAGTGCCAAATGGGCCCTTTGTTGTTGCAATGGCAAGCGCTTCATTTGCTGTAAACTGTCGTACAGCAGATCTGGCATTTCAGGTAGTTTTTCAGACCAGAAAGGTAAGTTGTCTTTCACCTTCCCCATCATGGCGGTAAAGCCAATCTGCTCTTTCATCCAGTTTTCAAGAAACGGCTTAGCGGTTTTCCAAAGGTCGAGCTGAGGATACAACTGACGGCCTAAGCCTTCGATATACAGCAATGTTTTTTGCAGTAGCACAAGCTGTGGCTGCACGACCATATTGAAACGTCGTGCCGTATTAAATAGCTGCAGCAGCACGTTACCAAAGGAAATTTCAGCAAGTGGCTTTTGGAATATAGGTTCACATACCGTGCGGATGGCCATCTCGAACTCATCGATATTGGTATCCTGCGGTACCCAGCCTGAGTCGGCGTGAAGCTGCGCGACTTTGCGATAGTCGCGGTTGAAGAAGGCAATAAAGTTCTCAGCCAGATAGCGCTTATCTTCACGATTGAGCGTACCCACAATGCCAAAATCGATGGCGATATATTTGGGGTTTTCAGGGTGTTCGGTAGATACAAATATATTGCCCGGGTGCATGTCTGCATGGAAAAAACTGTCGCGAAATACCTGAGTGAAGAATACTTCCACACCGCGCTCGGCCAATTTTTTCATATTGGTATTTTGGGTAAGTAATGCGTCTATATTTGAGATTGGAAGACCGTAAATACGCTCCATAACCAACACATTACTGCGGCAATAGTCACTGTAAATTTTAGGTACATAAAGCGCGTCTGAACCTTCAAAATTACGCCCTAACTGAATACCGTTTGCAGATTCACGCAGTAAATCCAGCTCATCAACAATGGTCTTGCGGTATTCCACAACCACTTCCACAGGACGCAGTCGTTTGCCATCAGGAAGCCAGCGTTGAAGCACGTTAGCCAAGCTAAACAATAGCTCCATGTCCGCCACGATGGTATCGCGAATATCTGGGCGCAACACCTTTACCACAACGTCTTCATTGTTATATTTTAACTTTGCCGCGTGAACTTGGGCGATAGAGGCAGACGCCAGTGGCGCCTTTTCAAATTCACTGAATAATTCGCTTAAGTCAGATAGCCCCAACGCTTGCTTGATAATGTCTTGTGCAGCGTCAGATGAAAACGGCGGAACTTTGTCTTGTAAACGGGCAAGTTCGTTAGCAATGGCAGGGGGAAGCAAGTCTCGGCGGGTAGAGAGCATCTGGCCGAATTTAATAAAAACAGGCCCAAGGTTTTGTAGTGCAAGGGTAATACGCTCGCCGGCTGACTTGCCCTTGTGCTTGTTTCGCACCCAAAAAATGGTATGACGCATAGCCCGCGCGTACCAGGGTAACCACTTTGCTGGAATAAGTTCGTCTAAGCCGTGTTCCAACAATACCTTGTTAATTCGGTATAACCTAACAATACGCATTTATGAGCCTGTTTCTCTCAATCTTACTTAAATTTTTCTTCTAGGCGGCGCAGTCTCGCATCGGCACTTTCTGCTCGATCGCGAAGCGCATTAACTTCGTCACTAAAGTGCATAACCGCCAGCTTGTGTGCAGCAAGCTGCTTTTCTTCTACTACGGCGTTGCCGAATACCTTCGCCATGGACGCTAGCGCTGACATCGACTTCTCATGCACGGTTTTCACCGTTTTTACGGTCTGATGGGCAATAACATCGTTGGTCTTTTGTGCCAGCAACTCTTCAATGTCGATATCGAGCTGCTGAAACAAGGCACTGACCTGCTGAGCAATATTGAGCTCTCCTTCCAAAAAGAGGGCCTTTTGCTGAATAAGACGAGTCAACTGGCTGGTTTCTTTTAACTCTGGCAAGGTTTGTAGCGACGTTTTAATACAACAGTCTTTCGGCCCAAGGGACGCGACGGCGTCTTCAAACGAGCCTTGTTCGCTGAGTACGTCAATACGGTCAGAAAACGACAGCGTAATACCATAAGGAAGCGGCGAAATGAACGCGGTAAGCCTGGCGCCAGCAAGCGCTTTTAGCCTTACTTCGCTGTCTTCGTCTAAAGACAGCAACTTGTTTAAAACCGATTCAGCCGTTGCGGTAACCAGCGCAGAAGTAGGCATTAAAACTTATAACCTCTATGTAGCGCTACAATACCGCCAGTCAGGTTTTGGTAATCACATTGCTCGAAGCCAGCCTGCTCGAACATCCCCTTCAAGGTTTCTTGATCTGGGTGCATACGTATGCTTTCCGCAAGGTATTGGTAGCTTTCTGCATCGTTCGCCACTAGCTGACCCATTTTTGGCAAAATGTGAAACGAGTACATATCGTAGAGTTTGCTGAGCTGCTCTGACGTAGGCTTAGAAAATTCTAATACCAGTAAACGGCCGCCTGGTTTTAACACGCGAAAAATAGAATTAAGCGCGTTTTGCTTTTCCGTTACGTTTCTGAGGCCGAATGCCATGGTCACCACATCAAAATGGTTGTCGGGGAAAGGCAGTGCTTCCGCGTCAGCTTGCACATAATCGATATTGCTTACCAAGCCGCGATCGCGAAGCTTATCACGGCCTACTTTCAGCATAGACAAGTTGATATCGGCAAGGGTTACGCGCCCTGTAGGGCCTACCAAGCGAGAGAACTTAGCGGTTAGATCGCCAGTACCACCGGCAATATCCAATACTTTATTACCCGCGCGAACACCGCTGCAGTCTATTGTGAAACGCTTCCATAAACGATGCACTCCCATCGACATAAGGTCGTTCATTACGTCGTACTTTGCTGCAACAGAGTCAAAAACATTAGCAACTAAAGAGGCTTTTTGCCCTTTATCCACCTGTTTGAAACCAAAGTGCGTTGTATGCTCAGTAGCATTGTCGATTGCAGAGTCTGCTTGCGTAGCGGGAGTTTGATTGTCGCTCATGACAGTCCTGTAATTTGAATATTTTTATTAATGCCAAAGTGTATAGGATTGTGTGCTCAAGCAAAAGCTTTATGCCTGACTGTCTCCTGATGTAAATCAAGCCTTTGACCTTCACAAAAGCGGAGCCTGCAAGGCACAAGCTCGCTTGTATAGAAGACTAGAGCAGCTTGCTCTACGCTACCTGATTGTTTGTGCCCCAACTATAGGCAACAATGGCACTGATCTCTTGCAAAGAACGGCCGCTTTCCTCATGCCATTGAGCAAATGCCGCATTGGCCGCCGACAGCGACTTTTTCGAGGTTAAGCCACCGTCGATAATTTCATTCTTTCGCAAGTAATCTTCCACGTCACGTGAGAATAAAAACGTGTCTATGCCTAGTGCACGAAGCATGTAGGGGCCGGTGTTACCGCCTAATCGCGCACCGCGTTTTTTCAAAAACGCCCAAAGCTCAGTGATATTGTCTTTTTCAAAGCCTGCTACGAACTTACCAAAGCTACCGTGCTCCAGGGCTACGTCTTTGATCATCATGGCATTGTCACGCACTGTCATCACTTTTTTATAGTTGCGAACAATGCGCTTATCTGACGCTTTTTGCTCTAGCATTTCATCAGGCATCAACAACACTTTATCAATATCGAACCCGAAAAATACGGTTTCAAAGTCGGGCCATTTTTGCTCGATAACTCGCCAAACGAAGCCCGACTGGAACACTTTTTTGGTCATCGCCGCTAAAAAGCGGTCGTCAGGAATTGCTTCAATTTGCGCTTTAGAAAGTGGTGCTTGGAGCATGGCTTCAAGCACCCTTTCACCGCCTTTGCGCTCACACGCTCGGCGGTAGATAGATTGAAAAGACTCTAATTTAGACTCTTTCATGTGTGCCTAGCCTTTAATACCGCTGTGACGAAGCAAAGCGTCAACTTGCGGCTCGCGCCCTCTAAAAGCAACAAACAAGTCCATAGGAGGCTTACTGCCGCCCATTTCTAAAATGTTTTCTAAGAACGCTTTGCCCGTATCGCGGTTAAAAATGCCATCCTCTTCAAACTTGCTGTACGCGTCGGCAGAAAGCACCTCTGCCCACTTATAGCTGTAATAGCCCGCTGCGTATCCACCAGCAAATATGTGACCAAAGCCGTTTTGGAAACGGTTAAACGATGGAGGAATGACCACGGCCACCTCTTCACGCACTTTATCCAATGTGCCCTGTACGTCTACCTCACTGCCCTTTTCGCTATGCAGCAAGAAATCGAAAAGACTGAATTCAAGCTGGCGTACCATCTGCATCGCTGACTGGTAATCCCGTGCAGCAAGCATACGCTCCAGTAAATCAGCAGGAAGCGGTTCGCCAGTTTCATAGTGACCAGAGATAAAGTTAAGTGCGTCTTCTTCCCAGCACCAGTTTTCTAAAAACTGACTTGGCAGTTCAACCGCATCCCATGGCACACCGTTAATACCGGATACACCCGCTACGCGCATTTTAGTAAGCATGTGATGGATTCCATGACCAAACTCATGAAACATGGTCACTACTTCATCATGGGTAAATAGCGCAGGCTTATCCCCTACAGGTGCGTTGAAATTACAGGTAAGGTACGCAACGGGTAGCTGCAATTCGCCATTCATTTTTTCACGACGTACGCGACATTCATCCATCCACGCGCCGCCACGCTTTTTAGCTCGTGCGTACAAGTCTAGGTAAAAGCTGCCGCGCATCACATCAGCATCGTCAGTAATGGTGAAGTAACGTACATCTTTATGCCACGTATCAATGCCAGGCTGCTCAATAATTTTTAAGCCGTACAGGCGATGTACAACTTCGAATAAACCAGACAGCACTTTATCTTCAGGGAAATAAGGCCGAAGCATTTCATCAGAAATCGTGTACTTTTCCTGTTTCAGTTTCTCGCTGTAATACGGTAAATCCCATGCCGCTAGCTCGCTGACACCATGCTTGTCTTTCGCGTACGCTCGTACTTCTTCAAGCTCTTTCTCTGCCTGAGGCTTAGACTTAGCCGCCAAATCACGCAAGAAACCGATGACTTGATCGGTAGAATCCGCCATTTTAGTCGCTAGTGAACGCTCTGCATAACTTGAAAAACCTAACAATTCAGCCAGTTCAGTACGCAGCGTTAAGGTTTCTTTGATTATATCGGTGTTATCCCACTTACCCGCATTAGGGCCTTGATCAGACGCTTTTGTTGCATAGGCGCGATACATTTCTTCGCGAAGTTCGCGATTATCGGCGTAAAGCATGACTGGCAAATAAGACGGAATGTCTAACGTAAACAACCAGCCTTGTAAGTCTTTTTGGTGCGCAGCTTGCGCCGCTGCTTCAAGGGCTGACTCTGGCATACCGGCAAGTTCAGCTTCATCGGTAATGTGTTTAGTCCAGCCCATAGTGGCGTCCATCACATTATTGGAAAAGGTTGACGATAGCTCGCTAAGCTTTGCCTGAATCTCTGCAAAACGCTTCTTTTGCTCTGCGGGAAGCGCTACACCTGACAATGTGAAATCGCGAACGGCGTTTTCAATCACTTTCTGCTGCTCTTCGCTTAAGGTCGCAAATTCGTCAGACGCTTTGAGGGAAGCATAAGCATTGTAAAGGCCTTCGTGCTGGCCTACCCAAGTCCCATACTCAGATAGTAATGGCAAACACGCATCGTGAGCTTCACGCAATTCATCGCTGCTCACCACGCTATTCATATGAGAAACCGGCGAGAACATTTTGCTTAAACGATCATCGGCCTCTTCAAGGCGCAGCACTAAATTCTGGTAAGAGTAATCTTTCGACGCCACGACCTCATCTATTTCGCTTTTGCACGCCGCAATGGCTTTTTCAATTGCAGGCTTGATAGAGGCAGGTTCAATAGCAGAAAAAATTGGTAGACCATCTACCATTTCAATTGCAGGGGTTGTCATAATCTTTTTCACTCTTAACACGTTGATAGAATAATGATGGGGCTTCGCTGATTAAAAGCAAGCTATTGTTTTAGCCACTGTTGACCTATTTTGAACTTACTTGCCGTCAATGTGCATGGATCATGATTATTGCCTATATTTACGAATTCAATGAATGCCGCTGCACCGTTTTTCTTAATGCCCCTCATAAAACCTGAACAACACAGTCAGCTCCGCCAAGCGCTGTCACAAATGTCACATTTCATCCTTTTGTCTACTTTGTCCCTTCGCTGTTCAGCGTCTATAATTTCGATTAATAAATCTACAAGGCATAGATATGAAAACGTTGACCTCAGGCGAAATAGCCTCGTATTGCGATGTAAATCTGCGCACCGTAATTCGATGGATCGAAAGCGGCAAGCTGAAAGGCTTCAAACTTCCTGGGCGTGGAAACAACAGAGTATTAGTAGAAGATTTTGTCGCCTTTCTTGAACGACACGACATGCCAATTCCCGATTCATTGAAAGGCATTGCCACGCCCTCAATATTAATTGTTGACGATGAAATGCCAGTTGCCAAGTCTATTCAGCGCGTGGCCAGACGGGCGGGTTATGAGTCGTATATCGCTACAGGCGGCTTCCAAGCGGGGATTATGCTGAGCCAATACGAGCCCAAAGTCATGACCCTTGATTTAAGTATGCCAGGCATGGACGGTTACAGCGTTATCGAATTCACGCGAGATCAAAGTAAATATAAAGATCTCAAAATTGTGGTCATATCGGCACTCGATGAAATTAGCCTGGAGCGCGCGCTTGAGATAGGGGCTGATGCCATCTTACAAAAGCCGTTCTCAAATCATGACTTAACAATGGTCCTTGAGCAGTTTATGTCGATGTAAATCGATTTAAAGGGAGTGACATTATGGCTTGGTTATCGCGATTCGCTCTTTTAAGTTTGCTTGTAGGTGTTTGCGCATTACCGACAAATGCTAAACCCCTTACTTTTGCTGTTGTACCTCAGCAGTCTGCCAAGAAAATGGCTGAAACATGGCAACCCTTAATCGACTATGTGAGCAATTACACCGGTTTTAAGATTGATTTTAAAACTGCAAAAGACATTCCCACCTTCGAGGCTAATCTCGCCGACGGCAAATATGATATTGCCTACATGAACCCCTACCACTTTGTGGTCTTTAATGAATCTGCGGGATACCGCGCGCTTGCGCGCCAACGCGATAAAGAAATTCGCGGCTTACTTGTTGTACATAAAGACAGCCCCATACGCTCTCTGGATGACTTAAGCGGTACTGAAGTAGCCTTCCCAGCGCCAGCTGCGTTTGCTGCCACAATTATCACAAGCGCTCACTTGCGGATGAAAAGCATTGCTTTTGTACCGCGCTACGTCAATTCTCATGACTCTGTGTACCTCGCAGTACAACGGGGCTTTTTCAATGCTGGGGGTGGCATTGTCCGTACGCTTAACAGTTCACCTGACGACGTTAAACAAGAATTACGTGTCCTTTGGAAGAGTAAAGGTTATACGCCTCATGCTATCGCAACCCATCCAAATATGGCGCTCGCTGACAGACAAGCTATTCTTAATTCATTACTTGCTTTGTCGAATGACACAAGTAAGTCTTGGATTTTAAAAGGTATTGGATTTAACGGCTTTATAGCGTCAAACGACAGTGATTGGGACGACGTGAGAGCATTGGGAATAGCGTCGCTATCGAGGCCGCATTTATGAGTAGACTCGTATGAAACTGTCGTTGCGTATAAAAACAATAACAGGCATCGCATCAATAGCAGCGCTTTTGCTGCTAGTGCTCATTGTGACGGTGTTTCAGCTACTCAATGACCTTGTTGACAGTAACATAAAGAAGTCAGCCGACACCACGGTTGCCCTTTTTGTTTCGACGACAAAAAATGCCTTTTTAAGCTACGACCTTGCAGCTCTTGATGCCGACGTTTCAGAAATCCTTACCAACCCCAATATTGCTTACGTCAAAGTTAAAGACAAATTAGGCAGAGTTTTCGTAGAAAAGGGTAACACCAACGCACTAAATCGCCCTTTTACTGCCGACACAAGTGTTTCAGACGCTGATGATGGTATTTACGACACCCGAGCCCCCATCATGGTGAACAGGACTTTGTACGGCTATGTAGAGATTGGGCTTAACATTGCTTCAGTAACTGAATCAGTATCGAGGGTGAGAAACTGGACAGTTACACTGGCTTTTCTAGAATTTATTTTGGTCGGATTGTGCTCTTACTTACTTGGCTCTTACCTGATGTCGCAACTTCATCAATTACACGAAGGCGCTAAACGTTTAGGTGATGCAGTGAAAAACAACAGCTATCAAGATGTTTTTGTTCCCGTGCGCGGCACTGATGAGTTAAGCGAACTGGCAGAGGCATTTAATCAACTGGTTGAGCGTTTAAAAGAAGAACATGCGCAGCGTCAATACGCGCAAGATGAGCTTAAAGAGCTTAACACGCTACTTGAAGAAAAGGTTCAGGATAGAACCGCATTGCTGCATCAGAAAAACTATCAACTCCAAGAGGCCAATAAAGATCTAAAAGAGACCCAGGTACAACTACTTCAAGCTGAGAAAATGGCGTCAGTTGGCCAGCTAGCAGCGGGTGTCGCCCATGAAATTAACAATCCTGTCGGTTTTGTCAGCAGCAACATATCCACCTTAAGCGAGTACGTTGCTACCTACCAAATGATATTTTCACAAATTAACGCGGTGCTTAATGAGCAAGACGAGGGTAAGCGTGCTTCTGCCTTGTCAGAACTAGAAAAAATGTTAGCTAATCAGGATATGGCGTTTATCAATGAAGATATCACCGACCTTCTCAGCGATTCGAGAGACGGTTTAAGTCGGGTTGCTGAAATTGTAAAAGGGTTAAAGCTATTCTCTCGTGTAGACAGTGACCACATGCAGCAGCACAACATTAATGATTGTGTACGCACTACCCTTGCCATGGTGAACAACCAATTAAAGTATATTTGCACTGTTGAAACGCATTTAGGCAAAGTCCCTGACGTTGCCATGAATGTAGGCAAGGTTTCTCAAGTTGTTCCAACTTACTCATTAACGCGGGACAAGCGATAGAGAGCACGGGTAAGAACGGTAAGATAACTATTACCACCTGTACTGCGGGCAAGTTTGTCGAGCTTCGTGTAGAAGACACTGGCTGCGGTATTCCATCAAGTCATTTAGACAAACTCTTCAATCCATTTTTTACAACTAAACCTGAAGGGCAAGGCACTGGCTTAGGTCTTTCAATTTCGTTTGGCATTGCTCAGGAGCATGGCGGCACGCTCTCAGCCACCAGCAAAGAGGGAGAAGGAAGCATATTTACGTTAGCGCTCCCCCTTGTTTCACACTCAGACAAAACATTAGAGAGCGAAGGATGAAGCAACTAATAGTGTTATCAAGCAGCATTGCGTGTAATAGTTGTAACGTCGCTTATAAGGATAATAATTTATGACAGAGCCTACTACAGAACAAGCCACGACCTACACGGTTCTATTTGTCGACGACGAGCCGAATATCCTTCGCGCTATTAAGCGTGCGCTGTTCACTATGGACATCACCTTACTGCTTGCCGATAGTGGTGCCAAAGCGTTAGATTTAATGAGTAAACACGATGTTCACGTAGTTATTTCTGACATGAAAATGCCGCAGATGTCAGGTGCGGAATTACTCGAACAGGTCGCTATCAATTATCCCGAGACATTTAGAGTTGTGCTCACTGGCTATGCCGACATTGAGTCCACAATTAAAGCCGTAAACCAAGGCAAGATACACCGTTACCTGCAAAAGCCATGGGACAACCAAGAGCTTATTGCTGTTGTAGAAGAAGGCTTAGAACGCGTTAAGTTAAAGGCGGAAAACCTTCGTCTACAAAAACTAACACGACTGCAAAATAAAAAGCTACGCGACGTAAATGCCTCGCTAGAACAAGTGGTTCAAAAGCGCACACGCCAAATAAAAGCGGCGCTAAATAAAATCGAAAAACACAACCTTGCAATGGAGCAGGTGCTGTTCAACGTGATAAGCATTAACCCTGACATTAATGGTAAGTTTGCCATTGAGGTTAGCGAATTGGCATCAAAACTGGCGCGTATTGCTCGGTTAGAGAAAGAAGAAATCAAACAGGTGCGTTATGCTGGCCTTATCTGCGAGCTTGGGTTACTAGGGCTTGAAAGCGAAGATTTTAAGGCGCCATTTTCAAAGCTTAAATATCAACAGCAGCAAAACTATCTATCGCAAACCAAGCAGGCTGCGTTAATACTTGCTCCGGCTCACGAACTACATCAAGTTTCTGACATTATTGAATTTCAGTTCGAGCACTATAATGGCTCAGGCTTGTATAACAAAGTTGCAAAAGAAATTCCTGCTGGCGCGCGTATCTTGGCCATAGCCCGAGATTACTGGCGCTTAGTAACCGGCAGAATGAGCGGCATCGAAATGAGCCCTCGCGATGCCAAACTAGAAATGAAAAAGCACAGAAACACCCGCTATGACGGTGAGTTTTTGGACCTGTTGCTCGAAGCAGAAGATGTAACGACATCTAAACTGCTTTCTACATCATTGAAAGCCTCGCAGCTCAAAGCAGGCATGGTCCTCGCCCAAAATTTGTATAACGATAGTCACATCCTTATCCTTCCCGAGGGACATGTGTTTAGTGATGCCACCATTCAAAAACTCGTACACTTTGAAGAAGAACGTGGAAAAGCGTTTAGTATTCAAATAGAACCAGAAGAGCTTTCTGCTACTATAAGTGAATAAGCTTTAAAGATTACGTGCTGAAAGCAGGATGAGCGATGCATGAATATGCTTCGCTTTGTCTTAGCCTTTTAATTAGGCTGCACTGTCCCCATTGATAAACTAAATGAAATTCCCTAAAGCAAATCTCGGTCTTTTAATCACTCTTTATGACAAGACCGATAGAGAATGATTTGCTGTGCGAACCTACCGAAGGCATCTATGCTTATCGTTTATGTTCGCCTAACCGACAAAGAAGGCTTTTTGAATGACACATTTTGATTATATATGTATTGGCGGTGGCAGCGGTGGTATCGCATCTGCAAACCGTGCAGCTAAACATGGAAAGAAGGCCGCTATCATTGAAGCGAAAGATATTGGCGGTACTTGCGTGAACGTTGGCTGCGTGCCTAAAAAAGCCATGTGGTACGGAGCACAGGTGGCTGAAGCGATACATCGCTATGCACCTGAATACGGGTTCGATTTGTCGGTAAATCACTTTAGCTGGGACAGCCTAATTGCCAGCCGCCAGGCTTATATTGAGCGTATTCATGCTTCTTACGACCGCGCTCTTACCGCAAATGACGTTACCTTAATTCGCGGTTTCGCGAAGTTTATCGATAACAACACGGTAGAAGTCAACGGCGAAAAGTACACGGCTGATCATATTACGATTGCTGTAGGCGGCCGCCCAATCATCCCAGATATTGAAGGTGCTGAGTACGGTATTGATTCTGATGGTTTCTTTGCCTTAAAAGAACAGCCGAAACGCGCTGTCGTGGTTGGCGCAGGCTACATTGGAGTTGAACTGGCCGGCGTTCTTCACGCCCTTGGCACAGAATCGCATCTGGTAGTTCGCAAACACGCTCCGCTTAGAAATTTCGACCCTATTATTCACGAAACCTTAGTGGATATGATCCACGCTGAAGGTTGCAAATTGCACGACCATGCTAGCGTAGAGAAAGTGGAAAAAGCTGACGGTGGCGAGCTATCAGTACACTTAACCAATGGCGAAGTGTTAAAAGCTGACTGCTTGATTTGGGCGATTGGCCGTAAACCCTCTACCGACAAAATTGATATTGAAAATACCGACGTTGAACTGAACGACAACGGCACGGTTAAGGTCGACAAATATCAAAACACCACTGCAAAGAATGTCTACGCAGTTGGTGATATTACCGGTGAAGCAGAGCTTACTCCGGTGGCAGTTAAAGCGGGTCGCTTGCTAAGCGAACGCTTATTCAACGGCCAAAAAGATGCTCACATGGATTACTCGCTTATTCCAACCGTTGTGTTTAGTCATCCACCCATTGGCACTATTGGCCTAACAGAGCCAGAAGCTATCGAAGAATACGGTGAAGACAACGTTAAAGTGTACACCTCTAGTTTTGCGTCTATGTACACCGCGGTAACCCGCCACCGTCAAATGACCAAGATGAAACTTGTATGCGCGGGTAAAGACGAAAAAGTGGTAGGCCTTCACGGTATTGGGCACGGCATGGACGAAATTCTGCAAGGCTTCGCCGTTGCCATAAAAATGGGGGCGACCAAAGCTGACTTTGATGCGTGTGTAGCCATTCACCCTACCAGTGCAGAAGAGTTTGTTACGATGACCTAGAGAGACGCGCTCAATTGAGCGCTTTCTCACAAAAGCCGGCATTAGCTTATTAGTTAATGCCGGCTTTTTTTATGTGTTTAACTTACTTTTTCTAGATCAACGGGCACGCCATTTAGCACCGCATTTCCCGATAATTCGTCTACCTGTAAATCGTCAGTAAGAATATTGGTGTTTACCCCAGGGTGCTGACTTGCCACAGACAGCTTTATGCCTTTTTTGTTGTGCCCCCATCCATGGGGAATAGATACCACGCCGGGCATAATTGCATCTGTGATTTCAGCCTCTATGGTTAACCGGCCAACCCGCGATTTCACACTTACTTCATCGCCATCTGTAATGCCATATTTAGCCCCGTCATCAGGATGAAGCTGCAGCGTACATCGGTTATTGCCTTTCACCATACGGGGGCTGTTATGCAGCCACGAATTATTGGTTTTAATATGCCGGCGCCCTATCAAAACGACGGACTGATTTTGCGGCGTACCATGGTTCGCTTTTCCAAAGAAATGCGTGTTAACCCTGTCTAAGTCAGCCATGAAATAATCAAAGTCTAAGTGAATCTTCTTATCTTCATGGAACAAGGCATGAGGCAAAGACGGCTGTAGCGGACCCAAGTCGATACCGTGTGGGTGTGCTTTAAGCGTATCAATCGACAACCCGCCTTCCGGAATAGCGGTTAGAGTTTCGCTTAAGTTAGCGTCAGTGCATTCTTTTTTACTTGCTGCTCGACCATAAAGACCTGCTTGCAACAAATCGTCGACCACACCTTTAGGCTGCTTGTCCCAAAGCGCAGCATAGTGTGCGGTGTTTTTTCCGTTTAGCGCATCGAGCCTTTCTGCTAACGAAAGGTATATTTGCCAGTCGCTAAGCTGGTATTCGTCAATGTCCACCACCGCTTCCGAATACTTCGCGAAATTTCGCACGGCAAAGTTGTGAAAAACAATGTCGTAGTGGTCGCGTTCTAGCGCGGTTACCGGAGGAAGGATCACATCTGCATGTCGGGAGGTTTCGGTAACGTAAAAATCCACCGCAACCATAAAATCGAGTTGAGAAAATGCTTTATCAAGCTGTTCTGCATTTGGCGTAGTGACCACTGGATTACCTGCTCCAATTACCATGGCCTTAATTTGTCCTTCTCCCGGGGTTAAGATTTCCTCGGCTAAACACGCTACCGGATACTCACCAGCAAACGCCGGAAGCCCTCTTACGCGAGAAGTAAATCCGCCCATGCTGCCCTTGCCTGATACAGGTAATACGTCAGCGGCTGGCTGAGTAAACATCATGCCACCCCGCTTATCTAGGTTTCCGGTGAGCATATTAAAGAGCATGATGAGATACTGAGTGAGCGTACCAAACGCTTGTACGCTAGCCCCCATCCTTCCATAACAAACTGCAGACTCAGCATTGCAGAAGTCCAAAACAAGCTGAGTGATTTGTGAAGCTGTAATACCGGTAAGCTCGCTCACCTTTTGTGGTGAATAATCGCGAACGTATTTTTCGACCGCTTTTATATCCTCGGCATAAGGTAAAATTTCATCCGCCTTGTATAACTGCTTTTCAAACAATACATGCAGCATAGCTAGCAGTAACAGCGCGTCACTGCCTGGACGAATAAAGTGATGTTCACAGCTAATATCGGCAGTTTCGCTGCGTTTAGGGTCGATAACGACGACCTTCCCTCCACGTTTTTGAATGCCCTTTAAACGCTTTTTCACGTTTGGCACGGTCATAATGCTGCCATTAGAGGCCAGCGGATTCCCGCCGATGATCATAAAGTGCTGCGTGTGATCAATGTCAGGAATGGGAATTTGGGAGATATGACCAAAAAGTCGTCGACTAACAATATGATGGGGCAACTGGTCAACTGAGGTAGCGGAATAGCGGTTGTGCGACTTGAGGGCACGATAGAAATACGGTCCGAATAATATTGAGCCCATATTGTGCGCATTAGGATTTCCTAAATACACACCTACCGCATTATTGCCGTGGGCCTGCTGGATGTGGTGTAACTTGCTTGCGACTAAATCAAAGGCTTCATCCCACGAAATCTCTTCCCAAGCGCTGTCTTCGCCGTCAGTTCGTACCCTTTTTACCGGGCGCTTCAAACGGTCAGGATCGTCGTACAAGTCTTTTAACGCACTCGCTTTCGGGCAAATATGGCCTTGGCTAAAGGGATTATCTTTATCCCCTTTTATTGACAGTATCTGACGGCCTTTCGTCGCTACCTCAATACCACACATTGCTTCACAAAGCGTACAAGTAGAATAATGCAATTGTTGTTCAGCGTTGCTCACGGTAATTCCTACACAATTCATTGTTAATGACTTGTTACGAAATTAGCGATTATTGCTGTAATAGACAAGCATCACTGAAAGTGATGATAAAGAGAAGGCACCTCGCCACAATTAGACGAGGTGCTATTGGTTAGAAAGAGTAAGTCACACCAAGGGTTGCTGTGGTGCCTAATCCTTTAATATTGTAGCCACCGTAGGTATACGACTGAGCGCGCGCAGGATAGTAGTCGCTGTTAAACAGGTTTTCGACACCCATAAACGCGTTCCAGTTTTCAGCGAACTGGTACTGTCCACTTAGGTTAACAATATTATAGCTCGATATAGGTCCTTGATCGCCCACATAGTCGCCGTCAGCATTTGGCGAGAAGCGTTTACGATCACCCACATATAGATAGCTAACTGTTAGCGATAAAGTGTCTGATGGCTTCCAGTTTACGTTTGCCGTTGCTTTGGGTGGACTAATTTGGCGAGAGCCAAGATACACATCAGCTTCGGTATTTTTCCCTTCAACGTAACTATATGTGGCTATCACATTGAGCGTTTCAGAGATTCGATAGTCTACTAAGCCTTCATAACCCCAAATTTCCTGTGGTGCGCGTACAGGCTCATACACACCTGTCACTTCGTTGAAACTATTGGTCGTACCAAGTTCAGATGTACTTCTGTAAGCCGCAACTTCAAGGCGTACCTGGTCGAAAAGAGAAGTGAAACCCACTTCGTAGTTATCGATGATAGAAGCTTCCGTTTGAATAAGACCAATATCATCTACCGTTGCAGCGCGCAGTAGGCGGCCAATGTCAGCGATATCTGAACCTTGCGAGTAATTGAAAAACGGGCTAAAGCTGTCGCTCCAGTTATACTTAATTGCAATGTTATAAGTGGTTGCGTCATAATCTATAGTGTCCCCCTTAACTTGAAGAGGAACAGAGCATTGAGTTTCAGAGCGACACAGCTTCAGTGTTTCGTAGTCATCAACCGATAAATCGATACTCTCCCTTCTCACACCCGCCTTTACAATAACGTCGTCGTGAATTACCCATTTTGTTTGTAAAAAGCCAGCTAAGCTGTCCATTTCCATTTCAGGAACCCACACGCGCCCATCAACCAGCGGTTGTGAGGTAGTGTCTTTTAGCGCGTCGATACCATAGATAAACGTGGCTTCTACGCCATCGAAATCAATGGCAGTATTAAACGTCGCGCGAGCGCCGCGCTTTTCAGAGCGAATAATAGACTGGCCGCCGTCGTAGCCTTCATCGGGGTTAGCTAAGTTAGGCGAAAAGAAGAATACGTTCTCAATATCTTGCGAGTACACATCAAGCGTCATTTCACTGTTTGCAAAGATATTGCTGTCTGTGTATTTCAGGGTGATGTTCTCATTTCCGTCAGGCCCCTGAGGTTTCCCGCGTTTTTGCAACGCTTCAGGTACGTGAATAGCGTAGGTTTTCACGCCTTCGTTGATGTCTCCGGGAACATCTCCCAAATCAGTTTTTTGTTGAGAGCTGAAGTAGTTGTAGCTAAATTGAAGACGCTTTTCTTGGTCGAAGTCGTAACCTAATTTGGTAAAGTAATTCTGTGTTTCAGCGTCTGACAGGCCGTACTGCAAACCTAAGATGTCGCCTTCAGCATCGCGCTGAACGCCGTTTTCCTCGTAACTGGCGGTAACAAGGTAATCGAAATTCTCCACCTTGCCGTTAATCGCAGCTGAAATACGCGCACCGGCTGACTCTTCAAGCTTCACTGCGCTAAAACGTGAAGACAAACTCACTTGGCCCTCATGCGTGTCTTGCGCTGTTGCTTGTTTGGTAATGTAGTTGATAATACCGCCTGACGCTCCATTGCCATAAACAGACGTAGCGCCCTTAATTACCTCAATTCTAGCAAGCGCGCTAGGGTCAATCGTTTTCACACCTAACGAGCCATTTCTAAGCGGCGTGGACTGAGGCACACCGTCAATCATCACAAGCGGAGCTCGTCCGCGCAAAGACTGGCCAGTATTGCTCGAACTACCTGTATCTGGAGCTAAGCCCGGCACCATCTGCGCTAACAAGCTCTGTAACTCGGGGTTTACCTTCAGGTGATCTTCAATCTGCTTTCTTGAAATAACGGTGATTGACGCTGGTACTTCATCAATACTTTCAATAACACGGCTTCCAGAAACGATAATACGTTCCATATCCTTTTGGGCATCATTAGCAAAAGAAGGCGCACTAACGGCTAAGGCAATGAGCGTAAGCGATGGTCTAAACATGAAAACTCTTTTAAGAAAATAAGGTTACGAAAGGCGCGCTATACTAAAGGTGTAGAAAAACAATGTAAAGATAATGAAAATTATTCTCATTATCTAAAGTGGCGTTTATACCAAAAGTAAAATCCTGTTATCGTAAAAAACGCAGGGAGTAATGCGATAAATAACCAGATAGATTCAAGCAATGGGCCCGCGAAATCACCAATGTGAAACTTGTATTTGAAGTTCCAAACCTGCGTCGCTACGTTCGCTTTTGATGCATCGTAATAACCCGTTATTTCTCCATTTTGAGGGTTTGTCCAAACCCAGCTGTAGGCGTGAGACTCGCCGGGGTTTTGCATTCTGAAACCTATGTGTTCGCCTGAATTTTTTGGGAAGTAAATGCGAAATAGTGACGCATTGGGAAACACCGCTATGGCGTTTTGATAAGATGTATCGATAGCCACTGAAGCACTACTAGCATCGTGGGATAACGGTTCAGGTACGGGCCTTTTCTCAACTTTTGAAAAAGTAACGGTTTCCACCACCTGCTGCGTAGCGCTATTCCAATTAAACGCCATGCCACTAAAAGCGATGAGTATTAGTGGTATAGCCAAATAAACGCCCAGCACTGTATGAAGTTGATACATGAGAATTCGAAACTTGGCGCGGCGTTTAATCGCAAGGCGTTTTATTCTATTTTTTGGCTTTACCCAAAGGTAAAAACCCACAATTACTTCAAGAAGTAGAACTAAGGCACTAACAGACACCCAATTTCTAAGTGGCCTTTCGTTGTCACCATCTTGATACAACAGCCATCGATGGATAGCCATGGTGAACCCATAAAACGTGCTGTAATAATCGTATCTATGAAGTATTTCGGCAGAGTTGGGGTTTACGCTTACGTATTCGCCATTGTTGAGCTTCCCTTGCCAAGCGAGTTCAGGGTCTGACTCGGGCATTAAAAGCTCGACTTTCTGACCCGTCTCGTCTTCCAGCGCATTCACTATGTAAGAAAGGGGTAAGGGCGATTCGTGAGATTCTATGGTCCACTTCTCTGGTTGGACAAAGGTTTGGATATCTTTTGCATAAATTAGCAATGCACCGGTGATGCTAAGGCAAATAATAAATAACCCACATACCAGCGCTAATAGAAGGTGCAGTCGTCGTACCCAAAGTTTCAAAACAGCGCTCACAAATTGCGAAATAAACGCGAATAGTAACGATTCTCGAAAATTGGTCAATGAAAGTTAAACGCTAAAATCGTGCTTACAATCGCATAAGCTAAATGAATCTATCCTACTTTGCAGTAAGATTAACCTTAGTTTTACAATTCAAGAGTACGTATCTTCATGTTAAGTCATGTACTCTGATGTAGACAGAAAATAAATAACAAGCGGTTGGAAACACAATTATGATAACGACAAAGAAAAGTTTACTGGCCATCACGCTAGTAAGCGCCCTGGGCTTGGGCGTCGCACCTACTTTATACGCCCAAAACGACAGTGAAGAAAAAACAGAATCCGAGCTTGAAACGTGGGAAGTCAGCAACCCACCTTATGCATTAAACGAAGTCACTATCAAAACAAACGAAACCACGTGGTCTAGCTTAGACGTTGCACCAAACGGCGAGTTTATGGTTTTTGACATGCTGGGTGACTTGTACAAAGTGAGCATGAGTGGTGGCGATGCGACCCCGCTGACCCAAGACTTCGCATGGAATATTCACCCTTCAATTTCTCCAGACGGTAAACAGATCGCATTTATCTCGGATAAAGATGGGTTAAGTAACGTATGGGTTATGGACATTGACGGTAGTAATCTTCGTCAGGTAACCAAAGAGAAAAGCAATCTTATCCACTCTCCTAAATGGAGCCCTGACGGCGAATACCTAGTGGTAACCAAAGGCATCATGTCTAGCCGTAGTATTCCTGCGGGCGAGATTTGGATGTACCACAAATCAGGTGGTGACGGCCTACAAATTAAAGCTCGTAACAGCGGAAAGCGCGACCAACAAAACATTGCTGACCCTGTATTCTCTCATGACGGCAAGTATATTTACTTTACCGAAAATACGGTTCCGGGCGCCCGCTTTGAATATAACCGCGACCCGTTAGAAGGCATTTTTGCTATCACTCGCTACGACCGCGAAACCGGCGAAGAGAGCCGCTATATTAGCGGTACGGGCGGCGCTGTGGTTCCTACGCCTTCACCTGACGGTAAATACATCGCTTTTGTGCGTCGCGTTAAAGATAGAACCGCGCTTTTCATTAAAGACATCAAGACAGGTGTAGAAACACCACTGACGTTAGAACTAGAGCGAGATATGCAGGAAGGCTTTGGTTCGGAAGGTTACTTTGCCTACTTCGACTGGATGCCAGACAGCAGCGAAATCGTATATTGGACAGGCGGTAAGTTCCACACTATTAACGTGAAAGATAAAACCACCAGCACCATGGACGTGACCGTTGAAGGCACGGTGAAGTTTGCCGATGCGTTACGTTTTGACGTAGATGTCGCACCTGATGAATTTGACGTTCGCATGATCCGCTGGTCTCAAATGTCGCCCAACGGTAAATCCGTACTCTTCCAAGCGTTAGGTAAACTTTATGTGCGCGACGTTAAATCTGGCAAAATTAAGCGTTTAACGAAACAAAACGACCATGACGAATACTATCCGCGCTTCTCTAACGACGGAAAGTCGATTGTTTATACGACATGGAATGACCAAGACCTAGGCACCGTTCGCGTGGTTTCTGCTCGTGGCGGGAAAGGAAAGGTTATTACCCAGCAGCCAGGTCACTACATTGAGCCGTCGTTCTCTGCCGATGGCGAGAAAGTCGTCTTCCGCAAGTTTACGGGCGGCTACTTATTAGACCCCAAATACTCGGTTGAGCCAGGAATTTACGTAGCAGATCTTGAAGAAGACACCGTAGAAAAAGTCTCTGATGGCGGCTACAACGCGCATTTCGCGGGTAACGACGACCGAGTGTATTTCACCGAATCAGCGGGCGGCGAAGCTTACTACGAAACCCAGCTTTCAAGCGTTAACCTTAAGGGTAACGACAAGCGAACTCACCTTTACGGTGCAGATAAAGTAAGTGAGTACAAACTTTCACACGATAAGAAATGGGTTGCGTTTGTTTACCAGTTCAAAACGTACGTGGCGCCGTTTGTCGAAAATGGCAAGCGCATCACCATAGGCCCGAACATGACCTCACTGCCGGTAACGCAGCTCTCAAGCCGTGCAGGTGAATACTTAACGTGGTCGCCTGACAATAGAACCCTTAGCTGGTTTAACGGCCCTACGCTATTTAGCCGTTCACTCGATGAAGCCTTTGCCTTTGTTGATGGCGCAGCGGAAACGCTGCCTGAGCCGGTAGCTGAAGGTATGGATTTGTCGTTTACCACTAAAGCTGACAAGCCATCTGGTTACAAAGCTTTGGTTGGCGGTAAAGTGGTAACCATGCGCGATGCCGACAACACCCAAGAGGTGATTGAAGATGGCGTTGTGCTGATTAAAGACAACCGCATTGAAGCAGTGGGTAAACGTGGTGATGTGACCATTCCTGATGATGCAATGCAAATAGACACCACGGGGAAAACCATTATTCCAGGGCTTGTTGATGCGCACGCGCACGGCTCGCAGGGCCGCAATGAGATTATCCCTCAGCAAAACTGGAGTCAGTACTCGAATGTGTCGTTCGGCGTAACAACCATTCATGATCCTTCAAACGACACGACAGAAATTTTTGCTGCGGCAGAATTACAGCGTAAAGGCGATATTGTTGCGCCACGTATCTACTCCACCGGCACGATTTTATACGGTGCAGAAGGACTAGGTTACAAAGCGATTATCAATAATTATGAAGATGCCTATTTCCACGTAGAGCGCTTGAAAGAAGCCGGTGCTATTTCAGTGAAAAGCTACAACCAGCCGCGTCGTGACCAGCGTCAGCAAGTGCTGTGGGCAGCAAAAAATCAAAAGATGATGGTAGTGCCTGAAGGAGGCGGTAAGCTTCAGCAGAATCTGACTATGTTGGTAGATGGCCATACGGGTCTTGAGCACAGCATTCCTGTGGAAAAAGGCTACAGCGACGTCACTCAACTGTGGAAAGCCACTGAGTTTGGCTATACGCCGACCTTTGTTGTGTCGTACGGCGGCATGATGGGTGAAGAGTACTGGTACGACAAAACTGAAGTGTGGAAGAACCCGCGTCTTCTTCGCTATACCCCGTCGACTATTCTAGATAGCCGTGCGATCCGCAGACCTACTGCGCCAGAAAATCAGTACAACCACCAAAACGTAGCAAGCTACGCCAAAGAGCTCCGAGATAATGGGGTCAGTGTACATATTGGCGCTCACGGACAGCGTGAAGGCTTAGCTGCTCACTGGGAGCTGTGGATCATGGAACAAGGCGGCTTTACGCCTTGGGAAGCGCTACGCGGCGGTACTATTGATGGCGCGAAACACCTAGGTATGGGCAAAGATCTTGGCAGTATCGAAAAAGGTAAACTTGCTGACCTAGTGGTGATTGATGGCGACGTATTAAGTGACATTAGAAAGAGTGAATTCGTAGAATACACTGTACTAAATGGACGCATATACGAGTCGGCCACCATGAACGAAGTGGGCAGTAAGAAAAAACGCAAACCGTTCTTCTTTGAACAAGACAATGCCACCTTTATGCCGCAACAAACGGCAGATGATGTGGAAGCGAAAGCGCACCACTATCATTGGGAGCATTAATTCTGCGTCCAAAGGCCTGTAGTAATAAATAACATAAACTAGTAGGCCTTAATTAACCCAACGCTAAAGCCGACGAAAGCTTCCTGTTTCGTCGGCTTTTTATTTTCTGAATATGAAAACTTACCTGTGCATGTTTAAAACTGAGTTTAGTCTTAAGTAAAAGAGTGGTATAACTGCTGTAAGGATGGAGGGTAATATATGAACCACCCCAAATCAGATTAAAAGGACTTATTCGCCATGCAGTATTATTTGCCACTAGCATTACTGCTTAACGCACTCATTTTTGCTTCAGTTGGCGCTCAAACGAGCGAAGCCCCTACCTATTATCAAGATTGCGCTGTTCTCGATTTTGGCGAACAAGATCTATCTACGATGACAGAAGCGGAGAAAATACAAGCGTTAGACGACTCCTTATTTGGCGCGCTAAACCAAAGCGAAGAATGCATGAACGCAGCGGCGCAATCGAGCGCACAAAGCGTAGCTAGCGCGGCGGGTCAAGGTACAGGGCAAGGCGCTGGTGCGGGTAATACCTCGAGCACATCATCTTCGGGGGCAGGCGCTGGGCAGTCTAGCTCACAAAGCAGCACTGAGTCTCAAGAATCATCGACGAATACACAAACAACCACTTCAAGTTCAGATCCTTCAAAACAGTCTGTTGGAGGACAAGCGAAAGGTGGAAGTTCAGCGGTATGTGACGCCGTAATTGCCGGCTTGCAAGGAGCAACAACTGAGTCTGAAAAGGCGCATTTCCAAGCATTAAAAGAGCAATACGGTTGTAAATAAAAAATCAGAGGAAGGAAAGGATATGTCTTCATTTAAACCCAAGGCCCTGTTTACCGTGGTCGCAACAGCATCGTTTATACTCTTGAGCGGATGTGGCTCAACGCAGACTAATGTCACCAGTGTAGGACCATCTATGGTAGGCCCAGGAGGCGGTCAGGCGTTAGGCGCACAAAAAAATACCTACAACTACAACTCCGAAATTTACATGGATGTTGCCATACCTGTATTTGACCCGGGCTTTCCAACAGAACGTGATGGCACTATCGATTACGATGAAATAGAAGAGGAAGGGATTTGGCCTCAAGTGCGTCGCTTAGAAGCTAACCGCTTTGCGATAGCAACCAAAGAAGCCCTAGGTGAAACCAAATCTTTCGGCAGCATTAACGTAACGCCAGATGCTTCTGCACTTGCCGATGTTTACGTGCTGGGCAAAATTAATTACTCAGATACTGAAACTGTAGAAATTGGCGTGAAAGTGATGGATGCTAAAAACACAGTATGGGGTGAAGAAGAATTTGAATACCGCGTAAGTGAAGGCTGGTATCGCGATGCCATGTCTCGCGGCGAAAACCCTAACGGCCCAGTTTTCGAGCAAATTGCAAAATTCGTTTATGATTTGCTTATAAAGAAATCCGATGCCTACAAGCAAGAAGTGCAAATGGTGTCAGACCTGCGCTACGCACAAATGTATAGCCCTGAGTCGTTTAGCCAATACCTTACTCAAGGCAGAAGAGGTGAGATTGAGCTAGTAAGTGCACCTTCAGATAGCGATCCAATGCTTCGTCGCGTGCGCGCCATACAGGCAAAAGATGAACAATTTATTGATAGCCTTCAAGAAACCTATGATTCTTTCTGGGTAACCACTGAAGAGCCATACCGCAAGTACCAGAAAGAGACACTTCCTGAAGCCAAGAAAATCAGAGAACTTGAAGCAGAACGCACCACACAACAAGTCACGGCAGGGTTATTCGCAGTCGCGTCAGTGCTTTTAGGCTCTAACTCTAGCTCAACGGCTGGTCAAGTAGCCGCTGCAGGTGCTGGTATTGCCGCAATTGGTACACTGAGCGAAGCAATCAAAACTAACAAAGAGCTTCACGCCCAACGGGATCTATTCGATGAAATGGGTCAAAACCTTGATATTCAGGTAGCCGATCAAATTGTTGAAATAGACAATCAACGAATTGAGCTTCAAGGCACAGCAAGCGAACAATACTACCAGCTTCGCGCTCGCCTTAAAGATATCTATGACATGGAATCCACACCAATGACTGCGCTATAAGCCCAGTCGTTGGTGTTATCAAAACCATTAAATAAGATATCTATTCTATTGTTAAGTTAGAGAGTAAAGGGTTACGCATGCCAAGCGTTGAGCAACAAATAGAGCAAAGCAGAGCAAAGAAAAAGGCACTCATAAAAAAGTCACTGCTCGGTTTTTCACTGGTCATGTTGATAGGCGTCGCAGGCGTGCTCCTTATCTCATATATGCCTACTGTCACATCGAACGTTACGGACGCCACGGATGACACAACAGCAGTACCCCAAACCACAAAAGCTACACCCGTTGTGGAAGTTAATGAAGAAGAACGAAAAGCCCTTCAAATGGCGCTTAGCGAGTCAAAACAAAGTGTAAACGACTTGGTTAGTCGCGTTTCACACTCCCAGATGTTCCTAGAAAAAGCGAGTGAAGTTGAGCGCAAGTTGAATAGCGCGTTTAATGAATATGGCGCGTCCAACTACAGCGCAGTTATAAATGCACTGGATGATATAAAGAGCTCAGTTGACACAATAAATACTGACTACGAAAACGCCTACACTCAACCTTATGAAGACGCCCTCCTTGCCTTCAATAACGGGAATATTTCAAGCGCGTTTAACCTAAACAAAACGTCGTTAACGATAAACCCTGATTTCGAAAAAGCGAACATTTTGCAGCAACGCATTGATGTATTTGACGAGGTGCAAGACGCCTACGAGCAGGCACGCATTGGTAAGGTCGAAAACAACATCAGCAAACAGCGCGAAGCGTACGCAAAAATAGTACAGTTAGATCCTGCCCGTAAGGACGCACAGCAAGCACTTGATGCTATTAACCGGCAATTGCAAGACAGCCGATTTGATACGCTGCTAGCTCAGGCAAATCGAGCTATTGAGCAAGGTGACTTCCCTGCTGCCGCAGAATTCCTAAATGACGCCAAGAGCCTAAAAGCTTCAAGCAGTGAGCTTGCCACCATTAGTAAAAAGCTCGCGTCTTTAGTTGCTTCACAAGAGCAGCAGAAAATTGAAAATCAAGTCGCCTTGTTTGTCAGCGCAGATGAATGGCAAACCGTAAAGCTGCTAGCTAATAAAGGCCTCGCTAGCTTTCCAGCCAGCCCTGCTTTACTTGAGGCAAAACAAAATGCCGAAGCCATACTCGATGCAGAAAAAAGCTTGAGCGCTTACCAAAGGCGGCCAGAACGTTTATCGGATAACAACGTCAGAAATCTAGCCCTTAAAGACATTGCGCGAGCAGGTTCACATGCAGAAAAGAGCGCAAAACTGCGTGCCCAAATATCTTCACTTGAGCAAGTGATCGACAATATCAATCAGCCCCGTTCCGTAACAATAACGTCGGATAACGATACCTATATTAAGGTACTTGGAGTAGGCCTCGTGGGGGAAGTAAAAACAAAAACCATTCAGCTGAAACCTGGTACATATCGCATTGAAGGGAGCCGCGAAGGTTATCGCTCAACCATTCAAGAGATTGTTGTTTCACCGTCAGACACCAACCTATCAGTACATGTTGTATGTACTGAAAAAGTATAAGGACCTATCTAGTGAGCAGTATTGATGACGCCATTGCCAAAGGAAAGAAGCGAAGAAAGGGCGTTGCTATAGCTTCATTAATAGGACTGGCCGCCGTTCTCGTTGTTTATTTTGGCTGGCTGTTTCTTACCAAAGGTTATGCCTTTGCAGTTTCTCCAGAACGTGCAGCACAAAATCCGCAATTTGCTGTTTTAAGTGGTAGTGCGATGTTCATCAGTGACAAGCTTTACGTATTTGGTAGCCATGCCAAAGTCCAGGTTTCGGCCCCAAAATATCAAGACGCCACGGTTGTTATTAACGACAACTCGCCAAGCACTATTAAAGTTACGCTCGTTCCTTTACCGGCAAAAGTCACCCTATCAACCTCCCCTTCGTTGAGTGAAATAACCTGGCATTTAAACGCTGAGAAAGTAGCGGTATCGAGAACCTACGTAACGAAATTAAAAAAGGGCAGCTACAGAGCAAGCGCCAGTCATCCACATTATGAAACGGGTGAGATCCAATTTGATGCAGATATCGCGCAGGAAATTGAACAAGTTATTTCACTTTCTCCAGTTAAGGGCGCAATTAGCATAAACTCAAGCCCTTCTGGTGCTAATGTCTCCCTTGACGGTAAAGATATGGGTGTCACGCCACTTTCTATTAATATGAATGGCGGTAAGTACGAAATTGTCGTGACGAAGTCAGGGCTAGAGCCATTGGAAGACACCATTGAAGTCACTAGCCAACGCCCTAACCCGACAAGAAACTATAACCTTCAACCCCTTCAAGCACAGATAATAGTTTCGACAGACCCTCATGGCGGCGTACTTACAGTAAATAATAAACCGACTGATACAAGATCTCGTGTGCATGCGAATACGCCACATATCGTCAAGTATGAAAAAACCGGATTTATTTCACAAAGCCAGCGGATCACGCTAGCTCCCGGCGAGAACAAAGCGCTTACGTTCAACCTTCAAGAAGAGCGAGGACAAGTGAATATAAGCGCGTCGTTAAGTGCAAAAGTTTTCATCGACGGTTCGTCTAAAGGTCAAACGCCGCTTAATTTAACGCTTCAAGCTTTACCGCACACAGTAACATTCGAACGTGAAGGATATCGCAGTGTTACCAAGACTATTACACCTAGTGCAAACAAGCCGGTGAAAGTACACGCTGATATGCTTACAGAGTTTGAAGCAAGACGGCGTGAAGGTAAGCCGCTTTTTGCAAATACACTGGGTATTCAACTTTCGCTTGTTACACCCAAGGCCTTCACTATGGGCTCTCCTGCAAACGAAAAGGATCGCCAGCGCAATGAAACACAAAGAGACGTGTCTTTTTCGCGTAAATTCTGGATGTCTAATCACGAGATTACTCAGGCGCAGTTCGCCGCGTTCGCAGGGAAAGGCGCTAGCAGCAAGCTACCGATCACGAATGTTTCGTGGAGTGATGCGGTTGCGTTTACAAATTGGCTAAGCGAGAAGGAAGGTTTAACACCGTTTTATGTTGTTCAAAATGGCAGAGTAACGGGTATTGATAAAACCTCGAAAGGCTATCGTTTACCTACGGAAGCCGAGTGGGAATTCGTTGCAAAAATGAATCGCCGAGCATCACCAACAATCTTTGTTTGGGGTAATCAGTTTAGGCTTCGTGATAAGCAAGGTAACTTCGCTGATGCATCGCTAAGTGGGAAACAGACCTTCATTTTAAAAGACTACGATGACGGATTTGTCGACAAAGCCCCTGTTGGTTCGTTCAAAGCTGAACGTGGTGGATTCTACGATTTAGATGGCAATGTGCGTGAGTGGGTCCACGATGTTTACCAGAATTCACCATCAAACCAGTCTGGTACTTTTGCCGACTACCTAGGCCCTGTTGGACAAGGTAAACACGTAGTAAAAGGCGCGTCGTTTCAAACGGGTCGGCTTAAAAATATTCGCGCAAGCGTGCGCAGCGGTGAGACTGAACCTGCTGACGATATAGGCTTTCGCATAGCGAGATACGAGAATTAATATGAAAAAGAAACTGATCATTGCCGCAGTATTGTTGGCCATTGCGGGCACGGCAAGTGCGTACTTTGTATCGTTAGATTCGCCGCAAGACTTTCCAACTAACATTTAACTATCAAGGAATGATGATGAATAAAGAAAATACGTTGTCAATGAACCCCAGCTTTCTTGTAAGTGGCGGGGTCTTTCTATTTATATTTGCCTTGGTACATTTCCTATTTGCCGGTGTCATTCGCCCCGCGGCCGAAAAAGTCATGGCAACGGCTGGCACAGCGTCCCTATCCTCTTTCTGGGTTATTCTTAAAGATATCGAGCAACAGGTTTGTATCTCGCTGATGCTGTTTTGCATTTTCCTAATGGTTTACAAACTTTGGAAGCTGCTGGATGAAGAAGAGATTTACTCACGAGACTTACTGCCTGAGCACAACAAAGATACGCCACTAAATGTAGATAAAGCGTTAGATGAGCTTTCGTCTTCATCTTATAGCGACACCCCCGCATACAGCACGTGGATAAACTGCATTAGACGCTTTAAAAACACACAGAACGTGCAGCATGCTGCCGATGCAATCCACGCTTCGGTGGAAAATATTGCTGCCCAGCTTGAAAGTGGTAATAACGTGATTCGCTACATAATCTGGGCTATTCCTTCGATTGGTTTCGTTGGCACCGTTCGCGGTATTGGCGCAGCCCTTGCGCAAGCAGACGCAGCCCTAGATGGTGATATAGCGGGAATGACGGCTTCGCTGGGCGTTGCGTTCAACTCTACGCTCGTCGCGCTTTTTATATCGCTTATACTAATGTTGTTAATGCACCTGTTAAATGGTCGCCAAGACACTATGGTAATTCGCACACAAGAGTCTTGTGAACACCACCTTCTGTCACACCTTCACAACTAATTAGGCGAGACAGTAATGCCTAAAGTGCGTAAAGCCGAAGACGGATTTAACCTGGCGTTTTTAGACGTTATGGCCTGTGGCCTTGGCGCGGTTATTCTTATTTTCATTCTGGTCGACTTTAAAGCGTTTACACCTACACCAACTGAAGAGAAAGAAAAACTAGAGCAGGAACTCGCCGCCGCAGAGCAAGAACAACAAAAACTCAAAAAGTCGATTGACGAATTAAACGATAAAATTGCCCTTGAGTCAGCGAAGCAAGACGATGCTCAGCAAGCGCAAGCAGATACAACGCAAGACCAGTCAAAACTACTGCAAGATATGTCTACTGAAATGGCAGTAGTGGCTGATCTTGAAAACCAGCTAGCCGCATTGTCTAAAGAAGTAGAAAAGTCAGCCAACATTCAAATGCAAGGTACCGGCGAACAGAACTACATCACTGGCATGAAAATAGAAGGCCCAGAAATAGGTCTGCTAATTGACAAAAGTGCGTCAATGATGGGCGATAACTTGGTGGATATTTTAGGCAAGTTAGCGTTGAGTGATAGCCAGAAAGTCTCTACGCCGAAGTGGATACGCACCAAACGGGTAGCCCAATGGATGCTCGCGCGTGTTCCTTTAGAATCAAGAGTCACCGTAGTGACTTTTTCAGACACCGCTACCACACTAGGCCTTCGTGATGTAAATAGTGCCAAAGTCAGCGGTTCGATGAACGCAATAGTTAAAGACCTCGGTGCTGTCGTCCCCAATGGAGGAACAAACCTTCAAGAAGGTTTAAGCATTTTATTTAAGGCTAACCCAAACATCACCGATGTGTATATTGTCACCGATGGCCTTCCTACCTTGGGTGACGGACTACCTATGAGCTGTAAAAGCTTCATTAGTAGTAAAAAGTCAATTTCATCAGATTGCCGTAAGACCTTATTTGTTGAAACCGTTAAGCGCGCTAAGAAAGGCGTGCATTACAATGTGATTTTGCTGCCCATTGAGGGCGATCCTTTTGCTTCACCTATGTACTGGGAATGGACCCGCGCAACAAGCGGCACTTTCCTATCACCTGCTCCGGAGTGGCCCTAATGCGCAAAATTCAACGAGCCCCCGTTGAGGTATTCAACATTGCCTTTCTCGACATAATTTCCTGTGCTTTCGGCGCCGTAGTCATGCTGGTGCTTCTGGCCAAAAACGGCACTGAAGACACTGAGCGCGGCCCTAGTAACGTAAGTGTTCTTATTGACCAGGTATTACAGGCTCAAGTTGATGTGGAAACGCTCAAAGGCGCACTGTCAGATAAGCTACAAGAACTGAAAGCAGCACAAAGCAAAACCGCTTCCGTCACGGAACAGAAAGACAATTTAGACTCATCGATACCACGCGCACAACAAACCATTAATCAACTGAAAGACAAAGCTTCGTCGCTGCGTAACGAAATACGCCAGGCAACCGCTATGTTAAATACGCCGAATCCGACAGATACCCCTGACGACGATGTTGGTGGAATTCCCACCGATGCTGAGTACGTTATTTTTGCTATCGATAACTCGGGTTCCATGTCCTCTGGCAGTGGTTGGAATCGCGTGATCACCATCGTAAACGACATTTTAAAAAACCATCCTAAAATGAAAGGTTTTCAGATTATGTCTGCTGACGGAAGCTTTATGTTTTCCAGTAGAGCTGGGCAATGGCTAGATGACAGACAAACAATGAGAGATACCGCAATGAGCCAAATGAAGAGCTTTAAAGGAGGGGCGAGTCAGCCTGAAGCGGGGATCCTTAAAGCCATCAAACTGTATAAAAACACCAAAGGGCGTGTGAGTCTTTATGTGTTTGGCGATGATTATCAAAGGCCGAATTTAGATCAGATTGTAAGTCAGATTACCCAAGCTAACCAAGGTGCCAATGGACAGCCTGTTATTCGTATACACGGCGTAGGCTTTAGCCGAAGTAATGGAAACGCACAGCGCTTTAGTGCATTTATGCAGGCGGTAGCGAAGCGAAACCGCGGCGCTTTCATCGGCCAATATTTTTAGTCTCTATTGGCCGATGAATCGCCTCGTTGGCCAAGGTTTTATCTGTTTCGGCCATACTGTTCGTGTGACGACACCCAGTCTGACGAACTAATGGCTGATGCTAGTGATATCTCTCCAGCCAACACCACAGACGCCACAATTTCTGCAAATTTATACACGCGATCTCGCCCGTAGCAATCCAGTAACTCTAAGCACTCGCGCTGTGTACCTATACCTGTACCACCGCCATACGTCGCTACGATGAGCGATGGAATGGTAATAGACACGTACAGGTCACCGTCGTCTGTTAATTCTGAATACATCATTGCCGCCGACGATTCAGATACGTTTGCAACATCCTGCCCTGTGGCGATAAACATAGCAGTAATACCGTTTGGTGAATGCAGACCCGTGTTATTCACACCAGACAAGAAAGATCCTACGCCAGCTACACGGCCGTGATAATCTATCTGTTTGGGGTCTACGCGCATTACTTCTAATAAATGTTCGCGTTTAATAGTGGCTTCAGCTGTCACCCGTTTACCACGGGTACGCATAATGTTTATTTGAGAGGCCTTTTTGTCTGTAGCAAAGTTAGACTCAAGGTAGAAATTCTCTATCCCCTCATAATGATCGAGTATCCACCCGCATGCTGCGAAGGTAGCACGTCCAACCATGTTTTGACCCGCTGCGTCACCAGTCTTAAAGTTAAAACGCAAAAACGCAAATTTGTTCGATAGGAAATGGTCGATGTACGTCAGCTTAGCAACACTTGAGGTCGCTTCTGCTTCTTCTTTAATCTTCTCAAAGTTTGCTTTAATCCATTTAACGAAATCTCTGGCACCCCGTGCATTTTCAAAAATAAATACAGGGGCTCGCTGCATAGCATCGTCGACGACCGTTGCCGTTACGCCACCACTCATGTTAAGCAGCTTCATGCCTCGGTTATACGATGCCACCAGCGTACCTTCGGTAGTCGCTAACGGCACGACAAACTCCCCTTGTGCATGCTCTCCGTTTATCTTCAACGGCCCTGCAATACCGATAGGAACCTGCGCCACGCCAATAAAATGCTCAATATTCCCCTTAAGCGCTTGTGGGTCGATTGAGTACTTACCTACGTGATCAATTTTCTTTCCGGTGGCGCTTTCGAAATATTCTTGGCGTGTTTTTATAATACTTTCGCCGTAGTCATCCATGTCATCACGAGGAATAAAAGCGCTGCGTTGTCCTGGCGCAGTAATATTGTCTTCCACTTCAAATTTAAGCTTTCCAAAAGGCGAAGCAGAAAAGCAAATACCCAGTTTTCGCTTTTCTGGGCACGGCGCTTCATCAATATCTAAATGCACGGTAATGGTTTGACGCAAGCCAAAGGGCTCTCCGTCTGATTTATTTAATGCTTCTACGGAAATACTGGAGTCGGGAGTTAACTGGAGTGAAATTTTATGCTCTGGAATTTTTTCGCCATCAAGAGATATCCACTTTACTTCTTTAATGGTTGCGTCTTTCAATCTGTTTTTCAGAGAAAAAGATAAGCCTTTATCTGTCTTCGTAAGACTTGCGCGTGTATAGAGTTGCTTTAAAAGTATGCTGGGCACAAACATGAGGCTTCCTTCTGTGTGTTCTTACCGTGTTATTTTCATATTCCTTTGTTTTTTATAGCACATTCTTTATACAGTTCTATGACTTCTTTGTATTTTACTGGCAATTATTTGTGTCTGAATCACTTCTAAATTTGAGCCAGCCGCTTTCAAAAATGCGCCAACACCAGTGAAACCGTGTGCTACTGAAATATAGACCTTAGCAGTAACTCATCAAGTTCCCAACCCACCTAAAGTGAACACCGTCACCGCAGTAATGTTGACCACAAGGTATCTGGTAGTAACAAAACGGAGGCGTCAAGGACTGTGATGCCAAGGAGAAAAAGCCTAAACGGAAGTGGCGGCCAGATACCTTTAACGTGACCCAAACAAAGTTAGATAAGCACCGCAACGCAAATGCATAAACAAAAAAGGAATGGAGATGAGAACAGGACTGTTTAGAAAGGAAGTCATTGATGAGCAATCAAATGCTGTTGATGGACGTTTTTTAATGACCCCAAAACCTGTTTATTCTGCAATAGCTGGCCTGCTTGTGGTCTGGATTTTGGCAGTGATTATTTATCTAAATACGGGAAGCTACGCACGAAAGGCATCAGTGAGTGGATGGCTGGAACCCAATCATGGCGTTTTTAAGCTCTATGCCGATGCAAGGCGCGGCAAAGTACTTGATGTATTGGTCAGTGAAGGTCAATTAGTGAGTAAGGGCGCGCCGCTAATTAAGATCAACTACAGTAGCGATGATGCATCAGGTAATAAAGTTAGCACGCAGTTGCTCGCTGAGCTTGAAGCAAAGCAGCATCGAACACGTCAAAGTATTCAACGTCTTGATGTGTTGCATAGAGCGCAGCGACAAGGCTTAGAAGAACAACTGAGCCAAGCCAAACGGGCATTAACGGCTTTAGACGCCATCGTTGAATTGTCGCAAACCCAGTGGGCACTAGCACTAAAGCAGTGGGAGAAAGCGCAAACCTTACTTAATCAAGGGCACATTAGCCAAGCAGACTATGAAAACCATACGCTACAAAGATTGACCGCCGAACAACAGCTCACGTTGGCCCAAAAAGACCAAAATGACGAAAAGGCGAATATCGCTGCTCTCCACCATGAACTTGCCACTTTGCCTCAACAGCAGGCCAATGAAATGGCAAACGTGGAGAACACCTTGAGCGATCTCACGCAGCAAATAGTAAGTCACAAGAGTAACGCAGAAGAAACGATTTATGCGCCTCACAATGGCGTGATATCCGGCCTTCAAGTAAAGGCGGGATATACCATCGATAGCTCTCGCCCGCTTCTTACCTTACTGCCTAAAAATGCCGACATTCAAGCGCGTATTGCAGTTCCCGTGCGGTCTGCTGGATTTTTACGCAAAGGCCAAGCCCTGCATATTCGATACGACGCATTTCCTTATCAAAAATTTGGTGTGCAGTCAGGGGAGATAGTGAACATTTCACCTTCGTTGGTGCTACCTGGTGAGCTTACCGACATCCCTATTTCTATTAGTGAACCCGCTTATCTTGTTACTGCAACGCTAAATACAAAAGAAATATTGGCTTATGGAAACAATATTTCACTGAAAGCTGGGATGACATTTTCTGCAGACGTAGATTTAAGTCAACGTACGTTGATGGAGTGGTTAATGGAACCACTGTATAGCATTACTGGGAAGCTGTAATCATGATGAACATTACACACCCACTTTCAACGCAAATCCTTTATACAAAAAAGCGTGTGCCCGTTGTACTGCAAAGCGAAGCAGCTGAGTGTGGACTTGCTTGTATGACTATGATTGCGCAGTACTATTCTGATAAACGTGATCTAAATGCTCTACGTCAGACTGTGTCTGTGTCGCTACGAGGCACTACGTTAAAAGACGTAATGCGCATTGCCAGTGATTTGGGTTTCCAAACCCGCGCCATCAAGATAGAAATGGAGCACTTAGCGCAATTATCTTGCCCTGCAATTCTACATTGGAACATGAATCACTTTGTTGTGTTAACTAAAGTGAAGGGAAAAACCCTTACCATTCACGACCCCGCGCTTGGAGAAAGAAAACTCACTTATTCTGAGGCGTCGAAGTACATTACCGGTATTGCACTTGAGGTCACGCCTAGCGACACATTTAGTCCCAAGAAGTCCGCGCCACGTTTGGGTCTTAGTCAATTCTTCACTCGAACAACAGGGTTTAAGCGCAATCTTCTAACCCTTTTCGCGTTATCGATTGTGTTGCAGTTATTTGCACTTGCTTCACCCTATTACATGCAAACAGTCGTAGATGATGTATTGATTTACAACAACGATGCATTACTGAAAGCGCTGGCAATAGGGTTTGCCCTGCTACTAATAATAGAAACTTTTACTAGCGGGATAAGAAAGTTCGTTATTCTGTCGGTGTCGTCTCGCCTTCAGCTTCAAATGTCGGCGTCGGTATTTAAGCACTTATTATCGCTTCCGTTGGACTACTTCGACAAGCGACATATTGGCGATGTGGTATCCCGCTTTGGCTCACTGGCGAGTATTCGTGAGTTCCTAACCACTGGCCTGGTTACTGCGCTGTTAGACGGGCTTATGGCAGTGATCACACTAGCAGTAATGATTTTATATTCTCCCAAACTCACGCTTGTTGTAGTGGCAATCATGCTTGCCTACCTCGCCGTTCGTCTTGGACTGCTGCCGTTTATTAAACGTCTTACAACTGAACGCATTGCGCTTGCAGCATTAGAACAAAGTCACTTTATGGAAAGCGTACGCGCTATCCTACCTATTCGCGTATACAGCCAAGAAGTACAGCGCCACGGGCAGTGGCAAAACAAGCTTGTCGCCACGCTAAACAAAGACATCACTCTTGGAAAAATCAACATAGGCAGCGCACTGACCAATCAGCTATTGTTTGGCGCTGAAAATTTGGTCGTTGTGTATATTGGTGCCAGCCTGGTTATGAAAGGAACCCTTTCGATAGGGATGCTGCTGGCATTTATGGCGTACAAAGCCCGCTTTGTCAGCGCATTAGATGGCGTAGTTAACAAGCTGATTGAGCTTAGTATGTTAGGTGTTCACTTCAACCGCTTAAGCGACATTTTACTTACATCATCACAACAGAAGCCTCTGACGTTAAAAACTCAGGACGATACATTTGAAAAACAAAGCGTTCATTTTGGCAATGCAGACGTTCCCAACTCATCCACGTCCAACTCACTTGCACCTAACGTTTTAACGCCTGATGGCGCAAGTACGCCCTCGCTTCTTGATGCCAAAACTCGCCCTATAGCGCTTAAAGCGACGGCGCTCAGTTATCGCTACAGTGAAACCAATGCATGGGTGTTTAAAAATCTAATGTTCTCGGTACATAGCGGAGAGATCGTCGCAATCACTGGCGATAGCGGCTGTGGAAAAAGCACAATGCTTAAGTGCCTGATGGGACTGTACCCTGTTTCTGAAGGCAATATCGAACACCCAAGCTCTACAAACCCAGTTATCGCGTCAGTGCTACAGGAGGATACCTGTTTAAGCGGCACCATCGCGCAAAATATCTGTTGCTTTGAAGAAGCTCCCGACCTCAAGAAAATGGTTTACGTCGCTCAGCTTGCCCGTCTCCATGAAGACATCATGCAGATGCCTATGCAATACCACTCCTTGGTCGGTGATATGGGTAGCAGCTTAAGTGGTGGTCAAAAACAGCGCCTGCTTCTAGCAAGAGCGCTTTACCAAGAGCCAGACATTTTATTTTTAGACGAAGCAAGCAGTCACCTAGATATGGAAAACGAGGCTCAGATAAATCATCACCTTAAGTCTCTAAATATGACGCGAATTATTGTGGCACATCGCCCTCAATCAATTGCCATGGCAGACAAGGTCTATCGTCTGGAAAACGGCAAGTTACATCTATGCCCTCCCACTGAAGTAACAGGAAGCGCAACATCAGGTAAACACGGAGAAACACTATGAAAACACATGAAATCAGAGAACCCGCAGTATTGATGACAGCAGCTGAACGCATGCAAATAGATGCGAACGGCATTACCGCTCGGAACAGCGTTATCCCCATTGACTGTTTATCAAAACGCGAACTACAAGTTGCACACAAAATAATGGAAGGACGCTCAAATAAGGTTATTGCCTCAGAGCTATTCATCAGTGAAAGGACCGTCAAATTTCACTGCGCCAACATTTACAAAAAGCTCAACATTAGCAACCGTTCTGTGCTTATTGCCTGCTGTTTTAGAACCCTTTACCAAGAAGTGGCTTCGCTGTAAGCGTGTCCACTTCATTACTCACCACGCCACTACAAGGAGCGTACATTATGAAAAACCATCCATTAACTCAGAACCAACCAGCAAATTCTAAGCTTACTACCGTTGCTGAATCTCAGCTATTTGAGGTATCCGGCGGACTACGAGCTCGCCTAAGTGAAAGTGTGCCGGTAGTCGGTCCAACACCTAAAGAGCCCGTTTACATAACCATGGCTATTGGTGAGGGCGGCGGCAAACTACCTGATATTTTGTCATAACTTACCGCTTATCAAAGTCAACACATGGATACGGTTTAGACAGTATCCCATGTGTTGCTTTAAGGGCTACTAGATTCTATGAACACTTAAAACGCTAGCAAGGAACGCAAATGCACGTCGCACTACTAGGCAGTGAACAAGACCCACAAATTCAACATATAGCCAAAGCACTTCACCAAAATAACACGCCCTTTTATTTCGCCAATACGCAACATTTTGGTTCTACGTGGAAGATCAGCTACGACCCTGACTTCGATGACGGGCTAATTCATTTCAATTCGCCTTCACTTTGCGACCAACCTAGAGTTACGTTCTCGAATACCCAGGCCGCTTATTGGCATGAGTACCTATCTGGCATACCGCTAAAAGCCCCTCGTGATAATGCTAAAAACGATGCCAGTGCAGATGCTCAAACACAAGGTGATAGACCTCATGATGGTGAATCTACTTTGCTAGAAAACGCAGGGTGGGTTGAGCAAGAGCGAGCAAGTACGCTACTTTGCTGGTTCAGCTATAGCGACATTAAATGGGTGAACTCTATCGACGCTGTTCGAAGCCACCAGTGTAAACCTTATCAATCGCGTATTGCTGGCAAACTAGGAGCACATATTCCCTACACCTTTGTTGGCAATGCACCCGAGGTTGCTTCGCAGTTTTGTAACAATATGCGAGACGTTATTTACAAGCCCGTACGCGGCGGTCGAACTGCGCAGTTTGTGAATAAACAACCAAACATGCGCCCGTTACTCAATGCGCTTTTAGGTGAACGCCCTGTTACCTTTCAAAAATATATTGCAGGCGTGAATGTACGAAGCTATGTGCTTGGCAATGACGTACTCAGCGTACAAATCGACTCAAGTGAATTAGATTACAGGAATGACGACAATGCGAGCGTATCGGTGACCCTAGTCCCCAGCGACGTTAAGCAGTTAGCTATCAAAATATGCAAAGCATTAGGTATGCACTGGTGTGCTATCGACTGGCGTAAAAGTGCGAAGGGAAAATACTTTTTTCTAGAGGCAAACCCCAGCCCTTACTTCCTAAAAGTAGAGAACGATACCGGTCTAGATATAACAGAAAAATTGGTAGCACTGCTGGTAAAGACTTCGTAGTAGCAAGCAGGACGTTTAGAGGCTAATTGGGTTTCCAAAACAAATTTGCGATTGTTTAGAAGCCTTTACGCAATCATTGACAACACCCCAACAACCTATCAATATGATAGGATGAATTTCAAAAGGCATTCATGGCTAATCACAATCCCCAAGGAATTAATGAATTCCCTCTTACAGAGGAAACTGCCAGAAAAATAATGAATGACCTCGCAGAAAACTATACTCACCGGATTCGGTGGACTAAACATGTTAAACAGCGCATGCATGAGCGAGGAATCACTACAGGTCAGGTGATCACTTTATTAAAAAGTAAGCACTCAGTATTTAGAGAGGGGCCATATCTTGATATTTCTGGAGACTGGAAATTTAATTTGAAAGGTTTAGCTGCGGGCAAAGTTATCGAACTCACTGTTGCACTTAAAAATTATCATGATAGTCCAATGTCATTTCTAATTACTGTATGGATAAGTTGAGAGGGTAAAATGTACCATTACACTGAAAGCGGGTTATCAAATGTATACCTGAAAAACGGTGTTACCGTTGAAGTTGTAGACGGTGAAGAATATACAAGCATTGACGATATGAACGGTCTTCATAGTGCGATAGCACAGACAATTGTTAATACCAACAAGCCTCTTGCTCATGATGAGTTTAAATTCTTACGTGTAGAACTAAATGTTTCTCAAAAAATGCTGGCGAATCGTTTTGGTGTTGATGAACAGACCATTGCGCGTTATGAGAAAGGTCAAACAAAAATTCCACGGACAACAGATGCTGCCTTAAGAGCCTTATACATGGAAAGCCAAGAGAAGAATAATCCCGTAAGTTACTTTCTTGATTTACTAGCAAATACCCAAGCGGAAGAAGCTGCAAAAATAATTCGTCTTGAAGAAGTCGAAGACCATTGGGAAAAAGTAGAATGGTAAAAAAGCCGACTTAACGTCGGCTTTTTAATTCTTGTTCATGTAGAAGGGTTAGTTGAACATATCAACTAACGGGGAAACTTCTACTTAGCGCTAAATTACAAGATAAAGCGCGACAGATCTTCGTTGTCTACCAAGGTTTCTAGGTGGCTGTTAACGTAGTCTGCATCAATCACGAATGACTCACCGCTCTTTTCAGAGGCGTCAAACGAGATGTCTTCCATAAGGCGCTCTAGGACGGTGTGCAAACGGCGGGCACCAATGTTTTCAGTGCGCTCATTCACCTGCCATGCCGCTTCGGCTATACGCTGAATACCAGAATCGTCGAAACTAATATCCACGCCTTCTGTCTTCATTAGCGCAATGTACTGGTGAGTTAATGAAGCATTCGGCTCGGTAAGAATGCGCTTAAAGTCACCGACTTTAAGGGCAGATAGCTCAACGCGAATTGGAAGACGCCCCTGAAGCTCTGGAATAAGGTCAGACGGCTTGCTCATTTGGAATGCGCCCGAAGCGATAAACAAGATATGGTCAGTTTTAACCATGCCGTGTTTTGTCGATACCGTTGAACCTTCCACAAGTGGAAGCAAGTCACGCTGAACACCTTCGCGAGACACATCGGCCGACGAGTTGCCCTCACGCTTACAGATTTTGTCAATTTCGTCGATAAACACAATACCGTGCTGCTCTACCGACTCAATGGCTTTTTCTTTCAAATCTTCTTGATTCACAAGGCGTGCAGCCTCTTCTTCAATAAGTAGTTTGAACGCTTCTTTAATTTTCAGCTTCTTCTTTTTCTTTTGCGAACCCGACAAGTTCTGGAACATGCCCTGAAGCTGATTGGTCATTTCTTCCATACCTGGAGGCGCCATAATTTCTACGCCCACCTGCGGAAGTGCCACATCAATTTCAATTTCTTTGTCGTCTAAGTCGCCCTGACGAAGCTTTTTACGAAATGCTTGGCGCGTACCGCGATCTTCAACGTTTTCCTTATTGCCCCATGCATCTTCTGGTGGAGGCAGCAAAACGTCTAAAATGCGCTCTTCCGCTGCTTCTTCTGCGCGGAATTTCACCTTTTTCATTTCATTTTCTTTCGTCATCTTCACCGCAATATCAGCAAGATCACGAATGATGGTCTCAACTTCTTTACCTACATAGCCCACTTCAGTGAACTTAGTCGCTTCAACTTTAATGAACGGCGCGTTAGCAAGTTTTGCTAAACGGCGGGCTATTTCAGTTTTACCCACACCCGTAGGGCCAATCATCAAAATATTTTTTGGCGTAACTTCTTGGCGCAGCTCAGGTTCAAGCTGCATACGACGCCAGCGATTTCGAAGTGCAATAGATACAGCGCGCTTGGCATCTTGTTGACCAATAATATGTCGGTCTAACTCGTGAACAATTTCTCTTGGTGTCATTTCAGACATGAATAAACCCTTTTCTAACAGCGCTTGCTGTACTCAAATTCATACGAGCGACAGCAAGCCGATAACAGCACTCAGCTATTACTTAGTAATCTAGTACATCAACCGTTTGGCTATGGTTAGTGAATACGCAAATATCACCCGCTATGGTCAACGCTTTTTCGGCAATTTCTTTTGCGCTTAGCTCTGTATTTTCAAGTAGTGCCGTAGCTGCGGCTTGCGCGTAGTTACCACCAGAGCCAATCGCGATAAGATCTTGTTCTGGCTGCACCACATCACCGTTACCGGTAATAATAAACGATGCGGTTTCGTCGGCTACGGCAAGCAGTGCCTCTAGTTTGCGAAGCGCCCTGTCAGTCCGCCAATCTTTGGCGAGCTCTACTGCCGCTTTGGTCAAATGGCCTTGGTGGGCTTCAAGCTTTGCTTCAAAGCGCTCAAACAGCGTAAATGCGTCGGCCGTGCCACCAGCAAAGCCCGCTAAAATCTTGTCGTGGTATAAACGGCGCACTTTGCGCGCATTACCTTTCATTACGGTATTGCCCAGTGATACCTGTCCGTCACCGGCCATTACCACTTGATTCCCACGTCGTACAGATACAATCGTTGTCACGTTAATTCCCCGTTTAGCTGGGCGCCGCTGCGTTTTTCGTCTAGCAAAGGCAGCAGCGTTCAAATTCAATAACAAATAAGTGGGGGAAGGCTTTTTAATTTCAAGGGTAAGACAAAAGAATGTGCGCTCTGAGCTGCCTACTATATGGGCTTAGCGTGTTCGCTAGTGTATTGAATACACCATTTATTGAGTGCATACTCTCGCCAACACACTCTATGGCCAAGTGAAATAATGCCTAGGTGATAGAGCACAGATAAAGTAGCAGCAATGAAGACGCTACATTATGGTTTTAAAGGAGTGGTAGTGAAGTATCAGGGAAGAATTCAACAGTGGGATGATGCTAAAGGTTATGGTTTTGTAGAGCCAATACCAATCCACATAGATAATTGCCCACTCAGAAGGCGCTGGCAAGTTTCCTAGCGAAGCGTGGGAATGCAGGAATGGCTGTTCCCTTTTAAATTCCCAGAATGAAGCTAGGAAGCTTGCCAGACCTTCCCGAAGGGCGAGTTTAAAATGTCCGTACTCTTTGTTGTGTCACCTTGATGTAGAACCACTATACCTGCGGTAACACGCCGCGATTACGAACATTTTAACTCTCGCTGAGTGGGTGATTATCTATGCGGACTGGTATAATGGAGGCACGCGCGCGTTTACTCATATCAAAGCGTTTAAACAACGCTCTAGGCGCCCTGTTAATGGCGACATTATTGTTTATGAAGTTGAGCAGGATAGAAATGGTAATCACCGCGCCTGCAACATCAGCTTACTCAAGGATCACAAAGCAAAACGTTTACGCGCCAATAAGCCAACCTCGCAAAGAAAACGTAATGTTATCGTACTGAGTATTTTCTCCGGTGCACTTGCGTTATTTACATTGTCAGGTCGGCTACCGTTTATAGTATCTATCGTTTATGGCGCGGTAAGTTTGCTTACCATACTGTTTTACGGCATAGACAAATCGGCTGCAAAAAAGGAAAAACGGCGAGTTTCAGAGGCAAAACTGCATATATTAAGCTTATTGGGAGGTTGGCCTGGTGCATTGCTAGCCCAACAGATTTTTAAACATAAGCGTAGTAAATCGTCATTTATGAGAGTTTATTGGGTAACGGTTTTGGTTAATCTCATTTTGCTTGGGCTAATTGCATTTGAAGTGATTAGTACGCAGGCATTCATGGTTGAAATTTAGCGAAATCGATACCCTTCAATGTCAAAACCAAAACCACTTTCGGAGCCCTTAACATACACCCATCCTTTATTTGGTAAGCGTTTGTGCTCACTTTGATTTAAGCATAATCGCCCATCTGACAAGGTACCGCTCTCTTTTAACAACAGTGAGTGTCGACAGTGTTTAGAGCCGCTGCCTTTTTCATAAGCAAATTTCAGTTCCGTTTCTTGTTTTCCGGACGCCAAGTGAAGCGTGTAGGGCAATGCCCTATCAATAAAATTCCAAGTAAAAATAAGCCCCAAAAACGGCATGGTGAAAATTGTTACTTTTCCACGCCAATCTTTCATCACAAATTGCGCTTGTCGTTTATCGATGGAAATAGACAGGTAATAAAAGGCACAATAAACAAAAGTAAATAAAACAATGGCCCATGTTGAATTATTTAGCCATGCGTTAATCACGATAAAGTTGGTGAATGCCGATACAATCAAAGCGCCAATGAGTACTAAAAAAGCGCCGTTACTGATACGTGTTATTGGATGAAGCTCAGACCACTTAGGTCGAGTAAAATGCTCATCTTGATGCGCGCTATCCGTATCATTCTCAGGTGGCAGCGTTGCCCGCTTAGCAGCGAGCTCATTTTTTGCTGCCTGATAGCGTTCAGGAAAGGCCTGCTTATCAATATTTTCCAGAACGTCCTCAAGCTCTTCTACGCTATAAGCGGCGTAATTTGGTTGTTCGGTGATGGCAATACTCATTGATACTTCCTTGTAAACGCATCCTTTCTCTACGCGCTATTTCAGCGCCGTATGCACCGCATTAAGTGTTACCTAAAATAAATTGCTACAAATTCCAGTACCAAATTTGGCATGTCGCAATGTTCACTTTACGCAGACTGTGCTTGGCTTTTTCTGCATCACGCTTAGACTCGTAAGGGCCCAGAATAACGCGGAACCAATCGCCGTTGCTGCCAGTGCTGTGTCTGATAAGCGCCTCTAAACCTTGGAATGCAATTTTGGCTTTCATCTCTTCAGCCTGCGCGCGGGTTCTAAACGAGGCGCACTGCATTAAATAGCGTTTGTCAGATTTTTCTTGCTCTTTGACCTCAACTTCTACTTCATATCCTGGAAGGGTCTTAATGTACTCCCATTCTTCTTCAGGAAGCTCAGGTAACGTCTCTTCTGTAGGAGCCACAGGTCGTGAAGCTTGTGTATCCACGTCGTCTTCTACATTGTCTTTTATTGACCACAAAAATGCACCAAAGCCAATCACCAATGCGAATACGCCAACAAGGCGCACAATAGGAAGTCTTCCAGAAACCGGGGCGTTAGATTGCGCATTTGATTGCGCGCTTCTGGCTGGTTTTCTACCTTTACCAGCCGGCTTCTTTTTTTGAGGAGAGCGTCCACGAGAGACATAATCGCGTTGAGCCATAGTCGGCAATATTCCTACTTGTTATCGTTGTTTGTATGCGTAAGAAAACGTCATATACCAAATCTTTATGAAGCAGCAGCTTTCCTGCACTTCAATCCTGCAGAAATTTTAACGTATTGCTACCCAACAAGCTAACTGAAATCGGTAGGATCAATATCTATCGACCACCTTACCTTCATTGCCTGTGGCAACGCCTGTAAAAATGGCAGCGCCAAACGCAGCGCATTGTGAAGCGGCGCACGCTTTTCATGACTGCATACCAGCATAAACCGAAACCTGCCTTGCCGCTTTTCAATCAAACAAGGAAACGGGCCATTTAACGCAATAGCATGCTGCTGGTGAAATACTTGCTTGCTGTCTTGTAAAAAGCGATAGGCCAAACTGCTGTCGGTCGCTTCTGCGCGAATGACAAACTGGCTAATAAAAGGGGGAAGCCCTGCCGCTTTTCGCTCCATTAAAGCGTGTCTGGCGAAATGCCCATAGCCGTTATGTACTAAATCTTGTAGCAAAGGATGGTGGGGATTGTGAGTTTGCAGCCACATTTCACCGGGTTTACTAGCGCGCCCTGCTCTTCCTGCAAGCTGAGTTACAAGCTGAGCGAGCTTTTCTGGTGCTCTAAAATCGGCACTAAAAAGTGCGCCATCACAATCTAGCACCGCCACTAAGGTTACATGCGGAAAATGGTGACCTTTTGATAGTATTTGGGTACCGACCAGCAGCTGGTACTCTTGGCGGTTTATTGCTTCTAGCGTCTGGTGCAGTTTGTCTTTGCCCCGCACGGTATCACTGTCTATTCGTACCTGTTTAACACCGGGAAATAAACTTGCAAGCCCTTGCTCGACTTGCTCGGTCCCTGTGCCCGCCGTAACTAATTCATTGTGATGGCACGCTTCGCAGTTTGATGGCATTGAGCGCATGCTGCCGCAGTGATGACACTGCAAACGGTTCTGCGCTTTATGCACCGTATACGGGCGGTCACAACGCTTACACATGACGGTTTCGCCGCAGTGATGGCAAAGCAGCGCTGGCGCATAGCCTCTGCGATTCACAAACACCAATACCTGATTTCCCGCGTTGATATGCTGGCGCATTATCGTTAGCAAGCCTTGCGAAATACCGTAGTGAATGGGTTGGTCACGCGCGTCCAACACATGCTGATGCGTGCTTTTCGCCCCTCCCGCTCGCTTAGTTAACTGCAAATGGGCATAGCGACCGCTTAGCGCATTATTAAGTGTTTCGAGTGCGGGCGTGGCGCTGCCTAATAAAAGAGGAATATTGTGCTGCTTAGCCCGCATAGCTGCTAGGTCACGGGCGTGGTAGCGAAGTCCATCTTGTTGTTTAAAAGACTCGTCGTGCTCTTCATCCACAATCAGCATGCCGGGGTTGTGCAGCGGGGTGAAAATAGCCGAGCGAGTACCGATGATTATCCCGAGTTCACCTGCTTTTGCTCGCTGCCATACATGTAGCCGTTCTTTATCAGAAAGCTGAGAGTGTAAAACGCCCACTGCAATACCAAAGCGCTTTTCAAAGCGTGACACCGTTTGCGGCGTAAGCCCAATTTCTGGCACAAGTATAAGCACTTGTTTTCCGTCGCGCAGTAAGGGTTCGATGGCTTGAAGGTACACTTCCGTTTTACCGCTACCGGTAACCCCTTCAAGCAAACTTACAGCGAAATTGCCCTGCTGACGATTAAGTGCGGCAATGGCAACCGACTGCTCAGTATCTGGAATTGGCTTTTCAGACACCGATAACGAGGCAAGCCAACTGCCTGACTTAAATTCAGGCGCGACTTCTTCAATGCTTATCAATGACTTTTCGACAAGTGCTTTGACCGCAGGTGCGCCATACTGCTTGCGCGCTTGGGACGCTAATAAGGCACCACCGGCCAGTGCAGTAAAACAGGCTTGTTGTTTAGGCGCCCGCGATAACGTGTCTGCAGTCGTTTGCTTACCTTCTTCGGTAAGCATTAGCATGTCTTGAGGTGTTGGCGCTGCTGACTCGCCTTTGCGCAATAAAACAGGCAGCATGGCGTGCAGCACTTCACCCGGCGCATGATGATAGTACTGCCACAGCCATTGGGCCATTTTCAGCAACACCTCGTCTATAATGGGGCTATCGTCCAGTACCGACTCAATGGCTTTTAGCTTGTTGGAGTTTTCAATGTCGCTTTCAGGTTTGTGTAGAGTTTCAACAACTACACCCACAAGTTTGCGCGGACCGAAAGGCACAACCACTCTTACACCCGCACTTAGTGCGTTATCGTGGGTATACGTGAAAAGTTGGCGCAGCGGCACTGGCACGGCAACTTGGATAAAGGCCATTGCGAAGGTTCTACCTTATTTGACGATTGTTACAGCGCGTAATGCGCTTACTAAGCTTCTTATGTTGAAACTAATTATACTGGGGCTTCTTGCAGACCTATACGTTACAGCAGTTTGCGCTGCTAACAGCTAGCTACACATTTTGCTATTGGCGCATGATTTTGCCACTAGAGCATCTGGCCCAGCCTTGAAAGACAAATATTTAAACATACTTTACAGGTAAGCATAAAAGGAATGTTTTTTGTTTGGCCTTTTTATACGGCTACCTTTTTATACGGCTGCCTTGCCTAGCTCTCTTGTTTAGCATTTGGCCAAAAACCGCTTGATCAAGGCCCTGCCATCCTTTATTATGCGCCGCTCTTTTGCGATAGGCTGTTCTTTGAACGACTTATCATTTGAATTAAGTAACGTATGGTGTGCGACTTCGGGTTGTATAGCGATACGGCCTTATTATGTGAGGTAACCCAATGAAACAAGATATCCACCCAAAATACGAAGAAATCACAGCAACTTGCTCATGTGGTAACGTAATGAACATTCGTTCTACGCTTGGTAAAGACATCAACCTAGACGTATGTTCTTCATGTCACCCATTCTACACTGGTAAGCAACGTAACGTTGACACTGGTGGTCGTGTTGATCGCTTCAAGAAGCGTTTCGGTGCATTGGGCAAAAAGTAAGCCTGATATCGAGTTCAAAAAAAGCGCCTTTATGGCGCTTTTTTATTGCTTAAAATTCACGCTTCACACAAACAAGGTGTGCCAAACAGCGCTTTACCGCCGTTATCCTACGTCAGGCCAGTACCTAGCCAGTGTAACAAGCCCTGCAACTCGCCTTTCTGAAAACGTTTTTAGCTTAATTTACAACATCCAGCGTAACCTGAACTCAGTGAAGGTTTTTAACATTAGATAAATGCCTATCCCAATTGCCGCCACTCACTTTCTTACACTGTTCTTCGCTATCAAAATAAATACCAACGGGTGCTGACTTAATTGGCGCCAAAGCAATATTCACTTGGTTTATGAAGTCTATATCCCAACCATTAGTTAACGCCCGCTGCTTCTCCTGCTCAGTATTAAACACGGCAATCACTTGCGGCGCTCTCCAATGTCCTACGTGAGTTAGCCAAACAAATCCATTATTGGTAGATTTTACGCTTTCACACACATCGGTTAGCACGGTTATTAGTTTTCTTTCTGTCATATCCTCGCCTTCAGCGCGAATTTTGAGTGGGCTTTCACAGGATTTTATCAGAAATATTGGATGGAGAATTAACGAGGTGTCTCCCTGCGTTCTATTTTCCTGATTTGGGTTTCTGTCCAATGCATTTATGAGAACGTAGATCCCTTTGATAGCTTTGTTTTCATCCTCCACACAATAGACCTACAGAATGTTATGACAAGTCAAAATAAATAGCATGAATGGCAATTATAGACCCATTTTACTGGTCTAATTAGTATGCCTAACCTACATTGGTATGTGAGAATTCTGATCAGATATGTACACAGTGACTGGCTGTGTTAGAGTTGCGATCGGCACCTTGATAGTGAGCATTAATTCTGTGAATAATGCATTACTTTCAAGACTTGTGGCGCTTTTGGGTACATAAACTTGAGGCTTGTATCCATTAAGGTATGTGAACAAAATCAGTAAAGGTTAACGCCTAGTCTGCTTTTTCCACATGCCACCTTAGGGCGTATTGATGATTGCTGTAAAACAAAGATCAACAAGCCCTAGTGCTAACAACTATTTATAATCACTTTTGTCATTACTTGGTTGTAACGCGCTTACGTTTATCTACCTATAACTATAACGACAATAAAATAGCTACAGAGCGTGAACGAAAACACCGATGAACCCTACATCTAAGGATACCTTTTTACATGTCAGATTTTAGACAACGCGCACTCGACTATCACGCCAAACCCACACCTGGAAAAATCCGCGTAGAGTTATCTAAACCAGCCGACAGCGTCGATGACCTTGCTCTTGCCTACAGCCCAGGCGTTGCCGAGCCGGTCAGAGAAATTGCCGAAGATGCAGATAACGCCTATAAGTACACGGGTAAAGGAAACCTGGTTGCCGTTATCAGTAACGGAACTGCGATTTTAGGATTGGGTAACCTAGGACCACTGGCATCGAAACCTGTTATGGAAGGAAAAGCCCTTCTGTTTAAACGCTTTGCTGGCCTGGATGCCATTGACATTGAAGTGAAGCATCGTACAACCGAAGAGTTCATTAATACAGTAGCGAATATCGCTGACACATTTGGCGGCATTAACTTAGAAGACATTAAAGCGCCTGAATGCTTTGAGATTGAACAAGAGCTAATTAAGCGCTGTAAAATTCCGGTATTTCATGATGATCAGCACGGTACCGCTATTGTAACTGCAGCGGGCATGCTTAATGCTCTGGAAATTCAGGGTAAAAGCATAGAGAGCGCTAAAATTGTGTGTATGGGTGCCGGTGCAGCAGCGGTCGCTTGTATGGAACTGCTTATTAAGTGTGGTGCCCAGCGTGAGCGTATTTATATGCTAGACAGAAAAGGCGTTATTCATACTCGTCGCGAAGACTTAACTGAGCACAAAAAGCTATTTGCTAACAATACTGACAAGCGTACGCTTGAAGATGTAATGGAAGGCGCGGATATTTTTGTTGGTGTGTCAGGACCGGATGTTTTACCACCAGAAACACTGGCCTTGATGGCTGAAAACCCAATTGTATTTGCATGTTCAAACCCAGACCCTGAGATAAAGCCTGAACTTGCTCACGAAGTACGTAAAGATCTTATTATGGCTACCGGACGCTCGGACTACCCTAACCAAGTTAACAACGTACTGTGTTTCCCGTTTATTTTCCGTGGAGCACTAGATGTTCGTGCAACGGCCATTAACGATGAAATGAAAGTAGCGGCAGTAGAAGCCCTTCGTGCTATCACGAAAGAGCCTGTACCAGAAGAAGTACTAGCTGCCAGTAAGAGTACTAGTCTGACATTTGGTAAGGAGTACATTATTCCTAAACCTATGGACCCGCGTTTATGCGAGCGTATTGCTACCGCCGTATCTAAGGCTGCGATTGAATCTGGCGTTGCACGCGTGCCTGAAAGCCCAGAAGAATAAAATTCTGGCGCATAAAGCAAAAAAATGGAGGGGCTAGTGCCCAACCTTTATTTGCTAAAAAGTGCACTTAGAGAATACAAGTACATAAAAAACGGCGCCGTGTTGTAGGTTATCAATTAGCAATAACTTACAACAAAGCGCCGTTTCTCTTTAATACCAAATATCAGTCGTCTTCCGACACATCGTTTTCGAAGCTTGGATCAATGCCCATTTCTTCCATAATGCGTCTTGCTTCAGCCGGTACGCGATTAGGATTGTCTTTGCGCAGGTCATCATCGTTAGGCAATGGTTGACCGGTAAACGCATGCAAAAATGCTTCGCACAACAGTTCTGAATTAGTGGCGTGACGCAGATTATTGATTTGGCGGCGAGTACGCTCATCAGTAAGCGCCTTAAGCACATTAATAGGTATAGAGACAGTGACTTTCTTTACCTGTTCGCTCTTCTTGCCATGCTCTGCGTAGGGGTGAATATATTTACCGTTCCATTCTGCCATTGTACTAACTCGGTCTACTCTTTTTTATGTTATGAAGAGAAATTCTAAACAAGTTCACGAAAAGGTCAATTGAGCAGTGTAAACCTCTTGACGTCTAGACATATATTCTTTAATTTAGACGTCTAAACGTCTATAAGAATACATTTTTGAGAGAAAAAGCCATGGTTTCTTACGCACAAGGTATCGATGCATTAAACCAGTCCCTGTCGGAACTGCGTGATATTGATGTATCTTTTGAATTCTTTCCGCCTAAAACGGAAGCCATGGAACAGACCCTGTGGAAGTCAGTTGAACGTCTCGCCCCTCTAAAGCCAAGCTACATGTCGGTAACCTACGGCGCGAATAGCGGTGAGCGTGACAGAACCCACGACGTTGTAAAACGCATTCAGCAGCAAACCGGTGTCGCGGCGGTCCCTCACTTGACCGGTGTTGATGCTAGCCGTGATGAGCTTAAGCAAATTGCAAAAGACTACTGGGACTCAGGTATTCGCCGTATTGTTGCGCTTCGTGGCGATTTACCGCCAGGAGTAGAAAAGACAGAGATGTATGCCTCTGATCTTGTTGCCTTGCTAAAAGACGTTGCCGATTTTGATATTTCTGTTGCTGCCTATCCAGAGAAGCACCCTGAAGCACCAAATGCACAGTTTGATTTACTAAACCTTAAGCGCAAAGCAGAAGCAGGTGCCACAGAAGCGATAACCCAGTTCTTTTTCGATACGAGTGTGTACCTTCGATTTAGAGACCGTGCAGCCGCAGCGGGTGTCGACTTAGATATCGTTCCGGGTATTTTGCCGGTAACCAACTACCAAACACTGGTGAAATTTGCGGGGTTCACAAATGTTCATGTGCCGGGATGGTTACACAAAATGTTCGACGGCCTTGATGCCGACGACCAAGCTACCCGTAATCTTATAGGCGCTAACATTGCTATGGACCAAGTTAAAGTACTCGCTAAAGAAGGGGTAAAACACTTCCATTTCTATACTTTGAACCGTAGTGAATTAAGCTACGCCATCTGCCACATGCTCGGCGTGCGTTCAGGCGCTTAATACATACGACAATCAGGACCGTGCTTACGTTTTTTAACGAAGTACTCCACAAAAGGCGCAGTCAATGCGCCTTTATTGTATAAAGCCTGCATTAAACTTTGCCACCAAGGCCGCCCGCAGTTACCATCTGATATAACATGTAATGAACTATCGATGCTTTATAACAGTCCGCATAGATAAGACCGCGCTGTTTACCATTTACACGGTATCGTCAGGAGAAATTGAGTGGATTTAGACAAGGTTAAAGCCTTATATAACAATGTTACTCCTCAGGTTAGAGATCTCTTTAGCATCTTCATAAAGCGCTGTAGAGAAGACAATATTACTATCTCTGCTGGGCACTTAGCCTATGTAACGTTGTTATCTTTAGTACCATTTATCATGGTGACCTTTACCATTATGTCGGCTTTTCCTGCCTTCGCATCTGTGAGAAGCAAGCTCGAACATTTTGTTTTTAGCAACTTTGTACCTACCGCCAGTGATGTGGTGCATAAATACATGACCGATTTTGTAGGCAATGCCTCACAAATGAGTGCTATTGGTATTTTGTCGCTGCTGGTCGTTGCGTTAATGCTTATATCAAACGTAGATAAAACCCTGAATAGAATTTGGCGTACGCAAAGTGACAGACCGATTGTGTATACCTTTGCTATTTACTGGATGGTGATCACTCTTGGTCCTATGTTAATCGGCTCCAGTGTGGTGGTCAGTTCTTATTTAACTGGATTAGCGGCATTCACCGAAGAATACACACCAGGTCTTGGTACTTTCTTACTCAGCCTTGTACCAAGCGGCGCAGCCATGCTTGCTTTCACCATTTTATACATGGTGGTTCCTAATAGAAGGGTCTTTGCTCGTCACGCACTGGTGGGCGCTATCGTGGCTACTATCGCTTTTGAAATTACCAAGTCAGGCTTTGCGCTATATGTTACGAACTTTCCTTCGTACGAACTTATTTACGGCGCGCTTGCAGTGGTACCTATTCTGTTTTTATGGGTATATTTGTCGTGGATAATTGTGCTGTTTGGTGCTGAATTTACCTGCAGCCTGGGTGAAGCGTTTGAAAACCGAAAAGCAGAAAACGAACCCCGCAAGGTACCTCAAGAATAACCAGCCCTTCAGGTTTAAAATAAAAAAGGGAGCTGCTCGCTCCCTTTCTATCTATTACTGCTTAAAAGCTAGTTTTTCATTGAAGAAATAAACGCATCAGACTCTGCAATAGCAGAATTCATTTGTCTGATAAGCTGAGCGACGTTGTTCTCGATAGTAGAGAGCTCGCCCTGCAGCGCGCCTATCGCGCTGGCATTTAAATTGTGCTTCAAGTACAGCACATTATCTTGAAGCGCGCTTAATACCGGCGGCATTTTACTTTCCGCTTTGCGCATAGCCGTCATTAGTGAAGCGTAACGACGCTTAGTTTCGCGAAGCTTCGCTGCGCTATCTCGCTTCAGCGATGCGTTCTCATACTTCTCTAGCTCTTCAGACCATTCATCGAATAAAGCCTCAGCTACACTTTCCACCTTATCAATACGTGAACTCACTTCTTCTGAAGCAGCAACGCTGTCTTCGTACTGACCATTTAAGCGGTTGTAAACGTCTTCTAGCTCTCCGCCATCAAATGCAACGGCCGCGCTAAATGCCTCCAGCGCCGAATTAAACTGCTCTTGTGCGTCTTCTTGTGACTCTTTAGCGTTTTCAACGCGGTCGACTAAGATGTCGCGCTTTTCAACGCCCACCTTTTCCCATGCTGCGTAATATGCAGACTGACACCCACTAAGGGCAAGCATAGCAACAAATGCTGATGCAAGTAGCTTCATGCGGTTACTCCACCTCTAAAGCGCGCTGCGCTTATAATACTGATTAGATGCAAAATGGCACCTAATGGCCAGAATACGATAGCAAGAACGACGGTCGCAGCCAGGGCATAGCACACGCCTACGGTAATGAAATAGAACAGCGCGCCCAGTATTCTGCCTTGAACCAAATGACCTAAACCAGGAATAAAGAAGTTACAAATTGCGGCGATTACATTACCGCCCGATCCTTGACCTGCCATATAAACATCCTCGCATTTATGACTATAATATGATTAGCTAGCACGTAATGACACTTGTTCTATAGTATACACTTAAGATTTATCGCTTATTTTACAAGCATAAACAGCGTTGAAGCAGTCAGCACGCAACCGTTTGTATAACAATAAACTAAACTAAAACAGGCACTCACACAACGCGCAGAAACAAAATGAAACGACTTTACCCCGATGTTACCTACTATGAAAATGGATTTATCGAAGTGGGAAGTGGGCATTCGCTTTACTTCGAGCAAAGTGGTAATCCAAACGGCATCCCCGTACTCTTTATTCACGGAGGTCCAGGTGCAGGCTTACCCCCTAATTACAAATGCTTTTTTGACAGCAATAAGTATCGCATTATCGGCTATGAGCAACGTGGTTGCGGCCGCTCTACGCCTATAGCTGACACGCTAAATAACGACACGTGGTCGAATGTTGAAGATATCGAAGCATTGCGTACACACCTTTCAATTCCAAAATTTCTCTTGTTTGGCGGTTCGTGGGGTTCGACACTCGCCCTGCTCTACGCGTTAAAGTACACGCCGCGAGTGACAGGACTCATTCTACGTGGCGTATTTTTAGCTCGACAGGAAGACAGGGATTGGTTTTTATCGCCAAATGGCTGTGCAGCTCAGTTATTTCCCGAGTATTACCGGAAATTTACAAAAGATGTGCCTAAGCCTGTGACCTCTAATTCAGTGTGTGATTTCTATAGCGCAATGGTGCGTTCTAGCAATGATGTACTAAGACATTCAGCGCTTAAAAGATGGTACCAATGGGAAGAGAGACTTTCTCGTATAACGCTACCACCTGGTGTGGGTGATTCGACAACTAATTACCCTATGCAGCTGGTCACCTGTTTAGCCACATTGGAATGCCATTTCCTATCTAATCAATGTTTCCTAGATGAAAACTATATTCTTGAAAACATTAGCAAAATAGGTCATATTCCTGGAACAATTGTACATGGTCGTTACGACATGATCTGCAAAACAGAAGCGGCGGAGGCACTTCATAAAGCGTGGCCTCAAAGTCAGCTACAAATTATCCCCGACGCGGGGCACAGTACTTCCGAGCCTAGTATAGGTTACGCACTCTGCCGTGCTACCCGCGACATGTCTCGCTTTATTCAGGAGTCGTCAAAGTGATAGGACTAATTCAACGCGTATCGGAAGCCAATGTCACCGTTGCCGGTAATGTTATCGGCGAAATTGGTAAAGGCATGCTGGTGCTCTTGGGTGTAGAGAAAGAAGACGGTGACGCGGAGATTGAGAAACTAGCAAATAAGCTCTGTCGATATCGCATGTTCAGTGACGAAGACGGAAAAATGAATCTAAATGTTGAGCAAGTGGGAGGCGAAATACTGGTGGTCTCTCAGTTCACACTCGTAGCCGATACGCAGAAAGGTAATCGTCCTGGTTTTTCACGCGGTGCATCGCCAGAACACGGCCAAGCCATTTATGAAAAGTTCGTTCAGTCTCTAAAAAATAAAGGTATGGTGGTGGCCACCGGCGAGTTCGGCGCTGATATGCAAGTAGGCCTAATTAATGACGGCCCCGTCACCTTTCAATTTAGCGTTTAGCGGGTAAAATCGTACGCTTCGTCAGCATCCCAAACTTGCTTACATAATTAAGCTTGTACCGCATGTATTCTTACGTTTAAATACTCGTTCATTCATTTAAGAAGGCCGGTTTATTGTGTACAAGGTAGTCACACCAAAAAGCGATGCCGAGTTTGAAGCCTATTTTCATTTTCGGTGGGAACACTTACGCCAGCCATGGAATTTCCCTCCAGGCTCTGAAAAAGACGAATATGAACAAGTCGCAGAGCACCGTATTATTACTAACCGAAATGGCGAAATTGTAGCTTGCGGCCGTGTGCATTTGAACACAGCCGAAGAGGCACAAATTCGTCATATTGCGGTTCACCCAGGCCATCAACGCAAGGGCTTAGGCCAAATGATCATGGCCGCACTAGAAAACGTTGCGAAAGACTTGGGAGCCGAGCGCGCTGTAACGAACAGCCGCGAAATATCTATCGACTTTTTTAGCGCATGTGGCTTTGAAGTTGAGCGTGAAGCGCCTAACGAACTAGGCATGCTGAAACGTCAACAAATGGTCAAGAAGTTCACTGAAAACAACACATTAGTACTTCACCCTAAGTGGTGTAAATCACTGCAAGAGACATGGTCTGAGACCATTCCCATTACCGAGCACATGGGAATTAAGCTTTACCAGTACACAGGCCGCACGCTTGAAACCCGTGCATCATTAAACAAAAACATCAATATTCACGGCACTATGTTTGCTGGCAGTATTTTTTCTTTAGCTACACTAACTGGCTGGGGCATGATTTACCTGCAGCTTAAAGAGCGTGGATTAGACGGTGACATTGTATTGGGCGATGGTGATATTCATTACCACAAACCCATCACGATGAAACCAAGGGCAATCTGTAATATTGAAACCTTGTCTGGAAAATTCAAGCCGCTAGAGAACGACAACAAGGCAAGGTTTGAGCTGAGTGTGGCAATTTTAGATGGCGACACCCCTGTGGCGGAATTTGAAGGGGTATTCTACGTACTTCCTCCCTCTAAAAATGAAGAAGAGTAGCGTTACGGATTAGCGATCATCACTAATTCGTACGAGCCGTCACTAAGAACAAAAATCCACTCATAAAAAAAGCGCCGTTAAGGCGCTTTTTTTGTCGTTAAGCTATTTGTAAGCTATGCACTGCGTGTACTACGCGACCATAGCTGCTTGAAGCTTTTTCATCGCGTTCTTTTCAATTTGACGAACACGCTCTGCAGAAACCTGATATTTATCAGCTAAGTCTTGCAGAGTAATCTTGTTGTCTGCTAACCAACGAGTTTCGATGATATCTTGGCTACGCTCGTCTAGCGTTTTAATCGCTGAGTACAAGCGCTTGCTCGCCGCTGTATCCCAGTCGTTGTTAATTACGTCAGTTTCAACATCTGAAGATTTGTCTTCTAAATACTGAACTGGCGCAAAGTTACCTGTTTCATCTTCGTCCGCAGTTAAATCGAACGCTTGGTCTTGAGAGCTCATACGCGCTTCCATTTGAAGCACTTCTTTTGTACTCACACCCAATTCGTTCGCTACTGTTTGCACTTCGTCATGAGTAAACCAACCAAGACGCTTCTTCGCCTTACGAAGGTTAAAGAACAGTTTGCGCTGCGCTTTGGTTGTCGCAACTTTCACTATTCGCCAGTTTTTAAGTACAAACTCATGAATTTCTGCTTTGATCCAATGTACCGCGAAAGAAACCAAACGTACGCCCACTGTTGGGTCGAAACGCTTAACGGCTTTCATCAGACCGATGTTACCTTCTTGAATTAAGTCGGCTTGTGGTAAGCCATAACCTGAGTAAGATTTTGCAATGTGCACTACAAAACGAAGATGTGACATTACTAGCTTACGAGCGGCTTGTAAGTCTTCGTCTTCGCGAAGGCGCACTGCCAACTCGCGCTCTTCCTCAGCGCTAAGCATATCAATGCTGCTTACAGCTTGGATGTAGCCTTCAATGCTACCGCTGTGTGGCACTGACAGGGCCATAGATTGCAAATTGTTGCTCATTGTTCACCTCATTTATTGCCGCTTCATATTAGCAAAGTAACCGAAGCTGCGCGAGACCTAATTAAGATATGAAGTCTAACCGATATGTAGGTATAGTGACTATTTCTACAATATCAAGACCTAAATTAAGAAAAAAAGTTCAACTCTTAAGCTTGCGATCCATTTACGAATGCATTCACCGCAAACACTAAGCCTAGACTATCGACTTCACATCGAATGACACGCTGCATTTTCTGGCGTCGTGCCTTTGGGTCGGTCATTTAACCACTACATCATTATACTTTAATTACACATATCAAAGTGAAAGCTAATCTCACTGGTATGAAATCCAACGCTTATTTATTACACGCTAGTTACCCGAAATATAAGATTTCCGCTATCTTTAAGATAAATCAGCAAGGTGCCTACGCGTCAATACAGTATATAAACCTTGTATATGTCATCTTATACCTTGCTTTTCTGGCTGGAAACTGAAAATAATAGATTGAATTAATCGATTTTGCACTACAACCGCTGTACAGCATTTTCCAGACAACAATTATAAAAGACTGGAAGGGAAATACTTAAGGAAAGGAGTAAGGCAAGTGAAGCAAAGAGGATCTTGATGTTTGCTTACGTCGCTAGACAGCCAATATTTAATGTAAACAGAGAAGTTTACGCCTACGAACTACTTTTTCGTGTTGGAGAAGATAACTGCTTTCCCGATATACCTCCTGACGAGGCTACCTCGAAAATTCTTACCTCTACCCACTTAAGCTTAGGTATTGAGGAGATAACCGGAGATAAGAAAGCCTTCATTAACTTTCACCGCGACACACTAATGTTTCGTTTTCCGACCTCTCTGGATGCAAGCAAAGTGGTCATTGAGATTGTAGAAACCGTTGACGTTGATGATGCGCTGGTAGCCGCTTGTAAACATATTCGAGGTCTTGGCTATCCTATTGCTCTTGACGACTACGACATGAAAGGGAAGTGGGAAGCATTCATTCCATTTACCAGCATAGTCAAAATTGACATTACAGAGATCCCCCACGAAAAAATTCCCGCCCTTGTCGAACGCTTCAAATCGAACAAAATACAGTTGGTTGCAGAAAAAATTGAGACCTATGAAGAATTCAATAAATTCAAAGATATGGGTTTCGACTACTTCCAAGGATACTTTCTAGCTAAACCCGAAATTGTAAGGCACAGAAAGTTAGGGCCCAGCAGCCTAACCATGATGGAGTTACTTACGCTAAGTAGCCAAGCAAAACTTAATTTCGATGAAGTAAACAAAATCATTGAACGAGATCCCTCGCTTACTTACTTGCTGCTGCGGTTTATCAACAATCCTCTGGTCAACAAGCGACATAAAATAACGTCACTTAAACACGCGTTAACCTTTATGGGCGAAGTAGAAGTGAAGAAGTTCATATCACTGCTGGCTCTTGCAAACCTAAGCGATGGTCAGCCTACTGAGCTAATGCAAATGGCGCTTGTTCGCGCAAAGTTCTGTGAACTGGTCTACACCCAGCTTAAAGGTGCCGATGACCCGTTAAAAGGTTTTCTTACTGGCCTGCTTTCTTTGCTTGATGCCATGATGGAACAGCGAATTGACGATTTGGTCAGCAAGGTTCCAATCAGTGACGACGTTAAAGATGCCCTGTGCGGAAGCCCTGGTGTGCTTCGCAACTGCCTGACGCTGTCACAATTCTTTGAAAGAGCTAAATGGACGGGCATTCAGCAATTCGCAACAAAGTATGGTGTTAAACAGAGTCTTCTGCATAGTTATTACAACGAAGCGATAAAGTGGGCTAAACACATTCATAAGGCCGCTTTGAACGACAACTAAGCCTACGATTACGCCAGTTGATGTGAAATTAATCGTTGAATAGTTGTTAGATTGCGCTTACATATCATAGACTAGGGTCAGTTCTTTTGGATTACACATTAAAGAACACCTAACCTTAGCGTGTGACGTAGCGCTAGCTAAGCCTCTAAATATAACAATAAAAATAACCTTAACCGTGTTGTATCAGGAATAGATTATGTTCGCGTTTATAGCTCGCCAGCCTATTTTAGATAAAAGCAAAAGTGTTTTCGCCTATGAGCTTCTGTTCAGAGATGGCAAGTCTGGTGCTTATCCGGAACATAACGAAGAGAAAGCTAAGTATATTTCTGAGCACTTCCATCCACTTGGGCTTGATGATATCAGCGGCGAAAAAACGTCTTTTATCACGTTCTCGTCAGATACAATTATTTCGCGCTTTCCTACATCGCTTAACCCTGAGTCGGTAGTGGTTGAACTGGCTGATCCATCCGACAACACCAGCGGACTATTCGAAGCATGCCAGCACATAAAGCAACTTGGCTTTAAACTAGCTATCGATGACCCCATGATGGTGGGTTCAAAACACGACATATTTCCTCTTATCGATATTGTGAAAGTCGATGTGACAAAAACCCGCTTTGAAACCATTGAAAAGCACATTCCGCGCTATCACGATGCGAACGTGCAATTAGTGGCGGAACAGGTTGATACGCAAGATAATTTTTCAACGTGCGTAGATTTAGGTTTCGACTTCTTCCAGGGTTATTTTTTCTCGCAACCGGAAGCACGTATTCTACGACAGCTTCCTGCGTCTAAAATGAACATTGTTGATTTGATGGGCGAAAGCTCTAGCAGCGACTTTGACATAGACCGTATCAGCCAAATTATAGAGCGAGACGCCACCTTAAGCTTCTTATTGCTGAAGTTTATCAATAACCCCACTATTAATAAGCGTTACAAAATTACATCACTAAAGCACGCGCTTAATTACATGGGTGAAGTAGAGATTAAGAAATTCATCGCTTTATTAAGTTTAACGAACTTAGGCGATGAAAAGCCCCTTGAAATCATTCATATGTCTTTAGTTCGCGCTAAGTTTTTCGACTTACTTGCTGAGCGTAGAGGTCTTAGAAATAATCCGCCCATCTCCTTTTTGGTTGGTTTATTTTCGCTTCTTGAAGGGTTACTTGATCAGTCTATGACAGACATTGTAAAGCAGCTGCCGCTTTCCGATGAGGTTAACGATGCACTACTTGGCAAGAACTTAGAAATGAACAGCTATATGACTTTGGTTCGCGCCTTTGAAAGCGCCCTTTGGATGAGTCATAAAACAAGCTAAAGTGCTTAATATTGACCAGAAGCAGCTGCATATGCTGTATAACCAAGCCATCATTTGGGGCAATGGAGTGCGCAGCGCTATCTCCTCACACTACCCCCGTGCGATAGCTTAAGTACAAAACTAAGAACACGCCTACTTACCGCCAATAACGTCATACAGTGACTTATATATTTCGCACTGTAGGCGTGTAAGTATACTCACGCCTACGACTACTTGGGCTCTATTTCCCTTACATGACGCTGCACAGAGATAAGTGAGCCCAGTAAACCGAGCAGCACCGATAGTCCCAGCATAGTCAGCAATGCAGAACCGGTTAATCCGGTAATGTTGAAATCCTTCTGATACATAGCGGCAAACGTAGTGATGCTGCTATCCATCCACCATAGTATGATAATAACGGCAAACCACGCCATTAATCCGCCCAATAGGCCATACCAGAAGCCTGTATATAAAAACGGGCGATGGATAAACGCATCGGTTGCGCCAACCAGCTTCATCACTACGATTTCGTCATACTTGTTCAAAATATTCAGACGAATGGTGTTACCAATAATTAGTACAACGGCGATGAAAAGTAGTAATCCTATTAGCGTAACCAAGTCTCTGGCAATATCGATAACGGCATATAAACGCTCTAACCATTCGATATCCAGTTTACCTATATCAACTTCACGCTGCTGTCGCAGTTTATCTAGCAGTGCTTTCGCTGCCGTCGGCGACGCGTGTTTTTCGTTTGGCGTTACTAGCACTACATCAGGCAGTGGGTTTTTCTCTAGATAAGCGATGGCATCGCCCAATCCTGACAAGTGCTGAAATTCTTTAAGCGCATCATCCGCTGGAATATAAACAACGCTGTCTATTTCAGACCAGCTATTTAATCGTGCCACCAGCTGTTGCGAACTTGCCGCGTTGATATCTGGCTTTAAAAACAGAGATATTTCTGACGCCTGATCCCAGCCTGCTGTAATTTTCTCAGTATTTTTCACCATAATATAAAGCGTACTAGGTAGCGTAATACTCAGGCCTAGTACCCCAATAGTCATTAAAGATGCCAGCGGCTGACGCCACAGCTCTCCAAGACTCGCCAGCGCTTGGCGTACATGGCTGACAAAGAACATCACAATAGATTGGATAAAGCCCACTTTGGCAGAAGACGCCCCTTTTGCACGCCCTTTAAACAAAATACTCATGACCAGGCTCCTTCACTGCTGGCTGAACTTGTGCCATCAAGGTCGTCAGTAAGGCCATCGGTGATCATCTGACCATTTTTGAGGGTCAGCGTGCGATAACGCATGCGAGCAATCAGCCCTAAATCATGGGTTGCAATAAGTACTGACACGCCCGCTTGATTGAAGTCTTCAAAAAGGCGAATGATTTCCATGGAAAGCTTGGGGTCGAGGTTACCGGTCGGTTCGTCTGCCAGCAGTAACGGGGGTTTATTTACTACTGCTCGCGCGATCCCCACTCGCTGCTGCTCACCACCAGACAACGTAATAGGCAGGCAACGCGCTTTGTCTCTTAGCCCTACCATTTCAAGCGCAGCTTCTACGCGCTTGCGAATTTCTTTGTGGGTGTAACCCTCAATGACTAGCGGTAACGCCACGTTGTCGAAAACCGACTTGTCCATCAGCAGCTGGTGACTTTGGAAGATCATGCCGATATCGCGGCGTATATAGGCAATATCTCGACGGGTAATAGCGTTAAGGTCGTGGCCATTAATAAGAACGCGCCCTACTGTTGGACGCTCCATTAGGCTGATAAGTTTAAGTAGCGTGCTTTTTCCTGCGCCAGAATGCCCTGTTAAAAAGGCCATTTCACCCGGCGCAATATGAAAATTCACCTTGCTTAGCGCACGTTGTCCGCCCGGATAGGTTTTGCTTACCTGCTCAAACTTTATCATTATTTTTCCCTACCGCTTTGCTGGTTTTAGCTTTCAGGTGTGTCCATTTCGCTAAACAACGCATCAATAAATTCTTGTCCGTCAAACTGGCGTAAATCATCGATACTTTCGCCAACACCTATATACCTTATAGGAATTTTAAACTTATCGGCAATAGAGAATATAACGCCGCCTTTCGCTGTACCGTCTAACTTGGTTAGTGTGATGCCTGTTAAGCCCACGGCTTCATTAAACAACTTGGCTTGGCTAATAGCGTTTTGCCCTGTACCTGCATCCAATGTAAGCATAACTTCGTGAGGCGCATTCGGATTAATTTTCTTCATTACGCGAACCACTTTCTTAAGCTCTTCCATCAAGTTGTTCTTATTCTGCAGGCGCCCTGCCGTGTCGGCAATAAGGATATCTGTGCCGCGCGATTTTGCTGCTTCTAGTGCATCGTAAAGTACCGATGCACTGTCAGCGCCAGTGTGCTGTGCGATAACCGGAATATCGTTGCGCTCGCCCCATACTTGAAGCTGTTCAACCGCCGCCGCTCTAAAGGTATCACCCGCAGCAAGCATCACTTTCTTACCTTCTTGCTGGAACTGCTTAGCCAGCTTACCAATAGTCGTAGTTTTACCTACGCCATTTACGCCAACCATTAAGATAACGAACGGACCTTCACTGGAATCATGAGCCTGCATCACTTCAGAAAGAGGCTGATTAACTTGAGACAACATGCCCGACATTTGCTGCTTCATGATCTCCAGCAAGGCTTCGGCATCTTTTAAATCTTTTCGAGAAGCACTATCGGTGAGGTGATCGATGATTTTTTGCGTGGTATCCATGCCCACGTCAGCAACTAACAGTTGTGTTTCAAGATCTTCATAGAGCTCGTCATCGATGGTTTTGCCTTTAAACAGGCTAACAATACCACTGCCTAGGTTTTCTTTTGTACGAGATAGGCTTTCTTTTAAACGTGCAAATAACGACTTTTTCTCTTTAGGCTTTTCTTCGGCTTTGGCTTTAGCCTGTGCTTCTGCTTTAGCGCGAGCCTCTTCTTCCGCTTGGGCTTTCGCCTGTGCTTCAGCCTCTGCCTTTGCACGCGCTTCTTCTTCCGCTTGCGCCCTCGCCTGCGCTTCAGCCTCTGCCTTTGCGCGGGCCTCTTCTTCCGCTTTAGCCTTCGCCTGCGCTTCAGCTTCTGCCTTAGCGCGAGCCTCTTCTTCCGCTTGCGCCTTCGCCTGTGCTTCAGCCTCTGCCTTTGCGCGGGCTTCTTCTTCCGCTTGGGCTTTCGCCTGTGCTTCAGCTTCTGCCTTTGCACGCGCTTCTTCTTCGGCTTTAGCCTTCGCCTGTGCTTCAGCTTCTGCCTTTGCGCGAGCCTCTTCTTCCGCTTGCGCCTTCGCCTCTGCTTCAGCTTCTGCCTTTGCGCGAGCCTCTTCTTCCGCTTGCGCCTTCGCCTGTGCTTCAGCTTCTGCCTTAGCGCGGGTCTCTTCTTCCGCTTGTGCCTTCGCCTTTGCTTCAGCCTCTGCCTCAGCGCGGGCCTCTTCTTCCGCTTTAGCCTTCGCCTGTGCTTCAGCTTCTGCCTTAGCGCGCGCTTCTTCTTCCGCTTGCGCCTTCGCCTGTGCTTCAGCTTCTGCCTTAGCGCGGGCCTCTTCTTCCGCTTGTGCCTTCGCCTTTGCTTCAGCTTCTGCCTTAGCGCGGGCGTCTTCTTCAGCTTGCGCCTTCGCCTTTGCTTCAGCTTCTGCCTGTAAGCGAGCTTCTTCTTCCGCTTGGGCTTTTTGTTTATCTGCTTTTTTGTTCTTACTGAACCAGCCAAAAAGTTTCGACATCGTTAGGACAAATCCTTATAAATTCTTAGCAATTTCGGCTACACTTGCCGCCTAATGTATGAACGCATGATACCATTGTCAGCCACTATGAAGCGAGTTTCTCGCCCTACTCGGGCACCATCTTCTGCAAAAAAACCTTATTCATCCCAAAAAGGGAAAAAATCAAGGAAAACCCAAAGCACAAATAGTCCTGGGCAAATACGCATTATCGGTGGCCAATGGCGTGGTAGAAAGTTACCCGTACTCAATGCTGAAGGGTTAAGGCCAACTACAGACAGAAACAAAGAAACCTTGTTTAACTGGTTAATGCCGTACATAAACGATGCACGCTGCTTGGATGTATTTGCGGGTTCTGGTGGACTAGGTTTAGAAGCTCTGTCTCGCTATGCAGCACATTGTGATTTTATAGAGCTGGATAAACAGGCAGCAAGCCAGCTTAAAAGTAATCTTACCTTATTAAAAGCAAATGAACTGGCGTCAGCAACCGTTCATCAAGGGGACGCACTAGGTATTTTAAAAGGCATCAGCCAAGCGCCTTACGATATTGTTTTTGTCGATCCGCCTTTTGCGAAATCATTGGTAGCACCTACGCTGGCTGCGCTAGAAGATAACAAACTTGTTCATAGTGGTAGCGTGGTGTATTTAGAGCACGAAAGTGCGCTAACAACGCCCGCTCTCCCCGCCCATTGGCAAATTATTAAAGACAAACAAACTAGCGCGCTGCGCTATATGCTAATTGAGATATGTTGATTGATAACGATTGAAGTGCCTCAATTGAGGAGAGATAAGCCGTGACCTTTAACTAAGTACACGGCTTTTATTGAGCATAAGAGCTAAGGATCTGTTGCTCGTTTTACCTAAGCAAGATCAAGTTGCGTTGTCATTAAAGCTCAAGACCAATATTGGAGATTCCAGCTTCCAAGGCAAGTGCTTTCATTTCATCTGCCGCTTTCGCTGGGTATTTGGCTTGCTCTACATAATCAAGCAATTCGTTTTGTACCTCAACTTCAAACTCCATCAGCGGATGCCCTTTTACAGTCTCGTCATCGGCTTCTTCGCTTTCTAGCAAATAGGCTTCTACGCTGCCTTGCGATAACTTGCTGATGACCACTGCGCCTTGCGGATCGTCGCCTGCCATCAAATTTAGCAAACCAGCTAGACCAATAGCTGCATCAATTGCTGGATAAACGCCATAGTTGTCATGCTCACTGGTATCAGGTGTAGCCACTTCAACTTTCTCAAGCTGTACCGCAATGTTGAATTTGCTCTTGGGTGATTTCAACGTTTCCCACACCAAATTCAAACAGTTGCGCAATGCGCTTGCATCACCACTTTCCGTTAATTCACAGAAAAGCGTGTAGTTGGGTAGCATACGCTCAAGTAATGCAGCACCGAATGCAACGGCTTTCCAGCCTTCCAAGGCGCGAACGCGCCCAAAGGTATTAAGTTTTTGCTTTGCCATTTAAAGGGCTCCAGTGGCATGCATGAAATATTGGGTAACGCCATCCAGCAACATTTGGATAGCAATCATAACTAGGATCATACCCATTAATCGCTCCATCGCAACTAGACCGCGCTCCCCCAGAATTTTATGGAACACATTTGAAAATAGTAAGATCACTGCGCTTATCGACCATGAAGCCGCAAGCGCAATCGACCAGTCAGCCATTCTGTCTGGCGCTTGGTTGGCAAGAAGAATAAGCGCAGCCAGCGTTGAAGGGCCCGCTATCATAGGAATAGCTAGAGGTACTAGAAAAGGTTCTTCACCTACAGCTAATCCACTGGGGTTACCAGATGATGGAAAAATCATTTTAAGCGCAATAAGGAACAGAATAATTCCCCCAGCGATACTTACTGTCTCTTGTTCCACGTTCAGAAAATTGAGAACCGATTGGCCACTGAACAAAAAGAGAAACAGGATGCCAAGAGCAAATAATAATTCTCGAATTAGGATGACTTGACGACGCTTTGGTTCTATCGATTTGAGTACCGACATGAACACAGGGAGGTTACCTAAGGGATCCATGATCAAAAAGAGCATGATGGCAGCAGACCAAGTATCCATTTTTTTACTGTCTCCGGTTGTGAGGCTAAGCCCGTTTGCGCGTAAACCATTGAGTATAACTCAAAGTTCTTACAGATGGTCGTTTTAGGCGCGCAATGGTAAACCAAGCTGACTTAGTTAAAAACACCTTTTAAGGCATGATTGTTTTTCATTTATCTAGAGCCTGCAAAAAATACTCGAAAAATAACGAAAGTGCGCTTTACTAAAGCGTAGGGAGAAGTGTTTGTCATTTCTAAGCGGTGTTTTCGCCTTATTCACGGTCAGAATTCAAACAGCCCAATTGGCTTTTTCTACACCTTTTGGATAATGTCTTATCTCCAGAGCTTTTGATGTAATAGTGGGTAACATCATTTTGTTTAACGTTATGTTCTGCGCTTTGTTCGGCGTTGGAACCTGTTAATCCTCAATAAGAACAACCAAAAATAGGAAATATTGCAATGAGTTTGATGACTGTTAAAGAAGTGGCTGCTTTTCTTGGCGTACAAGAAGTGCGCGTAGAGCGCCTTGAGCGTGAAAGCCTTTTGGTTTCGAAAGATAAAGACACCGACGGTAACCCACTTTTCGACAGTGGCGACGTTGAACGCTATAAAACGCTAGCCGAGCGTTTAGGCGGGATCTAATTTACAGAAAAAGGGCGTGATTTTTTACAAAGTCACGCCCTTTTTATTTTTTGCGCGAAGCGACGTTAGTTCAAGTAACGCTATTCGCTTTGCCTCTACTCATCCACGTGGCACAACGTGCGACGTTTAAAAATAGAGTAGCGTTCGACAGCCATTGGAGGCGTCGAACGCTATTTTATTTATGCACTGAAGTCTTTCAGCATTCTCGCAATCGAGCGAATACCTTTCGCTGTTGCCCCTACCGGCATTTCAGATGTTGCCCCGCCATGGTAAGCAGCGGCTAAATCCAAATGTACCCAGCCTTCTGGCTTAACAAAGCGTGATAAGAAGCCCGCAGCGTTTGATGCACCGCCACCACCGCCACCTTTCATCGGGCGACTGTTTGCTGTATCTGCGAACGCCGATGGACAGCGCTCTGCGTGGAAATCTTCAAGTGGTAGCGGCCAAAAACGTTCGTTTTCTGCCTTCGCTGCTTTAAGCATTTGTTCGCGGGCATTATCATCTAACGAGAATACGCCATGGTAATCAGAACCCAGTGCAACCACTGCAGCACCGGTTAGTGTTGCTGCATCAATAATCAGCGGTGCGCCCGTTTCTGTTGCCGCCATAAGGCCATCAGCCAACACTAAACGTCCTTCAGCATCGGTATTAACCACTTCAACGGTTACCCCATTTTTATAGGTAAGCACATCACCCAACTTATAAGCGTGACCGCTAATAAGGTTTTCTGCACAGCACAAAATAAGCTGAATACGCTTTTCACTGCCTTGAGAAATAGATAGCCCTAATGCCCCTGTTACCGTCGCTGCGCCGCCCATGTCACATTTCATATCTAACATGCCTTCGCTTGATTTAATGCTGTAGCCACCGCTGTCGAAGGTGATGCCTTTTCCAACTAGCACGGCATCAACTGGCGCATCCGTATTACCTTTTGGGTTGTAATCAAGTACCAGCATTGCAGGCGGACGTTCACTACCGCGGCCCACATTATAAATGCCAATCCAGCCCTGCTCTTTAAGATCTTCGCCTACCGTCATTGAGTAGGTTACCTTGTCACCACCCAGTGACTTAAGCCACTGTGCTGCTCGGGTTGCTAAGGTTTCAGGGCTTAGATCTTCAGGTGTTTCGTTTACCAGCTGACGGGTAAATAGTAACGCCGCATATTCTTGCTCTAGCGCTTCTTTGTCAGCCGTTTCGGCCCATTTTATTGACGCTGGTTTGCGGGCACGCGTGAAGCTAAGTGCAAAAGCCCACTGCTGCTCTTTGTGCCAATCACCGCTTAGCGTGACTGCTGGCAGGCTTAAGCCATCTAGCTTTCTTGCCGCTTGCTGAATTAAACGCTCATTAAGCTTGTCGTCAGGCAGGTGAATAACTGCACCTGATTCAGTGAAAGAAAGCTTAGCACTCTCGCCCCACACTGCTTCAGCACTGTTTCTAGAAAGGCTAACGGTAAATTCTGCCATCGCGTTTTATTCCTTATTACATCGTTATATTATTGCAAAGCGCTTTTTGCGCTTGCACAAATGTTTGTTACTCTTTGGCGCCTTGTTTACTGCGCTTGTTGTTCGCTAACCACATACGCTTTGTTCGCTAAGCGCATACGCTATACGTGCTCGTTCAAAAGCACACATATCAATTAGCGAAACACACTAACGTGTTTTCACCTACATTCTAAAAAAAGGCGACACATGAAGTTTTCACCTTCCTTATTACGCGGCACCCTTATAAAAAGGTACAAGCGATTTCTTGCCGATGTTGAGTTAGACGACGGCACTATTGTAACTGCACATTGCCCAAATACTGGCGCTATGACTGGCTGTGCTGTTCCTGGATACACTGTCTTTTTAAGTGAATCCACCAACCCAAATCGAAAACTCAAGTATACATGGGAGCTAGCCCAAACATTTGATGGTCACTTCATCGGCATTAATACGCACAATGCTAATAAACTGGTGGCAGAAGCGCTAGATAACAAGGTGCTAAGCGAATTTTCAGACATCATAGATTGGAAAGCAGAAGTAACACCGCCAACCGCCAATAGCCGGTTCGACTTTGCATTAACCCGAAAAAATGCTGAACATCAAAGTGTTACTGAGTATATGGAAGTTAAATCCGTCACCTTAGCAGATGAAAACAAAGGGTTCTTCCCCGACGCAGTCACTCAACGCGGCGCGAAGCACTGTTTAGAACTTGCTCGTTTATCTGACAGTGGTATAAAAACCAATCTATTATTCTGCGTACAACACACCGCCATCGAAAGTGTACAAGTGGCCGAGCATATTGATCCAACTTATGCGGAAAGCGTAAAGATTGCCGCAAACGCTGGCGTAACGGTTTTGGCGGCAAGCTGTATAATAGACGAACAAAAAATCCTATTAAATCAAACACTCCCTTTGATTTTATAAAAAATAGGTTGATTTTTTTCATTTCGCCTTCATATTTGCGCCTTGTTTTAGTGGGAGAACGCACTAATGCGTTTGCTGGTAGCCAGCGGGCTAAATGAAAAAACACCTGGCTAATTTATGAAAGCAATACACCAGCATAATAATTACATAGACACGATTGATTGCCTGAAGTTGTCGAGTCTGATATAGATATCGGTCCAATCAGGACAAGATGGATGTCGTAGTGTAGGAGATGTGGCAGATGCCAACAGGAAAAGAAACAAAATCCCTAGGACTATTAGCGCTGGCAGGTTTACAGCCGTACGAGCCAAAAGCTGACGAAGAGTACATGGGCGAGCCCCAAATGGAGCACTTCCGTCTATTGCTTAAAGCATGGCGCAATCAACTTCGTGAAGAAGTTGACCGTACAGTAACGCACATGAAGGATGAAGCAGCAAACTTCCCTGATCCTGTAGACCGTGCAGCTCAAGAAGAAGAGTTCAGCCTTGAGTTACGTACACGTGACCGTGAGCGTAAGCTAATAAAGAAAATTGAAAAAACGCTTAAGCGAATTGAAGAAGACGATTTCGGCTTCTGTGACCAGTGTGGTATCGAAATTGGTATTCGTCGCTTAGAAGCTCGTCCTACAGCAGATTTATGTATCGACTGTAAGACCATGGCTGAAATTAAAGAAAAACAACTTCAAGGTTAAGTTACTAGCCTCGATTACGTTGATATAGAAAGCCTCATCCCGAAAAGATGGGGCTTTTTGTTAAGCCTTTATTATGCATAACCACTATGTAGGGCGCTTTGCTCCCTCTCCATCCGGCCAACTTCACTTCGGTTCGTTAGTTACCGCTGTTGCCAGCTACCTAGATGCCAAAAGCCATAACGGAAAATGGCTGCTACGTATAGAAGATATAGACGAGCCGCGCTGTATTAAAGGTGTAGATAAAGACATACTCACTACCCTAGAAGCCCACGGCCTGTATTGGGACGGCGACGTCATCTATCAAAGCCAACAACATGCCCGTTATCAAGCGGTTCTCGATGACTTACTTACACAACAAAAAGCCTATTTTTGTACCTGCACACGTAAGCAAATTAAAGCCATGGGCGGTGTTTATAACGGCTACTGTCGGACTGAGCCAGTACACTCCAACACACAGGACTGTGCAGTTCGTTTAAAAGTAGATACTCAACTTGAAGCCTTTGATGACGTGCTTATGGGCAAAGTTATGCCCTCTAATTCAAGCTCTGATTTAATAGCCGAAGACGTAGTGCTGAAACGTCGAGACGGCTTATTTTCGTATAACCTTGTCGTGATTTTAGATGACGTATTTCAGCAAGTTAACCATGTCATTAGAGGGTGTGATTTAATTGATGTCACGCCTTTACAGCGCGCCGTATATCACACGCTGGGCTATTCTACTCCTGAATACGGTCACGTGCCGGTCGCTGCCGTGGCACCAGGCAGAAAACTAAGTAAACAAAACCGTGCAGCGCCAGTTAAAAACGAATCAGCTTTAGATAATCTCGTGCGTGTGATGCACTTTTTAGGCTTTTCCTTTCCAAATGCGTCAGAATTTGGTGATATTGATTCGGCGCTTAAGACGGCTATTTCAATGTGGAATAGGAAAAAAGTAGTGAAAACACCCGAAATTATTGTTCCACAGCATGAATCCACTTATTATAGCGAACCTTTATAGTCTGCGGAGATACCATCATCATTCATCGTGTTTTTAAATCTGTTAAGCGCGCTTTTTCAAAAGAGAGTTCGTCTCCTAACGCTTTAAAGCCAAGGACTATGACCCGTGGAGAACACGGTATATCTCGCGAAGACGTAAGCGCAAATGCATTAAAAGTAATGTATCGCCTTAATGGAGCTGGCTTCGAATCCTATTTGGTAGGAGGCTGTGTACGCGACATTTTGATGGGTCACGAACCAAAAGATTTCGACGTGGTGACGAACGCCACACCTGAACAAATTAAAGGCTTGTTCAGAAACTGCCGCCTTATCGGCAGGCGCTTTCGTTTGGCCCATATTGTGTTTGGCCGTGAAATCATTGAAGTAGCCACGTTCCGCGGGCACCACCAAGAGTCAGACGAAGACGAAAACCTTCCCAAGGGCAAGGCTGTCGCAAAGCGCGACGCTCACGGTCAATTAGTACGCGATAACGTATTTGGCACCATTGAAGAAGATGCTGAACGCCGTGACTTTACCTTTAACGCCATGTATTACAGCGTGGCAGACTTTACGGTAAAAGACTTTGCTAATGGCTTAGCCGCCATAGAAAAACGAGAAGTTGAGCTTATTGGCGACCCGGAAACACGCTACCGTGAAGATCCGGTACGCATGCTACGTGCGGTGCGCTTTGCCGTTAAGCTTGGCATGCGCATTGAAGCAAAAACCGCTGCACCGATAAAATCTCTGGCCAACCTTTTACAGAACATTCCACCAGCGCGCTTGTTTGAAGAAACCCTTAAACTGTTTTTATCGGGTAAGGGAGAAGAAACCTTCTTAATGCTGCACGAATACGGCTTAATCGAGCCTTTGTTCCCTCAGCTAACGCCGTTTTTGAAAGATGAAAACAGCCGTGAAATGCAGTTTGTACGTCGCGTACTTGCCAATACCGACGAGCGTATTAATAGCGACCAGCGTGTTACGCCAGCGTTCCTTTATGCCGCACTACTCTGGTATCCGGTTGAAGAAGAGTCACAACGCTTACAAAGCGAGTCTGGCTTAAATGCTCATGATGCATTTAATATTGCGTCAGGCGAGGTTATCGCACGTCAAACACAACGTATTATGATCCCTAAACGCTTCTCTACCGTGGTTCGGGACATCTGGATTTTACAGCAACGTCTACCTAAGCGCTTTGGCCGTCGCGCTTTCCAATTGCTTACGCACCCTAAATTTAGAGCAGGCTATGACTTTTTGCTTGCCCGAGGCCAAATTGAAGGTGGCGATCTATTAGAGCTAGCTCAGTGGTGGACGCACTTCCAGCACGCTGACAACGGTAAGCAGAAAGGCATGCTTAACGCCCTTCGCAAAAGCGAAGGCGGCGCAAAAGGTGCCCCGCGTAAGCGCAAGCGTAAACCAGCGAAACGAGGTCCTGATGCATAAAGAGCACGTGTACATTGGTGTAGGTAGCAACCTTGGCGATAGCCAGGGAAAAGCACAGCGTGCGTTTGATGCTATAGGTCAAATAGAAGACACCCGCGTACTTAAAACCTCTTCACTTTATTCCAGTAAACCGATGGGGCCGCAAGATCAACCTGACTATATTAACGCGGTGTGCTTAATTGAGACCTCGTTAAAGCCGCACGGCTTATTGAAGCAGCTGCAACGCATTGAGCTGGAAGAAGGCCGTGAGCGCAAAGGTGAGCGCTGGGGACCACGCACGTTGGATTTGGATATTTTGTTGTACGGCAGCGAAACTATCGACACCGCAGACTTAATCATTCCCCATTACGGCATGGCAGAACGCGAGTTCGTTATGGTGCCGTTGTTTGAAATTGCGCCCAATATGGTTATGCACGATGGCAAACCCATCTCGGCATGGGTCGCTAACTGCTCGCTGGATGGACTTCGTCGCCTGCGCTCTTCCAATTAGCGGCAAAATCCGTATAGTTCGCCACACGATACCAACAATATCAATCTGAGACATGTCATGAAGAAAGTAACTGTATCGGGCTTGCTTAAGAAAAAGCAGGCCGGGGAAAAGATCACCTCTTTAACCGCTTACGACGCCAGCTTCGCCAAAATGTTCGACGAACAAGGCGTTGACGCCCTTCTTATTGGCGACTCTTTAGGCATGGTCCTTCAAGGTGAAGACGACACCCTACCGGTAACCATCGATGACATTGCCTACCACACGAAAAGTGTGCGTCGCGGCACTGAACGCGCCTTCGTATTAGCCGATATGCCGTTTATGTCTTACGCCACTCCTGAGCAAACCTACGCCAATGCAGCAAAGCTTATGGCTGCGGGTGCAAGTATGGTTAAGATGGAAGGTGGAAGCTGGTTGTGCGACACCATCAAAGGCTTAAACCTGCGCGGCGTCCCTGTGTGTGGCCATTTAGGCTTAACGCCTCAGTCAGTGCACGTATTCGGTGGTTTTAAAGTACAAGGCCGCGAAGCGAGCCAGGCTGAAAAACTGCTTAGCGAAGCGAAAGCGTTGGAAGAAGCCGGTATTCAGTTATTAGTGCTTGAGTGCGTGCCTTCATCGCTAGGCAAAGGGGTTAGCGAAGCCCTAACCATACCGGTAATCGGTATAGGCGCAGGCAAAGATACCGACGGTCAAATTCTGGTGATGCACGACATGTTTGGCATCAGCGCAAACTATATGCCGAAGTTCTCAAAGAACTACCTTGTAGAAACCGGCGATATGCGCAAAGCCGTATCAAAATATATTGAAGATGTGCAAAGCGGTGCGTTCCCATCGGCTGAACACAGCTTCGAGTAACGAGGTAAATTATGAAGGTGGTTGATAGTATTTCAGCATTACGCAGCACGGTGAACGCATGGCGACGTAATGGTGAAACCGTAGGTTTTGTACCCACTATGGGCAACCTGCACGATGGTCATCTCAAACTAGTTAAAAAAGCGAAAGCGCACAACGACAAAGTGGTGGTTAGCATTTTTGTTAACCCCATGCAATTTGGTGCGAACGAAGATTTAGACGCGTATCCACGCACTATCGAAGAAGATAAAGCTAAGCTTATTTCTGTGGGTGCAGACGCCGTGTTTTTACCTAGCGTAGCGGAAATGTATCCGGCAGGTCTGGATGCGCAGACGTTCGTTGAAGTGCCCGGTATTTCAGACTCGCATTGTGGCGCCAGTCGCCCTGGCCATTTTCGCGGCGTCGCTACCGTGGTGACCAAGCTTTTCAACATGGTACAGCCAGACGATGCGTTTTTTGGTGAAAAAGACTTCCAGCAGCTACAAGTTATTCGCGCGTTAGCTCGCGATTTATCAATGGCAGTGAAGGTTCACGGGGTGCCTACAGAGCGCGAAACGTCAGGCCTAGCAATGAGCTCTAGAAATGGCTACCTGACAGACACTGAAAAAGCGTCGGCGAGTGCTATTTTTGCAGAAATGCAGCGCTTAAAAGCGGGCATAGAAAGTGGTAACACCGACTTTGTTCAGCTTGAAAATGCCATGGTCAGTAACCTTGAAGCAAAAGGCTTTAAGAAAGACTACTGTCAGGTAGTTAACGCCGCCACCTTTGAACCAGCTAACGATAGCGACAAAGAATTAGTTCTGCTTGTTGCTATGTTTATGGGCAAGACACGCTTAATTGATAATATGCAAATTACGCGAGATTAAGCGTAATACCAATCCTCGCGGATAGTCTCGAACTACAAAAGAAAACGCCCGATGCATGACTCCTAAACAGAGCCTGTATCGGGCGTTTTTTTATTTGTTGCTGCTGAAGTCTTTAAGACGCAACGGTTTCTGTTTCGCGAACGAAATCCATTAGCTCTTTCCAAGCCTGAGTCTCTTTCGCAATTAAGTGTTGCTCAGCCAAAATTGCGGCCAAGTCGTTATGGCTAGTAAGCGGATTCGCTAACACTACGCGAAACACGGTAATACACTGGGAGGGGTAATCCGGCGCTTCCAGGCGAGTACGAGACACAAAAGACTTACCTGCTTCACGCTGCTGCTTTTGTACCGCAACAACAAGGGCGTCAACCTTCTCATTAATAGCGTTGCGGGTTTTAGCATTCACATGCTTCAGCTTTTCCTGCACTTCAGCGGGACAAACGCGATAGGTCAACAGTGATAGAATAGGTGTGGTCGTCAATTCAAAGTCTTGGGCTTTATCAATCATCTGCGCAAAGTCTTTGGCTTTATCAATGCTGCGATCAATAAGTAGCTCGTACCCTTTGCGACCGAATATATGCAGCGCCGAGTACACCATCATGGCCATACCGTTTCGGGAGCCTTCAAGCGTGGTAGCACCTAAGTCTTTAGAGCCTGCACGCAAAATATATTGCGCGTGATGTCTTACCGCATTGGCATTTTGTGGGTCTTTGAAAAGCGCCATTCCTGCGCCCATTGGCACGTACATTTGCTTATGTGCATCAATAGTCACTGAGTCTGCGCGTTCAATACCTTTTAGTCTGTCGCGATAGCGCGCCGAGAACAGCGTAGCGCCGCCCCAGGCTGCGTCTACATGGAACCAGCAGCCTAACTCTTTGGCTACGTCAGCAAGCTCGTCTAGTGGGTCTACGTGCCCTGTTTCGGTGGTGCCGCCTACCCCAACGATAGCAAGAAGCTTATTGCCTTCCTCTTGATAACGTTTGCCAATGCGAAGGGCTTTTGCTGGATCTAGGGTTTGCTTTGGCGCGGGCACAGTTAATAATTGTTCGCGGCCTAACCCCAATACATCCACTGCCTTTGACAGCGAGTAATGCCCACGTTTACTGCACATCACGCCTAAATTGTTAATGTCGTAGTGACGATAGGCAGCGGCAAGACCTGCTTTTGCCACGCCAGAAAACCCTTTTTGTGGGCCTAGTAGTTTGTTGCGAGCCACCCATAAGGCAGTGATGTTGGCAATGGTTCCGCCAGAACAAAATGCCCCCAAAGAATGGGCCGCACTGTGTAGATGGTTGTCGTAAAAGCTTTGAGGCTGATCGTACACAAGGTTGTGCATCATACCCAATACTTGACGTTCTAGCGGCGTGAAAGCTTTAGACGTTTCTATTTTAACCAAGTTCTGGTTAAGCCCGACCATTAACTTAGAAAGCGGCAGGTGAAAATAGGGCAACGCTGAGGTCATGTGACCAATAAAGGTAGGCGAGTAAGTATTAACTGAATGCGCAACAAGCTTATCTAACAAGCTTTCAGCATGAGTAGACACAAACTCGGGTGACTCAGGCACCTTGGAGTCTGAAAAGTCTTTTTCAATTTCTTCTAACGACGTCTTTTTTGTCACTACGTGCTGCGACAAAAAATCTAAGATATTGTCAGATAAATGCTGCTCTATTTGAGCCAGCTTTGAGTCTTTGTGTTCAGGCTTGGTAAAGACCCTAAACAGGTGCTCTAAACTAACTTGCGCTTCACCCACTCAACACACCTCATACTTAAAACAATCACACATTTCGCTTACATTTATTGGGCGAAATCAACAGGCGGTTTTGTAGGACACCGGCCTGACACTTACTTTTCCTTTTAGCCAAATAGCATTCAACACAATTACTTTGCGACTGGTGCAGCTATTTATCCAACATATCCCTTAACGGTACATCGGCTGGGCTAATGCGCGTTGACGCGGTCCATTCGTTGCCAAACCTGAAAACTTATCACAATACTTTCAGGGTGTCGCACTTTACATCAGATTGCAATGCTCGCCAAGGGTTAGCGCACGGCATTTAAGCGACTATTAACGTTTTATTACATGCAAAAAACTTATGAAGCGGTTAACTCTGCATACGTATTTAAACGAATTCCCCCGAATTTTGTACCGCAAATTCTATCAGTCTCTACTATATTTAATTTATGAATAGTACCAACACGGGTCTCTCGTATTGGTTTTCCATCTTCTAATTGCGAGCCTAAGTAGCCATTGAACTCACATTCAAGCATTCATCGCTGCGATAAAGTACTGCTTCAAAGCAAGGGGGTCTGTTTATGCCCATTCGTGAAATTTCCGAGGATTTCTCTATCGATGATATCGTGCCTTATTTTCAACCCATCGTTGACTTACAAAGCCAAGGAGTATGGCGCTACGAGTGCCTGGCACGCTTGATAACCCGAGGTGATAAGACTTTTTTACCTAGCGAGTTTCTCTACCTTATAGAGCGCGAACAACACGTAAATACGCTTGCAGCGAGCATGTTTGTGCAATGTGCCAGCTATTTTCACGACGTTAATATCCCTTGGAACATCAATATAACTGCCAATGACCTTCACAATGTAGAGCTTACTAATACCCTCATCACCCATTTAGCAAGCTACCCCACGCCGGAGCGTGTAAGTATAGAAGTGAGTGCTTCTACTGCCCTATCCAATCCGAAAAGCCTTACCGCATTTATCGAAAAAAGCATGCATGTGGGGCTGGGCGTTTTCATCGATAACGTTGGATCATGCCCAGGTAACATACGAGCGCTTATGAACTTGCCGGTTCGGGGGATTAAGCTCGCTGGCGGGCTAATTAAACACTATGACGAACAAGAGGCAGTGAGGGAATATGTAGACTATCTGCTGTCGCTATGTGAACGCCATGGAGTAAGCACTATTGCCGAGCACGTAGAAGATGAGGCGCATCTAGAACGCGTAAAACGCCTGCCCATTCGTTATGCACAGGGATATGTGTTTAGTCCACCCATGGCGAATGTGCGAAGTGCCACTGCGCGCCATTAACAAGCGAATTATACGAATTTGAATAACAAACGGGGCGAGATTTTCATCTCACCCCACTTTTACAGCTTTCAGTATTTCTTGCTGCTATAGCAGACTCAGCCTTCTTCGCTACGGCAGTTAAGCTGCCAGCACGATTGACCGCTCCCTCGGTACTTTCGCTCAAACGGCGTCATGTGATCATCGCCAGTAACTTCAGATAAATCAGATACCATGCCGTAATGTTTAGCCGCTTGCGCAAATTCCATTAGATAAATAAGCCAGTTGCTACGCACTTCAATATTTGGAGTGATCGCCATCAGGTCCACCATGGCCGCACTACCGTGCCAGCGCTTTTGAACTTGTGTCTTTTTAGGATAGGGGTTGGGATACAGCAGAAAGTGCTGAGTCACGTTCCAATTAGACTGCTTTACTAAGCGCCAAAAGTCGTTCACATCGGCACGAATGACCCGATAGTTATCTTGCTGTGCGCTGTAATGCTCGTGTTTATCCACCCGCAGCGCCGACTTATCGATACCGATAACACGCGCATCGGGGTTTGCTCTTGCAATATTCGCCGTACTTTCGCCAACGCCGCAGCATGAATCTAAAATGATCTCGCCGCTAAAGCCATCAAGCCACGCGCTGACATCATCAAACGCGGCTTGTGTATGGTCGCTAATCGGTCGCTTATTTTCACTCGCTTGGTACTTTTTCACTAAGTCGTCTAACTTATCGTGAATACCTACCTGCGATGTTGTGATTTCTCTAGAATTACCGCTGGCCATTAGCTACGAATACCTTTACCCGTTTTAAGTAGGTAGTACGCCACACCAAATAGCAGTGCATTAAAGCCCACTAACAAGGCAAGCGACAAGGTTACATTTACGTCAGAGACCCCTAAGAATCCATAACGAAACCCGTTGACCATATACACAACAGGGTTCGCCTTACTCACCCACTGCCAGAATTCAGGCAATAGGGTAAGTGAATAAAACACACCACCTAAGTAAGTTAACGGTGTTAATACAAACGTTGGAACCACGCTAATATCATCAAAGGTCTTCGCAAATACCGCATTAATTAAACCCGCAGTCGCAAACAAGGTAGAAGTGAGTAACAACGTGAGCGCAATAATGCCCAAATTGTGTATTTGAACATCAACGAAAAACAGCGACACTAAGGTAACGATAATACCTATAAGTATGGCGCGGGCCACGCCGCCGCCCACATACCCAAGAATGATGACCGAAGTGGGTACTGGTGACACCAACAGCTCTTCAATATTGCGCTGAAATTTAGCACTAAAAAATGAAGAGGACACGTTGGCGTAGGAGTTTGTGATCACCGACATCATAATAAGGCCGGGCACAATAAACTCCATGTAAGTAAAGCCGCCCATTTCGCCGATACGGTTACCGATGAGGCTACCGAATATCACGAAGTACAAACTCATTGTAATAGCTGGCGGCACAAGGGTTTGTACCCATATGCGCAAAAAGCGCGTGCATTCTTTTATCCAAATAGTGGTTAGCGCCACATAGTTTTGCTTAAACCAACCCACGTTTTCTTCTGTGTTCATTTGTGTACTTTCAGTTTTCATGTTTTTCACCTTTACCTGCTGTGGGTTTAGCCAGCTTGCTTCGCTGATTCAACTAAACGCACAAATAGCTCTTCAAGGCGATTTGATTTATTGCGCATGCTCATTACTTGAATACCCTTTTCACTTAGCTGGGTGAAAACCGGGTTCAATCCTTCCGTTTTCTCAACATCAACTTCAAGGGTATGGTCGTCAATCAAACGGTGTTCAAAGCCCGTTAGTAGGTCATCTGTCGTCGTCATGCCCTCTGGTATTTTGATATCCAACACAAAGGTTTCTAGGCTTAGTTTAGACAATAAAGCTTTCATGCTGGTGTTCTCGACAATGGTGCCCTTGTTAATAATGGCGATATTGCGACACAGCATTTCTGCTTCTTCAAGATAGTGAGTAGTGAGGATGATGGTAATCCCCTGACGGTTAATCTCTTCTAAGAACCCCCACATAGAGCGGCGAATTTCAATATCTACGCCTGCGGTTGGCTCATCTAAAATAAGCAATTTCGGCTCATGCATGAGTGCTCGAGCAATCATCAGTCTTCGCTTCATACCACCCGATAGCTCACGCGCGCGGGCATCGCGCTTTTCCCACAGGTCAAGCTGAGCAAGGTATTTTTTAGCACGCTCTTTCGCAATACTGCGCGGCACACCGTAGTAACCTGCCTGATTCAATACAATTTGCAGTACAGTTTCAAACTGGTTGAAATTGAACTCTTGTGGCACCAGACCAATGCAGGCTTTTGCTAGCTCTTTTTGCGTTGTGAGGTCATAACCAAACACCGACACACTGCCATTGGTTTGGTTTACAAGTGAACTGATAATACCAATAGTGGTAGATTTACCCGCCCCATTTGGGCCAAGTAATGCAAAGAAGTCTCCTTCTTGTACTGTAAGGTCGACGCCTTTTAGTGCCTGTACGCCACCTTTGTAGGTTTTGGTTAACCCTTTAATGTCCAACGCTTTCATGATTTGCCCGTAGTGAGAGTGTGATCACTAAGACGTATTGACCTTTGATGCAAACCAAAGGTCAGCACGCCCTAATTAACTTTAGTGAGATGCAGTTATCTGTCGCTAACAACTTACAACCAACGAAGTGTAACCTAGTTCATGCTATTAAATGAATACACTCGCGTTTAGTGGTTGCTTTAAACAGTTTAAGCTTTCGTCTTTTAAATGAGAGCGAAAACGCCTTTTTTCAACCCCAATAAAAAAGCGCCGCGTACCGTTGGGGTAGTACGCAGCGCAAAGGGTAGCTTAATACCAGTCTGAATAGATAATTGAGACTTTTACGTAGAAGTTCAGCCTTACCGCTTCCACGGCACTGTTTCCCCTCTCCCAGTCTTTGAAGAGGCTTCTACAGTGCAATCCGCCTCGCTTGCCTGGCACTTAAAAAAAGCAGTGCGCTAAACTCGACGGACAAATACTATTAAACCCGTTATTAATGGCAAAAAAAGCGCGTAATTGTGGAAATGTGGTGGTGATTTAGCTTTCCTATAGATTTAGCATGTGAAACTGCACTACAAGCGTTTTATTAATCCGCGCTTGGGGACGTTGTGTGGGGCTGCCGCCAAAGATAAAGTTCACGATAAGCCCCTCAAATATGGCGTAAATGAGGCAGGCTTGAGGATTTTATGCCGAACTTAGGCAATAGCTGTCATTCATAGGTATAGTGTGCGCTCTATCAGAATTATATTTGCGGGTTAATGTATGCCAAAGACAATTGCATTAGTGGAAGATGACGCGGCCATTCGCGAAAATTACATTATGGCGCTTAAAGCGCAGGGCTATAGCGTGAATGCCTATGAGGACAGGCCTTCTGCTGCTGAAGCGTTTAACCACACCTTACCCGACTTAGCCATTATCGATATTGGTTTGAAAGATGAAATTGAGGGGGGCTTTATGCTGTGTCAGCAACTCCGAGGCCTATCACAAACCCTACCTATCATCTTTTTTACTGCACGAGATAACGACGTAGATACTATCAGCGGCCTTAGAATGGGCGCGGACGACTACCTGACTAAAGATATTAGCATGGCTCATCTGCTAGCACGCATTGCAGCCTTGTTCAGGCGTACAGACTTACTTGCTGCCCCCACAGAACAAAAAGATGAGCTAAAAGTGGGCGACTTAAAAGTAGACGTGTCGAGAATGACGGTAAGCTGGCAGAACCAGCCCGTTTTGTTAACGGTAACAGAGTTTTGGATGCTGCATGCGCTTATTAAGCGCCCTGGCCATGTGAAAAGCCGCCAACAGCTCATGGATGAGTCCAGAATGGTGGTAGATGACACCACTATTACTTCGCATATCAAACGTATGCGTAAAAAGTTTGTGCAGCTTGACCCAAACTTCGATCATATCGACACCGTATACGGCATGGGATATCGCTGGCAGCTGTAGCGGGCTTTCGACTAAAACTGCGTTTCGTCTGATTAAAAGATAAGGGCAACCGACTAAAAACATGGGATTTCGCTTTTCAATACGCCTTCAGCTTATGGTGCTGTCGCTGTTCTTATTCACCATACCCTACTTAGGTTATAACTATGTGTGGGAGCTTGAGCAGTATCTGCGAAACGGTCAAGAACAAACCATGATTGGCACGGCACGAGCTGTTGCCACTGCCCTTCACGAGCGTCCCGCTTTATTTGATAGCCAATCAGCGTATCTTCAAGACGTGCGCCCCGGAACAGATCTTTACGCGCCACCTATCCCGTCCCCCATTCGACTTGATGGCGAACTTAACGACTGGCAGCAAGTCAGCGAGTTAATGAGTGAGTATGGCAGTGGCGAAGTTATTGAGTACTACAATGGCTACGCGGGAGAACCCACTAGCTTGTCGTTTAAGCATATGGTGGGGCGCTACGGTCAATTTCTGTATGCCATGTTTGAAGTCAGTGATGACGTGCTGCTGTGGCGACAACCCAATAGTTTAAGCGTGGAGACTGGCGACCACTTACTTGTGGGCATGGAAACTCCACAGGGAGAATTAGCAAGGTATGTTGTCGCCCCTTATGAAAGTGGCTGGGTAAATGCGTACAAGCTCGCAGATAACACAACGACAACTCGGGCGGTAGAGAACGCGCTCTCTATTCAAGGCCGATGGCAAGAGACTGCCACGGGCTACAACATTGAACTGCGCTTTCCGCTATCAATGACCACAGGCGGCTTAGCATTTTCAATTGTCGATGTGGACGACAGGGCAAGTCGATTGAAGCAGTACGCGTTAGGTACGGCTAATACAAAAGAGCTCGCTGAATTAGGTACTGTTATCACTCCTTCCCCTGAAATTGAGCGCATTCTGGCAGGTTTAAAATATGCCGATTCACGGGTGTGGGTCGTAGATAAACACAAGCGGGTACTCGCCCGCGCTGGTGACATTCAATCGGCCACTGGTATTGAAGTAGATGAAAAAGAAACCTCTTCAAATGCAATTTGGCACTGGGTTGAAAGTGAGTGGTTACTTCCACTTTATTATCAGATTCTTACGCGGCCACCTGCCGACTTTATTGACGAGCTAGACGATGCTTATGCATTGGTAGGGCAGGATTTAGGCACGGCGCTGAATGGCCAACCCGATTCACTATGGCGTTTGTCACCCGATAACAAAGCCATAGTACTCTCCGCTGCCTACCCAATTTTTATTGAAGGCAACGTAATGGGGGCGGTTATTGTAGAGCAAACCACCAATGGCATTCGTACTTTGCGTAACCGGGCGTTGGAACAGCTCTTTCACGTGATTTTAGCAGTGATGACCATAGGTACATTAGGGTTACTGCTGTTCGCCACGCGAATTTCAAACCGCATTCGTTCCCTTCGCGATAACACCGAAGCGGTGATAGATGATAATGGCAAAATCATTGGCACCCTTCCGGTTTCAAATCAGCGTGATGAAATTGGTGACTTATCCCGTTCATTTGCGGATGTGCTTTCGCGGTTACAGCAGTACAACTCCTATTTAGAAAACATGGCATCTCGCTTGTCTCACGAACTTAGAACGCCCATTGCCGTGGTAAAATCGTCGCTGGATATGCTGACTCAGGTTAATGACGCCGACCAACAAGCCGTTTTTGTTGAAAGGGCGCAATCAGGGGTAAACCGCCTAAGCACAATATTAAACAGTATGAGTGAAGCCACCCGATTAGAGCAGGCCATCCAACAAGAAGATTTAGAACCATTCGACTTAGTTAAGGTGATATCTGGGTGTATTGCTGGTTACGAACATGCCTATAGCCATCGACGCTTTAGTTTTACCCACAATGCTGATACTGCGCGCATACTTGGCTCCCCTGAACTTACGGCTCAAATGTTCGATAAAGTTATCGCTAACGCCGTAGATTTCAGTGAAAAAGAAAGTGAAATCCAAGTCAGTATTACGGTTAAGGACAAGCAAGCTGAGCTAACCATTAGTAATACCGGACCGCTCCTTCCAGAAGGAATGAGGTCTCAGTTGCTTCAGTCTATGGTGTCGGTGAGAAAAGAAAACGATGTGCAAAATGCCTCTTCACCGCACTTGGGGCTAGGGCTTTACATTGCCAACATCATAATGACCTTCCACAAAGGTCAGTTATCTTTATTCAATCGGAAGGATAGTACAGGTGTAGTCGTCAGCGCACGCTTTCCTTTGATGTAAATGAATGAAAAAAACGTCCAACTCGGTCTATAGTTAAAGTCTAATAAACTTTGCTACATAGATAGCGAAAGCCGAGCACATACCTCATACCAGTCCGCATAGGTTATTATCTATACGGATTGGTATTGAATAGGCTATACGTAGTCATATGCTTTCGTGTCAACAAAGGACGCATAGCGCTTTGCCTTTCTGTCAAAGGCTAAAGCCATTATAAAGAATGAATTACAATGCAAAAAAACAACACGTTATTGATTAAATCCATGTCATTTGCGCTTTCTATTTTCTTTACTTCTCATCGAAGGGCGAGCACGTTCAACATAACTAGTTTTATCACAGGTACATTCACATCGAGCGCTCTCTTACTAGCCGGCGCTACCCTTTCATGGGCACATGCCGCTGATACATCCTTATCAGCAACGCCAACCATTTCGATATACGTTAGCGACGCCAATGGGGAGCCTGTGAAAGATATGGTGTTAACCCTAACGCCTAACTTTACGCTTGCATCAACGCCACAGCGTGAAGAAGAGCCCGCCATAATGAATCAAATCGATAAACAATTTGCGCCTCACGTGCTTGTTGTTCAATCAGGCACAGATATTTCGTTTCCAAACGCAGATAATCTTTTTCATCACGTGTATTCTTTTTCGCCTACAAAACAGTTTGAGCTAAAACTCTATAAAGAGTTTACCGCTGAACCGCTTCGCTTTGAGCAAGCTGGTATTGTAGATATTGGCTGCAATATTCACGACTGGATGCTGGGCTATATTGTGGTAACCGACAGTCCATTTTTCGCAAAAACCGATGAAGAAGGCGTAATGAATGTTTCACTTCCGGTAGGCGAGTACAGTGTTATGACCTGGCACCCGCAGCAACCTGATGTGAAACTATTTAACAGCGCAACATTGCATATCACCAACTCACAAGAATACAAATTTGTTCTTGATGCAGTTTTCAGTGACGATGACTTCGACGAAGGATTTGGCGATTATTAATGCGTAATGTCTTTGCCTTAACCGTCTGTTTGCTTTGCACGAGTTTAACACTTCAGGTTCACGGAGAAACCAAGGCCCTAGTAAGAACAAGCTTTGTGGCAAAAGATGATTCGCGGAGCTTTCAGCAAATGGGGACCGGCCATCAGCGTTATGAAAGTAACGGCATACAGCTCTCTCATGCTGTAGTGAAAGCTGACTTTATGTTAGCGGATAGTTGGTCGGCAGTTGGCGTCATCAATGGTTATAGCGATGGGGAACAAAAGGTTGGATTCTCCGAGCTTTATTTGAAATATCGCCCGTTAGTCGCATCCAGCATAAAGCCTGAAGTAAAAATAGGGGCATTTTTTCCCGCTCTCTCAGCGGAAAATACCGACGCGGGTTGGTTATCGCCTCATTTTCTAAGTAACTCTGCAATTAATAGTTGGGTGGGTGAAGAACTAAGAACGGGCGGTATCGAAGTAAGTCTACGACAAAATGGCAGGCAAATAAGAAGCCACTGGTCATGGAAAGTATTAGGCAGCGTGTTCAAAGGTAATGATTCCACCGGCACTCTGCTTTCTTGGCGAGGGTTTGCCCTTCACGACAGGCAGTCCGTTTATAATGATCGCGTAAACTTCCTCCCCATTCCCGGCGTCGTCGATGAAGATAAGTTAAACGCACCGGCATGGACTGAACCCTTCAGGGAAATTGACAATCGGTTTGGGTACTACGTAGGAGCTCACTTAGCCTATGCTAGAAAGGCCGAGTTGCGTTATTACTATTACGACAATAATGCAGACCCGAACATTGTTGACCCAGACCGCATTTATGCCTGGCATACGCGCTTTCATTCATTAACACTGCGATATTTACCACGACCTGAGTTAACGGTGTTCTCTCAAGTGCTACTAGGTGACACTTTGATGGGGGAGCATATCGTAGACAACGATTTTTCCAGTGCGTATATCGGTGCGGCATACAACCTAAAGCAATTAGGCTGGGAAGATTTAACTTTAGCCATGCGTGGGGACTGGTATCAGGTGGTAGATAACGATGATGTTATGTATGACCCGAATGGAAGCAGAGGTAACGCCTTTACCGTTAGCGTAAGGTACGACATTACCGCTTATTTATCCGTTAGCACAGAGTGGCAATTAAATTCAGGGCATCAGGAGAATTTGCGTTTTTTCCAATCCGACGAGGACTATAGAGAGCAACTATTTCAACTGGCATTCACTGTAACTCTGTAGCGACGCGACTGTTGTTCAGTCCTACCCTTTCGCCACTTCAATTAAATCAAATTTTGTTTCGCTGTCACCTTTCACCATCACCTGACACTGTCCCCAAGAGCTTGGAATTTGCCAAACATGCGCTTCGGCAACCGTGAATTTTTCTCGATGAGTATCACAACGGACTTCAACGGTATCAAGTTCGCCTTGGATGTTGCCAAAAGCAAACTTACTTCGCACAAGAGTGTGGAACCAATTCCCATCACTTCCTATCGTTACGGGCACGGTTAAGTTTTGCTCAGATGCAATAGATTCTTCAATCTGACTAATTAGCGGCGCGATCTCGCCAATACGCGTTTCTTGCGCTTCCATGTCTTGAAGTGTGGTGTAGGATTTTAATGCTTCTGCATAATACCCGCGCTGAGCATCGAGTATGATTTTTCTTTGAAGGGCGTATGCCACATAATCTTCATCAAACACCATGTTATTGAAGCGCTTACTACCGTTGCTGGCAAGTAATCGCGTTAGGCTTTGCGCTTCCCTCTCTACGTCACCTTGTTTGCTCGCTATATGAGACTCCAAGTTTAGCAACCACGTATTTTCATAGCGGTTTAGCGTATCCCAGCCTAAAAGCTCTTTAAGTGCTTCATCAGCCGCGTCAACATCACCCGCATTAAAGCGCTCGTCTGCGTCTTTATAAGCTTTAATAAATTTGCGTGTGGCACCGCTTTTTCCGCTTATAGCGAAATCCATTTGGACTGCTTGATGACACTGCTGGGTAGGTTCGCCATCTTTGATCGCAGGGTTATACTGCCATTTCTTAACCGCTGACAGTGCACTGCGTTTGAAAGAAGGGCTTCCAAAGAAGTCTTCTACAACAGGGTCTTTCACTCTGCCTTCTTCGTCGATAACGTAGCTTAGCCTAACCCAACCTTCTCGGCCTTTTCTAATGGCTTGAGATGGGTATTTAGGATCGACACGTTTCAAAGGCGTCGCTGGTGTAAATGCGCTTATGCGCTCTACTTCATCAGCTTTCGATTCTGCGAGCGCTTTTTCTTCAAGATCATCACATGGGATACTCAGTTCCTGTGCAGCTGCACTTGCCGTGAAACCTGTAGCGAGCAAAGCCGCTAAAACGAGCGACGATTGGATTTGCTTAACAATATTTTCGCGGGCTGAATATTCTGTTCTCAATGCTTTTTTCCATAAATCCTGTTTCATATTTATCATCCTTAATAATGGCTAAACATTACGAGTGAATTGGCGCTAATTCTATTTTTTAGACGAACTCTCAAGCGACGCATCGGGTACGTTTTTGATCATCATTTGTTCTTTGCGTTTCATCATCATCTTGGCAAGCCTACGCATGCTCACCGTGGTGTCTTTTTCATCTACGATATCGACACCTAGCAAGCGTTCGAGCAGGTCTTCTAGCGTAAGCACCCCTTCTAAACCGCCGTACTCGTCAACCACTAGTAACATATGCACGTGCTTATTGATGAAGTGCTCGAAGGTGACTGACAGCGGCATAGTGTTTAACACGGTAACCATATCTTTTGCGTATTCAGAAAGCGGCTTATCAGTGTTACCTCTGGCTTGTGCCACCAATAAATCAGAACGCATAACAAAGCCTGTAATGTTTTCTGAGTCGCTGTCTTCAAACACAGGGATACGAGAAAATTCTATATTGGCGTGTTTGTGGAAAAAGCCTTCTACCGTCATCGACTCCGACACTTTAAATAGCGCCGTGCGGTGGGTAATCGCATCTTTCACTTTCAGCTCGTGCAAACTTAACAAGCTTTGCAGAAACGCCGCTTCGTGATTCGCTAGCTGACCTTCTTGCCCCGACAACTCTGCCATGGCGTGTAGCTCACTGCGGCTTAACCCGCGAAGTGGACTGTCTTCTTTAAAGCCTTTCGTCATTAGCTCAGACATTTTAACGAACGGCATAAGTACAATTGAAAGGTATTTAAGGAAATATGCGGTTACTGGCGCTAGTGTTCGCCAATAGGTTGCACCAAGTGTTTTAGGGATAATCTCAGAAAAAATAAGAATAAGAAGTGTAAGGACTGCTGAAATAACGCCTAGATAGGCGTCACCAAATACTGCTGCCGCTTGCGCACCTGCCCCGGCAGCCCCCATAGTATGAGCAATAGTGTTCAGCGTTAATATTGCTGATAAAGGCGTATTTATATTATCGGTTTGCTTACGTAGTAGCGCACCACTGGCTTTGCCCTCTTTCTCTAACACAGAGATATAAGCGGACGAAACACTCAGAATCACAGCCTCTGCAATGGAGCACAAAAAAGAAAAGCCCAGTGCAATGAAGACGTACACAATAAGTAAAAGCATGTAGTTATTCCAAGCGTCCTTGTAGGTTTAAACGCGTTTTAATTTTAATAAGTTGAACGACTATTATGGATAATAGAGCGGGATATACAAGCGCTCTATGAATATCAATTGAGCGCCTTACTATGAAAGGCATCCGCTGGGCTACTGTTAGCCGCAGCACGCCGAATGTTGCTCTTGGTTATGACGGTGTTGCTGCAGCTTTTTCAGACCCAGCCTTAACATTAACCCCGCCAATAAAATCGCGCATAACCCATAAATCACCTGAACGTCTGCACCATGCTCATGAACATGGCTTTGCGTTTTGATCATAGAGGCTAAAGAAAACGAAGATACTAGGTAGTTCAGTGCGTAACCAAAACCAATACTCGCAGAGATAACACTGAAAAGGTAAAGCACTAACGTTCGCGTGCCCATTTCTTGTTTGATCATTCCCATCGTTGATACGTTAGTGGCGGGCCCCGCCATTAAAAACACTAAAACAGCACCGGGCGATAGCCCCGCCGCAAGAAACCCAACCGCGATTGGCGTTGATGCTGTAGCACATATGTACATAGGAATGCCGATTAGCGCCATCACTAGCATGGCGACCACACCATCACCCCATTGCGTTAAAAAGTCGGTGGGTACCCACGTTTTAATTGCCGCGGCAAGTGCTAATCCAATTAATAACCATATCACAATGTCTTCAAGTAACTTGCCACTGGCGTATGAAAGCACGCTTGTGACTTTCGAAGGCGAAGACTCGTGTTCAGGCTTGTCTGTGCTTTCGTGGTTATGAACATGTGTTTTTTCGCTTGAACAACAGGATGCGCTGGCCTGTATTTGCGGTTCTGGTTTAGGTGCTTGCTTTGAACCACAGCACGATGACTGCGTCGCCTCAGATTGTCGTTGTTGAACTTCTTCTGCTTCTGCGAAAAAACGCACCATCAATCCAGCATAAATAGCGCTTGTAATGGCCGCGATGGGTCTAACAATGGCATACAACGGTCCAAGCAATGCGTAGGACACAGAAACACTGTCTACGCCAGTCTCGGGCGTAGACACTAAAAACGAGATAGTGGAAGATTTAGATGCACCGCTACGCCTAAGCCCAAGTGCCGCTGGGATAACGCCGCAAGAGCACAGAGGTAAAGGCGCACCAATAACCGCGGCCTTTGTAATTGAGCCAAACGATGAGCTGCCCATGTGCTTTTCCAAAAACGAAACGGGTACCAATTCGTGCATGATACCCGCCACCAGCAAACCGAGAAGTAACCAAGGCGCGGATTCAACGAAAAGTGCTAGGAAATTTTGTCCAAGTAAAATGATATCTGACACAAAGCCTCACAGGTTATTTTGTTGAAAGGTCACGGTGAAGAACGCGGCTTTTGACAACAAAAATAACGGTGTTTTAGAACGGTAAGTATAATAACAGATATGCTGTATGACAGAAAATCAGCAAAACTGATTAACCTGATTTATGCGAGTGCGTTTTGCTTTTAAAGGAAAGAAAAATGGCCAGTACAAATGCACTGGCCGAATGTTGACTGTCTCGAAAGTGTAATTTTAAACCACGAGGTCAACCATGAAAGTTTTTGTCGCTAGTGACTTATCCATTGGCTTGCTCTTTTTTAAGCTTCGATTCCTTTTTGAGTTTTGACACCACAGAAAAAGCTTCAAGCATAACAAGCACAGACACAATAAGTACTACTGCGTCTAAGAACACCAATAGATAGTTACCTTCAACGTAGTATTCTTTAAGTTTAATAAGCCCGGCAAAGAAGGCCATAATCAGTACAAACACCATTGGAATCAGCGTATATTTCGCTGGTCGACCTAATTTAATCAGCATAACCGAGATTACTAACAGGGTTAAACTGGCTAGTATCTGGTTAGTAGAACCAAATAACGGCCAAATAATCATACCGCCACTGCCTGACGCACCACCTGCACCGAAGGCCAGCAATAAACAACATCCAACAGCTACAAGCGTTGCAACCACGCCGTTCTTAAGTGCACCAATTGAATAGATATCGCCCCATTCTTGGATTATGTAGCGCTGCAGACGCACACCCGAATCCATGGTGGTGCCAGCAAATAGAACAACCATTACCGCAAGGATCGTTGACGAGAAATCTACCGGCAACCCCCAACCCTGCTGAATTAGGTTCGCACCACCAGTGATAAATGCACCCACGCTACCCGCACCCAAATGGCTGTATACTTCGTGCCATTCTTCTGGAGAAGCTGCAAACGCAACGCCGCTCACAGCGACAATGGTAATAAGTGCTAGTGAGCCTTCACCGACCGCGCCTAGATAACCAACAAAGCGTGCATCGGTCTCTTTGTCTAGCTGCTTAGAGCTGGTACCTGAAGACACAATACCGTGGAAACCAGAAACAGCGCCACACGCAATAGTAACGAACAACAGCGGGATAAGACTTGGAGAATCGACAGCGGTTTGAGCGTTAAACGCTGGCGCCGTGATATCCGGCATAGCAAAGAACACAGCACCATAAAGCAGGAACAAGCCAACAAGTAACTGCATACCGTTAATGAAATCACGAGGCTGTAACAGCATCCAAACTGGTAACAGCGATGCAATAGCGGCGTAAATAAATAAGATAATGATCCAGTTTGCTTTATCTGCTAAACCAAACATGGTTTCCGGCAGACTTAGTGGGATATAACTGCCCGCATACACCGATGCGTAAAGCACAATAATCCCCACAATACATAAGGGTATGAGGCTGAAATTACGTTTAAGCAATTGACCTATGACTAATGCAACTGCGATTGCCATCCAAGCTGGGAATACCGCATTGGGTTGGGAGACAAAAGAGTTCGCGATAACCACGCCAAATACCGCATTAACCATTAAGAGTACTAGGAAGATCACTATCATAAATAGTGAACGAGAGCGTTTTCCGATGACGGTCTCAGACAGCGCGCCCATTGATTTGCCTTTGTGGCGTGCGCTGGCCCATAAGGCGCCCATATCGTGCACACCGGCAAATAATATCGTACCAAACACAACCCAAAGTACCGCAGGAACCCATCCCCAGTAGACAGCAATAGCTGGACCTACGATGGGTGCTGCCCCCGCCACGGAAGTGAAATGGTGCCCCCACAATACAACTTTATTGGTGGGAACATAGTCCACCCCATCTTTCATTGTATGGGCTGGTGTTACAAAACTATCATCCAACTTAAATATACGGCTCGCAATAAACTTCGAATATACGAACCAGCCGAGCAACATTCCGATGATGCCCAGTATAACAATGGCAATAGACTGCATACTGTCGTCCTAATTTGTTTTATCGACAGGCCCTAGGGCCTATTGTTCTTTGGTGTACGAATTTTGGTTTAAACGTACAACAAAGGTCAGCAGCCCCTAGCCTGTTGATTTTCTTATTTTCAGTTCAAACATTACACCAATTATCGGTGGCGAAAGGTCATACCTGAATAAGAAAACACCTATTTAAGGTATGCCCAACGTACTGTTGCGCATATTTAAACATGCGACAAGGCAAGGGCCTGACACATTAGACTAAAGTCTAACTCAAAGTTTGGGATTTAGCTGTAAGGCTTTTGAGGTTTATTAGCGATGATTAAGCGGTGAAACAGGAAAGCGTAAAACAGACATTATTTGCCTGCTGTTCTCCACATTAGTAAAGGTCGCGGTGATAACGTCCTTCGTCAGCTAACGCATTGTAGGCTTGCGCTTCAAGTATGGACTGCAAAGCCATGTCAACGCCTTGGCCCATTCCCTCAAAATGCCCACAAACGTATACTTGTCCGGTATCGCCTAAGAAGGATTTGATCTCATCTCGCTGCTCAACAAGACGCTGTTGAACATAACCACCACCTTTTTGTCGGGAGAAAATCACTGACTTTTTGAAAATACAGTCACTATTCTGGAAAGGCGATAGCGTTTTATCAAGCACGTCATCTTGCGCAGGATTACGCTCGCCAAAAAATATCCAAACTGGCCCAGCGTTCTCAAGCAATGCGCGTTTTGCAAGCTGAGCTCGTACCCCCGCAATGCCGCTACCCGCAGCAATTAATAACAATGGGCACTGAGTATTAGTAATAATAGCGCTGGTATTTTTTCGAATGTAGGCCTGTACTGGCTGAGATACAGGTAAAGAACGGGTAAGTAATCCAGAACCTAGCCCAAGTTGTCCGTTGTCTTTAACCAGCTGTCGAACTACAAGCTTTACGTCGTGTTCTTGTGGTACCGACGCAATGGTGTAGCTTCGGCTTACAATCGGTGACTGCCCTTGCTGAGGAATAAGGACTTCCAACACGTCTCCCGCTTCCCATTGTTCATGTAATTCTTGTGTATGATTAGAATGGTCAACGTTCAAAGACAAGCCGAACAGGCCTGGCGACGCTGGGTTTGAAGGTTTGCTCTCAGAGTGGTCAGAGGGTTCGTTTGAAGTCTCGCCAGAAGCTAGACTTATTTCATTTAATTGAACCCGATTTTTCAGTGTGAAAGCATGGGTGGGGTGCTGTTCATCCTGTGGCAACGAGCCAAGCAAAGACAAATGCTCACCTTTCCCTGCATCTAATGTCGTTAGCGGAGAAAGCGCACGTGCGCCTAGTGCACTGATATTATCAAACAACGTGACTGCGAATTGGCAAAACGCGGCGTATTGCTTATCGCCTAATCCCACCACTTCAAAAGACAGATGGGAAAGGTAATCAGATTGATTCGACGACGCTTTTTTTAGCGCTTTACTAAAGGTTCTACCCGCATCAGGGGGCTCGCCTTCACCGTAGGTACTCACAACAAAAATGACTTTCGACACACTACTTAACGTATTGAGTTTCAAAGATGCCATGGACACTACCGACGTTTGCTCTTGCTGTGATAGCGCCGCAGCCTTTGCGCGGGCAATTTTTTCAGCCGTACCGGTTTGGCTTGCGTATACGACAAGGGTCTCCTCGCCTGATACCGCATAGTTGTTTTGCTTTCGATATTTAAAAAATAACACCGCTACCCACAGCATATACAGGCCAATGCTTACTATTGCTATGAGTAGACGGTGTGTTTCTGTCATGTGCTTAACTTTTATGCCGTTGTATTGAAATAGCTAGAAACTTAAGAGGCTGTTGCTCTGTGAGTATTCAAAGAACGTTTACAGCCCCTAGCTGCGCAATAACGAGCGGTTATTACAGCGGAAGCACTTCAAATGTGCCTGAGTAGCTACCGTTACGAGACGTTGCAGGCTTTTGCGCTTTATCGTCTTCATAGCCAATTTCTACAAAGTACATACCGGCTTGCGGCCATGTAATTTCAATCTGACCATTTTTGTCAGACGTGACTTTAATCGTTTCCTGATCATTTCTGTAGCGCATACCACCGCGCACAACTTCCACCTCGGCGCCAACCGCAGGCTCACCGTCAATAAGTAACTTGAACGTTGCCGTTTCGGTGGCGAATAAATCATTAGGGTGAGTCACTGGCACTAGCTCCAAACCCACGTTATCAGGCGTGAACACCTTGTTCGATGGCGCACCAAGAGTAACAAACGTTTCTACGCGGCGAGAGCTTTGCATTACGCGAAGATCTTTTGCTTTCTTAGGCACGGCTGTTGCGAACTCTTCCGGCTTATATTCTTCACCACGGCCCGGCCACATCTTGCGCTTGCCTTCTTCATCTCGCCAAAATGCGCGAATACCATTGCTGGCAGACGTCAGTTTGTATGTACCTTCTTTGTTTAATTTCAAATCAAACGTGGTTCGGTACTTACCGCGTGCCATATTTTCTACGTCTACGGCTTCACCCTCTGGCGATTGAACCACTAAGTTACTGGCGTTCATTGCGAAGTGGTCAGGGTGAAAAATAGTATTTGAAATAGCAGCATCAAACGTCACGTAAGCTTCTTCACCTGATAGTACGGTAGAGCTTGGAAGTAACCACGCGCGATGCGCACTGGCTGAAAATGACACGGCAAGTGTTGCTGCTAGCGCAATGGCTGAAGCTTTTACTGATAGTTTTTTCATAATGTCCTCTTATTGGATCTCTACTGAGTGAGCGTTGAATTAGCGCCTCAGCAGATTAGTCTTCCAGACGCAGTACTACACGCCCAAGTTCTGAATTTCCTTTCACTTCTACCGGTAGTGACGCAGCAGATAGCGGTAATGAAAATGGCAGAGACAGTACTTCTCTTCCGCCTACTTCTCGTGATGCTTCAACGCGAAGCGTGTAATCGCCCTCTGGCAGTTCTGCTAGCGCTTTATTTAACTGCGAATCAAGACTGTAATCGCCTGGGCCTTTTGTTGCACTGGTAAGTCCGTCATAAGGCAAATCAAGGCTTCGTCCACCACGACGCCACCATTGGCGCAAGTCTTTAAGCCACTCTTTCCCTTTGTCTTCACGCATTTCAACGTCGTACCATACGGCGACTTGAGTAGCCTTGCGTTTACTGTCTTCAATCCACACGGCAAGATAAGGTTTGTGATATTCAGCCACATCAAGTTGCGGTAAGGCCACGTCAAGTTTGGCTTGGCTTGCAGCGTGAATAGCGCCAGAGGCAAATGTCATACTTAATAAAGTCGATGCGATAACTGGGCCTTTTCGCATTTTCATGTAAACACTCCTTAAAATTGTGTAGGTAAGTGCCACTAGCGTCGCGCTAGTGCACAAACAGTAAAATAATGACAAACGGGATGAGCACACCGAGCGTAGTAATGGGCCAAGTAGACGCGCGTGTTTTCGAGTGACGCATTAATAGTTGCAGCCCAGTTACGCTAAAAATAATGCAGGCAACAGCGAAGATATCGATAAACCAGCGCCAGGCATTTCCCGTGTTCCGCCCTTTATGCAGGTCATTGAAATAAGATATCCATCCTCTATCAACGTTTTCATAAGTTACTGTGCCAAGTTCAGCATCTACTGCTATCCAACTGTCAGCACCGGGTCCAGGCCAAGCGGCATAAAATTCAATACCATCCCACTCTCCCGTCACCGATGAAGGTAGTGAAATACCCTCTTGCGACTGCATAAACGCGACGAGTTCGCTTGGAATGGCTATGTCACCGGTGTCCAGAGAAACCAATTGTTCGACAACCAACGGTGGTAGGCTTGATTCAGCTGACGTTACAGTTCTGTTCGCTGGAATGTCTGCAGCGTGATTTAGCGTAATCCCCGTTAGGGCAAATAACATCATCCCGACCAGACAGACTGCGCCACTAATCCAGTGCCATTGGCGGATGCCGCCTAAAGAAAAACTCATAATTTCGTTGCTAACTCTCTGTACTACTCGGTGATATTGATTAATTCAACGGGCTAGATAATACAGATATTTCCACCCTTTTCAATGTAAATGAGATTTATTCTCATTATTGTATTTTTTGCTCAACAACCTTTAAGTATTGCTTCACTTTTCGCGTAAACGAGGCCCCCAAAAAGCGACAAGCAATAGGTAATTACACACCACGGTGTAAAGGGTAGGTAAATAGGTAAACGTTGCTGAAACCATCACGCTTGCAAGCTGTAAAAGCCCTATCCATACCACCACGCCAATTTCGGTCTTCCACACGTCTATGCAGTTCATGAGGCTTATTGCCATAAGCAAATACGCTAAACTATGAAGTACAATTAAAAGTAGTGGTGAAGGTGTGCTGGTTAGTCGAGTGATACCGGCATGCTTCTTGTTGCCAAGCGAGAGTAGTAAGAAACTCAAATAAGTAAGCACAAATGCGAACACCACATCCAGAATGATACTCATATTAATGCCTCGCTGTTGTCACCTTGCGGCTTATTTTGGCGAGCTGTGTCTTTTCGCTTTGGTGAAGGTGCGCTGTTTACCCGTTTTGCTTTCACGGCTTTGGCTTTTGTGACGTGGTAAGCAGCATAGCCGAGTACTGCCGCAAGTGTTATGCACATAAGGTCAAAACCCACTCTCAGGCTATCACCATTTGCAACCGCGAAATCTAAGCCTGTTGCTGAGGTGAGGTGGTCAAGCAAAGGTACAAGCGCAAACAACACTGCTGCAAAGCCAAGTTGAATTACCCACCCTTTTTTGTCTCGCCAAATAAACCCTGCAACCACACACACCAGCCATATTGCGAAAAACACCTTAATTTCCCATAAGCTTCGAGACGTTAGATCAGCAGGAAGTAGTCTATTTACCCAAAAGTAGCCACCGGTCGCACACATTAATCCTGCAATGCTGCCTATATTACTGCCTCTGACCAATTCAAAACCAAACTCTCCAAGCTGCTGCTTTGCCCGTTTCACTACCCACAAAACAGAGCCCGTTCCCACCATAATGGTACCCAGAATACCGGCAAAAAATAGTAACCAGCGAGTAAGGGTATCGGCGAAGCGCGCTTGATGTAGCATATCCAAATAGTTATACGTCGCCTGGCTGGCGTTAGCGGCTACTGAGGCTAGGCGCTCGTTAATGACTTCGCCTTGTGCGTTAAATACCAGCGCACTACTTCCTCCACGCCCCGCACTTAACTGCGTTCTGTTGTTCCCACTTAGCGTAAACTGAGCGTTAGCTTTACCCGGGTGAGTAATAGATAGGCTTTCAACCGGCACCTGCCATGTGCGCTCAGCGTGAGCAATCATCGAAGAGATAGGTAAGGCCAATAAGGCATTAATGTCTGGCGAAGCTAGATTTTGCTGCTGCGCATTCTGGCGTACTTCTGTACCTTGAGGACGGTGCCGCACGCGCTCCTCGCTGTTAAAAGGCAATAGCGTGGCGCCTAATAGAATCAAACCAGAAAAAGTGATCATGATATGAAATGGTAGTGCTAGTACCGCGCTAATGGCGTGCCCATCTATCCAGCTCAGCAGCTTCTTCTTTGGCCTGAACATAAAGAAATCGGCAAAGATTTTTCTGTGCATGATGACGCCGCTGATAATAGCAACAAACATCATCATACTGACTACGCCTACTATCCAGCGTCCAATGGTTCTGTCGATACCGTATAACTCGAAATGAAAACGATAAAGGAAGTTGCCACCGGCCGTTTCCCTTACTTTTATCTCTTCACCCGTGGACGGGTTCAACATGACCCGTGGACCTCGACGACGCTCGTTACCTGCATTAGCGTCGCGCCACGACAAGTCGAGTGTATTCGAGCGCGCATCTGGTAGTGAGAGTTGCCATTCACTTGCATTGGGCGCATTGATCGCAAGATAACGTAAACCGTGCTCTAGCGCCCTTTCGCTGGGTACTGCGGCGTGTTGTTCTGGCTGCATCCAATAGGTTATTTCGGTTCTAAAAAACGACAGCGTCCCGGTGAAAAAAATAGCAAAGAGTAACCAACCAACAAGTACCGAGCTCCAAGTATGAAGCCACGTCATAGACTTTCTGACATTCCCTTTCATGTTAAAGCCCTGTACTGATTGAATAAAGACATAAGGCTAACGCAGAGAGCGCTGTCATTACGATGGATGCCTTTTTCGTCGTATCAAAGATGAACGTAAAAAGGATGAAGGTGCAGTAAACACAAAAGAACAGCATTCTTACCAGCACTTCGTGCTCTCGTCCGTCAGCCCCTATAAAATTGGCGATAGCACTGCTTAGCCACGCTGAAAAAGCGTAGCCCAGTGCCACAGCAATCAGCGTTCTAAGTGCGACATCCAATCGTTCACGATTCATGGCGACGCGGTTTACCGTTTGGCTTTTCATATTGTGTTCTTCACTAGGTTTTCTAGTGACTGGATGTTGCCAAGTAAATCAGAACGGGATGGGTACGATTTATAGACTTGTCGTAAAAGCGTAAGTGCATCTTGGTACTGACGCTGATCTATGGCAATTTGCGCACGCCCGAGCATGGCGCGCTGTTTAACATCGGCGAGTGACTCAGCTCGCAGATAGGTCATTTTGGCACGTTCGACGTTGTTCTGTTGACGATAAAGTGAAGCAAGAGACAACAGCGCCTCTCCATTGTCAGGGACGTCAGCAATGGCTTTGGTTAAAAGGGAAATTGCCGTTTTGCTTTGCCCTTTTCCCATAGCCAATTGAGCTTTAAGTACATTAAGCGTAGCTGCTTGAGAGGTCGTGAGCTTTTTCACATTGTTGTCGGCAGCTTGCGTTAATTTACCTAAATCAGACCACTGCTCATTAGCCGCTAAGTAAGCCGCTATTTTGGAGTAAGCGTCAAAGCCTTCCCCATCTTTGTCGGTAATGAAAGTCTTCGCATGGGTAGCCAGTATGTCTGCTGCGCGCCGCGGACTGCCGTCAGAAACGTGCAATTTAGCCACTGAAATCAAGTTCGACAGCGAGCGGTCACCTAAAGAAAGGGCAGTCTCTAAGCTGCTCAGCGCCTTTACCATGTCACCCTGCTTTAACGCTATTTGTCCCCGTTGGAGCCAAAGCTGCTGATTACTTTCATCATCTACCAACATTTCGCTTAGCAAGCTTTCCGCCTGTGCAAGTGCATTACTTTCAATAAGCGCGAACAATAAGCCTTGATACCATTGCTTGTTTTCAGGTTCGAGCATTAACGCATTTTGATAAGCACCAATAGCGGTGACAGGTTTGCCAAGCTGAACATTGGTATAGGCTAGCTGCCCGAAAAGTTGGGCATCTTGAATACCTAGCTCTACGCTTTTAGTTAAATGAGTGCGTGCTTTGGCCAATTTATCTGTCATTAAATACGCCATGCTCAAACTTCTGTGCGCCGATGGAAGGTTTGGCATAGCATCGATAACGTCCAACAGCACTTTTTCGGCAAGTGAGTAGTTTTTCTCATTCAATAGCACTTGTCCGTAAAGCTCACGCAAGCGTGGACTAAATTGAGAAATATCCTGGGTTGCAAATGCGCTGGCAACGTTTGAATAATTGCCTGCTTGCAAGTCGGCCTGAATGCGCCCGATAAACTCACCTTCTTCACGGGATATACGTTCACGATGATCATCTCTATGATGCTGACGCATGACAAACTGCCAATCGGGTTCTTCCAATTCCACCGTTATTTTCGCACTTACTGGCTTAACAAAAGCCAGCGCGCTCACTACACAGCTGAGGACAGTTACGGCTGTAATCTTGTTTAACATTGTCTCAATCAACCTCTAAATTCTTTAGCTTCTATTTCGCTTTATTGCGCTAAACCAGGCCTTTAATAGGCTTCTATTAGGCCTCTATAACTACGGGCCAAATAAAACGCGCCTTCACCGCTTCATCCTCTTTGTAGGGCGATGTAAATTTGCTGGCTTTAACAAAACGCATTATTTCTTTATTGAGCTCGTGATGCGGGTTCTCGACAATATCCATCAGCTTTACGTTGCCGTGTTCGTCAATAATGACGTCGAGCTTTACAATCACCCGCTTGATACCTTGCTTTTTAAGTCGCTTGGGGAAACGTATTTTGACCGGAGTCAGCAAGGTAGGCTTTGAATCCAGTTCGCTTAGCCCAAAGGCGTCCAATTCAATATCAGGCATATCCCATTGGGTTTGGGTCACTTTGACATTTGGCATGTCGGGCTTTGGCACTTGAATATCTGGCTCAACACTTAAATCCGCCATGGTCATGGCTGCGCCACTGCCCTCTACCTGCATAACAAGTTCAGTCTCTTCCACTACATTTTGCGTTTTAGGGGGCGGCGGCGGTGGAGGTGTTACCGCAATGTCTAACTTGCGCACAACCATAGTGTCGGGCTGCAGATTAGACAAAAAGTGCCCTAGCCACATAACGCCGAGCGCACTAACGAGCACCGCACCGCTAAGTAGAGAAGGTTGAAGATTGTATTTCATTGAATTTTGCCTCGTTCGCTATGGCTTCAAAGTGGCGATATTTACCGTGTCGGCACCCGCCAGTTTGGCTTCATCTATGACTTCTACCAGTAATTCAGAGCGAACGGCTTTATCTACCTGAATGACTACTGGGCGTTGTTCTTTCATCAACAATTGCTCAACGGTAGAGCGCACACCGCTCACACCGATATTGGCACTGTCATACACCACTTCACCGGTTCGGGTAATTGCCAGCATAATGGCCATTTGATCGAGCTTTTGTGCTGATATTGCCTGTGGTTTATCTACCTCTACCCCAGTCTCTTTTACAAACACTGTTGAAACGATAAAGAAAATTAAAAGTATAAAAACCACGTCTAGTAGCGGAGACATATCAATGCCTTGCGCTTGCTGGTTTTCAAGGCGTCGCTGTAATCGACTTGCCATGTTTACGCCTCCCTTGCTACGGCACGCTTTACCGCACCATTAACAAACATCAACAAAAGCCAGCCAGGAATAGCCAAGGTTAAGCCAAGCTGAGTGGTAAAAAGTGCATCGGCAATGCCACCAGTGACGACTTGACTATCGACACCTAACGACATCATTCCGGTGAAACTCACTTGTAGGCCTGCTATTGTTCCTAGCAGGCCCATCAAGGGAAGAGCACTAACCAGTACGGCAGGTACCATTTCTCGCTTTGTTAGCTCTTTCTCTCCATCACGCACTTGGGCTATCTCTTTGCGTGTAGTAAACAACACAAAGATTTGCTGGTAAGCAAACCATGCCACCAGCAGCATTAACCAACACAATGCATTCCCCGCTAGCTGTTCAATCATTAGCTTGCGCTCGCTTGCTTTTGACCATCACTCTTTTGGTCGCTTTTCTCAGCAACGTCAGGCTCGTCATTGCTAAGTACAAGCGCGAAACTTTCGAGCTCTTCGTAGTAATGTCGCGCTTTGCGAGAGAGTACGGCATTTAGAATTAATGCCGGTATGGCCACAACTAAGCCTAACTCTGTCGTAACCAAGGCTTTAGCGATCCCGCCAGAAATAACTTCGGGGTCGCTTGAGCCAAATGCCGTCATCATTCTAAAGGTTTCAATCATGCCGCTTACCGTACCTAGAAGACCTAGCAAGGGTGCAACGGCAGCAGTTACAGCAATGGTGCCGTTGTATTTTTCAAGCTTGATTTTGTCTTGCTGGAGTGCAGAAAACAGTTCATCGTCGCGTTCAGTTGGCGTGCTTGCACGCTTAGTTATGTCATACAGCTCGCGCTGCATGCCATCAAAGAAGCCCACACCTGAACTGCCCACCATGTTCACCAGAGCTTTGCCTGATGCTACTTGCTTAACCTTCGGCAAGCGCCATAGCTGAATAACTTTAAACAGTGCGATAAGCGTAGCGAGAAGGGCAAACAAAACGATAGGGATCACCCACACTCCGCCTTTCACAACATGTTCAATTACCCCTTCTGACGCTTGCTCGCGCGTTGCTGCGCGGCCAAGGGTAGGATCTATTTTAATGCTGCCATTGCCGCTGCTTGCCAAGCTTGCAAGGCTTTCGGTATCCGTATCTGAAAAAGTGGACGTAGAGGTAAACAGGTCTTGCTTACGCTCTGCCGTACCCGCAACGTTTTGTGCTTGCGCCAGATACCACGTCACCGGGCCAAGAGTAAGCACTTTTGCTTGGGTCACTTCGCCATTCGCTAGTACAACCTTTCCTGCACTGAAATTAGGGGTTTGTTGATTGGCAAACTCTTTCGCTTTTTCACCCACTTTCTGGACTTTGTCAGACAAGCTCATTTCGCTTAATGACAGACTGTCTACACCAGTTTGAAGCAGGAAACGGCTCAACAAATTTTGTTGGAACTCTTGTTGCTCGCTCCAGCTCGATAGGCGATTTTCTAACTGTGAAAGACTAAGGGTTCTTTCGTCCATTTTACGGCGGGCTACCGTGGTTTCATTGCGCAGTTTCATTACCTGCTGTTCAAGCGCACGCAATTCATTAGCCAGCGCTACCCGCTCTTTACTAATTTTGCTTTCGGTGCGCTCCAGACGCGCTTTTGCCTCTTTAATATTGGCCAGCATGCTATCTTCAGGCGCTGCCACTGCCGGTACACAAACCACAGCAGCACACAAAGCAACACATGCTGCGATGAGAGAGGATCTCAACATTGGATTAAATGCTGTGAGAACGTGAGATAAGCATTTCATTCGCCTTCTCCTTTAGCCAGTGTAAGTGGTAAAGAAACAAAATCGGGTTCATGCTTTTTCTCAAAAATAGCGACGGCAAGGGCCACCGATTCGCTATCTACATTGTCACTGAATTGCCACTGCCACTCGCCATTTTTAACGCGACCGGCCCCCTGATATTGACCATCGGCGTTGGTAAACCACGCATAGCTGCTACCAACAAAGAACTGCTTAACTAATACATCTTTGTCATCGGGAGCACGCATTACGGTTTCGTTTACCAGAAGTTTGCTATTGAATTGCGCAAGGGATGAAAGTTTTGCAAGGGTAACCTGAAGCTTATTTGACGTGTCGGCGTCAGCCGCTAATTCGGCTTGCTCTTTATCCCACGTCTGGCGAATAATTTCAGGCAGCGACGAGTAAAGGCTGTCTACTTGCCCTATTACTCCAGTCAATGCACGCTCTACCCCACCCTGTTGTGCTTCAAGCTCACTTTGCTCAGAAAGCAGTGCTTCTCGCTGGGCTTCTACGTCGGTGGTTGCAGCCTTACTTTCGTCAATCATACTCTGCAGCTGAGTACGTTCAGCTTTAAGCAGTTGAATACGCTGACGCAATGCAGGCTCTGATTCACGCCACTCGTTTTCTAGCTTTTGCGTCTGGCGCTCAATGCTAATCCACTTTTCAGTGAGCCCGTCGATATCGCTGGCTTTTGTTGCTGCCATCACAATACCTGATGAGGCCACGGCAAGTGATACCAGTACAAAAGAAAGCGCTGCACTTCTTTTAACTTTCATTCAAATCCCTTACATCTCTTGGCTGAATTAATGAGATTGCCGGCACGTCGATATCGCTATCGAGGCCGGCATTTTTAATGTCTTGTTACTGCTTGCTAAGTATTAGAACTGGTAGGTAGCAGACAACAAGAAGCTTCTTTCTGGTTCGTTGAAAGTATTCGCCCCTGCGTTAGATGCTTGTGTACCTTCACGCTTAACGCTTTCGTTAAACAAGTTCTTAACCGACACGTTGAAGCTTAAGTTTTCGTCGAACGCGTAAATGGCGTTAATGTTGGTGATGGTATAGGCTTCGCGATCATCAGCTTCGATAACGGCGCCCGAATTAACGCTGGCCGTAGGGCTTTCTGTCTCACCGTAGTGTTGAGCGCTAAGCACAAGCTCAAGTGCATCGGTGGCTTGCCAGCTTATTAGCGAGTTCACTGTGTAGTCAGGAACGATAGATAATGGCTGGCCAGTAGATTTATCTTCTGACTCAAGCATCACGGTAAAGTTGGTCGACCACTCAATAGTGCTGGTTACAGGGAACAACAAGTTACCTTCAAGGCCAGAAATAACCGCTTCAGGAACGTTAAACCACTGGAATACCTGAACGTTGGCCTCGCCACCTTCTTCGCCAGGTAACACATACTCTGGCGGTACATTACCGGTGCCAATTTTGTCTTTATAGTCGTTGTGGAAGTAAGTAATACCCGCGTTCAAGCCCTCTTCGTTGGTGTAGTTAACACCAATTTCTTTGTTTACTGAGGTTTCGTGCTCTAGGTCAGGGTTTCCTAGAATGTGACACCCGCCACCTAGGTTAGAGAAGTCAACTGGGCAACCATTACCTCGGGTGTAGTACACGTAGTTAGGATTTAATTGATAGAGATTTGGTGCTTTAAAAGCACGGCTAATACCACCTTGAACCACAATATTAGGCGATGCCTGCCATGATGCATTCAAGCTCGGGCTAAGGTTTGTACCCGCTTTGCTGTGATCATCAAAACGCAGTCCAGGCGTAAGCGTAATTGAATCCGTTAGCATGATGTTGTCTTCAACATACACACCTACAAGCGTGGCGTCGGTTTCAGATGGACGATTTTCTGGGTCAGTCTCTACACCAGGAATAGTGCCGTCATCAACCACATTCAGAGAAAGCTGATTGCTAACTGAATCGTCTAGGGTCTCTTTGCGGTATTCCGCACCAAACGTTGCGGTTTGATTGAAGCCGCCTAGCGTTAAAGGCACATTCCACTCGGTCTTTGCCGTAATGTTCTCTAATTTGATGGTGGTCATCTCAAGGCTATTAATGCGACCTTCACCACCACCTGCAGAGCCTTCACCTAAACGGCTGTTAGACGTGCTTTCGTATTGGATATAGCTAAATGAATCGCCGAAGTCATACTCACCATTGTGTGTTACGCCGAACGTGCGACGATGCATTACTAGTGTTTCTTCACCAATTAAGCTCTGAGCATCAGTTTCTGCCAGGTCTTCAGGTTCAGGTATGATGACGTTGCCGTTTTCATCAACGGGGTAGCTTACGCCTTGAAATGCATTGTCACCGGCATAGCGGTTGCCTTGGCGGCTATAGGCTGCTTCAAAGTCCCAGCGATTAATTTCATCTTGGTCGAAGCGAACAAGAGTACGCACGTCGATGTTTTCAACACCTTCACGTCCTGCACCTACCGCTTTTGCTGTACCGCCGCGGCCCGTTGTTACGTCTGTTGCGTCTAAATTTACGCGTGGGTCGTCAGCGTCCTGTTCGTTGTAGTTAACAATAGTGCGGTGAGAGAAACGCTCAGATAAAGGCGCACTTGTTACTAGGTTAAAACGACGGTTGTCGCCTTCGTATTTATTTGAAGAAAGCTCGGTCTGAGCGGTGATAGAGGTAGAAGCTTCATCAGGAGACTTAGTGATAATATTGATAACACCACCTGATGCGCCAGAGCCATAGCGAGCCGCTGCTGGACCACGAATAACTTCAATGCTCTCAATCGCTTCAGCTGGAACCCAGTTGCTGTCGCCCTGTGTGTTTCGCTCTCCTGAACGGCCCATTTTTACAGAGTTACGCGACAACACTGGCTTGCCGTCAATTAAAATAAGCGTATTTTCTGGACCCATTCCGCGAATGTCGATTTGACGTTTGTTGCCATACTGTCCTGAGCTTGAGTTACCTGTAAGGTTGATACCCGGCATGGTTCTTACAATTTCAGCGATATCGTTAGTGACAGGACGACGTTTGAAATCTTCTTCCGTAATGATAGACACGCCTTGGGCTTGCTTCAGCTCTTCAGACGCAGATTGCACAACGGTGGTGTCGAGCGTTTCTATCTCTTCGCTTTGCGCCAGCACACCCGCTGACAACATGGGAAACAGGGTTCCTAACAAAATAATGCGCTTACCATTTACAGGCATTTGATAATCCTTAATGTGTTGAGTGTTGGCCAGCCAGTGGCTCGCCATTTCAAAATGTTGTGTCTTGTTACGCGCGGCTTAACTTCATAAATGGCTCTAACGCCAAACATGAGCAAAGCACTAACTATTTGAGTTAGGGCAATTGGTGTGATTATTGTTATTCCAAGAAAGAATGCCCAAAAGTGAGACTATCCGTAGAAACTTGCATCCCCTGTCTGTCATAGGGAATTTTCATCGCTTTATTTCTCTTCTTATTTGCAAGAAGTGGCTAATCGTGCTCAAATCGCACTGCATCTTAATGACAATTATTATCATTTGCAATTTAATTAATATTGAAAGGCTTTTTACTTTCTTTACATAAAACTGACGAATATGCTTAAAACACCGCTAAATACAATTCCTAAAACCCTTGCAGCACTGTCTGATTACGAGAACCTGGCTCGGGAGCGACTAACCCCACAATCGTGGGCATATATTGCCGGTGGCTCTGCAGATGAATTGTCGATGCGAAGAAATCGAGAAAAATTAGACGACCTGTGTTTACTTCCCCGCGCTTTGAAAGATGTCAAACTGGGGGGAACTAAAACCACCTTGTTAGGGCAGCAGTTTGAACACCCTATAATTTCAGGGCCTGTTGCTTATCAAGCGTTAGCGCATCCCGATGGTGAGATTGCTACGGCGATGGCAACACAAGCTCAAGGCGGCTTATGGGTGATGAGCACGTTAGCCAGTTGCTCCTTTGAAGATATTTCTAGTCAGGTGGAAAGCCCCCGCTGGTTTCAACTCTATGTTCAACCTACCCTTTCACAAACTCTAGAACTCATACAAAAAGCAGAACATTTTCAGTTTTCAGCATTGGTAATCACCATCGATGCGCCAATTAACGGCTTGCGAAACCGTGAGCAGAGAGCTGAATTTTCGCTCCCTCCAAATGTGCGCGCGGTCAATATAGATACGCCTCCTCCCTTAGTGCACCCCGGAGAAGGCAAGAGCGTTGTATTTCAAGGGCTTATGGCACAGGCTCCTACATGGGACGATATTGCTTTTATCCAGCAACACACGTCATTGCCCATTGTGTTGAAAGGTATTCTTAATCCACTGGACGCTCAAAAAGCAGCGGAACTTGGCGTAGCGGGCATTGTAGTGTCGAATCACGGCGGCCGTGCTTTGGACAGCGTGCCTTCACCGGTAGAAATGCTTCCTATTATTCGCCAAACGGTTGGTGATGAAATGATGGTACTGGCCGACAGCGGTGTGCGCAGAGGCGCTGATGTGGTAAAGCTCATGGCACTGGGTGCTAACGCCGTGCTTATTGGTCGGCCTCTGATGTACGGATTAGCCACGGCGGGGGCATTAGGTGTTGCTCACACTATTCGATTGTTGAGAGACGAGCTTGAAATGACAATGGCGCTTTGCGGCGTAGGCTCCATAGAAGAAATAAATAAGCACTGTTTATGGCCCACAGCTTAGTCAATTTCTTAGAAAATTTCACCGCGCAAACACGCATTACTTGCAGGTCTTTAAGCTTAGGTTTCACTCCACTGTCTTAACAGATTGTGATACACACCCGAAAGCCTTACAATTTCAGCGTTATTAGGCGTTTCGGCGCTAAGTGCCTGAATACTCATATCTAAGTCGTACAGAATACGGCGTTGTTCAGCACTTCTCACTAAACTTTGCATCCAAAAAAACGATGCGAGTCGACGGCCCTTTGTAACAGGTGTCACTCTATGTAAACTGGTTGATGGGTACATTACCATATCGCCCGCCGCGAATTTCACACGCTGCTCTCCATAAGTATCTTGGATCACGAGCTCTCCCCCTTCGTATTCTTCGGGCTCACTGAGAAAAACCGTCATTGAGATATCCGTACGAACCTTTACAGCAGTTCCTGCCACCCGCCTAATGGTATTATCGATATGATCGCCAAATTCTCCTTCGCTCTGATAGCAGTTGAACATGGGAGGGTATATTTTATTAGGTAGCCCTGCCGCTAATATGTGCTGCGACTGACCCATTAAGCTCAAAATGAAATCCCCTAGCTGGCGTGCCGTGGGAGAATCTTCAGGCAACTGCAGGTTTTTCTTGGCATGTAACGCTAAATGCCCCGCTGTTACAGCGCCATCAACCCAATCGGCTTTCTCAAGAAGCGACACCGCATCGGTGACTTCTTGTTTGGTAAGGAAGTTCTCAATTCTAACCAGCATGATGTTCCCATTGTGGCAAAGCGAGTAAAATATAAAAAACCAGCCAGAGGTCTTTTTACCTAAGGCTGGTTTTATAATAACGAATACTCAATTAGAAAGTATAGTTAGCAAAGACAGCTACACTTCGAGGGTTCCCTGGACGGAAGTGCCCTTTAGCGCTGTAATCTACCACGTACTCTTCATCTGTTAAGTTATCAACGTTTAACTGAAGCTTTAAACCCTCTGTCACTTGATAAGATGCCATTAGGAAAAGCGTAGTGTAAGAATCGACCGTGAAATAAGCCGTATTTCTGCGCCAGTAGGTTTCACCAGAGTTGTAATAGATACCACCGCCCACATTCAGTTTGTTATCCATTGCAGCATAGTTAACCCAAATGTTAGCCGTATCATCTGGCGACGCTTGTAGACCGTTACCGATAGAATCCGCTGTCGTGTCCTGGGTAACTTCAGTATCTAAACTCGCATAGTTTGCAGAGATTGATAGTGAGTCCGTTAGCATACCTGTAACACTGACTTCATAGCCTTTAGACTCTTGCTCACCCGCTAGCGAATACACTGTGACACCGTCTTCAATATTTTGTGAATCGACCACGTCTTTCGTAGTTTCAAACACAGCACCGCTAACAAGCAGCTGGTCGTTAAAGAACTGCCATTTCACACCAAGTTCAGTGGTTACTGCATTTTCAGGCCTTACCGCATTTTGCGCGGCGTTGGTTGATAGCGCTAACGCTACGCCGGGCGGCTGCTTAGAATTACTGTGACTTAGGTAAATATTACCGTTCTCTGTAGGCATATAGCTCACCGCTGCACCGTAGCTAAAGTAGCTGTCTTGAGCGTCGAGCCCATCGAAACAACCGCTACGTCGACCACACGCAGAACCGGAGATATCAAAATCGTCATAACGCGCGTTTATGTCTACTTGAAGATGCTCACCGACTTTGATGGTATCTAGAAGATATAAGGCTACCGTGCTCGCATCGCCCGAAGTGTCATTGCCGCTACGCGTTGTGCCACCTGTTGCAAACACGTTGTTTTGCAAGTCGAAAGGGTTAATGGTGGGAGCTTCCAACACATTGCCTTGCCCATCGACATAGGTGTAATTTGCTGTCACACCAAAACTGGTACGCTCTTCTTCTGCTACTTCTGCACCCAGCACAACTCGATGCTTCAAAGCCCCAGATTCAAGCGAAAGAATTGCGTCTAGTTGTGATACAAATAAATCAGTCTCTTCGTCTAATGCTTGCAAGCGCTCAGCATTCAATAGGTTAGCTTCTTCACCTGAATTCCACCACGGACGACCAATTACTGACTCTTTTTCGTTGCTACCAAAACGGGTTTGGCTACGAAGCGTTACCACGTCGTTTACTTTGTGATTGATAACTAAGGTGTACATTTGTGTCGACACTTCTTCGAAGTCGCGGCCCGGCACACTGTAATATTCGTCCCATAAACCCGAATCTATCGGTCCTTCGGGCTGACCTGTAGCTTCTGCAGCCGCTGAAGTTAGGAAGGGAAGACCAAGCACCGGAACGTTATCCTGCTCCATCACAAATACATCAAGGTTTATGTCTGTTGCTTCATTCACTTTATAAAGTAATGAGCCCGCCACACCAGTGGTTTGGTATTCCTCAACGCCATTGTCAAAGAAGTCACCGCCATCGCTGTATAACAGGTTTAAACGGCCCGCAACATTCTCAGAAAGCTTCTTATTGTAATCCAGTGTTACACGTGCGTTTTCGAAGGAGTCATAGCGACCTGACACTGCACCAAAATCCTCAAGTCGCGCACGTTTAGTTGCCAGGTTAACGCTACCACCACCGGTAGAGCGGCCGTCTAACGAGCCGCTTCCGCCCTTGATAACTTCTACAGCTTCGTAGTTGAAGGTATCGCGGCTGTAACCGGCTATATCGCGAATACCGTCTACATAGATATTTGAGCGTGCATCAAAACCACGAATGGTGACCTTGTCGCTGGCAGACACGACACCGCCACCACCTTCACCACCACCAAACGTTGATACGCCTGCAACGTTTCGAAGCGCATCGTTTAAGTTGGTAATCCCCTGATCTTCAAGAAGGCGTTCTGAAATCACGTTGATCGAACGAGGGGTATTCGCGATGGGTTGCGTTAGCTTTACTGAAGAGGTTTCGTCAACTTTATAACCCGCTTCTTCGGTAGCTTGAACCTTAGTGGTTTCTAACTCTTGAACAGCGGTATTCTCTTGTTGAGCGAGTGCGGTTCCAAATGGTATTGCTGCGGTGACTGTCAGCGCTAGTGCGCTTTTTTTTGTATTCATTTTCTTCATGAAAAAGAAGTCCCTTTAGTGCTTTTAAGTGTGTGATTAAATGCCTAAATGTACCGAGTTGAATTTTGGCACCGAGTAAAATACAGAGAGATTAAAATAAATGCAAATTATTATTATTTGCATATGCTTTTACAAATTTACACTAAACTGACAGTCAGAACTGATAAAACGCGGGTTGATTAAGAATAAGCACAAGCTTATATGGCTTTCTTTTTCATTGGCTAAAGGTGTTTTGTAACAGTATGGTTTTGTAGAATTGAGCTAGAGATGCTGTAAGAAAAATGCCCTTAGTTCATCATAAGTCATATAAGACTCTGGAGTTTCATGGGCGATGAGGTATTCCGCATGGGACAGGCCTTCCACAATCTCAAGTTGACTCGTACCGTTGAAATCGCGAATTTTCCTATGCAGACGGACTGCATCACTTAAAAATAGATCGCGTGTTCCTGCCACGATGAAAACAGGCGGAAACGAAGTAAAGTCACCATAAATAGGCGAAACACTAGGGTGTGATAAGTCGATTGTTCCAGCGTAAAGCGCTGCCGCAGATTGTAGTAGTCCTTCGTAGGTAACCAGCACACGATCAGCACCTTCATTAACTTGTCGACTATCCCCTGCCTGCGTTAAATCTACCCATGGTGTGCCTGTATAGATAGCGCAAGGAAGGCTTATACTCTCGGCGGCTAGTGATTGTATAAGCGCAAGAACCAGCCCGGCGCCTGCGGATGTCCCTCCAACGAGTATGCGACGACTGTCAACGCTATCTAAAAGCGCTAGGTATACAGCTTTTAAATCACAAAGCGCGGCAGGTGCTGGGGCATGTGGCGGCATAGCGTAATCTACACTCAATACGGTTATTCCTAACCGTGATGCAATCAATAACCCTTCTTCAATACTCGGTAAGCCACCAAAAAATACATAGGCGCCCCCATGCACGTCTATATAAACATGGTTTTCAAAATGCGGTGACACCTCTTTCGGTGTGAGCTTACGAACTGTTACGCCGGCTATTTCCAGTAATTCCACACTGACATCTAATTGTTTACGCATGTTCTTTATTTTTTTCTTTTGCTGCGCATTTCGTTGCTGCACGAGCTCCCGCCAACTAGCAGCATCTTGAGGTACCGTTGCCTTAACCTCTGCGATAGGTGTCGTCGGAAATTTTTCGATAGCATGCTTAAGAGCATCACTAACGGTCTGTGTTTTTGGTTCGTTAGGTTTTGACATTATTTTTGAAGTGTTAACGTTAATAAACAGCGAGTTGGTGCCAAGAATGTATGAATCCTACCAGCCTACACCGAATATGGAGTGCATAGCGTAACGTATTAACTCGCCCGAAGCTTTAACATATAGTTTATACCAGTCCGCAGAGATAATTACTCACTCAGCGAGAGTTGAAATGTTCGCGACCGCGGCGTGTTACCGCAGGTATAGTGGTTCTACATCAAAGTGACACAACAAAGAGTAATAAAATCTGTATTGAAGATCAGTCCTTACTTGATTGAGCATCTGATATGATTGGAAATACTAGTCGAGCGCAGTGTGTTTTGGGGGCAGACAGGAAGAATTAAGCTGCATGTAGCCAATACACTCTAAGACATCTTGGTAGAATAGTTAATAAGGATATATACAATGAAAAGAATACCCCTTCGTAAATGGGCAATGGCGGCAAGTTTCGCTATTTCGGCAACGGCCTTTGCAGGAAATGTAGAGCACGACCAGACCTCAGTTTGGAAAGTGTCGAAAGGCGATGATGCGGTTTATGTAGGTGGTACAATACATATTCTGCCAATCTCTGAATTTCCATTGCCCGCTACGTTCACTGAAACCTATGAAAAAAGTGACACTTTAGTTTTTGAAGTAAAAATGCCTGCCCCAACGGATATTGAAGGTCAGCAAAAAATGATGGCTGGGCTTGCTTACAAAGACGGTAAGTCGCTTAAAGATGATGTATCAGAAGAGACCTATCAGGCTCTCAATGTTTATTTAGCCAACTTTGGCGCAACAGCCGATCAGTTAGCGCAGTTTAAGCCAGGCATGGTTGCATCAATGCTGGTAGCTATGGAAGCACAACGCTCTCAGCTAGCTGGACAAGGTGTAGATGCCTACTTCATGCAGTTAGCTGCTCGCGACGGAAAAGCCAGTGAATATCTGGAATCGTTAGATTTTCAAATCAGTATGCTTGCCAATATGGGAGCCGGTGAAGAAGACCGCCTCATTTCTGAAACTTTGGAAACGCTACCAGAGCTAAAAGACATGCTTAAAAGCACCATAAAAGCATGGAGAGAAGGGAATACTCAGAAAATCGATGAACTGGTGGTAGACACATTCAAACGTGAATCTCCCGCTTCGTACGACGATGTTTTTACTAAGCGCAACCAAAACTGGCTACCTCAAATTGAAGCCATGTTTGGCGATGATGACCAAGAATTTGTCTTAGTCGGTGCTGGCCACCTAGTTGGCGATGACAGTGTTATCGCCTTATTAAAAGCGAAAGGCTACAAAGTCGAGCAAATGTAACTCCCTTGTTGCTACCGACCTAAATATCAAAGCTAGGCATAGTCCTAGCTTTTTTATGCCTATTACAGAGGGAAATCGCTCTCTAAACCTGACACCGCAGGGATGCGGTATCGGAGCCCCCATGGATGGGTTTACGGCGTGTTTCAGAGGGCACAACAATCACGAACTAAATCGCAGGCATAAAAAAAGCGCACCTAAGTGCGCTTTTTTTGGCTTGTGTTGCTAAGTCTAGATTAGTCTAGGATCT
>NZ_LQXH01000013.1:0-167916 GCF_001924945.1 Alteromonas sp. W12
GCGTTCAATCTGAGCCATGATCAAACTCTTCAATTAAATATATCGAAATATGAATCGTCGTTGTGACACTCTTAACGAGTGCCCACACAGATTGTCTTGTCTAAATTTTTAAAGAACATTCACTAGAAGCCGTTGCTTCTTAGTGACTCACCCTGTTCGAGTGAGGTGCGCATTTTACATCGTTTATTTTCGATGTCAACCATGTTTTTAAACTTTTTATTTGTTTGAAAACTTGGTTTCGCACTTGTTGCTAAGTAGGCTTTGTTTTTCTCGAAGCCCCCTCAGAACGTGGAGCGCATTATAGATACCTCTTGTGAAAGATCAACACTTAAATTGGATTTTTTTGCTTTTTAAGCCACTTTTGGTGTTAACCGCTCATTTCTGCATCATTTCTAGCGACTCAATCCATCTTTAGACTAGTTTTTTCACATTTTATTGTTCAATTTGTTACAAATGAGTAAACTATATACAGCCTCCAACACCATAATAAACAATAGAAAGGTAGGTATATGAAAGTAGGCTTTATTCAATGCGCTGTTATTAGCGCTATTTTTGCAATTGCAGGTTACTTGTTATTTTCTTCTGCTAGTTTAAACGTCCATGTTCCACTGACCGTCTCAGCAGCTCTGCTGATCAGCGGTATCGTTACTCCTTGGCTAGCGTCTCTTATTCAAAGTCCATCTTCCTCAGATGCCAGAGCACATTCTAATGACGGATCAGTAGAAACTTTATATGTGGGTAATTTGCCTTATAGAGCAAACGAGAACGCAGTAAAGGAATACTTCAGTAGCTTTATTGAAGTACAGTCGGTTCGCTTAATGAAGGATCGTAAAACTGGAAAAAGAAAAGGATACGGTTTTATCGAAGTTGTAACTGACGACTTAAACAGCGTTATCGATAAAACTAACGACTCAATCTTCCAGGAGCGAACCCTAAAAGTTCGCCCTGCAAAGGACAAAGTCGAACACGCATAATTTTGTGAGTACGGTTTATAGGCTATAAAAAAGCCCGGTTAGCTTTCGCTACCGGGCTTTTATATTAGTAAATAGTTAGTTATTCACTTGTCTCAGCAGATTGAGGAAGTCCATTAAGTAAAGTTTGATTAAAAGCGTGAAACCTATTTATAGCAGATACAAGATCTGGCACCTGCACGTCTTTGATCTCATTAATCAACCCACCTATTAAGGTATTATAGTCTTCGTTACTTTCTAACGTACTTTCGGCATTAGCAAAAGTATCCATCATCTTTTCTAGATATTGCGCTATAGGGCTAACCACATTTCCAAACTTCGAATTATCGCTTTTGTCTTCATTGTAATGTTGGATGTTCTCATACGTCTTTAGTACTTCGGTCTGTGTTGTTCTATTTAACTGTAACGCGTAGCCAACTAACTCTTTATCGTCAAAGCCTAAACTTAACGCTTCTTCAAATGCTTTGTCGATGTCACCACTGTAAAAGGTGTCGGCGAGATCCTGAACTTGACCAACCAAATCAGCTATCGACTCTAACTCATCTTCATCAAGCTCGCCTTTTAATGAAAAGCTAATACCGCTTCGCTCATAGTATTGGTACGAAGTTTGTTGTTGGTATGACGCTGAAAAATTGTTTTCACCTTGCTCGCCACTACCGCCTGATTGCTCCTGAGATGCCTGTGCTTGGAAATTAAGTTGTTGAGATGCTTGGAACGAGCGAAGACTCTCAAAACTAAAACTCACTTCGTCGCCATCTTTAGTTCGAATCAGCAAGCTTCCGCTTTTCTCATCCGATGCAGCTACCGCGTTTAAGGACGAAAGCGTTACAGCGTTCGGCTGCTGGCGACCAAATATGTCAGTTTCCAGATCGTTTATTCCTGTATCGATGAGATCGCGGCTTTTTGTCATTCCTTGCTCAATCTCTTCATTCATAAAACCAGCGAGGTCTTTTTCAGCCATAGCGAATCCACGGCTTACGCCTTCTCTCGCTTGGCTAAATAAGCCATTAAGCTTTTCTTCGCTGGCACCACCGTTTGCCGCACCTCTAATAACGCCACCTACGAACTTAAGTACGTTTCTGGCAACTTTTTCAAAGTCGAACAAACTGTTCGACTTATCTTCAATGCTTTTCTCTTTGGCTTCTTGTGGCTTTTGGCCATCTATAACTAACGCTTGGTTAAGGCTGCTACTTACCACACGTAAGCCGATGCTAGTTTGGCTACTGGAAACAGATACTGATGCCGCTTGTTGTTTAGAAAACTCAGCCGCTTGCTGCAATCCGTCTTGCTGTAACTGCTTTTTCAACATTTCGTTCGGGTGAACTGATGCCTTTTGATCTGCTTTTTGATCGACCTTCTGGTCGCCCATAAAAGCCTTAATTTGACCCACGTTCATAATTTGATCCTCACTATCCTCAATCTTATTATCGGCAAAGAATCAGTATTGTTTAATTTTAATACAGCTTTTTTTACTGGGTCGTTCCTAATAATAATGCAGAAGTAGATAGCGCTTGTTGCAGTTATTTTATAAGGGACTACAATTCGCGACCTCAATATTGAATGGAGAATTTTATGACCGCGACCGAACAACAACGCTATCAAGCTCAGTTGGACGAAAAAGTAGAACGTCTTACTGCGTTACTTTCTCCGTTCAATGCGCCTGACTTGTCCGTATTCCCATCGCAACCAACGCACTACCGTATGCGCGCCGAATTTAGAGTATGGCATGAGGGCGATGATTTATTTCACATCATGTTCAACCAGGAAACAAAAGAAAAGTATCGCGTAGATAGTTTCCCTCCAGCTTGTAAAGCAATAAACCATGCTATGGCTTTGTTGCTTGAAGAAGTAAGACCAAATGAGGCGCTAAGAAAGAAGCTTTTTCAAATCGATTATCTTTCTGCACTATCTGGCGAGCTTGTCATCAGCCTTTTATACCATCGCCAATTAGATGAAAAGTGGGAAGAGGCTGCAAGAGAATTAAAGGCGACGCTAGAGGATCACTTTCCAAAAGTAAACATCATAGGCCGTGCGAGAAAACAAAAGCTTATTATCGACAACGATTTTGTTATTGAGCGCTTACCCGTTAATGGCAAAGAATTCATATTTAAGCATATCGAAAATAGCTTCACTCAGCCCAATGCCGAAGTGAACTGTAGCATGATTGAATGGGCACTAGATTGCGTAAAGCCGCTCTCTGGCGATTTACTGGAGATGTATTGCGGTGCAGGTAACTTCTCACTGCCGCTAGCGCTTCACTTCGATAATGTTGTGGGGACCGAAATAGCCAAGCCCTCTGTACAAGCTGCGCAGTTTAATATTGAACAAAATCAGCTTAATAATGTGAAGATCGTAAGACTCGCCGCTGAAGAATTCACTCAGGCTATGAAAGGTGAACGTACGTTTAGTCGCTTAGAAGGCATTGATCTAAGTACATATAATTTCACAACTGTATTGGTCGATCCACCAAGAGCTGGGTTAGATGAAGACTCGCTTAGAATGATTCAGGATTACGATAATATCGTGTATATCTCGTGTAACCCTGAAACATTGGCGCAAAACCTTGAGCTTTTAAGTGAAACTCACGACGTTGCTCAATCAGCACTATTCGATCAATTCCCGTTTACTCATCACATTGAGGCTGGCGTTTTACTTACACGCAAAAGCTAGTTTTGGTACAAATTGACAAGGCCTTTGGAGTCACAAAGGCCTATGAAGACGTATTAAAATAAGGTGGCTTTGATTAGAGCAAACGATGTGGACTTAAAAGGCCAATCGCCACTAATTCAATTATACGCTTTTTTGCGTTGCACCTACTTGAACGAAGCGAAGCTGTGCTTTCACTCTCTCACCAATTTCGCGGCGAAGCTTATCATCAGCTTCTAGTGCTTCAGCACCTGCACTGAATACGAGCCTAACCATAGCATCAGCTTGAAGCTGCGCGCATGCGTATTCTACGCCCTGCTGTTCAATAATGTAGTCGGTCAACTCGTCGATGAAGTGTTGAATCTCTCTAAATACTGCCAACCGATAAGCCGACGACGTACCAGTATGCTCGCGTAATAATAAACGAAATACGTTTGTATTTGCCGCAATAAATTCCATGAAGGTTTCAACAGAAGTATGTATTACGCCACCTCCAGAGGCTATACGCCGCCTTGCCTGACGCATAAGCTGCCGCAATGCTAAACCGGCTTCATCCACCAGCGTTAAACCTAATTCGTCCATATCTTTGAAGTGTCGATAAAAAGACGTAGGTGCTATACCTGCCTCTCGGGCAACTTCACGCAAGCTGATTGCCGATAAGCTGCGGTTTTCATCGAGCAAAGAAAACGCAGCATGAATGATATTTTGGCGGGTTTTTAATTTCTGTTCTTGTCGACTCACATTCGCACCATAGGTTGATTAGCTCTAAACGGCTTGATGATTTTTAGCGCTTAGGGTTGAAGCCCTTACGTCATCTGTATAGCCATTAACGCAATCAAACTTCGTACATCAAAGACTAGCATGTGTAGTTTATCGCAACACACACCAGTGGGGAAAGAGAAACAGAATCATCTCTTTTATAAACAAGCATTAAGCAGAAAAAGCCACAATTAACGAGCGCTTCAGCGTAGCTTTACTATAATTAAACTTTACACATGTAAGCAGAACTAATCTGGGTTTTGCTTGCCTGAAGCCTCGTAAAACGATAAATTAGCGAACAGTTGTAAGCCAAGTTGTATAAAATGAAAAAACCTCCTCTTATCCTTACTAATGTGCTGGTATTTATTATATCTGGCGCAATTGCGTTTATTGGTGTGCCGCTATGGGTGGCGTATCAAGGCATCGATTGGGCAGAAATCGGTGCGGCTATATTCCTTTTTTACTTTACCGGTATGTCTATAACTGCCGGCTATCACCGCTTATGGTCGCATAAAACTTACGACGCCAATGTGGTAGTTCGTGTGATCCTTGCGATTGGTGGCGCTATGGCGCTGCAAAATAGTATTTTGCACTGGTCGTCAGATCATCGCGTTCATCATCGTCATGTTGATGATAACGACAAAGACCCCTACTCTGCCAAGAAAGGGCTATGGTTTGCGCATATCGGCTGGATGTTGCGTGAGTATCAGGCCAAACGTTACGATGACTACAGTAACTGTAAAGATCTTCAAAAAGATAAAGTGGTGATGTGGCAGCATAACTACTATTTGCCCATCGTGCTGGCGGCCAACTTTGGTATCACAGGTCTTCTGGGCTATTTAAATGGTGACGTATTAGGCATGATCTTGGTAGCCGGTGTACTTCGCCTGGTGCTAGTGCATCACGTAACCTTCTTCATCAATTCTCTTGCTCATTTTTGGGGTAGCCAGCCTTACACCGATAAGAACACAGCACGAGATAACGGTATTCTTGCGTTTTTTACCTTTGGTGAAGGTTATCACAATTACCATCACATCTTTGAGTACGACTATCGCAATGGCATTCGCTGGTATCAGTTTGATCCTACAAAATGGCTTATTAAGGGGTTATCACTGGTAGGACTGACATCCAACCTTCGCAAAGTGCCAGAAGAGCGCATCGAGAAAGCGTTAGCAGCAATGCAGCTGCAAAGAGCAAGTGAAAAAGTATCGCTACTGCCTAATGCTGAAGAAATGATGCATACCATTCAAGAAGAATACGACTTGTTAATGCAGCGCATGAGTGAATACTACGCCACGAAAAAACGTGTTATGCGCGTTAAACAACGCACTCTAAAGCGCAGTATCGAAGGGCTTGAGCTTGCATACAAGTACAAAGAGCTGAAACACGCATTTGCTGTACAGAAAGAGAAATGGACACAGTTACATAGTTTGTCATTGCAAATGGCGTAAATTAACGCCCTCTTTTATACGTTTGAACGCTAAAAACCACATAAGTGTCTGCTTATGTGGTTTTTTTTTATTCTATAGTTGGATAAGGTCGTTATACTAAAACCAGAATCATTCATTTTGTATTACGGCTAACCTAGTGGTGACATCGCATTACAAAAGTAACAACATGGGAAAGTAAGATGGCAACGAAGCAAAAAACCAAAGCCCCGTCGTATCATTACGACGCTATCGTTATTGGCACAGGTCCTGGTGGAGAAGGCGTTGCAATGCAGCTTGCCAAAGCCGGAAAAAAAGTGGCGGTTGTTGAGCGCTACGAGGCAGTGGGAGGGGGTTGTACCCATTGGGGAACCATTCCATCGAAAGCGCTTCGTCACTCAGTAAGTCGTCTTATTGAATATAACTCTTCTCCCTTGTTTGCCGACAACCACTTAAGTAAGAGTCTTACGTTTTCTGACATCATGCGCCATGCTAGCGGTGTGGTAAAAAGCCAAACTCGACTTCGCTCTTCTTTCTACGACAGAAATCGTGTGACGCTATTTCACGGCGAAGCCAGTTTCGTAGATGCGCATACGTTAGAGATAACCCGTAAAGATGGCTCTAAAGATACTGTCACTGCAGGCCAGATTGCTATTGCCACAGGGTCGCGTCCTTATTGTCCTAAAGACATCGACTTTAATCACCCGCGTATTTATAACTCAGACACTATCCTATCTTTAGATCACGATCCCAAATCAATAATTATCTATGGCGCTGGGGTCATTGGCTCTGAATATGCCAGTATTTTCAGAGGACTAGGCGTAAAAGTTGACCTCGTTAACATGCGCGATCGCTTACTGTCATTTCTTGATGACGAGATATCAGACGCACTCAGTTATCACCTGTGGAACAATGGCGTACTCATCCGGCACAATGAGGCCTATTCTTCGGTTGAAGCTACCGATGACTCGGTTATTTTAAACTTAGAGTCGGGCAAGCGTATGCGCGCAGATTGTCTCTTGTTTGCTAACGGAAGAACGGGTAATACAGATACACTTAAACTCGAGAATATTGGTTTAAAAGCCGATGGCAGAGGCCAACTCAAGGTTAACGAAAATTATCAAACTGACGTAGACAATGTATTTGCAGTCGGCGATGTCATTGGCTATCCAAGTTTAGCATCTGCGGCTTATAACCAAGGTCGCTTTGCCGCTGAAGCTATGCTTGGCATAAAAACACATTCGGCATTGGTAGAAGATATTCCGTCAGGCATATACACCATCCCAGAAATAAGTTCTGTTGGTAAAACAGAGCAAGAGCTTACTGCAGCAAAAGTGCCTTATGAAGTGGGAAGAGCTCAGTTCAAACATTTGGCCAGAGCCCAAATCGCGTCAACGCAGACAGGAAGTCTGAAAATCTTGTTTCATCGCGAAACTAAAGAAATCTTGGGCATTCATTGTTTCGGTGAACGTGCCTCCGAGATTGTTCACATCGGCCAAGCGATCATGCAGCAAAAGGGCGAAGGCAATACCATAGATTACTTCGTTAACACTACGTTTAACTATCCAACCATGGCAGAAGCTTATCGAGTTGCTGCTATTAATGGACTTAATAGAATTTTCTAACGGACACAAAAAAGCCGGCGAGATTGTCGCCGGCTTAATATGCGTTAACTAAGAAATTAGTTACGGTTCGCAGCAAGCGCGTTAAGCGAATCTTTATGTGCTACGATGTCGATGTGCATATTTTCTTGATCGAACGTCATTGTTGCAATGGCGTAGTCACCCTGACTATCGCTTGCAATGTCGATCAACTTTGCTTGTGCATCACGGAAACGAATGTTATTGCCGATTTTGTCAGACATACATTGGTTATTCATTTCGAATGTTTTCGCATCCATGCAATCGAAAAGCTGGTTATCACCAGATTCCGCATGCGCAATACCAAAGGCCGCTGATAGAGCTAGGGTTAGTACTACTTTACGCATGTTTCTTCTCCTGTGTTACAGTCTACTACTGTCACTATTAAACATACTGTATATACATAAGATAGTCAAACTGAGATCATAGTTTTGTGACAAAAGTATGACAAAGAGAAATATTTGGAGAAAAATGTGAAAGGCCACGATGCACTGGTGGTTAAAGCGAGAAATTGTAGACTGTGTGCCCCTCACCTACCGCATCAACCCAACCCCATATTTAGCACTGCACCATCAACTAAGGTGCTTATTATTGGGCAAGCACCGGGGTTGAAAGCCCATGAACGCAACATTGCGTTTGATGATCCCAGCGGAGATCGGTTACGCGATTGGTTGTCTGTCTCGAGAGAGACCTTTTATAACCCTAGCTTAATTTCGGTGCTGCCAATGGGCTTCTGCTTTCCAGGTTATAAAAATGGAGCCGATGCCCCGCCAAGAAAAGAATGTGCTCCCGCTTGGCATAATGACTTTCTTCTTTATTTAAAACCTGAAGTAACGCTTTACGTGGGACGTTACTCGCAACAGTATTATTTACCGCAACACAAAACGTTAACTGAAGCTGTACGCAGTCCGACTGAAACACATTTCGTACTGCCCCACCCGTCAGGAAGAAACAACAGGTGGCTCGCTAAAAACCCTTGGTTTGAATTAGATATCCTTCCCAAGTTGCGAGACACTGTCGAATCTGTATTAAAAGTTTAGTCGTGCTCTTCAAGAAACGCTAAAAGCGCATCGAACGGCATAGGCTTCGCGTACAAGTAGCCCTGTGCTTCGTCACATCCAAGCTTTATCATGTAACTCGCCTGCTCTCTTTTTTCTACGCCTTCGGCAATAGTCAATAAGCCTAGCTTGTTCCCCAAAGTCACAATGGTCTCAGCAAGCACTGCGCTTGCACCCGGTTTAATGTCTTTGACAAAAGAACGATCGACCTTCAATCGATCTAACGGCAGCTGCTGCAGATAACTCATGGAGGAAAAGCCTGTTCCAAAGTCATCAATGGCTATTTTCACCCCAAATTCTTTTAACGAACGCAATGCATCTATTACAATTTGCGGTTCATCCATCACCACGCTTTCTGTTATTTCTAGCTCTAACAGGCTTGGGTCGCAGTTGGCGTTAGATAGTGCCTGCTTAACTTTTTCTACAAATAACCTGTCGCGGAACTGCGGAATAGAGATGTTAACGGCAACTCTTAGATGGCCGTAGCCTTTCTCTTTCAATTCCTGAAGACGACGGCATGACTCTTCTAGCACCCATTCACCGATATCAACGATAAGACCTGAATACTCAGCAAGTGGTACAAACACGGCGGGAGAAATATATCCCCCTTCACCATTGGGCCAGCGTAGTAAGCCTTCCATGCCAACAACTTTTTCATTCAGTAAGTCTACTTGCGGCTGAAACCACAGCTCCAGCTTTCTTGCTGCAAAGTCACTTCGGAGTTGGCGAATCATATCTAGGCGCCAAGTCGTCTGATCTTCAATATCTTTGGCGTAATATTCGAAGTTATCTGTTAGATTTTTCTTAGCACGGTTTAACGCAATATTCGTGCGCTTTAAAATCTCAATGCCGATGTGACGTTTATTGTCTAACTTGCACAATCCAAGTGTTATATTCACCGGAAGGGTGTGATCACCTACCTGAAATGAAGATTGGAAAATGTTGTTAATGGACTTGGGGCATACCAAATCGTCAGGACCAATAAGACCAAATACATCAGCACCTATGCGGCCTTTTTTCACTATGCTATCGAAAGAAGATTGAAAGCGATCGCTAATAGCTCGCAACAATTCGTTGCCGACTTCTTGCCCTAAACCATCATTTATATCGGAAAAGTGATTTACGTCGATAAGAGCTACGCTATAGTTTTCTCCGGCAAACAAATGAGGTTTATCGAGCATATTGATAAATTCATTGCGGTTTGGCAGACGGGTTAACCAGTCTCTGAACGCCGCATTTCTTAATTCATGGAAAAGATTAACGTTTTCGTATCCCACTGAAATACTGGATAGAAAAACCTCAAGCAAGTGCTTGTCTAGCTCACTAATCTCGTGGGTTTGTCGAACAAATACGGCAGCTTCAAAACCAGCGCGGCTGATATACAGCACAGAGCAACTAGGCTCAAAAATGTGCTTTTTAAGACGTAGGCACCGACTAATATTTTCTTCAATTTCAAGGTTTTTAAGCGTGAACACAGGCTGGTTTATAAATTTCGCATACTCCCCCGCAGCGCCAAGCACGTAAACCTCTTCGTCCTCTCGGTCTAGCAAAGAACCCGCTCTTGCGCACAATAAACCTTCGGAATCTAAACCAATAAGCGAACTAATCTGAGTAACTACACCTTCGCAAAACTCTTTCACCGAATGTTCTTCAAACAAGTTCGCTGAAGAGGTGATTATTTTCTCTAAACCAGCACGGCTTTGACTAATCGTTACAATTTGCTGATAAGAGCGTAGTGAGGAAATGATAGTAGTTAGTAATTTGGCGCGAGTAAGTTCTGTTTTGGTTTTGTAGTCATTGATATCGTAAACTTTAATGACTTGCTCTTCAGGCGCGTAGCCGGGCTGGCCCGTACGTAAGATAATTCGAGGTTCAACTAACTTCATGTCTTCGCGGATGTATTTAACAACATCAAAACCCGCGTCATCAGTCTCCATAACGACATCAAGTAAAATTATGGCAATGCTGTTGCCATATTCGTGCAGCATTTCTTTGGCTTGTTTTGCTGAATAAGCGTGGATGAAGTTTAATTTGCGATCGTTTACGATGAGATCAGATAGCGCGAGACGCGTTACGGTGTGAATCTCTTCATCGTCATCGACAATAAGAATGTTCCAGTCTTTGCCCAATAAGGTTTGCTCTTCAACTGAACCATCATCATCTAAAAAAATTAATTCGTCGTTATCGTAATCCATTGCCGACATTACCGCTCATTTCCTCGATACAAACAAAACAAGAATGCGCTACTCATTGTATTAAGGCAACGATTACATTGATAAATGGGTTACGCAATGCAATAGTGCTCTCATGTTACATGCCATTTTACATTCGATCATTTAAGCATTTATGAAGATTACATCCCAGCACTTTTCCCCTGAGGTAAAAAAACCACAGGAAACGGAAGAGAAGACTGTAAAGGTGACAGCCGAATCGCCTGCGGCTGAAAAAGCGGCCAGCAACGCAGTGAAAACCGATGCTAGTCGCCAACGCATGCTTTCCTGGTTTGCCAGAGTGGGTATAAGCCCCTCTATGATGTCCCCTGATCCTAAAAAGCAAAAGCATGCACTAGAAAGAAGAAAACAAATATTAGAAACCCAAAAAGCGAGCAATCTTCAAGCTGTATTAAATATAGCATTAAATGTGACGATCAACGAACAAACTAGCGATAATCTTGATCCCGACTGGTTTTTCGCATTTAGTACCATGGCTGAGGAAATTTACAGCCCGCCCATGCAGGAATTATGGGGAAAGATTTTTGCCGTTGAGGTGGCTCGCCCGGGCAGTTTTTCCCTTCGTACATTGCAGCTATTAAAGACGCTAACGCATAGGGATGCACAAGTATTCAATAAGGCTGTGAATGTTGCGAGTAGAAGAAATAACGATGCGGTCCCGCGTATTCTTGTGGGGTATCACAAACGCAAAGGCTTGCTTTCACTATTGAGACGCCCTGTTCCTGAGCAAATTAACTTAGCCAACGTAGGGTTGAGTTACCCTGATCTGTTGTCTTTGCAAGAGATGAAGTTGATTTATACCAGCGAAATTGAAAGCGCCGAATACGATGAAGGTCAGCAAGTAACCTGGCGATGCGTAAATGAAAATATTTCATTAACCAGTAAAACGTCGGGGGTTGCTTTGGTGTATTACAAGTTCACTTCGGTCGGCAGTGAGCTGTATAAATTAGTGACTAAGTCGCCTAATGAAGTGTATTTAACTAGCATTAAGTCGGTGTTAGGCGAGGTATTTAACGTAAGTTAAATACCGTCACCAAACTCGTGCAATCCACACTCACGTTTCAAACCAAAGAAGCGCGTGTCTTGCTCACTCATTCCTTCTTGGAGCGACTGCGTGGTATGCCAATCACCGATGGATACATACCCTTGCTCCCAAAGCGGATGATAAGACAAGTCGTTATCTTTCAGGTAGTAATGTAAGTCTTTGTTGCTCCAATCAATGATCGGGTAAAGTTTAAACTGCTGCCCTACTTTTTGTAGAACTGGAAGCTTTCCCCTGGTATCTGATTGGCTTCTACGCAAACCTGCAAACCACGTACCTGCTTTCAGGTCACGTAAGGCGCGCTGCATTGGCTCAACTTTGTTCATCTTATTGTATTTCTCAATACCTTCGATGCCTTGTTCCCAAAGTCTGCCAAAGCGCGCTTCCTGCCACGCAGAAGACATCTCTGCGCTGTACACATGCAAATTTAAATTGAGCTTTTCTACAAGCTCATCAATGAACTTATACGTCTCAGGAAAAAGATAACCTGTGTCGGTAAGCACAACAGGAATATCCGGCTGTGCTTGGGTAAGCATATGCAGCATAACCGCCGATTGTGCTCCAAAGCTTGAAGACACAATATGAGTATCAGGCAAGTTGTCCAGCGCCCAAGCGACTCGCTCCTGCGCTGTCATTTTCTCTAACGTTTCATTGATATCAGCAAGGGCTTCCTTACTGATATCAAGCGTTAGTGGTTGCTGCTTAATCGCTGTATTATTCGTCATAGAAATCCCGTGCGGAGTCTACTACTGGTTTTACAACACCAGCGCGAACAACATAATCACCAAAGGCTTCACCCGCTTCACGATCTTTGGCCCACTGGCCAAACAGTGAATCTAGTTCTGCCATGATTTCCTGTTCGCTTATGTTTTCTCGATACATACGTGGAATACGTGTACCTTCTCGGTTTCCACCCAAATGCAAATTGTATTTGCCTGGGCCCTTACCTACTAAGCCAACCTCAGACAACATCGCGCGACCACAGCCATTCGGGCAGCCTGTTACACGGAAGATTACGCTGTCTTCTTCCAATCCGTGTTTGGCAAGCAAACCTTCTAGCTCCGTAACGGCATCCGGCAAGTAGCGCTCAGCTTCTGCCATGGCTAACGGACAGGTTGGCAATGCAACACAGGCCATTGAGTCAAGTCGCTGGTTAGAAATCGATGGCGCTATTAAGCCATGTTCGCGGGCTAATGCTTCAATTTTGTCTTTGTCTTGCGGCGCTACACCGGCAATAATCAAATTCTGGTTTGCCGTTAAGCGGAAATCACCTTTGTGGATCTTCGCAATTTCGGCACAGCCTGTTTTTAGCGTTTTACTTGGGTAATCTAAAATACGGCCGTTCTCAATAAATACGGTCAGGTGATATTTACCGTCAATACCTTCAACCCAGCCAAAGCGATCGCCACGGCCCGTAAATTCATACGAACGGCTTTCTTGGAAAGTCACGCCTGCGCGTTTTTCAACTTCAGCCTTGAAGTTGTCTACCCCAACGCGCTCTAACGTATATTTGGTTTTCGCGTTCTTACGATTAACACGGTTCCCCCAATCACGCTGAGTTGTTACAACCGCTGCGGCAACGTCTAGCGTGCTTTCAAGCGGAATAAATCCGAAATCAGAGGCTTTACGCGGGTACGTGCTCTTGTCGCCATGAGTCATCGCAAGACCACCACCGACAAGTACGTTAAAGCCAACTAGCTGTCCATTTTCAGCAATCGCAACAAAGTTAAGATCATTCGCGTGAACATCTACATCGTTTTGCGGAGGAATCACCACCGTCGTTTTAAATTTACGCGGTAAATAGTTATCACCCAAAATAGGCTCTACAGGTTTTTCAGTCGTTTCAACTTTTTCACCGTCTAACCAAATTTCAGCATACGCGCGGGTTTTAGGTAGTAAGTGTTCACTTATCTTCTTCGCCCATTCAAATGCCTGAAGGTGAAGCTCAGATTCAACCGGATTTGACGTACATAGTACGTTTCGGTTTACATCGCCTGCCGTAGCAATAGAGTCGATGCCTACCTTGTTTAGCATTTGGTGCATGGACTTAATCTTAGGCTTTAACACACCGTGAAACTGGAAAGTTTGACGGGTTGTTAAACGAATGCTGCCGTACATGGTGTGATCGGCTGCAAACTTATCAATCGCTAACCATTGGTCAGGCGTAATAACACCACCAGGTAAACGGGCACGCAACATCACATTGTGAAGCGGCTCAAGTTTCTGCTTTGCACGCTCAGCGCGAATATCACGATCGTCTTGTTGGTACATACCGTGAAAGCGAATAAGCTGGAAGTTATCAGCGGTGAAACCACCAGTAAGATCATCTTTAAGATCGGTAGTGATGGTGCCGCGCAAATTATTACTTTCACGCTTTAAACGCTCGTTGTCAGCCAGTTTGCCCTCAACGATAAATGGTGATTTTTCGTTACTCATTAATAGACATCCTTCTGATAACGTTTCGCTTTACGTAACTCTACAACATAGGCTTTTGCATCGGCTTCAGATTTACCGCCGTGCTCTTGCACAATACTAATTAGGGCGTTCTCTACATCTTTCGCCATGTGCATTGCATCGCCACACACATAGAAGTGTGCGCCCTGCTCTAGCCATTCATACACCTCTTTACCGTTTTCTAGTAAACGGTGCTGAACATATACTTTTTCTTCTTGGTCACGAGAAAATGCCAGCGTAATTTTGTCTAGCAGGCCTTCTTTAACGTAGCCTTGCCATTCCACTTGATATAGAAAATCTTGCGTGAAATGTGGGTTGCCAAAGAACAACCAGTTTTTGCCTTCAGCACCTTGTACGTCACGCTCTTGCATGAACGATCTAAACGGTGCAATACCCGTACCCGGGCCGACCATGATCACTGGCGTATTTGGATCAGCGGGCAAACGGAAGTTATCGTTACTTTCTACGAACACTTCTACGTCGCCATTTTCTTCTAGATATTCACACAAAAAGCCAGATGCGCCGCCTTGATGACGATGTCCAAACGCTTCATAGTCAACGTGAGCTACGGTTAAATGTACTTCTTCTTCCACTTCGGCTTGGCTTGATGCTATCGAGTACAAGCGAGGCGTTAGCGGTCGCAAAGCATCTACAAGCTGTTGTTCAGACAACTTACCCGGATGGTCGCGCACAATATCAATAATTTGACGTTCGGCCATGTAGGTACGCAGCTGCGCTTTATCTTCCATCAATGTAGCCAATGATTCAGAGCCTGTCGCCTCTTGGTATGACTTAATGAAATTAGGGTAACTTAAGGTTAATTCAAGCTTCGACGTTAATGCTTCGGTGAGTGACATGGTCGCGTCAGCCACAGACACTTCTGTATTGCCGTTTAGTGACAAGATACTAATAAGCTCCGACACTAGAGATCCTGCATTTTTAAACCATACACCAAGCGCATCACCTGGCTTATAGGTAATTCCACTATCTTCAAGGCTTATTTCAATATGGCGTATATCTTTAACAGAATCACGACCTGTGATTTTTTGTGCGTCAATTAAGGTCGCTTTAAACGGCGCTTTCTTGGTGTAAGTTTGCGCTGCTACACCCTGCACTGCCGCGCCAGTTTGCGCCGCTACCGCTGCTTGCGGAGCTGCACTAAAATCGTCTTTTAGCGAGTCGATGAGCTTGCTCAGCCATGCTTCGGCTTCCGCTTCATAATCAACGTCGCAGTCCAGACGCTCTACAATAGCTTTACCGCCAAGCTTACCTAAGCGTTCATCAAAGTCTTTACCCGTTTGGCAGAAAAACTCGTAACTACTGTCACCTAAACCCAAAACTGCGTATTTGGTATCAGCAAGCTTCGGGGCTTTTTTGCCAGCCAAGAATTCATGTAGCTCAATAGCATCGTCTGGTGCATCACCTTCACCATGGGTACTAACAAATACCGCAACGTGAGTTTCTGCTTTCAAGTTACGTGGCTTGTAATCTGCCATGCTAACCAGCTTGCTATTAAAGCCCGCTTCTTCTGCTTTCGCTTGACACTGCGCTGCAACACCTTTTGCATTACCGGTTTGTGAACCGTACAAAATAGTAAGCGTTGGCGCGTCACCCGCTACTGCAGGAGTGCCTTGCATCATTGGTGCAACCGAACCACCTTGTGCAGCAGCCATGCCCGCAGCATAACCACTTACCCAAGTAAGTTGATCACGATTTAAGCCTGCAATGGCTTGCGTTATTGCATTCCACTGCTGTTCGTTTAATACCGCGCCTGGCGCTGAGTTCGAATTAGAATCTTGTGACATAGTCTTTTAGCCTTTTATCAATGGCGCTAAGGCTAACGGCTTTCTTCAAGAAGAGAAAAGAATAAATGAAACTTTTTTATTACTGAAAGTGCTAATGACTGTGCGAATAGGTAATAACACAATTGAATTTGGGCGAGAAGCAACAAAAAAGGGCGAGGCTGCAATCGCAGCTTCGCCCTTTAAAATCCGTATTTGAGGCTTAGAAGTGAAGTTCTAGCCCTGCGAATACACCATCGAATTCCATATCAGCGTACACATCATCAAGGTCTTCAATATCTACCGTTACATTTCTGTAACCCACCTGAAGCGTCATATCAACCGCTAAACTTTCAATAAACGAGTACTGAATTGCAGCTTGATAATCACTAAGCTCATGGTCGTCGAACGACAAATAGCTTCCTTCAAAGTATGCTGATAAACCAGTAAACGGTAAACCTAGCTGAACCTTCGAGTAGGCCATTGGAACAATACCAGAGAACTCTGCAGATCCGCTTGTGTCACTCGCTCTATCCACAACGAACAGTGCGCCGTCGATGTACTTTGCATTAACACCTAAGTCAAAGCTCACTAGATCGTTATCGAATAACTCGTAGTACAAAATGAAATCTGTAGCATCAAGCTCTACATCTGTATTAACCGTGGTGCTTTCAGTAAATAACTCACCGTCGAAAGTGAATTCAGACTGAAGCGTTGTGGTGCCCGAGTTATCTAATGTCGTGTGATTTACTTTTACATTAGGTAAAAACGGTACAGGATGCTCAAAGGCAATGTATAGCGCCGTATTGGTCTCATCATCAAAGTTAAAGTCAGCGGTGTTGTTGCTATCAGCAAAACCGCCCTGCGTGTCGGTTTGCCATACTTGGGCTCCAACATATACGCCTGCGATAGTGTCTGCATGAGATGAAACTGAAACTAATGCGCATCCCAATGCGGCAGCTATAAGACCCTTTTTCATTAATTATCCTTGATTAAGAAGTTCTGAAAGTTCAATTAAAGCAGCGTTTGCACGAGAAATATAGTTTGCCATTACCAAAGAATGGTTCGCTAACATGCCAAATCCACTACCATTTAAAATCATTGGACTGAATACCGACTGCTGTGTCGCTTCCAGTTCACGAATAATTTGCTGAAGACTAACCAATGCATTCTTATCTTCCAATACGTCGTAAAATTCAATTTCCACGGCTTTTAGAAAGTGAAGTAAAGCCCACGTAGCACCGCGTGCCTCATAGAAATTATCGTCTAGTTTCCACCAACTCGTTTTAACTACACGCTGGCTGGCTACAGGAGAAGACTGCTTCGCATTCGAGTCACCCGCCAGATCAGTGTTCAATCTAGCCGATCCTACGCTGGCACTAAGTCTTTGTGAATAACTGCCCAACCGTTTTTCTACCTGTTTCAACCATTCGCGCAAGTTGTCTGCGCGAGTATAAAACTGACTGTCGGTGTTTCGGGTATTCGCTAGCTCGTCACGGTATTTTTTTAGAAGCTCTATACCGTCAGAGTAACTCGATTCAGAAGAAGGCAACGCCCAGCTTTTGTGATCCATATTAAACTTAGGGTGAGCTTTTGTAAGGTATGGATTTTCAATAGATTGGGATTGAGAGCGGCTGAAGTCTTTACGCATAGAGAGTGCAAGGTCTCGCACCATTTCCAGCGCACCGAATTCCCATGCGGGCATGTTATCTAAAAAGATGCCAGGAGGCGTAATGTCGTTAGAAAGATATCCACCAGGCTTATCAAGTAAGGTTTCCGACACATCAATCATGGTTGTTGTTAATGTGTATCCCGCAATATTAGTTGGATTCTCAACAGGCGAGTTTTGCTTTAAACGTTGTCTAACATCAAACGTGTCTGGGGATAGGCTCCAATACCATCCTATTAGCCAGAAAAGTAAAACTATCACTACAGCGACAATCGCTATCCGTTTTGAGTTAATAGATTGTCTCATATAACACCAACCTTCCTTTTAAATAACAAATAGCCGACGGAGGTCAGCTATTTGTAGTCTTAATACTATGTGAAAAATGCGAAACCTTTGTGACGGTCGTCTTTATATCACCATCTTTTACTACGTTAACACAACTTAAATAAAATTATGATGATTATACATTATGGTGCATATTTCGGTCATTTTGCTGCTTATAAGCGGCAGAGTTTCGATTTTTCAAAGCATATAGCGCTATCGCGATAAGTATAATTGGCCAAAATGTACTTACTCCCACCACTAATAATGCTAAAAATCCTGCGCCTAGCGCTAAAAGAATTGTGCCCATAACGCTTACAGCAACAACAAAACCAACGATAGCGAGGACTACGCCGACTAGCGATAACACTGCTACGTTTTCCCAAGGACTTAGCAATTCATCTGACACGATTAAGTGCATACCCAACCAGCTATCTACTAAGCTGCCTAAACAATTCACCAAAATAATGGCGATGACCAATGCAATCAGAAAGTTCTTCATTACACTAATCTCGGTAATAAGATAACGGCTGCAATATAAGCCACTAGCGTAATAGGCGTAGCGATGAACAAGCCTGCTACAGCTGCCGCTCTAACCCATACTGCATCTATATCAAAATAACGTGCAACTCCTGCACACACACCTGAAATGATTCCAGAATCAAGGTCTCTATAAATTCGTTTTTGTGATGGTACTTTCATCATCTTCTCCAAAAATGCTTACTTCGATATCTACAATGCGGGCTGCGGCTCTCAAGGTCGCCTACGCGACCTTCTTCTTCTTAAGTTCAGCCAATTCCTTTTCGATAGCTTCATCTGCTTCCATTGCATCGAACTCGGCCTGCAGTGACGTTGCTTCATTCGACTTTGTTAGGTCGTACGCATCAACTTGCGCTTCTAGATGATCAATGCGCTGCTCGTAACTCTCAAAGCGCATCATGGCATCATCAATTTTTCCTTCGTGATCAGCTTGCTTCACTTTTAAGCGTGTTTGCGCTGAATGCTTGCGTTGAACCAGCGTTTTTTGCTTGGCTTTTGCTTCGGCTAACTTACTGTTCAGACGCGCAGTATCGCCTTGGATTTTTTCGATACTTTCTGCAATATGCGCTTCTTGTTCTTCAAGAGAAGCTAGCTTTGCAACATACTTTTGTTTTTCGATTAGTGCGGCTTTAGCCAATGACTCTTTGTCATTATTCATTGCGATCTGTGCTTTGTGCTGCCACCCTTCCACTTCTTTGTTTGCTGATGCCATATGGCGTGCAAGGGTTTTCTGCTGAGCAATAAAGCGCGCTGCATCAGTGCGAACCTCAACTAAGGTTTCTTCCATTTCTTGAATAATCAAACGAATGATTTTTTCAGGATCTTCCGCTTTATCTAACATTGCGTTGATGTTTGCTTGAACAATATCGTTAATGCGCGAAAACATACCCATGATTATTTCTCCGTTAAAAGTAGTGTTGTGGTTTCCAGCACTTATTCTTAGTTACGCTGACCGCTGGTTACCGCTGACTGAGTTCTCCTCAACACTCTAACTATTACAATCACCGTGCCATTTATTTAAGACACTGTTTTTAAATGATTTTAATTTAATTCCGGAAACTACCAACTGTTCACCAAGCAACCAAATACAATTTTTTAGCGTATTTAACCAACAAATTTGTTAATTTGACCAACCCTGTTTATTGCGTTTTTAATGTTTAAGTCACTGTGCTACACGCACAAAAAAAGCGCCTTTCGGCGCTTTTGCTAGATACCAATATCGAATTAGTCGGCATCTTGTTCTGTAGAACTACCTTCAGACGGGGTAGCGACAACTAAATCAGTCACGCTGACCTTACCACTTCCGCGCACTTCTTGTGGGCTTAGCTCAAAGTGATACGTTGCGTTTGCTACTGCTTGGTATACGTCAGCCTTAATTTCCTGTGATGTGGTAGCCACTGCGTTTGAAACCACATTAGTTAAAAACGTTTGAAGCACTGACTCTTCTGCATTTGCTACGCTGCTTGCCATGCTTGCTGTCAGTAAAGTTGCTGCGATTAGTGAAGTTTTCATAATTTCCCTCTGAAGTTAGTCAGTGCAACAACAAGCCGTTGTTGCGATACTTAGAGGATTGCGAGAGCTGTGCCAACTCCTTTAAAAACACTTAAAGCATTGATATATATAAATTTAAATAAAAAAGCTCGCGAGACAGCGAGCTTTTAAGAATTGAACAAATATTAAACTTTGGTCAAAATTACTAAATCGTTAGTCTTTTTGACTATTAAACGCGGCGACTTCCTTTTGTGCACTTTCTACAGCGTCTAGCGCATTTAGCAGCAGATTGGGATCTGGATTTTTTCCTGTTCCATTTTGGCTTAAGTATCTACGCCAAATACGTCCACCCGCTTGCCCTTGATAAAGACCCAAAATATGCCGAGCTGCATGCCAGGGTTTGAAATAGGGATCGTCTTGGCGTTCAATATACTGCTGCATTTTCAGCACAATTTCTCGGCGTGACATGCTCTGAGCTTCAGTATCTCCGAAAATCTCTTTATCTACGGTAGCCATAATGTAAGGATTAGCGTAAACCTCACGCCCTACCATAACGCCATCAACAAGTTCTAGCTGTTGCTGGGTTTCTTCTAGCGTTTTAACCCCACCATTTATGCTAATTGATAATTCAGGGCGAGCCTGTTTAAGTCTATGAACCCGCGGATAGTTTAACGGCGGAATTTCGCGATTTTCTTTTGGGCTCAATCCCTGTAGCCACGCTTTCCTTGCGTGAACAATAAAGGTATCGCATCCGGCATCTGCCACGGTATCGATGAAACGAGCGAAGTCTTCATCTTCGTCCATATCATCAATGCCAATGCGGCACTTTACCGTAACGGGAATATCTACCGCAGCCTGCATGGCTTTGACACAACTTGCTACCACCTCTGGCTGGGCCATCAAGCAGGCACCGAAGCTACCGTTCTTAACTCGATCACTTGGACAACCTACGTTTATGTTAACTTCATCATAACCGCGCGCTTGTGATAGCTCAGCACACTTGGCCATGTCAGACGGATCGCTTCCGCCCAGTTGAACAGCAACAGGATGTTCCTCTTGGTTGTAACCCAGATAGTCACCCTTGCCGTAAATGATCGCGCCTGTGGTTACCATTTCTGTATAGAGAAGTGTGTGCTTAGACATTAATCGTAAAAAGTAGCGACAATGGCGGTCTGTCCAATCCAGCATTGGAGCGACAGAAAATTTACGATTTAGCGGAGTGATAGACACGACAGGAACCTCAGACACAGTTATTACTTATATACCTCGCGTACGCGCGAGCGGCGTATAGTACCTATGTTCAATAAAAAAACAATGTCGCTTGCCATTATTTGATAGGCCTATTCCAGCCTTAAAAAACAGCTCAAATCGTAGAACGCATAAGTAAATCTTCATAGATTATTCAACTTACTGAAAAGATGGCGTTTTTTGTATAAGGATTTTAGTAGGTATTTGCCACTATTATGCTTTTAGCGTATTTCAAAGTTCACGATTAGCGGCTATTGTATAAAGTAATAACCATAATTATTAGCACAGACAAAAATGTGATTGCAGCTCATTAGCGTGTTCAACGCAAAGAACTGCGCCTTCCGGAGACATTTTATGGCGGACAAGAAGCCGAAGGATCAGCAAGCGCAAGACGTAACTCAAACTGAAGGCGCGCCCAAACCAGCAGACGAACTTGCTCAACTTAGAGAAATTTTGTTTGGTCAAACAAACCGTGCATTCCGTGCAGATCTTTCTGCGTTGGAGTCACGGGTTAACGACAGCTTCTCTAAACTGAATACGCATCTTGATAATCAGTTTAACGATATACGTAAGCTTATTGACCAACAGATCACAGAATTATCGAATCAGTTGGCCAGTGCTAACGACAACCACAGTAACGTGCAAGAGCAACTTCAAAACACCACTGACAAATTGCAAAGTGAATTGGAGATAGCGGAAACTGCTGCAAAGAATGACAACGATGCATTGGAAGCTCATGTGGTTAAAGAACTAGAGTCGCTTGATAATTTATTTAGTAGGCGTCACCAAGAGCTGTTAGAGAAGCTTCAGCAGGTTACCAGTGAGCTTTCAGAAAGTAAAACCGATAGAAAAACGTTGGCAAACTTACTTTCGACTATGGCCACCAACCTCGCTACAGATCATTAATTAATGACTGAAAAAGTGCCGCCGTCGGAGCTATCTGACAACTCTCTAGACAAAGTCAGAGAGCTACTCATTGGAAGGGACGACAAGTTCGTTCAAGAAAAGTTGAATCGCGATGCGAAAGGCATCGTGACAAACGTCGTTTCTGAAGCGCTCTTTGAACGCGAAACAAAGGACGGCTCGGTTAACAAAGTACTTGTTACTCTTGTAGAGAAGTCGCTTCACCGCTCTATAGAAGCTAATAGCGACAAGATTGTTGGTACACTTTATCCCTTGGTTGGCACGCTTGTAAGAAAGGCGGTATCTTCATTTCTTGTTGAGTTTGTCGAGCGCACTAACGCTCTTATCGAAAACAGCTTAAGTCCCAAAAGCGTATCTTGGCGATTCAAAGCTTGGCAGTCCGGAGTCAGGTATTCTGAATTTGTCGCATCTCAAATTTACCAATACCAAGTCCAACAGCTGCTGGTCATTCATCGAGAGACCGGCACGCTACTTCACAGCATTTCTTCAGATCCTGATAAAGAAAAAGACGCAGACTTAATTTCGTCAATGCTAGTGGCCATTAATGACTTTGTGGCAGATGCGTTTGGCGTTACCAGTACCGAGTCAGAAAACGAGCTCGGCGAGATAAAAACGGAAGACTTTACGCTGCTAATAAAAATTGGGCCACAAGCGCTGCTTGTTGCTGCGGTTACGGGCAGTATTCCTCCAGAAGTACGCGGAAAACTTCAACAGGCGTTGGAAGACTTTCATCAGTTCTATCAACAACCGTTGCTCACTTATGAAGGTGACAATGCGCCCTTCGACGGTTGCGAAACCATTCTTTCAGACTGCTTAATAAGCGAAAGAAAAGAGGGTGAAGGAAAAAAATCAAACCGATTAATAGGTGCACTAGTGCTTCTGGTGATTTTTTTCGCACTTGCAGTGCTGTCTTTTATGCGTTTGTCGCTAAGCATCTTAAAAAGCGACTTGCACGAGCTTTCCCCTCCACCTGGCATCATAGTAACTGATACTTATGTTTCCAATGGGAATGTGCACGCTAAAGTCCTTCGCGACCCAGTCGCTACCAGCATCGAACAATGGTTTAGCGATAATAACATCGATGCAGAAAGAGTTACTGTTATTGAAGAACCCTTTGTTTCTTTAAAACCAAGTGTGGTTGAACGCAAACTTGAAAAGCTCGTGAGCGACTATCCACTCAGCGAATCAGAAAGCCTATTAATTAAAAAAGGTGATGACCATAGCTTTATTATTTCAGGAACCGTATTCACCCCAACCGCAATTAACTTTACTCAGCAAATAAACGCTATTCCTGGTATTTCGACAGTTAACGTTGATACCACCGCGCTAAACGTCAAAGCAGCCTATCAAATTGACAATGCTGAGCTCCAGAAGGCTGCATTGAACCGACTAGTTAATAAGGTTTCCTCACAAAATGTACTTTTTGCTACTAACCAAGAAGCGCTTTCTGAAGTACAGTTAGCAAAATTAGAACCTCTGGCAAACGACATAAAACAATTGTTAACCCTTGCTGACAAGACAAAAACTGTTGTCAGTATTGTTGTAATGGGTGCCAGTGATAATTCAGGCTCAAGCGCACGAAATCGCGCATTGAGTCAAAAACGAGCAGAGAATGTTGTGAATTCATTAATTTCACTTGGCGTAGAAAGTGATATTCTTATACCTGTAAGCTTAGGAGAGCTACCATTGCAGAAAGCATCAATGGGACGTTCAGTCATGTTAAACGTTTTAATATCCAGTGAGCAGCAGTAAGGAAGCTTTGCAGTGATACAGAAAAAAGTATGTATTTTAGGGCCCACTGGTGTTGGCAAAACAAGCCTGATAAAACAGTTCGTTGAAGGTATTTTCTCCGAAAAATACAAGACCACTATTGGCGTAAAAATAGACAAGAAACAAGTCAATAAAGACGGACGCGGCGTTCAGCTTCTACTTTGGGATTTAGAAGGTATCGACAGATACTGTGGCTTCAACCCTCGCTACCTTCGCGGCGCAAGCGCCTACATTATTGTAGTTGACCAAACTCGGTCTCAATCCTTGCTTGAAGGCATGGAAATTCTAGAACTCGCACGCGAACACTACCCCGATATCCCCGCATTTTTTGTTGTAAATAAAACCGATCTCCCCACAAGTTGGCACTGGAGTGAGGAAGAACTCAATTCTTACGCTCAAAAATTCGCTTCACTAACGAAGACCAGCGCAAAGACCGGTGAAAATGTAGAGAATTTATTCAGTACAATTGCGTTTTGGTAGGAGATTGCCATGGATATTCATTTATTAAATGCATTAGGCATTACTAACTGCGCGCTATTTAGGTGTAACTCCGAAAGCGACATTGAATGCTTAACGCCAGAACTTCCATGGCTAGCAAATGTTGTGACTATTGACGAAAACAACAAACTGCAAAAGAAGCATATCCCCTCCATTTTTTTAGACGACTTTTTTCTCGATGCCGACGAGGTATGGAAAGGCGAAACGTCATTTACGCTTTCATCTGGCTTTTGGACGGAGCACAATGAGAGCCAAGTACTTCGCTTAGAAGCATTGGCGATTAATAGCGAATCGGGTTCTCGCTATCTGGTCGTTAAAAACGTAGAAGAGCAATTTGACGAAAAACGTAAAACGCTGCAAGCCGCGCGGGAATTATTGCTAAGCCATCACGAAATTGTAGGTCAGCATGAGTATATTAGGCACAAATTAAATGGTGTTTTACGCAAGAACACCCGACTTCAAAAGCTCGTTCCGCCCATTCAGCAAGCTATTCACAACCTGGAAACCGGCGTTGTCATTTTAGACGACAAAGGCGGATTGATATTGGACAACAAAGCGTCTCATAGATTGCTGCTGTGTAATAGCACAACGCCAAGCTCTATTCGCGTCAACGAGCTTCTTACTGATATTGATGCGCCGGCAACGTTTCTTCCCGCACTGGTGCAGCGAAAAGCCCCCTGGCAAGGGGAGCTTTATTGGCAACCTGTTGACGATTATGGTGTGTGGCTTCAGGTTACCATTCACCCTGTATTACAAGGGGATGAGTTAACCCATTGGGTTTACCTACTTACCGATATTACCCATATCCACAATAAAGAAGAGAGCGTATTAACTGCCAGTGGAATGGACTCGTTAACAAAGGTAGCCAATCGCAATTTGTTTACCGATACAGTAAGAAGACTGGTTCAGGAAGAAATCGCATTCAAGTTGTTCATCATAGATATATGCGACTTTAAGAAGATAAATGAATCACTTAGCTATCAGTCGGGTGACGAGATCCTTAAATCGTTCGCACTGCGACTGCAGACCTTTGTCGGCAACAGCGGGTTTATAGCGAGAATAGGCAGCAATGAGTTTGCATTGGTGAAACGTGAAGATACCTTTAACGAACTTATCAGTGCCGAGTATATTGAGCAGCTAGTCAAAAAGCTCACTCAAACCTATACCGTTCTCAATGGCAGCGAGCCGAATTTAGGCATAAATATTGGCGAAGCGAACTTTCCCCGACACTGCCCGTCAACCGAATCACTTCTTCAGTGTGCTGACATCGCCTTGCAGGCCGCTAAATACCAAGGTCGCAATGTGGTACTTACCTACAGTGAAGAACTACACAAACAACATCATGCAATTAGCGAGCTTGAGAGTCAGCTACGTTCTGCCATCGAAAACAATGAACTCAAACTCTTTTTGCAGCCTATTGTCGATTTAGAGACTGGCAAAATTGTTAAATGCGAGGCATTGGCAAGATGGATAACGCCGGAAGGTAAGTTTATTTCCCCAGAAGTGTTCATTCCTCTTGCTGAAAAAAGTGAACTCATTTTCCCTTTCGGCGAGTGGCTTATCAATGAAGCTTGTGATGCTATAGAAGCGTTAAAGGCTTCTAATTTAGACATTAGGTTGGCCATTAATATCTCTGGCCGCCAAGTGTCAGATTTAGCACTACTAAACCAAATTAAAAACGCATTGGAAGATCACCAACTCCCCGGCTCAAACTTATCTATCGAGTTAACCGAAAGCGTGTTTGTGGAAAGCTTGGATACCGTTTCAGTATTACTCAACGAGCTTCGAGCAATGGGGATCACCGTGTCGATTGACGATTTCGGTACAGGTTTTAGTTCACTGGTGTATCTGAAGAAACTGCCTATCGATGAGCTTAAGATTGACCGTTCCTTTGTCAGTGAACTTGAGAAAAACACCGACGACCAAGCTATCGTTCAGGCTATTCTTGGACTGGCGAGCAACTTAAACATTAAGATTATTGCAGAAGGTATTGAAACCCAACAGCAGCAACAGTTTTTGCAAAATCATCGGTGTGCTTATGGTCAGGGTTACTTATATCAGCGCCCCGTTGCCATACCTGAATTTATAACTTTAGCGCAAAAGCTAAAGTAAGCTTAAGCAAAGCTTCACCAGCCATAAACAAAAAAGCCGGAGTACGATCCGGCTTTTTTACAGCTTGTATTTTACGCTTAAATTAGCCCCATGTGTCCTGCATGGAACTCCAAGTGCTCTTCAATAAATGATGCAATAAAGAAGTAACTATGATCGTAACCTTCATGCATGTTAAGCGTAAGTTGCGTATCTGACTGTTGCGCAGCATGAACAAGAGACTGAGGTTTCAGCTGCTCGTGCAAGAACTCATCTTTTGTCCCTTGCTCTACTAGCAGAGGTACGCTGTGTGTTTTGCTTGCTAATAGCAACGAGGCGTCGTAATCCTGCCATGCCGCCTTGTCATCGCCTAAGTATCGACCCAAGGCTTTCTCGCCCCACGGACAATCTGAAGGATTTGAGATAGGGCTAAAGGCCGATACCGATACAAACTTATTAGGATTACGCATACCAATAACTAAAGCACCGTGTCCGCCCATTGAGTGACCGCTAATAGCGCGCTCTTTGGTTACAGGGAACTCGCTTTCAATAAGCGCAGGTAGCTCGTTCACAATATAGCTATACATTTTGTAATGCTTATCCCACGGCGCCTGCGTAGCGTCAACGTAGAAGCCTGCCCCAAGGCCAAAGTCATAAGATCCTTCTTCGTCATCTGGAACGTTTCCGCCACGGGGAGATGTATCGGGCGCTACAATAGCCATACCTAATTCCGCCGCTAGCTTCATTGCACCGGCTTTTTGCATAAAGTTCTGGTCGGTACATGTCAGCCCTGACAGCCAGTAAAGCACGGGCACTGGCTTTTCTTTCGAGGCGAAAGGGGGAAGAAAAATTGCGAAGGTCATATCGCATTGTGTTGTTTCAGCTTTATGGGTATAGCGTAAATGCCGTCCCCCGAATGCTCTATTTTCGCCAATAAGCTCCATTTCAGCTCCTTAAATACGTAAATTTGCACCTTTATTGTGGAATCAGTAAAGGCTCTATCGGATTTTAGATCAAGTTCGTTTACACTAAGCGCCTAATTTTTGAGGTAAGTACAATGGTAAAAGCACTGTTGCATCATATTGTTGGCACTATTTCGGTCATCTGCTATTTCGTCAATACGGTAGTGTGGTCAACGCCTATTTTCATATTGGCTATTTTTAAACTTATACCTATTGCGCCGTGGCGACGATTCATTTCTTATTTACTCGACGCATGCGCGACTGCGTGGATCGGCGTTAATAACCTGAATCAGCGCATCAGCGGACGCACCAAATGGCAAATAAACGGACTAGAAAAACTCACTCGAGATGATTGGTATCTCGTTGTTGCTAACCATCAATCTTGGGTCGATATCTTAGTTCTTCAACGTGTATTTAACCGAAGAATCCCATTTTTGAAATTTTTCCTCAAAAAAGAGCTTATCTATGTTCCCATTTTAGGTCTGGCTTGGTGGGCACTCGATTTTCCATTTATGCGCCGGTATTCCAAATCATTTTTGGCTAAAAACCCGCATTTGAAAGGAAAGGATATGGAAACCACGCGTCAAGCGTGTGAGAAATTTAGGAATAAGCCTGTAAGTATTATGAATTTTGTTGAAGGCACCCGCTTTACGCAAGCCAAGCACGACAAGCAGGCCTCGCCTTTCACTCATTTACTTAAGCCTAAAGCAGGCGGCATTGCATTCGTTTTATCTGCGATGGGCGATCATTTGCATAAGCTTATTGATGTCACAATTGATTATCCGAACGGCGTACCGTCTTTCTGGGACTTCGTTAGTGGTAAGGTTCGTGATATTCGTGTGAATATCAACGTAATGCCCATCAAAGACATTATGGAAAACGGCATTTTCAGCGACAATTATTTTGATGATCCGCAAGTTCGAGCCCGTTTTCAGACGTGGTTGAATGAACGCTGGCATGCCAAAGATCAACTTTTAGATTCACTAAACGCAACACAGAAACCATTATGATTCGCGCAGTACTCGCTCCTTTTATTTTCGTATTACATACTTCACTACAAATCCTCAATCTTGCGTTGTGGGGAGGCTTAATTATCTTACTGGGTTTGGTAAAACTTATTATGCCTAACGGAAAGATAAGAACGGCATGGAATAAAGTGATGCACGGGCTAATGTTTAGCTTCGGACGGGTCAGCGTTCTCATGATACGCTTGTTTAACCGCGTCGATATTGAGTGTTCGGTACACGGCGAACTGTCAAAAGACCGTTGGTATCTGATTATTGCCAATCATTTAAGCTACCTCGACATTATTCTGCTCATTGAATTCGCAACGAACCGCATTCCTGCACCCAAATTTTTCCTTAAGAAAGAGCTTATTTGGCTGCCATTTGTCGGACTGGGTGCCTGGGCACTTGATATGCCGTTTATGCACAGATACACCCGTGCGTATTTAGAAAAGCACCCAGAGAAAAAAGGAAAGGATCTCGAAACCACCAAAGCGTATTGTGAGAAGTTTAGAACGGTGCCCACAACGGTCATTAACTTTGTAGAGGGAACTCGATTTACTTCATTGAAGCATCTGTCAAAGCAAAGTCCCTATGAAAACCTCCTGCCCCCCAAAGCCGGCGGCGTTTCCTTTACGCTCTCAGCTATGGGCGAATTATTTACCAACGTGTTAGATATCTCGCTGCTTTACCCGGAAAATAAGCGTCATCCTATGATGGCAATGCTTAGCGGTCAGATGACAAAAATCGTGATCGATGTGAACGTTACGCCGGTACCTGAATTACAACAGCATTCAGAACGCACTGAGTCTGAGTTTCGTCTTTATTTCCAAAACTGGTTGAACGGTCTATGGGAAAATAAAGACAACCGTATAAAGAAAATGTTGGAGTCGTAATTAATGGAAGTCAGTGCTTCAGTACGCGATAACTTTATTCACATAGTTAATGATATTTTCCCGAATCTTACTACTGAAGATCCGCTGTATAACGTCATCGCACTAAGTAGTATTTTAGTGGTGTCGGCGGTAATCTATATTATCGCAAGGCTATTGGTGCGCCCCCAGATAGCCAGTTGGGTATACAAATCCAATAACCTCTGGGACAACGCCTTGCAGCAGCACGGATTTTTCCGTCGCTTAATGCACCTGTTTCCTGCCCTGTTTATTTACTTAACCACACCGGTACTTATTAGCGATGAAGCCGTGATGCACGGTATGGTGATAAAGAGCGCTCAGCTATACATGCTATATAGCGGCCTTCTTGCCTTATATGCCATGTTGAGCACAGTGGAAGACGTTTATAACGCCTCAGCGCTTGCTAAACGCGCACCTATCACTGGCTTTATTCAAGTTACCAAATTGGCATTTGCTATTGTCACCATACTATTAAGTATCTCTTTAATTGTAGACAGAAGCCCGCTACTTATTGTGTCTGGCTTAACCGCCATTGCCGCTGTTTTACTATTGATATTCAGAGACACCATTCTGGGCTTTGTTGCCGGCATTCAAATAGCCGCTAACCGCATGTTTAATACGGGCGACTGGATTGCCATGCCTAAGTATGAAGTAGATGGTGAAATACTCGAGATAGGCCTTACCAACGTCAAAGTACAGAACTGGGATAAAACCATTTCTACGCTGCCGACTTACAGCCTTACTACAGAAGCAGTTAAGAACTGGCGCGGTATGCAAGAGTCTGGCGGACGCAGGATTAAGCGCGCCATTTATATTGATGTGCACTCTATTAAGCTCTGTGACAACGATATGCTAGAGCGCTTTTCGAAAATTCGCTATATCAACGAATATATCGATAAGAAGAAAAATGAGCTCCGCGCTTATCACCGAGATTACTCCATTGATGAGTCGGATCTGCTAAACAGCCGTCGCCTTACCAACATCGGCACTTTTAGAGCTTATTTAGAGGCATACTTGCGCAAGCACCCGGATATAAACCAAGAACTGACCCTAATGGTTAGGCAGCTACCGCCTAATGAGCTTGGTTTACCTTTAGAAATTTACTGCTTCAGTGCACAAAAGGAATGGGTGAGGTACGAAAAAGTACAGGCGGATATTTTCGACCACGTTATGGCTATGCTGGATTTGTTCGATTTACGCGCTTATCAACGTGATGGACATTTGTCGCTGCTTGCCCATCGCGAACAAAGCGCTTATAGAAATAGTCCCGAAAGCGACAATGCGCCTGAGGATGCTCAGGAGAAGAGCGAACCTAATCGATAAGGCAGTGATGAATAAAGACTTGTTCAAGACGAAAAAAAACCGGCTGAGATAGCCGGTTTTTTTTAATGCTTATCGCTTAAGCCAATGCGTAGGCCATCAGTAAGCAAAGTACTAAACCAGTAACGCCAAAAAAACCGTACTCGATTTTTTCCTGCATACCTTCAGCACCTGCTTTAGCAGTCATAAAGCCCATAACGATGCTGCTTAGCCCTAGCGTAAAGGCAATTAGCGCAACACCAAACATAATTGCATTAATCCAATCAGCCATTGTGATAACCCCTTAAAAATATTGGCGGTATTATGCACCAATAAATAAGATTTAACCATGCTTGGATTGGCTTAAATGTACCGCTATCGGTATTAATTGATCTTAGTCAAAACTACTAATTAGTTGGTAATCTCACTAAATAGTGTATTTAGCAGAGCACAGAGAAATCATCAAATATTACTAACCATTTGAAAGATATAGACTTTAAATATTGGCAAGGCCATTGCTCTACCTTAGGTATAACAGCGAGTATCGTTAGCGTCTATCTGACAGTGACACTACAACGCATTGCAGTTTGCTTCGAGCACTTTCGTTAACGCGTCACACGTAAATTAAGGAATGAACAATGTCTAAGAAACTATTACTTTCAGTTGCCCTTACCAGTGCTTTAATGAGCGGCCACGCATTTGCGCATGACAGCAGCTTTCAAAACAACAGTTGTGACATGGAGCTTGATGGTCATATTCAATATTACCAAGGTGATCTAACGGTACAGATGGACAATGGCTCAGTGATGACGATTGACTCCCATCACAATATGAGCATTAACGGCGAACCAGTATCGCTTGACAGCGAACAACAGCGCTGGGTAAGTGAATATTACAACAACATTGATATCGCCATCCCTATGACCTTGAATATCGCCAGTGAAGGGCTGCAAATTGCCAACGTGGCAGTGACTGAAGTATTTACTGAACTGTTAGGCGGCGATCAAATGGGTGACGATTTTCGTGAACTGTTCGACTCACTTGAAACCAAACTAAACACTTCATTCTATGATGACGCAGGCAATATTCGCGTTGATTCAACTAAATTCGATGAGCCAGGTTGGTTTGACGAAAGCTGGGAGCAAGAATTCGAAGCGCAAATTGAGTCTTTAATCAGTGAGTCTATGGGTAGAATACTTATTGCCGTAGGAACACAAATGTTGTGGGAAGGCGGTGATATGTCTGAGTTTGAGCAAAAGATGGAGCGCTGGGGTGAAGATTTAGAATATCGCTTAGAAAGCCAAGCGGCTGCGCTAGAAGAAAAAGGCGATGCATTGTGTAAGGTACTGAAGAAAGCGGATTATGCCGAAGGCAAAATGCAGGCATCCATATCTGGGCTAGATGACTTGAACCTGCTAGATATTGATCAAGACAACCACCATGACCACAACGACGAAATGAAAATGTAGTTGGAGCATTTAGCTAACTAAACGCGCAAAACGAAACGACTTGCAACTCTAACCACTCACCTTAGAAAACCGACTGTAACCCAGTCGGTTTTTCATTTTTACAGTTAACGACAACCGCCCTCCAATTAATGTACTCTTAAACCCTAAACAAAGGGGTATTTAATCGATGACTCAAAATGTAGTAATTAGTGGCTACGGCTGGTTAGCCAGCTATGTGGGCAACGCACTTTCAGGCAAGGTCAATATTGTTGGCACCACTCGAAGCCAACAGAAACGTCTCGCGTTAAAAGACCAAGGTATCACCGCAATTGAATATGCCCTGGGCGAAGATACATCAGCGCTTTGTAACCATTTGCCAAACGCTACCTTGTTGCTAAATATTCCCCCTGGCAGGAGAAACACAGATCTCGCGTCATACACCAACAATATGCTGCAGTTGATAGACGCAGCCATCAGCGTAAAGGTGGCGCATATCGTGTTTATCAGCACCACGTCGGTTTACGGCGATGCAACAAACGAGGTAGTGTCCGAAGTTAGCACTACACAGCCGCAAACAGCCTCGGCCAAAGCCCACGTGACTATTGAAGACTATTTATTGTCTAAGCGAGGTAAGGTTGATATCAGTATTGTTCGCCTAGCCGGTTTAGTAGGCCCAGACCGTCACCCCGCCCGCTCGTTAAGTGGAAAACAGTTAGATGCAGGAAATAAGCGAATAAACCTTGTACATGTGTACGACATTGTATCTGCGCTGACGACCATCATTTGTGGCAAGCCGCTTAACGATGTTATTCACCTTTGCAGCTTGTCTCATCCTAAGCGCGGTATTTATTACGTGGATGCAGCGAAGGCGATGGATATTGATGCTCCTCGCTTTTCTGATACTGAAGCAGAACCTGCTGGCAAAGTGATTGACGCCGCACAAAGCTGGGCAAGGCTAAATATTACACCAGAGTATAGCGACCCCTATCGCATGTTTTAGGCTTTACACTTAGTGTAAAATACACACTCTGACACAAACAAAAACGGCAAGCTTTAGGCTTGCCGTTTTTAAGTTGAGCTCACTGCTAGCTCACGTCATTTCTTGTAAAACCTGACTATCCGAATAGGCTCAACCCGAAGTATTTTACCGCTACCGTGTTTACAAAAATCACGAGTAAAATAAGCGGAATAAAGGTTTTAAGCGAAATATCCACGTACTTTTCAAACCAGCTGCCTTTGTAACCACTGCTGCCCTCTTCCAAAGAAGCATTGAAGTTTGCACTCTTCCAACGATAAATAACAAACAAACAAATTAGCAAGCCGTTTAAAGGCAAAATCGTGTCGTAGAACACATCGTAAATGACATCAAACAGTGATTTATCTGCGCCAGCGTAGTGCATAAAGGACGTAAGCATATCAACTTTACCGAATGACAACGCACTTAGGATGGCTAGCAAAATCATAATACTTCCTAGCGACCCAAGCGCCCATTTACGGCTTACACCTTTTTCATCCATAAGCGCCGCAACAGGTACTTCAAAAATAGACACTAGCGACGTAATTGCCGCAAAGAACACTAATAAGAAGAACAAGCTAGCGACAATCGATGCGCCCATATATCCAATCGAATCTTGTAACGCTAGAAAGATACTAGGTAGATAAGTAAAAATCATACCCACTGACGATTCACTTAAATCATCAGGGTTAATGTCTGGGTTAAAAGAGAAGATGGCAGGAAGGATCATCAAACCCGCGGTGAACGCCACGGCCGTGTCTGTTAACGCCACCAGCTTGGCAGCGCTCGGTACATCTGCACGCTTATCAATGTAGCTACCATAGGTAATAAGAATACCCATACCCAACGATAGAGAGAAAAAGGCCTGCGATAGCGCACCATTCACCACTTCAGCAGTGATTTTTGAAAACTCAGGAACGATGTAGAACTCAACGCCAGCCATCGCATTTTCGCGGGTTAATACGAAGATAACGAGACCGATAAGCATCACGAAAAGCGCAGGCATGAGCAGCTTTGCCGCTTTTTCTATCCCTTCTTTTACACCGCCTTGAAGGATGAGGTAGACCACACCAACAACGGCCGCCATATATAAAAAGATGGCTTCTGAGTTAATAAACAGCCCAAAGGTTTCTGGGTTAGCTAACTTGTCTAGATTTCCGCTTACTGCTTCGAACAAATAGCCGAAAAGCCACACAGTAATAACCATGTAGAAAACGGCAATCATGAACGGCGTAGCAATAGCTAGCCACCCCGCGACTTTCCATTTCTTTTCATTACCGCTTATATCACTGTATGCACCAAGCGGGTCTTTTTTAGCATGGCGACCAACTGACATTTCCGCCAGCATTACCGGTAAACAAATGGCAAAAACGAAAATAGCGTACATTAAAAGAAATGCACCACCGCCATTTTTAGCTGCACCGACAGGAAACCCTACCAAATTACCTATGCCTACCGCAGAACCTGCAGCAGCCAAAATAAAACCTATGCGCGATCCGAACTGTTCTCTGGCCCCGCTCATATCCCTTCCTCTTGTTGAGTTATTGTTATAGCAGTTCGCCGTATCACGCCTTGTGATGCACAAACACGTCGTGAGCTCACAATTTATGCTGGTTGTCGGTACTTACTATTCGTAAGAATCAAGCCGAGCGAACTGGTATTATTTATTATCAGGATGGCGTTTGTTGTTATGACTCACGTGTGGCGTCAACGCGTTGTATTGCTACCTCTATGGGCTTATCAATACGCTGCACCATTCCCAAAAATAGCATGGTAACAGCAGTGAAATAAAAAGTCTTGATGTTGGACTTGCTGAAATGATGTTAGACCGTATCACCAAGTTACCACTTCGCCATTCCAGTCGATAAAATGACAAGCTTGGTCTCGATTAAGCGCCGAAAGGTGGTGAATGAGCTGTTTAGCGGTAAACTCAGGCGTGAACAGTTTCTTGGCGGCGACATTCTTTTGAAAAGGCTTAGAAAGCCCCGTATCAACCGTCCCAGGGTGATAACAAACAAGCATCACGTCTTTCAATCTGCGCTTGTATTCTACCGACGCCGTTTTAACCAACATGTTGAGCGCCGCTTTCGACGCGCGGTAGCCGTACCACCCGCCAAGTCCATTATCTGAAATACTCCCTACTCTCGCGCTTAAGCAAACAAGGGTTGAGCCTTCTTTACTCATAATATTCACCAAATGCTTGAGCCACATTGCGGGAATAATGCTGTTAGTCGAAAAATAAGCCGCTAAGGCCTGCTCGCTGACATCTTCCAAACGTTTCTCAGGATGAATGCCATCGCTTTCGCGGTGTAGAAATCCTGTTGTGATAACTACCGTAGTTAACACAACCTGCTGTTCAGCCAGCTGTTCAACAAATTCGCTAATGTGCCTATCGTCCTGTTCGGCCAGCTGATGATAGGTAACTTCCCCAGAATGATTGGTGTCAGATAAAGGGGCGCGACTAACCGCAAACACCCTAGCACCATCACTGCTATATTGCTCAATAAGCGCAGACGCAATACCGCCCGACGCGCCCACTATAAGGACGTTATTTTTCACTGGCTTCTCCTGGTATGCAGCGATCGCACTGGCGTTTTTTACCTGTTAACAGGTATGAAATGGTGTATCTATGCTTTGCGAATACATTGTAGAAAGCATCGGCTACATGACGAATAACAGGCCAGCGAAGCGGTGCATATAGCCAACCCATGCCCACGGCTTTCCATGCTTCATGAGTGACATCAAGGCCAGTTATCAACGTCCCGTCTTCACGAAGTCCGTGAATTCTTGCATTGAGTGCATGCCAATCCATGGTTGGATAACGGTTCGAAAAATCGGGGGCCTGAATATCTACCAATGTTAATTTGTTGTGCTTGTCTCTTTTTCTTAAATGACGCATTTCAGCGATACACAACGGACAATACCCGTCATAGAAAATAATCACGACTGAATACCTCTGCCAAATTTTGAACACGTTTATACGCATTCTTACCAGTTGCAAACTGCTTGAAAGAAAGCAGCTAGCCTCACATGTTAAAACCTTTCACTCAGCTCGCACATTATTCTTATTTAATATTCGTTTATACGATAAAAAAACACGCTTGGATGACTTGTGTTGTGACCTACCCGCACCCACACTACAGACAAAGATTAAGAGAGGTTTTTACTATGGCAAATTTACAAGTCGCCACGTTGGCAGGCGGATGCTTTTGGTGTATCGAATCAGCGTTTAATAGCGTTGAAGGCGTGGAAAAAGCAATTTCTGGCTATGCTGGAGGCGAAAAGGCCGATCCAACCTATGAAGAGGTATGCAAAGGAAATACTGGCCATGCTGAAGTGGTACAAGTGACGTTTGATGCCGACAGCATTAGCTACCGAGAGATACTAGAAATTTTCTTTGCGCTGCATAACCCTACACAGCTTAACAGACAGGGCAATGATGTAGGCACACAGTATCGCAGCGCGGTTTTCTATCACGACGATACACAAAAAGCTGAAGCAGAAAAAATTATCGCAGAAATCACAGAAGAAGAGATTTGGCCCGATCCCGTAGTGACTGAAATAGTAGCAGTAAATAACTACTACGACGCCGAAGACTACCACCAAGATTACTTCAAAAATAATCCACAAAACCAATATTGCTCTATGGTGGTGGCGCCTAAACTTGCGAAGTTCAAAAAAACCTTCGCTTCTCGACTTCGCAGCGACGCATAAATAAAACAGCGATATTAAGCGCGCTATCAATAGCGTTAGCCAACAATAAAAAGGGTTGCTTAAAAGCAACCCTTTTGTTTTTCAATCTATTCGTTTTCTTATTATTCAAACCAAACGCTGTTAATTTCTAGTGGAAATAATAAAGGCGCTAAGTCTTCATAACGCTTCTTATGCGCTTCACACGTCGCGTTTTTAAGGTAGTTTTTCTCCCAAGGATCGTTAATGATCCACAAGGTATTTTCAATGGTCACTAATCCTTCCATCGACGAATTATCCATTGTGTACTGTTCGCAACTCTGGTCTCCGGCAACGTCGAAAGTAATAGGGATACGCTTTGTTGGCTTACTGCCACTCACATCAATTACCCACAGTTCATTGTCGTTTCTTGCTGCGCCAAACAAATAGGATGCGCCCGTTGAATGAGTATATAACGCCAGTCCATTGATAGGGTGATTACCCGAAGTAAACGAAGGAAGTTGAAGGTTAGGCTCGCTCACTGTGGCAAAATCATTCGACGAGAAAAAGTCTTCATCAACAGCCAATGTAAAAATTCTTGGCTGTCCTGCTTTATCTTTCTCTAGCGCCAGATATAACGTGCCGTCTTCAGCCATCGTCAACCCTTCAATGCCGTCGTTAGGAAAATTACCTACTTCAAAATCGTTGGGAAACTGAAGAGGTCGCACATCCGACATTTCAACCGAGCCATTATCTTTTCGTGTCAATTTTACCAACAAGGTAGGGTAATCTGTTGACCCTGTTTCCTCGTATTTGGATTCACAGCGAGGGCTTAATGCGCCGGTACGGGTAGCATCTTCGGTAACCGTATAAATTACGTTAGTATCTCTGGGGTCTACGGCTAGCGCTTCTAAATCAGGCTGCTCACTCAAATAGCTATAAAAACAGCTTCGGCGCACGGTGTTGGAAAATGAAAAGCGTTCGCTCGATGCGCTCAGCGTTGCGGAATCTGGTGAAATGCTATGAAGTTTCAACTGTTGAGTGGTATCAGCGCTAGCATCTGCGATAGTGACAAGTTGACCGTCTAGCACCACTAACCCTGAGGTTTGAGGATCAAACATAACGTTGCCTTTTTCATCAAGGATCCATTTACCCACAGTGACTTCTGTTAAGTCTTGAGGTTCAGGAGTAATAACAACGTCTTTCGGCTCGCTACAGGCGCTTATCAGTAAAGTGGTTAGCACAGCACTGGTTAAATATTTTAGCATAGTGTGAAGTCCTCTCTCCGTTTATTAAGACGAGAGCAAAAGGTAAAACTGAAAAAATTGTAAGGGAGTATATCGAGCATACCGTTTATTCACAAAAAAGAGTAAGGTTATGCGATAGACATCAGGTTTGCTGAGTACATATATGATTTGGCAACGTTAAATAGTCGTGCTGTCATCATGTTTTCGATTAATGTGCAGCATATTTAGTTAACACGCTTACGTGTATTAATATTGACGAAAATTAAAGGAGAGCGTCATTTCTACGCAGCACTTGCCCCAAGTTATTGCAGGTCCAATAGTAAGAAAGGTGACATCTACAGAATGTCATATTTGGGTAGTAACCAGTAACGCCGATTCACCTGCGCTAAATCTATCTGCAAATGAAGTCGTCGTCAGCGGCAATTGTCAACGCGAAACCATACGCGTAGGTAAGTACGCATTTATACACTTGCTCTCTTTCACTTCGTCAGAGCCCTTCGAAGATACTGCGCGGATAGGTTACTCGCTATCTTTTAGCGACGATGCTCAGCAGGCTTCATGGGAAAATGAACAACGCGGGCTTCTTTACGATGGACAGTCTTCCTTATGTTTCCACTACACCGAGACTCCCGAGACCATATTGCACGGCTCATGCCGAAAGCCTCACTTTCACAGTGATGATGCCCTAGCACAAGTAGATGTACTCCATAAAAATGCGTTCAAAAAGCAAAATGATTTTCCCGATCTCCTGTTGATGACGGGCGATCAAATTTACGCTGATGATGTCGCAGGTCCTATGCTTAAAGCCATACACAGCGTGATTGACCGTTTAGGTCTTTATCATGAAGCACTGGAAGGGGCAGTAGTAACCAACACTAATGAACTTGCCACACATGAACATGGGTATTACGAACGAGAGCAGCTTCTGCCACAAATTGCGACCAATACGGTACTGTCTTCAATATTCTTTGGTGCTAAGAAAAAACCGGTATTCACATCAGTAAACGCGCAAAACCATTTGATTGGCAGTGCGGAGATCATCGCTATGTATTTACTGGTGTGGTCCGACACGCTTTGGGCTGATATCAATATAGATAAAGATGGGATCCCCCCAAAATACCACGCCATTTTCGACAAAGAACACGAGACGCTTAACGGCTTTGTAAAACAGCTACCGCAGGTACGTAGGGCTCTGGCACATATTCCTACCTATATGATCTTTGACGATCACGATGTTACCGACGATTGGAACTTAACCCGGGGCTGGGAACAAGAAGTCTATGGAAACCCTCTATCAAAACGCATGATCGGCAATGCGCTTATCGGCTACTTGCTTTGCCAAGGATGGGGAAATGCACCAAAAAAAGTAGCGCCATTAATTGCTAAAGTACAAGAATCAATGGGAGAAAGCGGTTTAAACTCGCACGATGAAATCATTGATGATCTTTTGGATTTTGATCAGTGGCATTACCGTTTAGATACCACACCACCTATTGAGGTTTTAGACACCCGCACGCAGCGTTGGCGCAGTGAATCTAATATGAATAAGCCCTCGGGGCTAATGGACTGGGAAGCACTGTGTGATTTTCAGCATTCGATAATAGGCAAAAAATCTGTCATCGTTGTCTCTGCCGCTCCCATTTATGGTGTAAAGGTTATCGAAGCCATTCAAAAGGTGTTTACGTTTTTTGGCAAAGCGCTTACTGTTGATGCTGAGAACTGGATGGCCCACAAAGGCACCGCGAACGTTATATTAAACATATTCAGGCATTACAAAACGCCCCCCGATTTCATCATTCTATCTGGCGATGTGCACTATTCCTTTGTATACGATGTACGCCTGCGCTTTAGGCGCAACAGCCCTCACATCACCCAGTTCACCTGCAGCGGATTAAAAAACGCCTTTCCGGATGGATTGATCAAATGGCTAGATAGATTAAACCGCGTGCTTTATCGCTCCAAATCGCCCCTCAACCTTTTCACAAGACGCCGAAATATGTCGGTAAAAGCGAGAGAACCAAGTTTGGGCTATGGCGAATTATTCAACGGTTGCGCCATTGGTGTATTAAAAATTTCACAGAAAAACACCGATGTTCAGTGCAAAGCTTTGTTGAGCAACGGTAAAGAGGTAGAATTCCCAGCTTCTAAAGACGATTAGTTCAAAAGAGGTATCTAATGAGTGATAGCGCACTGTCCATCGGATTATTTTACGGCTCAACAACCTGCTATACCGAAATGGCAGCAGAAAAAATCCAAGCGCAGCTCAATAGCCTTTTCGACGAAGATATTGTTGACCTTCACAACATTAAAGACGTTAACCTAACGCGCACGGCCGAATACGACATTATCATTTTTGGTATTTCAACGTGGGACTTTGGCGAGCTCCAGGAAGATTGGGAGTCTCATTGGGAAGAAGTGCACGGTTTGGATTTATCAGGGAAAACCATCGCCTTATTCGGACTTGGCGATCAACTTGGTTACGGTGAATGGTTTCAAGATGCACTAGGCATGCTTCACGATGCAATATTGCCATCAGGCTGTAAGATCGTGGGTTATTGGCCAAACGAAGGCTACGAGTTTACCGCCTCAAAAGCGTTAACCGAAGACAAAACTCAGTTTGTTGGCCTGTCTCTTGACGATGAAAACCAATACGACAAAACAGACGCACGCATCGAAGCATGGTGCGAACAGTTATTGGTCTCGATGGCTTAACGCCTATAAATTTCGGATGTCAGTGTTGGAAAGTAAAGGCCGTATTCATCAGCAGTTTTATCGCAACGGCCCAAGCCACAGGGACGGCGCTGATGTTTCATTTCAAGATATTCGCAAACTGTTTAATTTCGCTACGATCACTGTGGGTAGATGGGTAACAGCAGAAGAACAACAGATCGCTGCCAACCTCTTTTTCGATGCGCTTTACGATCTGGTCGCGATCTTAAATATCAATGAACAGGTGTTATCGTTAAACGGATCCCTGTCACTGGCTTTTGGCAGTGGCGGTCAAAAACACAGCAGTGCCCACTACAACAGTGCGAAAAGACAGCTTGCGCTAGCAAAAAATGCAGGAGCCGGAGCGCTAGCCCACGAGTGGTTTCACGCTTTCGATCACTATATTGCGCCGCGCATGTTCGACGGTATTGCTGTCGGTAGCTTTGCCACACAGGCCTGGCTCGACAATGCCCCGATGAATCCTCATCCGTTGAATCAAAAATTGAGCGATTGTTTCTCGCTATTGTTCCTAAATGATCAAAAAAGACCAAATGAGTACTTTGTGCGATCCGTAGAAGCTGATCGCGCGTTAAAAATGTATTATTATGCTATGCCTCAGGAGATGGCTGCCCGCGCATTTGAAGCCTGTATTCAAGATCACGAGATCAAAAACGCATTTTTGGTGCAGGGGACAAAAAAATCAACGGAAGCTAGACTTGGCATTTATCCTCATGGTAACTTGCGTACATCACTCAATCAGGCATTGATGTTGTATTTTTACCAATTAGGTGTCGCTATTTCACATAAACAAACCTAGTTTGTTGTTTTATTACTGTGAAACTGAGTATTTTTTCAACAACAAGTGTTAATGAGCACACTGTTTTTGTACAAAACCCTGTATATTTTTGTAACAAGCAGTATACTAAAGCGCTCGAACGTAACAGAAGAAAGAAGACGAGATGAAAAGAAAGAAGCATACCTCGGCTGAAGACGAGGCTCAGATTGATATGACCCCCATGTTGGACATCGTGTTCATCATGTTGATTTTCTTCATCGTAACGACCTCGTTCGTGAAAGAGAAAGGTTTGGATGTAAACCGTCCTGAAGATAATCAAGCGAAAAACGATAAGCCTTCAAAAGCGCTTTCTATCCGTATTGATGCTGATGGCACAATTATGATGGGCGGCCGCGAAGTTGATATTCGTCGTGTGGTTGCAAACACGCAAACATACCTAGCGGAAAACAACACGGATTCAGCTGCTATCCAGGCTCACGAAGACAGTGAGCACGGTACTGTGGTAGAAGTTATGAACCAAGTTAAAATTGCAGGTATTGATAAAGTATCTGTTTTGGTTAAAAAGAGCAGCTAAAACGCCTTTCTGACCACGCAAATTAAAGAAAGCCACCTTCGGGTGGCTTTTTTCGTATAAGACCTTATACCAAAGTATCTCTTGTGCTATCGCATGAATTTTGTTCAGATCGTACCATTCGGTGTGTCTGGAAAATCCATGTTGAAACTCGGTTCCAGACTCTGATGTCACTGGAGCCATTATGCAAAAAAAAATACTCTACACTGCTGTACTTGCAGCGGTTATGTCAGCACCACAAGTGTCTGCCGCCAAAATTGAACTAAGTGAAGCGTTTGAATATAACGCATTCATCTTCGATAGCTTTACCGGCCAATCTTCCGATGTTGAAGGAAGACTAGCAGTCGGTGGCGAAATGAACGTATCCGATTTCAATGTCGGCTTACTGCTATCGCCAGATATGTCTGAGTCTGCTCTTGCCGTAGGCGGTAACCTTCATTTCACGCGCGGTGATGTTCACGGTGGTTCAACTACCGTGTCAGGTATGCTGTTTGGCTCTGAACTCACATTCGATAAAGCGGTTAACGCTCAGCAGACTGTAAATCTCATTAATTCTACGGTGAAGTCTGGCGGTATCTCATCGAAAGGTGATGTCAAACTAGGTAACTCAAATGTTGTATCAGGTGATGTGCACGCCAATACTGTGAAACTTGGTGGGCCTAATAGTGTTTACGACAGTGTGAGTAACCCTACTTTATATGGCTCCCAAGTTGAAAACGGAAACGTATTTGCTGAGTCTAGCGTTGAACTTGATAGCAGCGAAGTTAACGGTACCGTAACGCTTAACGACGTTAACAATTACACCGCTATCAACGGTTCGACAGCAACATCTGTTGAACAGGGCAGCGTGAGTAAGGCTGACGTTAACAATATTGACTTTAATGCTATTGCTGCCGAAGTAACAGCGCAGTCTCAGGAGTTTGCGTCGATGTCGGTGAATGGCACAACAACATTGTCGTGCACTGACGCTAACGATTCGGATCAAGCGGTTGCTTGTACCGACGCGAGCAAGGATGTATTAAATACCATTACCTTCTCTGGCTCTGATGATATCAATATCTACAATATTGACGCTAGTTGGTTCAGCGCTGCTGATAAAGGCATTGTTTACGATTTCTCAACCACCAGCTACAACATCATCAATGTGTACGGTGAATCAGTTGAGTTATTTAACACTGGCTTCTTTAATACGGCCTTTACGCAGGAAAATGAATATTTCAGAGAAAATGGCCAGTACAGAGACAATGACAACAATGTAGGTCAGCGTCATGATGGCCTTTATACCAACAACATCTTGTTTAACTTTGTTGATGCTGATTTTCTTACACTACATAGTGTGGGTGTTAAAGGTAGTGTACTGGCGCCATATGCAGAGCTAAGCTTTTATAATGGTCATGTAGACGGCAACGTTATTGCTAACAGTCTAACTACTCCATTAGTGCAATTGGTTAACGACCAAGGTCAAAACTACAATGCACCAACAGGCCAAGTAAATAATTATCGTTTTGGCGCTATCAATGTCAGTGAGCCAGCTTCAATCGCGCTTTTATTCGGCGCAGGTTGCTTTATGCTAGCTAGACGTAGAAAAGCGAATTAACGCTTTAAAAAGAGAGTGAATCTTTAGGCAAAAGCGGCTTTATAGTGCAAAGCCGCTTAATCTTGGCGAAGACAGCAAAAGCTCATCGCTTGTTACACCAGCACCTCGCCCTTCTCGCCACCTTATCTGAATACCCGCTTCAAATGCTTGGTACTCAACCGCAAATGCTTTTCCTATATACCCAGCCACAATCCAGTTGTGATTGATTCGATACTGACCTTCAGCCATAAAATTTCCGCTTAAACCCGTATCTGAGCTTTCACCAAGGGTCGCGTTCTCGTCTGCCGTAGGAAATGCACCTCCAATCGGAAAGCGCAGTTCATCGTCTTGTTCAACACGTGAAAGCGCAAGTGAACTTCGAAGTTTAACTTGCCAGTTTAGCGCCTCAAGCGTTAACAGCTCTGAATAGCCCCCAATGCTGACAAACTGACTGGGGCTAAAGTAACCACCATTGCCGACCGTAAAGCCGCTTAAATTTTTATCGTAGCTTGTATAGCTCAAGAATGGCCCTACACGCCAATAGTCAAGCTTGGGAGATATCATGGTAGCAATATCGTAACTTACATCTCCCCGTAGGGAGAGCGCGCTATTATCGGCAACCTGCTCGCCTTCTAAGCGACTAACCTGAGCAGTACCTGCAACAGACCAGTTGTCGGCCACTGCATGCGCTACTAACCCTCTTATGCCACTTTCTATCACGTAGCCCCAAGGTTTCGCATGATCAGCATTGAAGGTTCCGGTTTGGCTTAATAAGCTGTCTTCTTTTGCCTTTCTAAACAAGGTTGCAGCTACCGTTGTACTGGTAAGAAATTTGGTTGCAGATATCTGCCCGGTTACTTTAGCGCCAACGGGTTGATCGAACATGGCATATTCAAGGTTAGCGTAAAAATTGAAATCAGGTGCCTGATAATGCGCTTCGGCGCGAAGCCCCTTATCTTCGAAGCCGCTTATTCCCGAAAATGCTCCACTCAATTGTTTGTTACCAAACCAGTCGCCAACTTGAGGGCGACCGCTGTAGAATTGCTTATAGTCGAGTGATACTTGCCACAGCCAGTTTTCATAACCGCTGCCAATACCAATATATTGCGACAGAACATCGAAATTACCGAGCCCCTCACTTCCGCTTCGACTGCGAGTATTAATACCGTAGACTGCACTTAGGCCATCTTTAGTTTGTGCTGTAACTCCCCGCGCATCGCGATTTTGATAGGCTAGCCAAAACTGTTTTCTGGGCCAGGCGTTACGTGTGGTGCGTTCTTGCAATATGCTTTTTACCGCACTGTATCTCAGCGCCAATCGGTTCAGTGTGGCTTCGTCGTCTTGATTAATTGTAACCAATTCATTGGCAATTACCGCATCGGTTGGCGTCTTCGCGAGCACTCGCTCGAACGCTGCGGTGGCGGTTGTGGTGTCTTGTATCTCTTTAGCAGCCCACCCAATTAGTGCTTGCTCATCTACACTTAACGGTCTCAAACGGGCGAGTGCTTCTCCCGACTCAATACTTTGCTTGTAGCGCCGTGTATCGTAAAACTGAGCCTGTCGGCTAGCCAGACCATCAGCACAGCGTCGAATGAAAACTTCAGTATTGATACTACATGCTAGGTCGAACGCGCTTTGCTTGGCCGTGTCGCTACTTTGCGCGCTAAGTGACAAATACCTGCCTTCATTATCGTTCACCAAACTAAATAGCGCGTCGGCAAAGTCGTAATTTTTCAAGTCGTATTGTTGCCATGCCGCGCCCTGCAGCACTTCTTTCACGTAGCCACTGTTATCAGATTTGAGAAATTGCTCCAGCGTTGTCGTATCGCGCAAAGACAATGCCTGCTGTAGCTTAATACCAGTGACACTGTTAAGGCCTTGTTGAGCGGATTGTTTATCGATATCACGAACTGCCGATTGTTGAGCCTGAGAGAACTGCTGCGTTGCCATTTCTAACATGCCTTTATCAATGGCGGTCCAACCCATAAGCAAGTAAAAATCAGTACGCTTAATTTGATTGCTCAATGCAATAAGCGTTTCAACTTTTTGCTTCGGCGTATTTGCTCTGGCTTTCGGCGTTAACTGAGCAAATTGTTCGAGCGGGAGGGCTTTAGAAGCGGGCTTATTAGGCTGCTTTTTTAAAGCCTGAAGCGATTCTCTTGGCTCTGACACTACAGGCTTGATAGTACCTTTTAAGCGGCCGTTTATTCTGTTTAGTTCGGTTTCGACTTCTTGTGGCACCTGCCACGTAGGGTAACGAGCTTTTAAGCGCGTAAACTCTTCATTGGCTTGCTGAATCTGTCGCTCATTAATATGGTACCAAAGCCCTGTTAAATCCGGCTGATCTTGTTGTGCAGGTAATATACCCAGATCTTTTTCTTTGTACGTTGTTTTAGCTTGTCCGTATGCCTGCACCGACACAAGTGACGTGGCCAAAGCGCCTAGTGCCAGATACAAAGACGTGCGAGTAAACCGGGTTTTCACGATGCGTTATCCAAAACTGCTAGCATAGAAAGCAGCGTTAAACTTGCCGAATAATAATCCATGTTTCGATTGATCTCAGGCCACTCTGGCCTTTGCTTTTCTTCTGATTTCATCAAGCTGTTTACCGCCATCTGCACTGAACGCATTCCCTTAGACATTTCGTACTCAGCGGTTTCCTCGTTTAACAGGTTGATGGTAGCTGGCGTAGGCGTTATCGCCCACCATGCATAGTAGGGAGAAAGTAGCTTCTCAGTTAATCTAGCGTTTTGGCGAAAACGTGGGGACCATGCTAGCTGAAGCGGTATACGGATCGCATTAAAACCAAACTCAGGCGATATCACATTATCTAAACTTAACGCACCAATTTTACTGTTATCGGACTCAGCACTATTAGGGGTGAAACGCACCCAATCACTGGGCAATTGGTAGGTAGAAAACTGCATATTCGACAGCAAGATCAAGCCCGACTCGAACAGGCTTTCCCAACGTGACGGAGTATCCGACAGCGAAGACAGGTCAGTTATGGCGGGAAAAACCCAATAGGACAGATTTAGCTGAAGGCTGCTATTTCCTGTTTGGTCAGATGCAAATCCGTATTCCCCTGGCAAGAGCACTACACTGTTATTATTCACCACCAGAAGTTTCTGCTCGACAGCACGTACAATATTCCTGGCGTCCTCCTCATACTTACCAACCCCCCACTTTTCACTTGCACGCAATAATGCCCACGCAATAAGAATCTCACCATCAGAGGCATTATTAGGGTCATCGATACAAGAAGATGAATTATCCACACAAGGTCGGTAGCGCCAGCTAAATAGCCCGTCTTCGCGCATGAGCGTACGTTGGGTCCAATGCCATAATGCATCAAAGGTGTCTTTGTCGTTGGCGGCGACGGCAAAGAGCATACCGTATCCTTGCCCTTCGCTGTGAGACACATCATCATTTCCTGTGTCTACCACGCGCCCGCCGTCAACAAACAATGCCCTATACGCTATGTACTGAGACTTGAATTCGCTATCTTCCTTGGTAGAGCACGACACCAACAGGAACAAAAAACCTATCACTAGCGTCGCTTTTGTTGCGTAATGCAGCTTTACCATGAGTCTTGCACTTGTTTATTTCTGCGTTTAAGCAACAGGTAAATAAGTAGGCTCACAACAAATACAACCAATATGAAGCCTATTAACCAATACCACGGGTTGTTAGACAGCCATAGTCGTAAATGCAGCCAGCTGTCGTCGGCTTCACCCACTTCATATTTATCGCTTACCTGCATGATGAGTGATGGCGAAAGACCATCTTTCCATGCGAAGAAATCCCCTGCCATCTGCCCCCACATCGACAAACTAACCAGATCCTCGACTCTAGCTTGAAGAAGTTCCGGCGTCTGCGCTGCAACAATGAACAAGGTATCGGTTTGTGATGAAACAGGGTGTGCCTGTGCAGTAAGTACTGCTTGCTCACCTAAGTCACTTTCTTGAACGGTATGACCGTCTATGCGCATTTCTTTGAAAGACTGGTCGTCAGTCAGGTTTCTTACGCGATTGTACAGATTGTTCTGTAACCGATAAGACCAGCGTTTCGTTGCCTCAATGGCCGTACTGAATTCAGACTGCTCAATATTCGTTAAGCTTTCAGGGGTACCTAGAACAATCACAGAACCTTCGGTTGTAATGTCGTTTCCAGTTGCTATTTTCACGTTCAATAAAGGCACTTGGGCTACTTGCGCTAATTTCGCTGAAAGGGTTAACGCTGTATCTAAATAGTCATCTGACGGAATAGCAATGGTTGACGATGGTGCTGACTTAAAGCGCGCAAACGGGTAAGCCGTTTCTGAAAGCAAGACGAGATTAGGTTGAACTGCCACGTTTCCTGCGTCAGGTAGCTTTATTGCCGAAGAATCATCAAGCTGGAACACGAGGTGGGAACCAGGAATATCATCACAAGGCACACCTGCTAACGGCGCTCTCATGGTTACCGCAAAGTCTAAATTATTCGTCCCGCCTTTGAAGAACCGTGCAGGTATTCTTAACTGATAGTCTCGGTAGGATTGTCCGTTAATATTATTAAGAGACAAACCGTGTACAAGTTCGTCATTCACGCTTACATTCATAACCGAACCTGGCCCAAAACCTGCGCCATACCCAAAGTCTAAGAGCAAGCTCACGCTCGCGTTTTCAGGTACATAAAAATCTGCAGGCAATCTGAATGACACCCGTTTTGTGAAGTTCCCCTCATCCCTAAACTGCGTGGTCGCCACACCAAAGTCTTGGAATGTGTAGTGATTGTCAGGGTTCAGAATGCGATGACGCTGCAGCGTTTCCGCCTGCATTTGTGACTGTGAAAGTACGGTGACTTGTGAAATAGGGTTAATCGCATCGTCCATTACCGCCAAGGCTTTCGCTGCCTCAAGTACTTCTTCTTGCGTAGTACCGCTGACAATAAGGCGGTAGCTAGCCGGTACAATCACGTTGCTATCCTTAACGAACGCTGGTGTGCGCTGTGCTTTTAGAAACGCGCCATCAATGTCGTTAATCACTTCGTCAGATAACACAGGTGATAATGCGTCGACTGTACCAACTAGAACATGAACAGGCTGCTTTTGCTTGGCTTTGAGATACCATGCAGAACGCTCGTAGCGAGCAACATTTTGGTCGTTCCAAAAACTATTTTCTGTGTCTTCTAGCTGGGGCAAAACGTAACCATCATCAAAGCTGTCATGCTCGATAATAAGCGGCTGATATTGATTCCTAAGAGACAGTGCTTGAGCAACAATGGGAAGTGTCTGATATTTAATTTGATCATCAGCTTCTCGCGCCGTGTAAAGCTGAACGTTTCGCTGTCCGCCAATTCCTGGATTAAAGAATCCGCTCAGCTCATCTAACGTGAAGCGCTTTTCATTCACCGACGTCGCAATTTTTAGCGTTGAGTTGTATGCATTAATTTCGCTCCACAATTCAGGCGCACTGCCGTCAACACATTGCTCGGCATAGTGCTGACTTACCGCTAGTGTCAGAGAGTTAAACCCGGCTCGCCACAATGAAGTAGGGATCGCAATTTCAGATACAAGAGAAGGTCTGTCTGGGTCGAACGCAATCTGTCCAATGGTCGCATTATTGAATCTCACATACAGCTGAGAACGTTTTTTGATTAACGCCTGCGAGCTGACCACTTCTAATGTAAGTAGCGCGCTGTCCACATCAGTGACTGAACTAAGGGGAATTGGAATATCAATGGAGGCAGATTTTCCCTGCAAGCGCACGGTACTTTCACCGCCAAAAAAGTCGGTTAATCGATACGTGTCAGTTTGCGCCGCTAGGGTAAAAGGCATGCACAAACATACGATGAACATAAGGTATTTTTTTATCATTGATTTTCCTTTGCCGGTTTAGCAAGCAAACCTAATTTCCCGGCGAACTTCCCCATTAATACAAGCATATGCAATAAAACAGGCTTTAACCCAACTTTCAACACATGTTTTGCGCCGAACCAGTATGAGATAGCCCTTGTTCTTCTTCGTTGAAACGACATCCAGCGCAGACTATCACACAGTGAATAGGCGACGACTTCGTTTTCTTGTTCTTCGGTTTGAGGCATAAAGCGTACTCGAAGAATTTTTGACCTATTGTCGTAATGCAGAACGCTAATTGGCAAATGAACGTTCTTATTCAGTGCGTGACTCCACGATGTGAGCGTGGCATTTTCAGGTACTAACGCTCCCTCACCTTTCAAGCGTAACCGAGCTCCACCAAGCGAAAGATCGACCAAATCTCCAACCCAAGCTTCATCGCTTGTAGTCTTAATAACGACACTATTGGTAGCTGGGAGACGTGCCTGACTACGCACCTGTTTCCGCTCTAATAACACACTAAGAACAGACAACAATAGAATCAAATTAAATACATTCCACAACATGACCACCACAGTAAGTTCGCGTGTAAGAGGCTCTGTTATGAACTTATAGACACCGCTCCCTAATGCGAATGTGATTACCAATATTAGCCAGTAAAACACGCTCGATAGTGGCGATACAAAGGTTCTGTCAAGACTCTCTCCTTTTGGCGTCACAACAAATGAAGGTGCCCGCGGCTTTAAGAAAACCTTGATTAATGCATTTAGCGTAAATGCGCACTGTAATATTTCATATAACTCTGACACTAAGGGCCATCGGGTTCGCCCAAAGAGCATGGTGGATATCATGTAAGTGGCAATAACGTGAGGCAGGGTGAAGGCAAAAATTTCCAGCATCGATGCATGGTAAACCTGAAGCCCAAAGACCAAATACGCCAGTGGCATAAGCAAAAAGATGATGCGAGCAAACGGGAACAGCCAAAACATGATTGAACTCATGTAGCCCACTCGCTGATACCATTTTAGTCCTTGCGCTTTAAAAGGCTTTTTGAGTAGTAAAATTTGCGTCATGCCTTGTGCCCAGCGCATACGCTGCTGAATAAACGCATCAAAAGTTTCTGGCGCAAGGCCGCTTACCATAGGTCTGTCCACATATACAGACTCGTAGCCCATTTTGTGAAGATCTAACGCGGTTTCTGCATCTTCAGTGATAGAGTCGCCGGAAATGCCCCCCACCAAATCGAGGTGCTTTCTTCTCATCAATGCGGCTGATCCACAGAAGAAGGAACTCCCCCAGTAGTCTAAGCCTTTCTGTATAGTGCCGTAAAACATGTCGTTTTCTGAAGGCATGCGAGTAAACGCAGAGAAGTAGTTACGCTCAACAGGATCTGGGTTAGCCATAAAATGAGGGGTTTGAACGAGAAAGACCTTCTCGTTTTTAAGCATCCACGGCACGGTTCTATCAAGAAAATCCGAAGTAGGAACATGATCAGCATCCAAGATAACAATCAAATCACCCGTGGTATTTTGTATTGCACTGTTCACATTACCCGCCTTGGCAAACTCATTTTTTGCTCGAGTGTGATAGGTAATATCCAAGCGTTTGCACAGTGCTTGCAAATCTTGTCGCCGCTGTTTTGCAGTGGCCGCTGACGCAGGGTTTTCAGCGTTAATTTTCTGGTCGGTTCCGCCATCGTCAAGCAAATGAATACGAAGCTTTTCTTTAGGGTAATCGAGCATTTTTGCAGCGCGGATAGTAACTTCTAATATCCCTTCATCTTCGTTATAACTCGGGATCATGACGTCTACGCTGGGCAGAGTTGATTTATCTACCCCTTCCAGGGACAAAAGCGGTCGACTGAGCGGAAACGCGTTAACGATCGCCCCTAACACTGAAGTGATCCCCGCATAAATTTCAGCGCCAAATAATAGCCAGACGGCAATCATTGAAAGAAAATCTGAGTAGGTTAGCGTGTAAATACCACGCCACAGCAAATACCTGACGCTAAGCGCAATGGCTAGCACCAGAGCTAAAATGCGAAATAAATGCTGGTATTTTTGCGTGTGTCGCGCTTCTTTGCTGCACAAGGATATTGCAATGAGGATAACGATTGAAGAGAGAAGCTGGCCCAATGCATCCATGGGTGCCAGCAGTAGCACCCCAAGAATAAAGGATGCTACTAACAGAACAATAATGAACTGAGAGGTGTAGTGTTGTCTACGAGTTTGCGAATAGTCCAAGTTTGCGATCCAATACGTGTATTTGCGTTACACTTGCATAGTTCGCCCTGTTAATTAACGTAATTTTACCGTCCGACATTTCAATCTCGTGATTACTTTTATAAAACAAACGAGAAATGTCATCTCTCTGCTTTTTATTGCTTTTAGACGCTAACAACCACGCCGGATACGTTGCCATTCCAAATGCAGCTACAACAATAAGGCCATAGAACAATACTGGCGACATTGTTGGCGCTATGTACAGGGAAAATAAAAACATAGCCATACTTGCAACGGTAAATATACCAGTAATTTTGCGAAAACGTATAACTTTCATAAGTTTATTTTCTGCATCAAGCAGCATCGAAAGACGCTTCTTCCACAGCTGCTCTGTCTCTAAACTCGTGCGTTCTTCAACCAGTTGAGGTTTTTTAAAAGCAGGGTTGGTATTTTTAAACTGTTGAGCAAGCTCAAACACGTTTACCGCAGCGCCTTCATTAATAGCGCTCTGAAACGATTGTTCAAGCGTAGGTGATTGGTCAAATTGTTGTGAGTTATCTACTAATTTCACTGCGCACACTCCCCTCATTACTACACACTGAGTCTACTTCCGTACATTCAGAGGAAAAATTGCTGAAACCATACTTACTGATTAATAATGATACGCTTACATACGCAAATTGATATTGAACTTTAGCTCATTGAACTTTGGTATAAGTCATGTAGGGCAAGGCCTACAAGGGTGTGCAGACTATATGAAAAGCCATATAGCAGGTAGCGTAAGTCGCAGAAAAGCAGCCCAACTAAACGGGATTAAAGTGGGCAAATTAGACTAATTGATAAGGTGAGTTTTATTGCTAAAGCGTTAGGGCTTGCGCAGCTTACTTAAAATACTGATCAAGTTACTTACATTGAATACCGTTCCAAAAATACTGCCCACGGAAATGGCATATAACAGCCCCAAAGTTTCAGCAACAAGAAAAACCTTTCTAATAGTGTGCGTATTGCGGATAACCAAAGATCCCACTGTAAAAATAAGTGAAGACGCATAGGCAATGAAGATTATCCAGCTGTGCTCTAGCACAAACCACTCATAAGCGAGGAAGCCTAGATTCACCGCAACAAAGAAAAATAAAATGGCATTGCTTCTATGTTTAATGGCAATAAAGTTACGAACGCTGGCAAGCAGTGTTCCAATGCCTGCGGCCATGGCATCTAGCATAAAAAAATGCACGCTAAGTGCACTTAAGGCAAACGCAGAAATAAGCAGATACTTGTCTACGTTAGTTTGGCGATACCCAATAAAATTTAAAACAACGGCTATTGCGCCAAAGCCTTCTGCAACTATGTTCATTAATATAAGCTCATTAAAATTTAAGGTAGAAAGGCTGACAAAGGGCTTTGTATTCACTGGTATATTCGCCCTTTTGATCCCTAATTATCAGCTCATTTTTGATTGCATTTTTCGCTATTAAGCTCGGCCATTCCCGATGTGCAGTAACGTTTTTAAGATTATCACTTGCGCCCTCCATTACTTTTTTAAAGTGGAACGCGCAAAGATAAGGCGATTTGTTAGATGTATGCTTTACATAAAGAATATCTGCCAGCGATAGGCCATAACCTTCAGCCGTTTCGATAACCGAGGCTTCCATCGACGCTGGGTACACACAGTACATTTGCCCTTGTTCTATTAACAACTTGCTGCTTGCACTAAAAAGTTCATCTGAGCCCAATGCAGACGTTTGCCTTGCCACCGAGCGAGATTGGCTTTGCTTGCTGTACGCATTTGAAAGTGTAGCTGGCGTGTCAAAGTAAGGTGGATTAGAAATCACTAGGTCATACAAGTGGGGGGAGGTGTAGCCAGTTACATCACAGCAGTAAATAAACAGCTGTTTGGCCCATTTTGCATTTTTAAAGTTGGTAGCGGCCTGCGCTGCGGCTTGCTCATCTATTTCTATCGCGTCAATTCTGGCTGCGCCATTATCGAACGAGCTGATGTCAATTGAACTGCTTTGAACATTCTGCTCTTCACCGTTCGGATTGCAAAAGTGCGCTGCTTTTTGGGCCATCATCAACGCTAAAATGCCACTGCCGGTGCCGATATCCAAGATGCGTGGGGCATGGCTGAGGTTTGCGCGAAACTGTGCCCAACTTCCTAAAATCAGACTGTCGGTATTCACTTTCATCGCGCATTTGTCCTGTGCTACGGTGAATTGTTTACAGCGGAACATAAGGAAGTCGTATTACCTAGTGCGTTAAAAGGCGCGCATTCTATATCAAGTCGGGTTGTGCTTCACGTTAAGGTTGTGACATTTACAGTGAGCGCTTATTTCCAGCGCTGCAGCGACATCATATTTCTGGCCACGTCAACGGCATGAACGGGTCGGTATTTCTTTAACGGGCCTTTCATTATGCTTTGCCATATGGGCGCCGTTTTCTGCGCTATATCTTCTAGCGTCCGCGACTCGTCGCGATTGCCTAACAATAACGAAGGGCGTACGGCAGAGGCATGGGGTAACTGAGGCATTCGCATAATCGCGTTTTCTAGCTCGCCTTTTACTCGTAAATAAAAGTTACTGCTTTTAGCATCAGCGCCTACCGATGATATCCATACAAAACTGTCCGCGCGCTGAGCTCGGGTCAGCTGTGCGGCAACATGAACATATTCAAAATCAACGCGGCGAAACGCTTGTTTCGATCCCGCCTTTTTAAGCGTGGTGCCCAGACAACAGTACACATGATTTACGCTAAAGTAGCCTTGATAGTCCTGTAGATTGTCGAAGTCGATAACTACAGGTTTTAGGCGATTGTGAGGGTCGTTAAACATACTGGAGGAGAGCGGTTTTCTGACTAAGCAGGTTACCTCATTGTACCGTCTATCCTGTAACAGCATATTTACAAGCGTTCGTCCCACTAAACCTGTCGCTCCTAGCACCATTGCGGATTTCATATGTCGCACCTTGTATCATAAATTGATATAACTACAATCAAACCTTCGACAGTCAAATATGCAGATAAAAATGAAAAAAGCCCTTTTAATTGGAGCCGCTATGCTCTCTACTGCTTTAAACGCTGAAACGCTCACTATTGAGCGTATTTTCTCTTCTCCTTCACTCGATGGCAACGCACCCCGTTCGTTAAAAGTATCACCTGACGGTCAACGGGTAACATTTCTTAAAGGTAAGCAAACCGACTACGAGCGCCTAGATCTATGGGAATACCATATTGAAAGTGGCCAAACTCGCATGCTTTTCGACTCAAACGACTTACAAAGCGGCGAAGAAGTGCTTTCTGATGAAGAGAAAGCGCGACGCGAGCGTATGCGTTTATCTGGCAGCGGTATTGTAAGCTACCAGTGGTCGGACGATGGTAAAGCATTACTTTTCCCATTAGGTGGCGATGTGTTTTATCACAAGCTGGGCGAAAAAGGGGCGAAGCAACTTTTAGATACTGACGCTTTTGAAACTGATATTAAATTATCACCAAAAGGTAACTACATTTCCTTCATTCGCGACCAGAACCTTTATGTAAAACACATTGAATCAGGTAAAGAAACGGCAATTACCAAAGAAGGTGGCGACAACATTAAATTTGGTATGGCCGAATTTGTGGCGCAAGAAGAAATGGGCCGTATGACCGGATACTGGTGGTCGCCAGATGAGACTAAAATTGCCTTTACCAAGGTTGATGAAAGCCCGGTAGATGTGATCACACGTTCTGAAATCTATGCTGACGACATCAAGCTTATCGAACAGAAATACCCGAAAGCGGGCACGCCAAACGTCTTGGTGGAACTTGCTATTCAAGACATCAACTCTGGCGATCGCACTTGGGTGGATTTAGGTGAAGATAAAGACATTTATTTTGCTCGCGGTAAGTGGATGCCTAACAACACCACCTTTACCTACCAGTGGCAAACGCGTGATCAGCAAACACTGGAGCTTCGCGCGTTCGACCTTAACAGTAAAAAAGAAAACGTACTGCTTACAGAAACAAGCGATACCTGGGTAAATCTGCATAACGACCTTTACTTCCTAAAAGACAAAGGCCAATTTATTTGGGCGTCTGAGCGCGACGGTTTTAAACACCTTTACCTTTTCGACAATAAAGGCAAGTTGGTTAAGCAGTTAACCAAAGGTGACTGGGTTGTAGACAGTGTTGAAGCTATTGATACAGCGAACAACCGTTTGTACTTCTCTGGCCGCAAAGACACCCCACTAGAAAGCCATGTTTACAGCGTGCCCTTAGATGGCGGCGAGATTTCGCGTATCACTGAACTAGGCGCGTATCACAGCGCGGCATTTAGCAAAGATGCCTCTATCTTTATTGACCGTTTCTCAACGATTAACTCTCCTGCACAAGTTAGCCTAAATAGCGCCACCGGCGAGCGAATTACCTGGCTTGAAGAAAATAAAGTTGAAGAAGGCCACCCTCTGCACGCTTACATGGATAGCTGGACGGCACCTGAGTTTGGTGACATCACCACAAAGGATGGCGCTACCCTTAAGTATCGAATTTACACGCCTGACAGTGCCAAGCAAAACCCTAAACAGAAGCACCCTGTTATTGTTTACCTTTACGGCGGCCCGCACGCACAAGTGGTAACAAACAGCTGGGCGGGTAACCGTGGTTTGCTATTCCAACACTGGGTTGATCAAGGCTATGTGGTATTTACGTTAGATAACCGCGGCTCTAATTATCGCGGTAAAGGCTTTGAAGATCCTATTTATAAAAAAATGGGCTTTATTGAAGTGGACGATCAGGTTGCTGGCGTAGAGTTCTTACGCACACTTCCTTTCGTTGATGCTGAGCGTATTGGTGTCCACGGTCACAGCTATGGCGGCTACATGACGCTAATGACCATGTTCAAAGCGGGCGATTACTTCGCAGCGGGCGTGTCAGGTGCGCCGGTAACTGACTGGCGCCTATACGATACCCACTACACTGAACGCTACATGGGCAACCCAAATACAGATGATGATGCTTACACTGCGTCTTCAGTATTCCCTTACGCAAAAGACCTGAAGGGCGACCTTTTGATTTACCACGGCATGGCAGATGACAACGTGTTGTTTACCCATTCAACGATGCTCTACAAGCACCTCCAAGACTTGGCAATTCCATTTGAAACTATGGATTACCCGGGCAAGAAGCACAGCATTCGAGGCAAGCAAACGGGCATTCACTTATATAAAACTATTACTAACTTCTTTAACCGTAACTTGAAAGACTAATACGGTTAGAGCCTGGGGCCTGTTGATCTCTCCTGTACATCTAAGCTCAACAAGCCCTAGAAATGAGCGAAAAGCAAAAAGCGATGCTTATGAAAGCATCGCTTTTTTGTTTGGTCAGTTTAATTAACGCTTATTTTGTGCATGTTTGCGTTGTAGCGCTTTGTGCACTTGTAGGGTGATTAGACTTTCTTTACTTGCTACTTCAAAGCATCTATCAAGTATTACAAACGCAGAAACTAGCTAAACATCTGGGTTGCTAGGTTTTGCTGTACCGCCTGAGCAGACGATGCACTTAGTTCAATCTCAATGGGATCGGCTTTGCCCGACAGCCAAATTTTAAGCTCGGCGTCAGTATCAAAATGCCCTGCCGTCTCAACGATAAACTGCGTAATAGATTTATAAGGTATTGAATGATAGTTCACTTTGCGCCCGGTAAGGCCTTGCTTATCAATAAGGATTAGGCGCTTGTTTGTGAATACACTTAAATCGCGCACTAGCTTAAACGCAGAGGTAACGGTTTCGTTAACAGCAAGTATAGGCGTAAGCTCTTCTTGAACATCTGAAGCGCTAGTCTCGCTTGCATTACCCATGATGGTATCAAATAAACCCATGACATTTCCTTTTAGGCAGAGGCAAGTTTAACTCGCCATTGAACTCTATGCGCCAGTGGCTTGGGTTTATCCAAAGCAAAGCCTTGACCGAAATCTACTTTAAGCTCTCGTAAAACTTCGGCGGTCGCGTTATCGACCACAAACTCTGCCACGGTCTGTTTACCCATACTGTGCGCGATATTATTTATCGCAGTTACTGTAGCATGATCGATAGGATCGTGAACGATATTTCGCACAAAGGAGCCGTCGATCTTAACGTAATCAACATCTAGGTTTTTCAGGTAGGTGAACGAGGACATACCAGCACCAAAGTCGTCTAAGGCAAAGCTACACCCCAAATCTCGTAGTGTAGAAATGAAATGTTTAGCAGCGCTTAAGTTAGTTACCGCTGTTGTTTCTGTAATCTCAAAACAAATTTTCTCAGCAGGTACAGAAGTACTTTGCATACGCTTGGCAATCTTATGCAGCGCCATTTCATCACCCAATGTAATACCCGATAAATTAATCGCGACTTTGCCCACGTTATCGATGTGAGCGGGGTTACGTTCAAGGGTTTTAAGGGTGTTATCTACCACCCACATATCCACTTTGTTCATTAAACCGTGACGTTCTGCCAACGGGATGAAAAGCCCCGGGCTTATAAGGCCACTGTTTTTTGCATGTAGACGCAGCAAAATCTCGTAATGCTGAAGCGGGGCGGCCTCTTCTTGATTGGGCACGTTAAGCGGCATGATAGCTTGGCTATACAACTCAAACCCGTCGTTTTGTAATGCGTGATGCAAGGCATGTAACACCTGGTTTTCACTGTCATCAATGGCCATTTGCGAGTCATTATCATGAAACACAAAGTAACGGTTTCGACCCAAGTGTTTGGCTTTGTAACACGCGTTGTCAGCAGCTTTAATTAACGCTTCTGCACTTTGTGTACTCTCGTTTATTTCGATAACGCCAATGCTTGCCCCTACAAAGAACAACTTGTCGTCATAAACAAAACGATAATTTGAAATCGCCAATAAAAGCTTGTCTAGGCGCTTGGTCACCTCATCCAAACTTTGATTGCGAAATATAATGCAGAACTCGTCTCCCCCTATTCGGGCAAGCAGATCTTGCCCATTCACGTATTGCCTAAATATGGTGGAGATTTCTTTTAGTAGCTTATCGCCGGCTGGATGACCACAGCTGTCGTTTACTAACTTGAATCGATCCATATCGATAAAGCACATCACGCTTTGCTTGTGGTAAGCGCGAGGCGAATTGATACTCGCCACTTTTTCAAAATCAACGTAGTTTAAAGTCTTGCTCTCGCCCTGCTGACCAGCCGCTTTATGCGTTTCATCAAGGATCGTTCGCAGTTTCTCATCAAATGCATAGCGATTAAACAGCCCGGTTAACTGGTCATGGTTAGCTTGAAAATACACTTCTTCCTGCAGCGCCAGCTCTTTGGTTACATCGCGAGCTATGCCTTCAACGGCAACCAGTAATCCTTGCTCGTCGACAATGGGCGTGTCTGAAAATTCAATCGCTAACGGCTCGCCGACCTTGCCTTGATAATGCACAATATAAGGCTCGGGCTTTTCGCCACGGGCAATGGTTTGGCGTATCTCAAACGTCTCGTCAGGTACTTGGCGAACGTATCTCGACTCGTTTTCACAGAAGTCTTCTGCGCTAAACCCTAAAATCTTTTCAATACCCGCGCTCACATACATAAAGTTGTGCTCGACGGTCTTGGTGTAAACAAAGTGGCGGTGCATGCCGTCAACTAAGCGGCGATACTTTTCTTCGCTACGCTTTAAATCGTGCTGGGCACGAAAACGTTCGGTCACGTCCCTTACGGTCACCGCAATATTGTCACCAGCTTTTACCACCTGAACTTTTATCCATTGAGGCGCAATCTTATCACTATGAATGGCAAGGTGAGCTTCATAAGGCACGCCAAGTTCAGCAACGTTTTTGGCGTTTTTAAATTCACTGCTTAAACCTAAATAACGCGTTTGCTCGGCTAAGCTCATGGACCGCAATACATCACATGCACCGCGAAATAGATAGCGACTGTATGAGTTTGCTTCTACTAGAGAAAAGTCGTCATCTGTTGGCTGATAAATAAGAAGCGCATCAAGGGAGGCTTCGCTAGCGGTGAGGTAACGCTGCTGACTCAAAGACAAATTAACCGCGCCTTTAAGCTGCTTGTGCAGCACATAGCTAACTAGCGCTGACATCAACAGTCCAATCATAATAATTAACAAGCCTGCGTTATATGGGCTTAGCTGAGACTGCATGGAAAGGTAAAAATCGCGTTCTAAAAAACTGAACGGCAAAAGCGACACAATGGTGCCATCGTTGACTAACTCACCGCTTTGAAAAAGCGTTGCACTGTCGGCGTTAAGCTGAAAGTTAAACTGTGGGCCTACTAACTCGCCTAACATTACGGTTAATATGGTTTGTACGTCGAACCCCGCCACCAGAAATCCGTGCTCAGGCTCTTGAGGGCTTATGGCCCTGCCCACAACGATAAAGTGATGTTGAGCAGCATCTGAATACAAAAGCGTGCTTTCCAAATCCTCGGACAAACGCGATATGTTTAAGCCCAACGCATCCATAGGATGGCCAATGAGGCTGTTGTCTATACGGGTTTTGATACCGGAAGATGGTGTTGCCACCCACGCTATCTCACCGCTCGCATCGACAAATACCAACGATGAAAAGCCTCGCTGCATGCCCATCAATGACAGGGCTTGCGCATTAAACCAGTCTACTTGGTTTGGCTCAAAGGTGGGCCAGTTTCGCATTAGGTTGTGCAGCGCTTGAATACGTTCGCTTGAGAAAACTTCAAGACTAATTTTTACCTGCTCGGCAACCGACTGCGCTTTAGAAATACGTGCTGCGCGTTCATCGTTTTGAATAAAAACACCAGCAGAAACAAATAAAAAGGTGAGAAAAAGAAACAAAACCGTAGGTAAGGCGTAAATACGATGGTTGTGTTTGCTTAACATGTGCCTGTCTCCGGTAACTAGCGCCGGTATACTAAAGTAGAATTATTAAATAAATATGAATTGTCTTATGTGGTATAGGCTCTGGCGTTATCTAATAGTATCTGGCACTGTAAGGCTTCCGATTTCCTTTTAGTGCGTAAAGGCCCTTGTCGGCGCTACCCCACAAAAAAACCAAAATGAAAAGAGCGTTACTTAATGAGTATTTCCCCAAATTTCGAAGACATTAAACAAGCCTATGAACGTATAAAAGGCGACGTAAAGAAAACGCCGATTGTTGAATCTTCGTTGCTCAACAAATGGATGGGCAACCGCATTCTGTTTAAAGCGGAGTGCTTACAGACCATCGGGGCATTCAAAATTCGCGGCGCCATGAATTTTTTAGCCCGGTTGAAAGAGGAAGGTCGTTTACCGAAGCATGTGGTCGCCAATAGTTCTGGAAATCATGCTCAGGCAGTAGCCTATGCAGCAGCTCACTTTGGTATTAAGGCCACTATTTTTGCGAGCGAGACCATTTCGCCAATAAAAGCTGCCGCTACGCAAAGCTATGGTGCTGAATTAAAACTATTTCCTACCCGTCCAGAAGCAGATGCGGCTGTCGAGCAAGCCTCAAAAGCACCAGACACGGTCTGGATACCGCCGTTTAACCACAAAGATATTGTGGCAGGACAAGGCACGGCAACGTTAGAAGCGCTTAACGAAATTGGTGAGGTGGATGCTGTCTTTGCGCCGTGTGGTGGCGGAGGGTTATTGTCGGGCTCATTACTGGCAACTCGCGCACTACAGCCAAATGCATTGGTCATTGGCGCTGAGCCCGCCGAAGCGAATGATGCCTCTATGTCGTTGCAAGCTGGTGAGATCATTGCTTTAGACTATGCTCCAAATACCTTAGCAGACGGTGCAGCCACGCCTTCTGTTGGCGATGTAACGTTTCCTATACTGCAAGAAATAGATGATTTCTACGAAGTAGATGAGCTGCAAATTGCTTATTGGACCCAATGGCTACATCATTTACTAAAGCTTCATATTGAGCCCACGTGCGCGATGACCATGGCTGCAGTAGCGGCTTGGGCTGCCAACACTCCACCTGGGCAAACCGCTCTTGTTATATTGAGTGGCGGCAACATTAGCCAGTCGAGTATGGCTAAAATTTGGGAGAGAGATTTTTTGCTGCAGCCTCCCATTCTTGACCTTGATGACGAAGACGAATTTGAAGACACCGAGAGTGTCGAGGCATAGCGTTGCGTTAGTGCGTAGCTATTGAAACTTGAGCAGCTCGGTATAAAAACTAAAAAAACAAAGAATAAAACAGAAATAAAAAAGGCAGAAACTCACTATGAACTCTACATTGTCGGCACTGACATTTAAAAAGCACTCGCTTTCAAAATTGCTAACCGCAACGTTTGCAACAGCGGCAACGTTAGGCGCTATGACCACCACGCTTACGGTGGATGCTGCAACGCTTGTTGAGAACGTAAAAGGCTATACGTTAAATGAAAGTGGCAAACTCATTACGTTTAAAAACCTTGTCATTGATGAAGGCAAAGTGGTTGCATTAGATATCGACAAAGGCAACACGCCTGTCGACAGCACCATTGATGGCAAAGGCAAAGTTATGCTACCCGGGCTTATCGACGCTCATGGGCATTTGCTAGGCTTAGGCGCAAATTTGTTGGAAGTCGATTTGCGAGAAAGTAGCAGTGCACAAGACGCGGCCAAGACAGTTGCCGAATACGCATTTGCGAATGGACAACAAGCTTGGATTACCGGGCGCGGTTGGAACCAGGAATTGTGGTCTGACAGAGCGTTTCCAACAGCGGCTGACTTGGATAAAGTAATTTCTGACCGACCTGTGGCGCTAGCTCGTGTAGACAGCCACGCTACCTGGGTGAACAGTAAAGCGATGGAAATCGCGGGTATAACTAAAAACACCCCATCGCCTGCAGGGGGCGAAATCATTAAAGACGCTGACGGTAATCCTACCGGCGTTTTTATTGATAATGCATCGCAATTAATTGAAGCGCATTTGCCTAAAGCAAGCAGCGCTATTTACGAGCAACAATTACATGCAGCTGGTGAGCACTTACTAGCAAATGGCGTTACGTCAATGCACGATGCTGGCGTAGGCAGAGACGTTTACGATTTCTATTTAAAAGAAGCGGTAGAAGGTGACTTGCCTGTGCGTATTTATGCCATGGTGAGTGCGACAGACCCTGACCTCAGCACCATGCTGGGCAATGGTACTATTCGCGACCAAGATGACTTTTTATATATTCGTTCGGTAAAAGCCTATGGCGATGGTGCACTAGGTAGCCGAGGCGCAGCATTGCTTGAACCTTATTCAGATGCACCGCATCAACATGGTTTGCTGTTAACTCAACCAGAAGATATGACCCAACTGTTTACTACGGTAATTGGTGCGGGCTTCCAGCTAAACTACCATGCCATTGGTGATAAGGCTAACCATGTCGCACTGAACGAGTTTGAAACCACGTTTAAGAGTATTGGCGGCAGCGAACTGCGCAACCGTATTGAGCATGCACAGGTGATTGCGCCTGACGACCTAGCCCGCTTTGCTTCGCTAAAGGTCTTACCTTCCATGCAGCCTACTCACGCCACCAGCGATAAGAACATGGCGGAAGATCGCCTTGGCAAAGATCGTATGAAAGGCGCTTACGCGTGGAAAACGCTACTCGATTCGGGCATTGCACTGCCCTTAGGCTCTGATTTCCCTGTTGAGCTTGCTAACCCATTTTACGGGCTTCACGCTGCGGTTACGCGACAAGACAGAAATAATCAACCCGTAAAAGGTTGGTACGCCCACGAAGCATTAACCATTGAACAAGCCTTTAAAGGGTTTACGTTAGATGCAGCCTACGCAGGGCACATGGAAGATACCTTAGGCACACTAACGCCTGGAAAATGGGCAGACTTTATCTTGGTCGACCAAGATATTTTTACCATTGATGCCAAAGACATTTGGAAAACCGAAGTACACGCTACTTATGTGGCTGGAGAAGAAGTTTTTTCTAAATGAGTAGCAAAAACAAAAGCCTGTTAACCAAAGGGATTGGCGGCATTGGCGCTGCCCTTTTGGTGTTAAATGGCCTTATTGGGGCGGGCATTTTTGCTCTGCCCGCTAAAATGGCCGCTGAGCTCGGCGCTTTCAGCCCTTACATCTTTTTGATTTTTGGCGCGCTAATGCTGGCCATTGTGTGGTGTTTTGGGCAGCTAGCGACGCTGTACCAAGAAACCGGTGGACCTGTGGTGTACGCCCAGAAAGGCTTTGGTGACGCAGCGGCGTTTCAAACTGGCTTTATTTACTACTTGGCTCGCGCAACTGCGATTGCCGCCAACATGCACGTGTTATTGCTGTACGCCGGTTATGTGTGGCCCGAACTGAATGCGGGAATAGGCAAGTCATTCGCCATTATCGCGCTTACCGCAGCACTAATCGTAGTGAATATTGTTGGCCTTAAGGCCGCCATGCGCTCGCTTGATACTATCTCGGTGTTAAAACTGCTGCCTTTCGTGGCGCTTATTGGAGTTGGCTACTGGCAGCTCGACTTTTCTGCTGCATTTACAAGTACATCGACATCCGTTGTGCCTGCATTTGACACCATATCTGCCGGCGCCCTACTTACGCTTTACGCTTTTATTGGTTTTGAAACGGTAGTGGTCACGAGCGGCGAGACCAATTCACCGAAAAAAACCATACCTCGTGCACTAATGCTTACGGTTTCAGGTATTGCCATATTTTACTTTTGCGTGCAGTGGCTTTATTGGCACACAGTAGGGCCTGCAGAGCCGGATAGCGCACCGCTAATTGCACTCGCCAATATGATATTTGGCGAAACCGGGGCCCTCATAATGACGCTTACCGCCGTAGTGTCGGTTGCCGGTAACTTGTTAGCGAATATGATATCTACGTCTCGACTTACGTTCTCTATGGCGCAGCAGTCACTTATTCCAGGTAAACTGGGACAGAAGTTAGGTGAGATTCACACATCCTTTGCTACCCCAGCAGTTTCCATATCAATACTGGGAATATTTGCCGGTACTATGGCGCTGAGCGGCAGCTTTGTGTGGTTAGCTATTTCAAGCGTGCTTGCACGGCTTGTGGTTTACGCCGTGTGTGTAGGTGTGTTGATGAAAGCACAGCGGGCTTCATTGCAAGGTGCTACCTTGCAGAGCGCTTCTTCACAAAGCAGCATGCAGCAAGATAATTCTGAGAATGACGCTTATTTTAACGGCTCTGCAGGCGCATTTGCCAGCCCTGTAAACCTGTTTCGACGTCTGATACCCTTTGTCGCACTAGCGGTTTGCGCATGGTCTATTGCACAGTCGTCAACCAACGCGTGGCTATTTTTACTGGGTGAATTAGTGGTTGGCGCACTGCTTTATTTTTTTTATTTCGCTCCAAGCAACAAAGAATCAAAAGGTTAAACCGTGGAAATTCAAGTTATACCCGTTACGCCCTTTGCCCAAAACTGCTCATTAATTTGGGATTCATCCACTAACAAAGGCGCGTTTGTCGACCCGGGCGGCGACGTTGAAACGCTGATTGAAGCTGCGTCAAATAAAGGCGTGAGTATAGAAAAAATCATACTCACTCATGGGCACTTAGATCATGTAGGCGGCACTGTCGCCATTGCTGAACATTACGGTGTACCTATTGTTGGGCCGCATATTGGCGATAAATTCTGGCTAGATGCACTTATGCAGCAAAGCCAGATGTTTGGCTTTCCACCCGCCCAGCCTTTTGCTCCCAACGAGTGGTTAAACGACAACGATACCATTTCAGTGGGCAATTTAACGCTAGACGTGCTGCATTGCCCGGGTCATACACCTGGTCATGTGGTGCTGGTAGAACGCTCAAGTAATCGCGTTATTGTGGGTGATGTAATTTTCGCAGGCTCTATTGGCAGAACTGATTTCCCTCAAGGTAATCATCAGCAATTAATCGACTCGATTAAACAGAAAATTATGGTGCTGCCGGATGATATGACGATTTACCCGGGTCATGGACCAACCACTACGATTGCCACCGAAAAGGCCACGAATCCTTATGTATCTGGCAGGTTCGGCTAGCCTAATTAAAAATAAAAAGGCGAGGTACGTTTAATTGCTATTAACGCCCTCGCCTTCTTGCTTATTTAACGCCTGCTACATACAAGCTTGAAGCGATAAGTAACAGACCTCACCAATTAATGCCTATTCGTAAGCGCCGCTAGCATAATGCAATTCATAGCTGTGGCTATAAATCTCAAGGATATTGCCAAACGGGTCTTCCATATAAATCATGCGGTAAGGTTTTTCACCCGGATAGTAATAACGCGGCGCCTTCATTCGCTTCTTGCCACCAGCAGCGACAATTTTTTCAGCCAAGCCTTCAACATCTGGGTCTTGAACACAGAAATGAAAGATACCAGTTTTCCAATATTCAAAGTTGTTTTCTGGGTTCTCTTGGTTGCTGAACTCAAAAATTTCAACGCCAACACGATCACCTGTTGAAAGGTGCGCAATGCGGAATTTCCCCCAACCTGGACCAAATACATCGGTACACATTTCGCCAATCGCCGAGTCATCTTCAACAATCTCGGTTGGCTTCATGATGAGGTACCAGCCAAGTACTTCGGTATAAAATTTCACGGCAGCTTCTAAGTCAGGTACTGAAATTCCAATATGAGAAAACGTACGTGGATACGGTGTTTTTACTGCTTCAGTCATTACTTACTCCTATGTAGTGCAAGTTATCAAAATGGCTTAGGCGGTTGCCTCGTCAAGAAGGCCAACTCGAACACCGCTTAAGTGAATGTGCATACATAGTAGCTAGACAAAGATGAAACATGAAATTATGATATTTTCTAAATTTGATAATTTAAATTTATATGGCAATGATCAACCCTATTTGGCTCGACACCTTCATCACGTTAGTAGAAACGGGCAATTTTACGCGCACTGCTGAACAACGTTTTATGACGCAGCCGGGCGTAAGTCAGCACCTTAAGAAACTGGAAGAGGCATGTCAGTGTGAATTAGTCGTCCGTTTAGGCAAGGGCATTCAGTTAACTGAGCAGGGCCAACGTGTGTACCACTATGCCAAGGAGCAGCAGGAAAAAGAGCAAGATTTTATTGCCAGCTTAAAGTTTGACGCCCCTTTTGAAGGTAAGTGCGTAGTGGCCTGCTCAGGCGCGATTGCTCAGCGTATTTACCCTGCTCTGCTGGCACTGCAAAAGCAGCATGGCGCGCTTAATGTTCACGTGGAAGTCGCACCTCGTCGTACTATTTTGTCAGGCATTGCGAACAATACGCTGGAGCTTGGCATTGTGACAAACCAGCCAGAGAGTGAAGATATACATAGTGAGTATTTAGGCGAAGAAGCATTGGGGCTTATTCTACCGCGTAGCCTACCTGACGCGCTTGCTGCGCAGGTTCCTGAGTTATCTGATAATACGCAGGGTTGTATCTCTAATTCGGGTTCGGGTTCGGGTTCGGGTTCGGGTTCGGGTTCGGGTTCGGGTTCGGTAGCAAAAGTAGCAAGCGTATCTGGAAAAGCAAAGAGTAAAACTGTTGATGCTAGTTCATTAAAAGCCGTCATCAAGCATCTAGGGCTTATTAATCACCCTGATGCTATGCACTACTTGCAGCGCTATTTTAACGATTGCGGAGAAGCTGAGTTAGCCAACATTAATCCGAATAAGTTGCCTCATGCCGGCTACATAAACCAGCTTTCGCAAATTCTACTGCCGGTAAGCGAAGGGTTGGGTTACACCGTGCTGCCCACCAGCACACTAGACTTTGTGTCTTTTGCCGACAAACTTACCGTCTACAAAGCTAAAAATGAAGTAACCGAGCCCCTATACAGTGTTCAAACACCCCACAGCGCTCTACCCGCCCGCTACCAAGTAGTAAAACAAGCCATCACGCAAGTATTGGGTTAAAAATGGGGTCAGAGTACATTATCGATCTAGCCAACCTGAATATTGGGGTCAGAGTACATTATTCCCCTGGGTTCCCAACCGAGCGCTAAGCTTTTAGAGAGTGGGGCTATTTAAGTTACTCTGACCCCATAGTTCGAGTTATGGGGTCAGAGTACATTATTACGCTGGGTTACTAACTCAGCGCCGAGCTTTTTGAGAGCGGGGCAATTAAAGTTACTCTGACCCCACAATTCGTGATTAGTCGTGAAGCGATGGATCTGGTGCAACCATATCGGCTTCTTTTTTGTGTTCAGGGACATCCACTTTACCCGAGGCTATGACTTCGCCTTCCTGCCATAGCTTCCACTCACCCCGTTCGTAGATATCCCACTGTTCATCGTTTGTTAGCGGTTCAGTAGCAATAATGCTCACTACATCTTTTGGCGTGGTTTCAGCTGCAAAATCAATTTCCACCTCTACATCACTCAAACAAGCGGGGCCAAAAGGTGCTCTGCGGGTAATGCTAGCTAACTTTGTACTACAGAACGTAAATAACCAGTCGCCATTGCTCAGCAAGCAATTGAATACACCTTGCTGAGCGTACTCCTTTGCAAGTGAAACTAACGTTTCAGCTAACTGCTCAGGCATAGCGTCTCGAGGGAGGTTTTGCCTAACGTTATTCATAATATCGCAGAAAAGCTCTTCGCTATCAGTGTCCCCAATTGCTTCGTAAATACCCATTCGACGTGAGAAGTTAGGTAGTTGCCCGTTGTGCGCAAACACCCAATATCGCCCCCACAGTTCGCGAGTAAAGGGATGCGTGTTAGCTAAGTTAATGTTACCCACATTAGCCTGACGAATATGGCAAATCGCACTCTTGCTTTTTATAGGCAACTTCGAAACAAAGTCTGCGATGGGTGATGTGGCGCAAGGCTCGGGATCGTGAAACGTACGCACGCCCTTCCCTTCATAAAAAGCAACGCCCCAGCCGTCTTTATGCGGCCCTGTTTCACCACCGCGGCGAGTCAGCCCGGTAAAACTAAAACATAGGTCAGTAGGAGTGTTCGCACTCATGCCTAAAAGTTCACACACAACGTTTGTTACCTATAGCAGTTATTTCATTAAGTATGTCGAGAATACGCAAGCACTCGAGCCGAATCAATTCGACATTGGTCCGTAATAAAGGAGAAGCAGCAGACTTTACAACTCATTCACCTTTTTAAAGCCAATGACCTTCATACCACTTTATTTTAATTGAATTGCGTAAAAACGTCCGTTTTATGTTTACCTCCCCTTTCATTTGCAATAAATAATAATGATAATCAATTACAAACAAACCACTCTTTCATATATATAATGCGCTACCACTCTTTCTCGATTTATTCGCTTTTCGTCATTGTTATGTGTTCGGTGTTATTACCCTACACTTCTTTTGCTAACGAGGTTTCGCCTTCAACTCACATCGCTAATACTGGGAACTACGAGGTAAATCAAACCTTTAAGCATTTATTAAGCGAACACCAAATCGTGGCAATTGGTGATATACACGGCTCCTCAGCACCGACAGAGCTCTTAATCAACGCTCTGTCTGATCGTGATATCTTTGAGAGTGTCGACGTTATTGTGACTGAGTTCGGTAATAGCCATTACCAGCCCGAGTTGGATGATTATCTGCTTAACCCCAATACAAAGGTTTCACTGCAAGAGTTAGAGCCTTTGTGGCAGGACAGTATTTATTTCATGGCGTGGCAATATAAGCATTACCGACATTTTGTGCAGAAACTAAGATTACTCAATGCATCGTCAAACCATAAAGTTCGCATAGCTCTAGCCGAACCAGAGTTTAAATGGGAAGGATTGAGCAAAGAGCAATGGCAGTCTCTCACCAAAACACGCATTGTGAACTATGAGAAAACTGTGAAGCAGGTAGCTGAACAAAACGATAAAGCGATTCTTCTGTTTGGCGCAATGCATACATTAAAGCAGCCGGTGTCGTTAAAGCGGGGTGAAGCAATCAATGAGTTTGTGCCCTTTACTTCTAAGCTTAAGGACCTAAATATTGCGACAGTATGGACCCACTTTTCCCCATCGACAATACCTGACATTTCCCCTCCTACGCTTGTTTTGCTTAACGAAAAGAGTGAATTGAACTCCCCTTTATCCAGCGTTTCAGCACGATTTGCAGACGGCACGAATCAAAAGCTCTCAGACGTTGCTGACGCATACTATTATCCAGGCCCTTTGGACCGACATGCGCCAGTGCCTTCACATATTAAACAAAACAGCCAGTGGCACCACGAGATGAATCGACGCGCCGCAATAGTTGACGAACGAGTCTCAGCACAAATCGCTAAGCAATTAGCTGAATGGCAAGCCGAAACCGACTAGCATTTTGAGATCATGGGGTCAGAGTACTTTTTTAGTAATGTACTCTGACCCCATTTGTTCGGTGTTAAGCTGACAAATCTCGTGTAATGCTGACGGGTCGTCGACACTGAGATAAAGTGTGTCCATCGGCTCAATAAAAGTCGCTAAACCCGAGTAATACTTTTGTTCTGACACAAAGGTAAGCTTAACGTTTGCGTTGCCTCTACCGAAATGGAACTGTTCTTTTGTTGAAGCAGCCGTCCAACTGCCTGTTTCTACTTGTTTAATATTGGAAAGTGGAATAACAGTCATTCCCCACCACGAATTATTCACCATAAGCTTATCTTTTATAAGGTAAACAGAGTAATGCTTGCTGACTCTGTAGTTAGCAATAAACATCACTATGAGGTAAAAAACCAAGGTTGCCACCACAATGGCAACCGTTTCACTCCAAAGTGCTATGGCGAGATAACTTGCATACGTCGCAACTACAAGCGCTACACAAACCAGTGACACATGCCACCACTGTGCGGACCATAAATGCAGATTGGCTATGGCGGGAACATGGTTTCTACTAAAACGAGGTATGGCGTAGTACCAACTGGCGGGCTCATGAGCAAACATAAGTGCCAACTCTAACTTCTTTGCTTCTTTCGACCCTTTTTCATAAATGTTATCGCCTTCATATTGTTCCAGCATATGAATTCGCGGGTCGCCAGAGAGCTTTCGAGCCCCCCACAATGCTTTAACTATCGTTACCAGGAGTAGAATTTCTATCACCATCAATACGGCAATAATTGGATATTTAAGATAGGTAATGAATTCAAAGTAATAGGCTAACTGCTCTGGATAGTTATAGCGTGCGACCAAACTACTTAAAGAAAGAACTAACAATAATTTCCACAGAGCCTGATTGCCAATTTGAATGATCCAGAAATAGTAAAGTACAGGCAAAAAGACAAAATATGCCAACGTAACAAGCAAGGTATTTCGCCAATGTGCGCTAGCCCAAATACTTTCAAAGGAGAAGGTTATTTCAGGAAGGGTTTCAGGTAAAAATAATATGCCCACATAAAAGCAGGCAGCAGCAACTATTAGAAAAGCTATCCGGTATTTAACGGGTTTGCGCATAATTCATCCCTGATGCGTTAAACAAGCTGGCTGAATGCCGAACCAGCGTTACACCTACCATACTGAAAATTCGCTGAAACCAAAAGCGTAAATCGTAAAACTAATGGGGTCGGAGTACATTACTTAGAAATGTATTCCGACCCCATTAATTTAATGTACTCTGACCCCATTTTTTAAGCGGCTTTCACTTTGGGAGAGTCTTCGTGCTCAGTAGCGCTGCTTTGAGTATCGCTTTTTGTGTTGCGTGACTCATCTGCAGTTTGGCTATCGCGTACGTTCTTCTGCACCGTAATAGCGGCAAAGAGGCTTAGAGTGAAGGCCATGCCGAAGAAGCCTTTTTCACTTAATAAAAGCTCAGCATTTAATAAGCCAACCACTAACAATACGATGGCTGATGCAGTAGCTACAGCTGATGCAAGGAAATACGCTTTGGTAGTTGGCACACCTTCCATTTTATCGCGTACCGTTTTTTGTAAGCTCACTACAGAAAACAAGCCGAATAACATAATAGTGAAGTAATAACCTTTTTCATTAAGCGCCATTGGGGCATTGTAAAGGCCGATAAAATAAGCGCCTACACCCACAATTAGGGCTGCCAGTGATGCTATTCGAAATGCTTTCGTTGGTTTATTCTGAGTCTGCATTGTTAAATTCCTCGATAATAGTTGTCTCACCGTTGCTCGCAAAAATAACTGCCTTTTCCGATAAATCGTATTTCTGCATGTAACGAGCAAGGCTTCCAAATGTAGTTGTTTCCACCTTACGACCGTGATCGGACAACGTCACACCGTCGCTGAACATACTCGCCAAGCCAAGTTTGGCGCGGCTCATGTTTACTTTTTGCGGCGTAAAATATGCCTTTGCATTAGCTTTTAGCTGGGCTATATCTGTGGTGGAGTACACCGCAGCATTGAGCACATCTAGGGTGTACTCGGTACAGTTTTGTCGTTCACTGTTAAATGGGTTAGCAACGACTGAATAGCGTGGGTTATGCAACAATTTTGCTTTATCTTCGCTGTACATACTTAGAAGCGCTTGCTGCACGGCAACCGATGGGATAATCAGGCCAGCCTCGAGCGCATAAGCACTCCAGAAAAAATCTACAGGATAATCTGTAACTAAATGACTCACGTCTTGTTCATCAGCATCTTGATACAAATTATGGATTGCATAGCCTTTAGCAGTCTCTCCATTATCTAGCTGAATGCTTGAGTAGATAGCAATAGCAGTGTGCGTGAAGCGAATGCCCTCCGGCATGTCTTCAATCGGTCTGCCTCGCCTTGCAATAATGAAGGCACGAGCTCCTTGGCTTGCCGCATACTTTTCTACTTCTTTAGAAAAAATGGCAATGGCTTCAGATGAAAATGAAGGCTTTCCATGCTGCTGACTACCTGCCAAAGCGTGATTAGCGTTAGCAGTAAGTAGTACCAAAGCCACAGCTATTGAATACAAAAGTGTTTTCATACTCTTCCCTGCTTAAATTCTCTCGACTTGCACTGAATAAGAGCCACCTAAAGCGCTAGATGCACAACACTTCGCTGTAGCAGTTTTTTAACAAGCTACAGCTACTTTTTTAGCTTCCAGTCGCGCTTCAAAGTTCGAGCAATTAATTAACCGTTAGCGTTTAGTTGTGGTAGTGGTAGTAGTTGTTGTGTTAGTGGTCGCAACGACTTTGTTTGGCGCAGGGTCTGCTGTAATGATTGTTTCGGTAATCACTAACGGCTGGTTATTATCAACGGAGGAATGATGACTAGCTCCGTGAATACTGCGGCTACTCTCGTCAATCACACTTTCAGCAACTGCGCTACCTGCCACTACAGCACTGCCGGTTAGTATCACCGGAACAGCGACTACGGCACTCGCTACTGACGCCGTCGTTGCTAAGCCTTCAGATGCTGCAAGCGCGCTATGTTTACTAGCTTTGCCACTGTGGTCGATGGAATCATCTGCCATTACAGAATGGGTAAGAAGCGCACTACTTAATAGTGCAGTTAACATCAATGTTGAACGCGAATTTTTCATATCACTTGCTCCTAGTATGTAAAGGCGAGATGTGCCTGAACATGTTCTACACTAGAACCAAGAATAAATTTCGTAAACCACAATCGCTGATGTAGTATTAAATTACACCACAAGTATAAATATTTAATACCATGAGCCAAATTAACCTTGTTTACGACACGCTTAAACAATGTTTACGAGAGCAGCGATTTACCTACAAACAGATCGCACAGAAACTGAACGTAAGCGAGGCCAGCGTAAAACGAAATTTCTCTTTACAGGCTTTCAGCCTCGACAAGCTGGAACAGATTTGTGAATGCCTAAATTTGTCATTGAGCGACCTTTTTAGCCTGTCGCAAAAGCAGCAGGAAAAAATTTCCCAGCTATCTGAGCAACAAGAAATGGAGTTACTTGCCAATCCCAAGCTACTGCTTGCAGCCGTATGTGTGCGTGATGGCTGGCGATTCTCGGAAATCATCAAGCACTACAATATTTCTGAGGTCGAGGGCATTAAGCTAATGACAACCTTAGATAAACTTAAGCTTATAGAGTTGTTACCGAACAACCGCTACAAGCTACTTATTGCGCAAAACTTTCGCTGGATCCCTGGCGGCCCGCTAGAGAAGTTTATGGAACAGGAAGTAATGGTGAAGTTTATGGATCCAAAGAAAAACGAGCCATGGATGTTCCGTTTCTATTTACGCGGCCGCTATTCTCAGACCTCGGTTTCGATTATTCAGCGCCGTCTTGAACAACTGCGACAAGAAGCCGCAAAACTCAGCAGCGAAGATAATGCCCTACCAATTGAAGAACGTCAGCACATTGGTCTTTTAATGGCGATGCGGCCTTGGGAGCCTTCACTTTTTGAAAACATGAAGCGAAAATAACCCTGTCGAAGTATATTTGGGGGGTCAGAGTACATTAAATAGAAAAGTACTCTGACCCCATTAGTTTCCTGCTCAGAAAAGTAATCCGACCCCATTTTTTGCTACTCAGAAATGTACTCTGACCCCATTATTGGGAGGCGCTTTTTGCCTGCATGGTGACGGGTGCTCTGTTGGAGAGCAGCAGATAAACCATGCTGGCGATGATTAACCCTACAAACCATGCGTAGGCGTAAAGCGTATCGAAAACGGCTGGCACGCTTTCTAGAAAACCAGCTGCGTGAAGAAAACCGGGGATATTGGGTAAAATACCTATAACAAGCGCAGTCACACCCGCCATGTTCCAACCGTTGTTCGCGCCATATTCGCCAGCGTGTTGAAATAGCGCATCAACGTTCAACGTCGATTTTCTCAAGATAAAATAGTCGGCGATTAAAATACCCGCGATAGGGCCTAGTAGCGCAGAATATCCCGTAAGCCAAGTAAATAAATAGCCACCCGCGGTTTCAAGCAGCTTCCAGGGGAAGATAGCGACGCCGATACCAGCGGTTATATAGCCGCCCATTTTGAAGCTTATTTTCGAAGGCGCCATATTCGAAAAGCCATAAGCTGGGGCTACCATGTTAGCGGCTAGATTTGTGGTTAACGTCGCAAGTGCTAATGCAGCAAGTGCCAGCACTACACCCATGCCGCCCATTCGACCGGCTAGCGCAACAGGGTCCCATATGGCCTCACCATAAATGGTGACCGTTGCTGACGTTACCGCTACACCGATAAAGGCAAACAGCGCCATAGGTAACGGCAAGCCAATAGCTTGGCCCAACATTTGGTCTTTTTGTGATTTTGCAAAACGCGTGAAATCGGGAATGTTCAACGCCATGGTTGCCCAGAAGCCCACCATAGAAGTCAAGCCCGCGAAGAAAGCTGTCCAAAACTGCCCTTCTTTGGCTCCACCTTCAACAAACTGAGACGGCGTTGACAACATTTCGCCAAACCCACCAGCATTAACGTATGCCCAACCAAGAAGCGCTAAGCCCATTAAGATCAAAAATGGTGCAGCAAAAGTTTCAAGCCAACGAATAGATTCGGTGCCGTGTTTTATAAAAACCAAGTGCATCGCCCAGAAAGCGAAGAAGCACAGAGTTTGTGTGATATCGATACCTAAAAATGGTAGTGCCTGTCCCACAAATGCGTCGCCGCTCACGCTATTTAAAATAACGTAAATGGCACTGCCGCCTACCCATGTGTTAATTCCAAACCAGCCACATGCAACAAGCCCACGGGCCAAAGCAGGAATTTTCGCGCCTTTGGTGCCAAATGCGCTACGTAATAATACGGGAAAAGGTAAGCCGTATTTTGCACCTGCATGACCAATTAGCATCATAGGTACAAGCACGATAATGTTGCCCAACAGTACGGTGATAACCGCTTGATACCAATTCATGCCTTCTGATACCAGACCGGCAGATAAGAGGTAAGTAGGTACACAAACCACCATCGCAACCCATAATGCCGCATAGTCTTTCCACACCCAGGTTCTGGTTTCCGCGTTGGTTGGCGCTAAATCTTCATTCCATAAATCGCCATCGTAATGGGAAGGTTTTGTCATGGTCTGATTGTTGGTGTTATCCACGATCTATTTCCTTATTGGGTTTGCTATTACTTGTTGCTTCTTTTTACACAGCGTCATGCTCGGCAAAGCGGTAGGTTAAAAAATGCATCAGCGCTCTCAACGGCGTAACGATTAGATTAGAGGCTCGCTGCTAACCTTTATTGGGCCTGCTGATCTTTGGTGTACAACAAAGGTCAAAAGGCCTTGGCAAAAAAGAAAAGCAAAAATACTGCCGCTTCGCGCGCTTTGTTAACGCAAAACCTAAATACCGTTTTGCTACGTCGGTATTTAGGTTAGCGACGCACGTTTCTTTTTAGAAGTAGGTGATACGCTTTATTTTGTTAAACAAAGCGCAACTACGCTAATTAGAAATTACGTCTTACCGTTACGCCATACGTCCTAGGCTTCGCATAGGAAATCTGGCTGGTTCCATAAAAACCAGTTACGTCAAAGCCAATAAGTTCATGGTCTGAGTCAAACAGGTTATCTACATAAGCCGCTATTAGCCATTTGTCCTCAGCGTCTACCCAGGTTAAACGAGTATCAGCCGTGGCATAGCTATCAATTTCATGAGCGGTAAAATTCCGCGCATTGTGAAAGGTTTCCGACTGATAATTGGCTGACAGTTGGGCTGCCATATTGCCGTCGAAGGCGTCCCAGTTATAGCGAAGCATGGCAGACGCTTGATACTCTGGGGTAAATGGCGGTGTTGTATCAGCAAAGTACCCCGAGGCCACTTCTAAGTCTTCAACCACTGCATCGGTATATGAAAAGTTAACCATAACATCTAAGCTGTCTGTCGGGGTTAAGAACACTTCTAATTCAACGCCGCTAAATGAGGCTTCTTCGTTTGACACCACCCCCGCATTATTCACCCACGAAAACGACTGGTAATCGCTGTAGTCATAATAAAAAACATTGGCATTAAAAACGCCGCTTCCCTGCATAAAACTGTGCTTTAAACCCGCTTCATACGCAGTAAGTTCTTCAGGTTCGTATAAGCTGAAACCTCCTTGAAGCGGGGCATTGAAACTCCCCGCTTTTACGCCCCGATTGATGCCTGCATAGTACAAACTATTACCCACACTGTATTCCAGCTGTAGCTTGGCCGACCACAGGTTTTGATCGTTAGAATCGACCAAAGTTTCTAAAGAGGTCGTAGTGGTATCAATTTCGATAACGCGGTCGTTAGTATTCTCGTTCTGATACACATTACCTACAAAGTCTTTGTCTTCACGGGTGTAACGCAACCCACCAACCAGAACAAGATCGTCACTCAGGCTATAGTCTATTTGCCCAAATACAGAATAAGACTCGGTTTCAAGAGACACCAAGGTGTTATTTTCTTCACCGCCTAAGAAAAAGGTGGTGGGTGAACCCGCCAAGCCTTGGCTATAGTCCGTATCGATAGACAGATAATAAAGCCCCCCAACCCACTTTAAGTCTGCGGATTCACCTGAGAATCGAAACTCTTGGCTGAGCTGTTCTATGGTGCTGTTAGATTGAAAAATGAGTTCGGGTGACGCTGTTTGGTCGGAGTCGAGGCCAACGGTACGTTTAAACTCTTTGTAATCAGACATGGCGAAGAAATCGAAGCTTTCAAATGCATAGTCTAGTGTTGCCGCGAGGCCTTTTGACTTGATCTTGTTTTGATCGTCAAAGGCAAAGTCTTTATTTACTTTATTGCCCGACCCATCAGGGTCGAAGTTACCGTTGAAGTCGCCGCCTTGCACAGGACGGAAAGGATCGCCATTGAAGTTGCCGTCTACGCACACGCCTGCCTGAATAGTGTCGCAGCCAAGTGGGTCGTCAGCAGCGTAAATAACGTCAATCACATTGCCGTCGGCATCTTTTATCTCGGTGGTATTCACCACCTGATAAGGGCCTTCACTTTTGGTTGTATCTGACCAGTTTCCGCTTAGCAGTAACGAGCCTTGCTCACCAATATCGAAAAGCAGCTGAGCACGAAACGCTTTAGTATCATCGTTGTACCCATCTTCCCCGCCTCCCACAGAGCCTAAACGGGTATCGGGTGCAGCACCGTCTTCATAAATATTCTCTAGTATCTCACCTTGCTGATTAGTAAACCCAGAAAAACGACCATAAATGCCGTCTGCTATTTCGCCTGATATCGCCCCTTCGAAGCGGTATTGTTCGAAACGTGCGGCAGTAAATTCCGCGTAGCCTTCTGTATCTGCAGTGGGCTTGGCGGTAACCGTATTAACCAGTCCGCCTGTGGCATTTCTTCCGAATAATGTTCCCTGTGGGCCTTTAAGAATTTCGATGCGAGCCACATCGAATAAACCAAAGGTTTGTGCTTGGGTACTGGCTAAATAGCCACCGTCAACGTATACCGCCACCGGCGCTTCCGCCAAGTCAGCGTAATCGTTTTGCACCACGCCTCGAATATTGAAAATAGCACGCTGACCACCGATATCACCGGCCAACGATACGCCAGGGGTAAACGCGATAAGCTCAGTACTGCTTTCAAGGCCAAGTGCCTCTAATTGTTCACCAGAAAACGCAGTAATAGCGATCCCTACATCGCTTATATTCTCGTTGCGCTTTTGCGCGGTAACTTCAATACTTTCCCAAACATTCTCTGCAGCAAAGGCCGCTGGCGTACTTAACGCCATAGCTACGGTTAACGCCAGCAGACGCTTGTGTGTGTTTAACGTATGCATGTTTTACTCTCGTTTATAGTTCTTTTTAACAAGCCTTGCGGCGGTGTTGTCCCGATATTTTTATAAGAGTAACGGTCGACGTGAACTGCATATCGATTGCCACTGGGGTGCAAACCTAAGGCAGGACTGGAGAGGAACTGCCAAAGGCTTGCGGTTTTAAATTGTTATTATTGATGACTCATGGCTGAGCCTAAATCTCTGTCCTTTTACCTGCTGCGAGCAACTTTGCGCCATAAAGGCTGCTTCGTTATTTCGCAAAGGCAAAGTTCTTATGGTCATTTATGGTTAATCAAGGTCAATACGCCATGACATTAACTTGGAAATGAAAAGCTCACTCCTTCTCGAATGCCGCTTGAAGGCCAACGTTGAGTAATGGTTTTGCGTTTGGTGTAAAAGCGTACGCCATCTGGGCCGTATGCGTGAAGGTCACCAAAGAGTGAGCGCTTCCAACCACCAAAGCTGTGATAAGACACGGGCACTGGCAGCGGTACGTTTATGCCTACCATGCCCACTTGGATATTGTCTGAGAAGTAGCGGGCAGCCTCGCCATCTCGGGTGAAAATACACGTACCATTGCCGTATTCATGGCTGTCAATGAGCTGCATAGCTTGTTCCATGCTTTTAACGCGCATAACTTGTAGTACAGGGCCAAAAATCTCAGCTTTGTAGCTGGCCATTTCCGGCGTAACCTTGTCGATAAGCGTTGCACCTAAGAAGAACCCCGTTTCGTAGCCTTTTACGCTAGGGTCTCTGCCATCAACGACTACATCAGCCCCTTGCTCAGCCGCACTGGTTATGTAGCCTTCTACTTTCTCTTTGTGCTGAAGTGTAATAAGCGGTCCGAAATCGTTAGTCGCATCGTCAAAAGCCCCTACTTTTAAGCTTTCCATGGCTGATTGCATTTTATCTACAATTTCATCTGCCACTTTGTCACCTACGGCAACCACGACCGATAATGCCATGCAGCGCTCGCCTGACGAGCCAAAAGCAGCACCTAAAAGCTGATTTACTGCGTTGTCGATGTCGGCATCGGGCATCACAATAGCGTGGTTTTTAGCGCCACCTAATGCTTGGCAGCGCTTGCCATTAGCATTGGCTTTCGAATAGATGTATTGGGCGATGGGCGTTGAACCCACAAAACTCACCGCTTTAATGCGCTCGTCATCAAGTATTTGATCAACCGCTTCTTTGTCGCCGTTAATGACGTTGAAAACGCCGTCTGGTAGCCCAGCTTCTTTAAGTAGCTTGGCTAGGAAAATAGCGCAGCTTGGATCGCGCTCAGAGGGTTTTAAAACAAAGGTATTGCCGCATACAATGGCAAGCGGAAACATCCAAAGGGGCACCATGGCCGGAAAGTTAAATGGTGTAATTCCCGCCACCACGCCAAGAGGCTGAAACTCGCTCCAAGAGTCTATGCTTGGCCCAACATTTTTACTGTGCTCGCCCTTTAACAACTGGGGTGCACCACAGGCAAACTCAACATTTTCGATACCGCGCTGTAATTCGCCTGCCGCGTCGTGGCTTATCTTGCCGTGCTCCGCACCAATTAACGCAATAATTTCATCGGCATGCTCTTCAAGTAAGCTTTTAAATTTGAACATAACGCGAGCGCGCTTACTCACTGGCGTATTGCGCCACTCAACAAACGCATTTTGCGCGCTGACGATAGCATCGTTTACCGTCGCTTTTGACGCCAGTAAAACCAGCTTCTCTGCTTCCCCCGTTGCAGGGTTATAAACATCTTGCATGCGCCCCTTTGGGGTACAGGTTTCACCGTTAATAAAGTGGCCTACTACTTTCATTATTTGTCTAATCCTTTAGTTATGCGTCTTTACATGCGCTGTGATAGCCGCGCTGATAATATAAAAGCGCGTCGGCTTCTGGGTCTTGCTTGATATCCACCACCTGGCAAAAAATAACGTCGTGAGTGGCCACACTTTTAACGTCTGTAATAATGCAATCGAAGCTGACTGCAGCATCGGCAAGTCTTGGGCAGCCGGTCGTCGATTCAACCCAATCACCAATTTCAAAGCGTTCGTTCATTGGCGCTTTGCCACCAAATGTGTTTGAAATTAACTGATGCTGTGAAGTAAGGGTGTTGATAACCAAATGCGTGCTGTTTTTAAAAACCTGATGTACAGACGCACCGCGATTTAAACAAACCAGCAGCGTTGCAGGGTTATCGCTTACGCTACATACGGCGGTCGCCGTAAAGCCTGCATGCCCTTCTGGGCCAGTGGTTGTAACGACGTTTACCGCTGCCGCTAAACTCGACATACCTTCTCGATAAGCTTCGGGAGTTACCGGGGGTAGCACTTCTGTTACTGCGTTTTTTATTGCTGTAATAGTCATACAAATATCCTTTAAATTGGCGTTACACGATGTGGCAGGCTTGCTCGAAACTTAAGCGAGGTAAGCGTTTATGTACTTTCTCTTTATCGCCGTAGCCAATGTTCAGTAAGAAATTCACCTTCCACGTGCTATCTGAAAAGAAAGTTTCGTTAAGTAATGTGGGGTTGAAACCAGACATGGCGCCAGCGTCAAGGCCTAGGGCGCGAACGGCGCTTATTAAGTAAGCCCCTTGCATAGAGCTATTGCGCATGGCGGTCTCATAGGCCGCTTCTGGACTTGAAGTAAACCAGCTTTTCGCATCTGCATAAGGGAATAACGTAGGAAGCTCTTCGTAGAACTCTTCGTCGTAGGCCACTATAACCGTACAGGGTGCGGTCATGGTTTGCTCAACATTACCGCTTGAAAGGCAAGGTTTGAGCTTTTCTCTCCCTTCATCTGAGGTAATGAAAACAAATCGCGCTGGGCTACAATTCGCCGATGTCGAGCCTACTTTTACTAAATCGTACAGCTGTTTCAACACGGCTTCTGAAATAGGTTTGTCGTGCCATTTGGTATGGGTATGCGCATCGGTAAAGAGTTGGGCTAGTCCAACCTCATCAAGCGGGCTAGTTGTTTTAAACTCTGTATTTTGTGTATCAGTCATTTTAAATTCATTCCAGTTTTATCAAATCTTTTAAACACTGCACTATGTTCTCGGTTTTTGCGCTTAGCCCATTTTTAGCTGCTTTCGCGTTGACGCTGTACTTGCAGCTTGCTTAGAAAGTTTTCGCCTCTTTAGCTGAAAACACCCCAAAGCCTGATGCAGTGTCATGTTCACGTTAGGCCACTTGCCCTAAATAGCTGCGCAGCAGTTCATTAAACGCAATTGTGTTTGTAATGCTTGATGCATGCCCGCCGTATTCCATGACCGACAATTCGGCGTTGGGCATAGCTTCAGCCAACATCTGTGAACGCTGCCACGGCACCAAGGTGTCGTCTTTGTTGGCAAGCGCTAACGTTGGTGTGGTGATGGCGTACAAACTCTTATCAATATTGAACGTACTAAGGGCACCAATGCGGGCGAGCAAGTTTTCCTCGTTAGGGAAATGGTTGAGTAAGTGCGCCTCTTCCTCTGCCAAGTGGGCGGCATTCGCGGATATCCAATCAGGCGGAAACAGCAGCAGCGCCTGAAGTTGCAAATACATGTCCTTTCTGCCTGCCGCCAATAACGCTTTGCGTATATTAAAGCAGCGCAATGTGTGCGGATTTGGACTGCTCCACGTATTTATCAGCACTAAACTTTGTAAAAGCTTAGGTTTAGATAGCGCAAGCTGAAGCCCCACCAAACCACCCAGCGCGTGACCGACGAAATGGCACGCTTGCACTTCAAGTTTTCTAAGAAGTGCAGCGAGTTCATCCGCCATATTTGAAATGCTGTAATTCGCTGGCAAGTCACCCACACTTTTGTTGGTGCCATAGTGATCGTAAGTGATCACTCTGTAGTCTTGGGCAAAGTCACCCAGTTGCGGCTGCCAAAATTTCGCTGCCCCGCCCAGCCCTGAACTAAACACAATCGTAGGTGCGTCGGGCGACGTCAGCCCGTGTATTTCGTAATGTAACTTGTTACGCATTTCGCCGTTCATTTCGCCGCTAATGTGGGCGTAGCTTGCCTGCACATCAGAATGCATAAAGCTCACCTATATAAAACCAGTGGGCGCAGTTCGCGGGAAGTCCAAACATAATCACCTACCCAATGTGTGCTACAGACGCAATTTCAATTAAGGCTTCAGGCTTTACCAGCCCAACCTTAATGCAGTAGCGCGCTGGCTTTTCACCTGGAAAGTATTCGGCGTACACCTTGTTTACCGCGGCGTAGTCATCCCAATCGGTAATAAAAATTGAGTTGAAAGTGACGTCATCCATAGTGCCGCCCGCTTCTTCGATGACACTTTTAATGGTTTCTAGAACGTGGCGCGTTTGTGCTTCGGCGTCGCCGACGTGGACTACGTCATTGTTTTCGTCAAACGGTAAGGTACCTGACACATATAAAATATTGTCAGCCATAGAGCCTGGAACAAAAGGAGCTATTGGCGTTGATGTACCTGCTGGAATAATGGCTTTCTTTGGCATGTTCTTATCCTTTCCGTTGCGCTTTCTATGCATTGCTGCCTAGCGCCTATAAATGATTTACTTCAAGTCGTGCTAACTGATTTATCGTGTAGTTTTTGTCTGCGTGGCTACTAGATGCTAAGAAGAAAGCACCTAACTCGTCCCTTCAAATACTTCACAGAACTGCGCGGTGGTAGACACCCACCCGAAAAACGTCTGAATGTTGAAAAGTGAGGCCTCGTGAATGTCTGGCGGGCCAGCTTGATATGCCGCATCGGCCAGCACCACACCAAAATATTCCAGGTGGAAGCCATCGCGCAGCGTAGATTCCACACAGACATTGGTTGCAATGCCTGTAAACACTAAGTTGCGAATACCGCGTGCGCGCAGCATGCTGTCTAAATTAGTATTGTAAAAACCGCTGTAACGGGTTTTAGGAATAATGATGTCGCCATCTTGAGGCTTTAGCGCATCGACAAGCGCGTAATCCCAAGTACCTTTGGCCAGCAAACTTCCCTTAAGCTCTGGTTGTTTGCGCATGGTTTTAAGGGCATTAGACTTATACCAGTTCGGCGAACCAGGGCCGCCGGCCTCTTTGTAGTCGGCATCCCATCCATTTTGTAAGAACACCACAGGCATGCCTGCAGCCCGCGCTGTTTCAAGCACTTTAGTGGTGTTTTCAATGACTGGCGCCGTAGTGGACACATCAAAACCCGCCTTGTCTAAGTAGCCGTTTTTACTGGCATAAGCGTTTTGCAAATCCACCACAATAACGGCAGTTTCCGCAGGGTTTAACGTCAACGGTTCAGGCTTAGCTGGCAGTACGGGCTGCCCCGTCTGGCGCGCTTGAAAGCACCCTGAGACCTCAAATATTTCACCTGCTGACATTAGGCGGCTCCCGATGTGCTAAGCAAATGCTGACGGGATTTCATTAGCGGCTGAATTTTAGTGCCGAAATCATCCATGCCTTTAAGGAAGTCATCGAAGGTCAGCAATACACCTTCACAGCCCGGCACTGTGGCTATTTCATCAAGCATAGAGGCCACCGACTCATAGGAACCCACCAGCGTTCCCATGTTCAGGTTTACTGCTGAGGTTGGGTTGGTCATATCGCGGATATTCGTGTCTTTACCCGATTTCTTATCAGCAGCTCCTTGCGTTGCCATCCAGTCCAACGCTGACTGATCTTTGCCGTCTTTATAGCTTTCCCATTTCGCCATAGCGGCTTCATCCGTCTCATCGGCAATAACCATGATAAGTACCGCTGAACCTACGCTGCGACCGTGTTTTTCAGCCGCTTCAGTTAAGCGCGCTGCGGTTGGTGCAAAAGCGGTAGGTGTATTTACGCCTTTACCAAAGCAGAAATTATAGTCGGCATGACGCGCCGAGAAATCCATGCCTGCTGCGCTTTGACCGGCACAGATAAGTGGAATTTTTCGCTGTGGCTTGGGCAACATTCGGCAATCATCCATTTGGAAATGCTCGCCTTTAAAATCGCTTTTTCCGGTTTCCCATAATTCTTTGACTACCTGAATGTATTCATCCAAATACTCATAGCGGTTACCGAAAAATTCATCGCCCGGCCACATACCCATTTGCGAGTATTCAGGGCGTTGCCAGCCAGTGACTAGGTTTACGCCAAAACGTCCGTTGGAGATAGAGTCGATGGTACTGGCCATGCGCGCCATGATTGCAGGCGGCAAGACTAGTGTGGCAGCCGTGGCATATAGTTGAATTTTTGAGGTAACAGCAGCAAGGCCTGCCATTAACGTAAACGACTCTAAGTTGTAGTCCCAAAATTCGGTTTCACCGCCAAACCCTCGCAGTTTGATCATAGAGAGCGCAAAATCCATATCGTACTTTTCAGCCTTCATTACAATCTCTTTGTTGAGATCGAAGGAAGGTTTGAACTGAGGCGAATTTTTCGAAATTAGCCAGCCGTTGTTCCCAATCGGAATAAATACACCTATATCCATGTTGTACCTCTGCTTGTATGCGTTTTAAGCGGTTTATCCCGCTTTTTTTAAGGTTGCCGAATTCAAAACATTGAAGTGGCGGTATACTTAGTGAACAGCATAAAGCAGGCCAATTTATTTAATCTATTAATTTCAGCAACTTACAAAATTCTGAAACCCAAATTGGACTTATTGGTTCAATTTGGAACACCAAGTCCAGTGCAATTGAACTTAATTGGTGCATATTTGTGCAAATGGGTTTATAGCGACGAGAACTCCACGTAAACTAAGCGCCTGAGCACGGAAATTCCGGTAAAGAAGAGACAAGTAGTGAGTAAATCTGAAGGTCAAACAATTACGAAATCAGCGAGAGCATTTAGCCCGACCACGCAAAAGCGAAGAGAAAAAGCGTTACTAGAAAAGCGTACTCGCATTATGGATGCAGCCCTTTCCTTGTTCTCAAAGAACGGCGTGAGTGGCACCACTGTAGAGCAAGTATCGGAACTAGCGAATGTCTCAAAAAGTAATTTACTGTATTACTTTAAAAGTAAAGAGGGTTTGTACTTATCGGTTATTACCCACCTTTTAGATGTGTGGTTAACGCCCCTTCAGAGCTTTTCAGCAGAACAAGACCCTATAGAAACCCTGAGCGACTACATTAAAGTAAAACTTGAAATGTCGAGGGACAATCCAGCTGAATCTAAGCTTTTTTGTATGGAAGTGGTACAAGGTGCCCCTCTTTTAATAAAGGAATTAGAAACGCCGCTCAAAACACTGCTGGACGCGAAAAGCGCCGTCATTATCGAATGGATTGAAGCGGGTAAGCTAAAGCCTGTTGACCCTATACACTTGATATTCAGCATTTGGGCCATTACTCAGCATTACGCCGATTTCAGCGTGCAGATCAAAGCCGTAACCGGTAAAGATTTAAGCGATCCCGCTTTCTTCGAGAGCACGCTAAGCAACATTCAGCACATTATTTTAGGCGGGCTAAAGCCAGCGTAATACTTGATGCATGAGTTGCCATGGGCGTGGAATAAATTTGAGGGAGGGTCTTTTGGCGCTCTCGCATGTGGAGCGCATTAACCGCTCTTACAATGGTAATAGTGACGAACTTTCTTTCAAAAAACCTTCCAGTCGCTCGACCTGGGTAATTGCCACGCCCCCATAGCGCTTTTCAATCAACTTTAAATCATACAGCTTCGTTAATGATTTATGTGCGGTAAGTACGGTAACGCCCAATCTTTCAGCATAATCGCTTTGCCTTAACGGTATAAAGACGTGCTTAGAGGTAAGATACGATTGATAAATTAGCTTAGCTAACTGGACGTGAGTGGGTAAGCGTCGAATATCATCCAACCTTTCCAGCGCCGAGTGAAGCTTTATTGCCAGTGACCGGGTGATGAATTCAGCAATCGCTGGATGTTGGCTTGTCAGAGAACGAAAAGCAGGTTCAGGTATTTGTAATACCTTACATTCCGTTAGCGCTTCAGCGTGATGCGTTCTTGCAAGTGATGCATACAATGTGAACTCGCCAAACGTATCTCCTCGTTGCAATACAGTAGTAATTTGATAACTGCCGTCCAGGCCATAATTACCAATCTTTACTTCTCCTGATACCACAACAGACAGCCCTTTGTTTTTACTTCCCCTATCGTGAATTGTCGAGGTAGCCGCATAGGTTCTTAGCGTTCCAAAAGGCAAACAAAGCTCGACGTAGTCGTCAGGCATAATGGTTTGCTGCTTGCCGTGAATGTAAGACATGACATTCAAATCTATACAAGTATATATTCTTGCATGTTAACGCAATGTAAATTTACTCTCAACAATCTCTTGGTGGGAGTCTTTACAATGGGTTATCAATGGGCAATTTTAGCGGTTTTTATCATGTTTGCTTTGCTGGAAGCGAAGAATGGTAAGCTATTTAAAAAAGCGACAGAAGTAAGCGATGATGGAAAAGTAGAGCTGATAGGTACGTTACTCTTATTTATTGTAACCCAGCCACTGGTTCTATTTTGTTCTGCAACAATGATGGCACTAGCATTTCCCCAATATCAGGGAATACTTGTAGATTCCCCTATTCTCTTGCACATAGCGCTACTTTTGATTTTCGATGACATGATGCAATATTGGTGGCATAGGCTTTCACATTCCACCCGATTTCTTTACAACTTACATAGAGCCCACCATAACGCTAAGTACATGAGCGTTCGCATTATTTACAGAAATAACTTTTTCTATTACCTGTTTATGCCTTCGCTATGGTTTTCCGGTGCACTAATTTACCTGGGTTTGGGTTGGACCTATGCCTTTTACTTGGTGGTTAAACTTACCGTTATCACCGGCGCCCACGCGGAGTGGAAATGGGACAAAACACTGTACAGTATTCGGTGGTTACATCCTGTGGCCTGGGTAATTGAACGCACGATATCAACGCCTTCTACACATAGTGCGCATCATGGGTTAAAAGCCGATGATGGCGTGACCAACTACAAAGGTAACTATGGAAACCTGTTGTTCTTCTGGGATGTACTATTTGGAACCGCTAAGATCACCAGGCAATATCCTGCACAATACGGTATTGAGGGTATGTTTTACGCCAACTGGAAAGAACAGCTTATTTGGCCGCTTTATAAAACGCCGCGAAAGCCTAAAGCAGTGCAAAGTCCATCGACGAAAGTGAACGATGCTAGCCAATCTTTGATACCGAACACAAAACAAATACCTACGGGTGAAACAATTGAAAGTAAAGCCTAGCGCATTGATACGCAGCAAGTGGGTTCGTGCTAGACTAGGGTCTTAATTTAGAACAAGCAGCGGCACTTTATGAATCAGCAACCCAATAACCCCTTACATGGCTTAACGCTAGAGAAAATCGTCACGCAACTTTACGAGCGTTACGGATGGGATGGATTGTATTACCGCATCAAAGTGAACTGCTTTAATAACGATCCTTCGATTAAATCGTCACTTAAGTTTCTTAGAAAAACCCAATGGGCGCGAGATAAAGTAGAGCAGCTTTATATTCAGACATTCCATGACGTCTCTAAGCGTGATGATGAGTAGATTTTAGAGTAGTTGGTAAGAAACAAAATTAAGGGTAGCGCGAGATAAATGTACTCGCGCTACCTTTTTTATCTAAGGAACGGTGGGTGGATTAGAAGGAGTAGTTTAGATTTAACAAATAACTAGGACCGAATTGACGCCTTGAAGATACCACACCAGTCGCATCATCAATCGTTTCTTCATCTTCGTCAGCAAGATTCGTCCCCGACAAGGACACTCTTAGGCCTTCTAGATATTCTACTCCCGAGTCAGCAAAGTCATAGCTAATCTGCGCGTCGACCAAGGTTACATCACTGCGTGTTGCTTCCTCGATTTTATTCGACCCACCCCTTTGGTAAGTTAAAAAGTCGGTTCGATGAGTGGTTGCTAGGCGAACTTCAAAGCCTTCGTACTGATAATAAACCGTCAATGAGTAAGATTTATCTGATTGCCCAGGTACTCTTGAACCATCTTCTAGCTCGGCATCCACATACGTAAATGAAGCAGCTGTACCAAAGCCGTCTAGTGCTGTAGTAAACGCATTAAATGGTAAATTCAGGGTGACTTCAACACCCTCTACTTTTCCTTCTAAACCGTCTTCAAAGAACGAGTAAGTTCCTAGATCAGGAGGAGTGACGATATCTCCTGCTTCATAGGCTACGTTTGCAGGCCCGTAGATGCCGTCAGCTTCAATAACACGATCGTGAAAACCAGGCACAAAGTAGTTTGCTCCGCCATTCGTTTCATCATTGGTAAAGTCAATCCACTGGCTTCCATCACGCGTCCAATTCACAAGATCCTTATAGAAGTAAGCGAGCGCAAAATAACCTTCGTCACTGAAATAATTTTCATATGACAGATCGAAATTGTTTGATTCCAAAGGTCGTAGAAGCGGGTTACCTGAAAACTTAGACCAAGGAGAACCATAATTTTCGACGGCCTCTTGAGTATTAGGAATGGAAATTTGATCAATATTTTGGGTGAACTTGACGAACCCAGAGGCCTTCATTTGGTCAATGCGAGCGCGGCTAATGGTTTTGTTCGCAGCAAATTTAAGAAACTGCCCAGTCTTGAACTCTAAACTAAGGTTTAAACTCGGTAACAGATGGCTATAGCTGTCTCCCATATCTACCAGGCATGATTCATCAACGACATCATCGTTGTTGTCGTCACACACTTTAAAATTGCTACCTATCACTGCTATCGTGCCAATAGAGGACTGCTTCGTATCTACATATTGAACGCCGAAGTTCCCTGACAAGAACATTTCATTGAAGCTGAATTCGAAGTCAGTTTTTGCATAAAGGGTTAAGACCTCTTCTTCCACCTCGTAGGTGTCACCTAAACGATCTGGTTCCAAAAACCCTGCGTCGTTCTGCGTGTAGGTCCCATCTCTGTAAGGCCGGAATCCATCATATGCCACTACTTCACCTAACCCCATCCACGTCAAATCGGCCGTGCCGTATACATAATCGCTCGGAATGGAATCGCTGAATGGATAGGAATCAGCGGTCGCAAAGAAACCTTTATTCACTTTGTCTTTATAGCGGTCAGAGAAGTTAACACCGGCTGTAAATTTAGAAAAGAACTCACCATCTAACAGGCCGGAAAGCTCTAATTTAACAGTAGTAAGTTCTTCGCCAAAGTCGGCATAGTTTAAGAAGCCGTCTTGCCCATTAAGGTATGAAAATGGATTACCATTCGCTTGCAATACATCGGTTTCGAACTGTTCGGCCAAACTTGCCATACCGCCGCCCCAACTTTGCGGCCCTGCCAATTGCAGTAGAGTTGGGTCTGAAAAAACATCTAACCCACTGGAGTCGGTAAATACTATCCCATCAGGTGACATTACGAACTCTCGCGAGCCATATTGAGAAGGATCTAAAGCACCTGAACGCCCAAGACCTGCATAAGACTCGCCACGTAAATCACGCTTTTTGGACTCACTTCGCGCGGCATCGAGTTCTACTGACCAGTTGTCATTGAGGAAATAAGTCGCATTGAAGCCGAAGGTGTCTAATTCCCCATCTTTTTGTCGGGGATCGGTTCGCAAAACTGAATTGGCGTTTATCTGCGTTCCTGTAGAGTTAGCTCCAGAACCAGTAACATTTACTGCAGTAAACGGGTCAATAATACCTCGTCGTACCCCTGAGTCTGAATAGTCGATAGACAATATGTCCACGACAATATCTAAGCTATCAGAGGGCTGATATTGTAATACAGCAGATACCGTATCTCGCTCAAGTTCCGTGCTGATCACATGACTGCTAATGCCGGTAGGTAAAATTTGGCCAGCCGAATTAGTTCCGTAGCCCCATACTCCATAATTCCTTTGATTATTCGGAGAGGTCGTCGTAGCAAGTGCGAGAGCGAATCCCACTTTGTCATCAGCAAATTTCTTGTTTAATGATAACGCGAGTCTGTGCCCTTCATTATCGAATTCAGGGTTATCAGAGTCTCGCTCCCCTACTTCATAGCTGGTATTGATTGTATAAGATTCTTCAGCTTGAAGAGGGCGTACAGTTTGTAAATCCACAGTACCACCAATACCTTGAACCATAAGGTCTGCTTGAGTGGTCTTGTATATCGTAGCACCGGTCATTATCTCTGAAGGATATAGATCATACTCCACACCGCGGTTGTCACCGATTCCAATCAGTTCTCTTCCGTTTAACGATGTGCCCGTGAAATCCTCTTTGAATCCGCGGATAGATATGCCTGATGTGCGTCCGCCACTTCGCTCGCCCGATAAGCCAGGGAGCCGCGCTAAAGATTCTGCTATAGAAGAGTCTGGCAATTTACCAATATCTTCTGCCGAAATGGACTCGATAATAGAAGCTGCGTCCATTTTAACAGCTTGCGAACGTGCCAAGGCACCTCGAATCCCTGCTACAGAAATGACTTCTATATCTTGCTGAGTTGCTCCCTCTTCCTGCTGGGCTAACACGCCATTGCATACAAAAACAGATGAAACCGATACCGCTAACATACTCGCTTTGAACATCCTTAACTTCATACAAGTCTCCTAATTGTGTGGTGTGTACTGTGTTGTGTTGTTGTTTTTGTGAATTTTGTTAATCGCTACTTCGACGCTACATTCTGCTCGGCCAGTAATCGGTAAAAAGCGAGGTCCACTCCGTTTGTCCATCCGAAGCCATCTTGCGTAGGGTATTCTCCACCACCTGCTTTTAACGTGGTGTCGACGACGTTGTACTTCTCCATCATTTTCCCTTCGGCTTGGTACACTTTTTCATTTAGCGCTAACCATCTGCTCATTGCGTCATTCGCAAGCGCGTGTTTGTTATAAGTCAGTAAGCCTTTAACACCGATATACTGAAGAGGAGCCCATCCGTTTGGATAATCCCACTGCTCCCCTGTCTCCACCAACGTGGAAACAAAACCGCCCTGCTTTAAAAAATGCTGATTGAGGTACTTTGAAACGCTGTTCGCTGATGACGCGCTTGCAGCTCCTACAAATAAGGGATAAGCCATTGCCATTGACATGCGTCCAGTTAACTTTCCCTGAACATAGTCATAATCCTGGTAGGTTCCTGTTTTCTCGTCGAAGTGGTACTTATGAAGTAAAGCTTTTCGACGCTCGGATGCAGCGAAATAATGCTCGCTCTTTTTGCTGTTTTCGGTGTGACCAAAAAGTACCGCTAGAGTATGCTCAATTTGAAATAGTAAACTGGTTAGGTCTACCGGGATTATGTCCATCGCGTACGTTGTCGACTTATTCATACCATCGCTGAACCAGCGACTACTAAAATCCCATCCTGATTCACATACTGCTCTTAGATGCTTGTGGTATGTACCTCGCTCGCGCTCTGGCAGTGCTAAGGCCCAACGTAACTCTTTACCATACGCTTCGGCTCGAGGCTCTTCTTTAGCGCCCGCGTATCGATTTAAGTAATCACCATTCTCCAACACAATAAGGTGCCCCCCTTCTACAGCTTCCTGTGGAACAGATTCATTACCATCCATCCAGTATTGATATTCTTTTTCAAGCTGGGGCAGATATTGAATAACGGCATCAAACCCGTGCTTTTCAGCGTAAGCAAGGAGTGTTGCCGCAAACAAAGGGGGTTGAGAGCGGCTTAGAAAATAACTGCGGTTGCCATTTGGTATGAAGCCGAAGCTATCAACTAAATACGCAAAGTTATCAATCATTCCCAGCGCCAATTCGTCTTCACCAGATTCAAGCAGCCCTACAATTGAAAAATAGCTATCCCAATAGAACATCTCTCTAAATCTTCCACCGGGAACAATATAGGGGTTAGGTAAATCGATAAGACTTGAATATTCAGATGTTCTGCGAGGATGCCTGACTAGATTCTTCCAGTGATTATTTAAGTGATTTTGTAGGAGAGCCTCATGCGCGCCACTCTTTATACTCGGGCTTTCAGGAAGAATGAATTGCGAGTGAATAAAGGTCTTAAGATCAAACTCTGGCGTACCCTTTAATGCTCTATAGCGCTTTAACACCTCTCGCGGAGAACTTTTTGGGATAGCGTCAACAAAAGTTTTGTAGTCACCTAAAACTTTAGATACTTGAACATCAATAAACAGTTCTTCAAGCTCGACTTCAGGGTAATAAATACTGCTTTCTTTCGATAACTCATCTTCGGCATAGCCTGCAAAAGCAATAACACAAAGCAAGAGTGCTCCAACTCTTGGGATTGTGCGAAATCGCACAGTATCGAAAATATTAGCCATTGATTTGTACTCCAACATCGCCACTTGGAAACCGGTTTCCAAGCATGCTAAAAAAATACTAAAAAAAACAGTTCGCTCAGCGTTTTAAGAAATCAAACAAATAAACCGAGCAATAACACAAGAAAAAGCCCAATAAACCCTATTAAGGTCGCCATGCACGTCCAAGAAACAAAGGTGTCTTTCACCGAAATATCAAAATAACGATTAATGATCCAAAACCCCGTATCGTTCACATGAGACATGGCCGTGGCCCCCGCTGCGATAGCGATGGTCATCAGCGCAAGCACGGCAGGTGAAAACGCCAAATCCTGCACTACAGGGCCCATTAAACCAGCAGCCGTTAACATGGCCACCGTAGCCGAGCCCTGAATAATTCTGACTGAAATTGCGATAAGAAACCCGGCTGCCAATGGTGGGAGCGGCGATAATGCGACAACATCGGCGAAGGCCTGCCCCGCCCCAGAATCGATGAGCACTTGTTTAAACATGCCACCCGCGCCTGTTACCAGAATGACCAAGGCAACCGGTTCTAACCCTCTCGATGCGATGTTTCTAATTTGCTCGCTAGATAAGCCCTGCTTCTTCCCAAGTACTTTAAAACAGGCGATGGTGGCGATGGTCAAGGCAATGAAGGGATGACCAATAAATAGCAAAGCCTCTTTCAAGAAACCATCGGGTAGTGTGAACTTCGCTAACGTTCCAATCAAAATAGCCACCAGAGGAAATATCAGTAGCGCAGCCACTGAAGCAAAACCGGGAAGGTGCGCAGGTTTATTGTGCGACGCCTCTAAAATGTGAGCAGGAACCGGTACATACAAGCGCTTGGCCAAAAACGTCGCATAAATTGGACCTGCTAAACATGCGCAAGGTACGCCCACAATAAAGCCGAATAATATGACTAAGCCGATATCAGCCCCTAAAATTGAGGCTACCGCGACGGGACCGGGTGTAGGAGGTATGAAGGCATGGGTTACGGCAAGCCCAGCAGTAAGCGGAATACCGTAGTAAATGAGCGATTTCCCTGACTTCTTCCCCAATGAATAAATTAGTGGCATTAAGATAATGAGCCCGACTTCAAAGAAAACTGGAATTGCCACCAAAAACCCCGTAAGCACAACCGCCCACTGGCTGTTCTTCTCACCAAACTTAGTATTAATGGTTTGCGCGAGTCTATCGATACCACCAGACTCTTCTAAGAACTGCCCGAACATAGCACCCAGCCCAACGATAGTGGCCACAAATCCCAGCGTATTGCCCATGCCTGATTGCATGGATGCCAGCACATCGGCCGCTTGCATTCCCGTTCCAAGGCCGACAAATGCTGCAGCCACCAAAATAGCAATGAAAGCATGCACTTTTCTAACTACCACTAAATAAGTTAGAAGTACAATGCTACAAATGGCGACAAAAAGAAGTGAAAAGGTATCGGTCATACGTGTTCTCTGGTACCTGATTACGACCTCATCATAGTATGACAAAGCCACAAGCCAACATTAGCTTGCTATCAACATCGACCTAAGTACTTCCCGGCCGATGTTAATTATTTATTAATTAATATTGTATTTTCATAACAATATTATAATCACCACTTGAACGCAACCGGTTTCCAAACTAATATTTATGGTAGTGCTGATAGTGAGAATATCTCTGCGTATCCTCCTGAACTAAACTATGAGAAGTAAACTTATGACCCACCGCCATGTATTTTTCGTTTCGGGAGTTTCAGGGACGGGAAAATCAACATTAAGTCGACATTTAGCTGAACGGTTTGCTATGCCTTTTGAAGAAGGAGATCGCTATCACAGCGCAGCAAGCGTAGAAAAGATGTCTTCTGGCATACCGCTACAAGATGCAGACAGATGGGAATGGCTAATTACCCTAAACATGATTGCCAAACAGCACCTTCACGCTGGCCGCAACGTGGTTATAAGCTGTTCAGCGCTGCGCTCAGCCTATCGTGACGTGCTAACCAAAGACATTTCGTCTCACTGCCATTTTATTTATCTTCAAGCTTCACAGTCAGTGCTAAGCGCGCGATTAAAACAACGGGAGCATTTTTTTAACGGTGATGCTATGCTCGAAAGCCAGTTTGCAGCCTTAGAGCTGCCTTCAAAAGAAAGCGCATTCATTATTGATGTGGCGCAGTCCTTCGAGCATGTATCCAAACAAGCCGAAGACTTTATTCGCCCCTTAATATCAGTATAAGAATGGCGACGTTATTTCGTCTACTGCGCTGATTACCGGAACTAGCGGCACGTTAAAAGATTGAAGAATGAGTAAGGTAAAAAAGTCTCGCACCAAAATATCAGATGTAGCCAATCATTTAGGGGTTCACAAAACTACTGTATCTCGGGCGCTAAATAATTCTAGTGGCATTTCTAAATCGTTAGCCCTCAAAATTAAAAAGGCAGCGCGAGAGCTAAACTATATTCCGAACCGCGCCGCCCAATCGCTATGTGCAGACAACAATAGAACCATTGCATTACTACTCCCATCCTTTGGAAACAATGTGTTTAACGATGTGATGTTAGGTGTGAAGGCCGTTGCCGATAAGGCAAATTATGCACTGATGATTGGCGACTCGACCTATACCGAGCTTGGCGAGGAGCGTACTGTCGAATCTTACATTCAACAGAACGTGAGTGGCTTTATTCTTACCTCTACGCGTCATACTGAAGAAACGAGAAAAATGCTGCTAGCCACAGGGACGCCTGTAGCCGAAATTATGGATATTTCTAGTGAGCCCTTTGACATTAACTATGGGGTAAATAACGAATTAGCAGCCCAATCTATGACCCAGCATCTTATCGACAAAGGGCGCCGTAATATTGCTTTTTGCTCTTTGTTTTTAGATTGGCGCGCAATATTGAGAAAACAGGGCTGGGAAACCGCGCTTGACAATGCAGGGCTATCAGCAACGCGATATGTCTCCTCTAGAGCCGACGCTTCATTTCAAGCTGGTGCTGAGCTTCTCTCAGAAACACTGCATAAGTGGCCCGATACTGATGCGCTATTTTTTGTGAGCGACGAACTTGCGGCCGGCGCGGTCATGGAATGTAATAGGCGAGGTATTAAACCTGGCAAAGATATCGATATCTGCGGTTTCAACGACTTGAGTTTTGCACGTTCAATTTACCCAGCACTAACAACGGTTTCAGTCCCGCGCCGAAAGATGGCAGAAATGGCAACCGAATCATTGCTAGCGCTAATAGAAGGCGAAGACGTTGAACAAGCGAGCCAAGTTTTACCCTTTGAGCTTAAAATACGAGAAACTGCGTAGCGGACATCTGAAAGTTTCAGCCCTTAGATTTAGTGCTCGTTGGCCTTAGTACTCTCTAACTAGCTCCTCTAGTCTAGCTCTTCTAACCTAGTCCCTTGGGCGTGGTAGCCAAAAACCTTTGCCTAACAACTTTGTGAAAATCCCTTTTAAATAAATTGCAGGGTAGTAAGAGATACTCCCCTGCTCCTTTATTCATTATTAAACGCGACGTTGCTTTTTAAGCATCAGTATAGAGTGTAGTTATCCACTTCTCTTCATTGATGAAATTCCAGCTCCAGTCTGCCCACTTATCGTCTAAGCCCATCGCTTTAACTTCATCGAGGGTTTTGCCGTCTTGCTTAAGTGCCTTAACGTAGCTGAACGTTTCAGAGATCATAGCTAAAAATGCGCTGTATTCTTGCTTGTTACTGATGTCGCCGTGGCCAGGAATAATAACGGTTTCATCGTCTATTTTAGCAAGCAGCTGTTTTACTGAGTCCATATAGCCTTCCACATTACCGCCAGCACCTTGGTCGATGTAAGGAAAGCGACCATTAAAGAACAAGTCGCCGGTGTGCATAACGTTGGGTTGCTCGAACCACACTACGCTATCGCCGTCGGTGTGGCCTACCGCTAAGTGCATCACGTGAAGGGTTTCACCATTGAAGTAAATTTTTATTCCGTCTTCATAGGTGATAGTTGGCAGCGCTTCCGGTTTTATCTTTTCATCGTTAGCTAGGCGAACACGCACATTTTCGTGCGCCAGAATGGTCGCGCCTTTATGGCTGTGGAAAAACGCATTAGAGCCTGTGTGATCGCCGTGATAGTGCGTGTTTATCACATACTTTGGCTTGTCACTCCCGAGCTCACCAAGCTGCGCCGCTATCTTTTCTGCAAGCGGCGCAAATTGATCGTCGATGATCAAAACACCGTCTTCCCCAGCAGATACGCCGATATTTCCACCTGCACCTGTAAGCATGTGCACTGAGCCTTTTATCGCTGTCGCTTTAACTTCGACATCGGCAAATCTATCTTGTGCATTTGCGGGATTAATCGTTGAATAAACCAAAGGGCTCGCAGCAATAAACGCAGCCAAAATGTGTGCGCTAAAACGAGGTGCAGTTTTCATTATTATTTCCTTGTAAGAAGCCTGTTTATTAAAGACCTCTTACACTATGACCTAATTTCACAATTAGATCATTTTTTCATCATCTGGAATATTGCCAACATAGGCAAAACGGGGGAGTGTTTCTCCGTCTTTTTCAACCGACTCAACAAACATATCTAGTGGACGAACCCAAAGCGCTTTTTCGCCGTAGCATGGGCGGTAAACCACTAGCTTACTTTCATCTTCTGAATGCGTCGCCACTTCGTATACATCGTATAAATTACCTTTGTAATGCTTGTAGCGACCTGGGGTTTTAAGTTCTTTCGAGTCCATAACGTCCTTCATTAAAGTGGAAAAAAATAGTAAGGGTTAGCCAACCGCTTTCATTTGCCAAAGATTAAATGGTCTTAGAAACTAAACTCTGTGGGATTGGCCTTTAATCGGGTAATACAAAAGCGTCAGTCTATCGCATAGTATCAGTGCGTTAAGTATAACAAGTGGTTAGATTGAGGCTACTGCATGTTAGTACTTAAAAAGTACTGAGCTTATTGGCTAAATCGGTTCAAAAGGCAACACCAATTGCTGTGTTGATTGGTCGGCAGCAAGGCCTATGTGAACGCCAACAAGACGAATACCCCGGCCTGTTGCTCGTTCGAAGGCTTCCTGCATTAACGTGCGAAAATACGCTTCATCAAGCGTGGCACAGCGGTGCTCTACCGTAGTTAGTTGGAAGTCGTTAAACTTAAGCTTAACGCCCTGCGTGCGAATACGTACCGGCTTACCCGTACGCTTCTTGTGATTTTCCATTCGCTCTTGAAGCTTTTCAAATAAATGTGGCAAAAAATCTATGCATTGCTCGAAGGTGTGAATGTCTTCGCTTAGCGTGCGCTCTACGCCGATAGACTTTCGCTCACGAGATACCGATAGTTCACGCTCATCAATACCGTGAGCACGCTCCCACAGCACACTGCCAAATTTACCCAGCTCTTTTTGAATGCGCTCAAAAGGGTATTGGCGAACATCGTCGCAGGTATTAAGCCCCATACGCTGAAGCTTTTGCATGGTGACTTTGCCTACGCCCGGTATTTTCTTTAGTGGCATTTCGCGTACAAACTCATCGAGCTTATCAGGAGTAATAACACAAATTCCATCGGGCTTATTTTCATCGCTCGCCACTTTAGCAACAAACTTACAAGGCGCAACACCTGCTGAAGCTGTAAGCCCAAGTTCATTTTTAATGCGCTCGCGTATTTCTTCGGCAATTAACGTGGCGCTGCCACCGCAAAATTCACTGTTAGTCACGTCTAGGTAGGCTTCATCTAACGATAAAGGCTCAATGAGGTCGGTATAATCAGCAAATATCTTACGTATTTTTTGCGACTCGGCAGCGTACACATCCATGCGCCCTTTTACGAGGGTCAAGTTTGGGCATAGCTTTAAAGCATACGCTGTAGCCATAGCTGAGCGCACACCAAATTTACGGGCGGGATAGTTACAGGTAGAAATAACCCCTCGACGGTCGGCACTGCCGCCTATCGCAATGGGAATATCGCGCAAGGCTGGGTTGTCGCGCATTTCAACTGCGGCGTAAAAACAATCCATGTCGACGTGGATAATTTTTCGCATTACCTGCCTTTGTTCTTTACGTGCTTACGCAAAACTGTATAAAAAGACAGTATATTATTAAAAGCGTTTAATTACACTACCTCGTTATGGAATATTAATAAGATTAACTGGTCCTTAGTGTCTTATAAAAGGCAGGCGTTAAAACGAATGCATTTTATAAGGGAGGTTGACAGAACGAGAGTAGTCAATAAAAAACGGCGACACTCCAATGTGGAAGTGTCGCCGCTCAATCATATAAACGCCTAGAAGAGTATCAAAATTGACTCATGCGGAGTTACCTACTTCGCTCGGCCCAACCAATACATTACCCGTGATGTCGCCATCATCACTTCCAGGCTTCCCTCAGCAGATTTTCTCGCATGTAAAGAGTGACTGCGGGCCGGACCAATCAACGCTGGGCTTTTCCAGATACCGATGCCTTTAACCGTCATTTCGCTGAGTTCAGTAGAACCGTAGTAACCCCAATCATCCTCACTCGCCGACGTCACAAGAAGTGTCTGTTCAGTAGCGGTTACTGGATTGGCTGCCATGTCGACAATACTCATGTTTACCGAAACGTCTGATGTTTTAGACAAACTGGAGTCAGTAACATCAAATATAACCAGAGATTGGTTCTGATCGTTGTAACAAGCTAACTCTGATTCAGCGTCACTATCAGCGTTTATAAAGGTAAGGCGCGCGCAAGAAATGTCGGCGCTTGCCTGGATAGAGAAACCTGATGCTGTCGGCTTAAGTAATTGCGTTATGTCGTCGCCTTGAGAAAGCGCCACATACACATTGCCATTCATCGCGACAATATCAAAATCACGGAAATATTGAGGCATGGTGTAAGTAGCCAACATAACTTGATTGTTCACGTCGACCGCTTTTAATGTGCGACCATCAACGTACACTGCATCATCGAAACCATCGTTATTGAAGTCGAATGCCTTGATAACTGAGACATCGTTCGAATAATCGCCTGTAATCTCGTATTGAATAGAGAAATCATTCAATCGCATTACAGCGAATGCGCCGTCATAGGTTTCTGCACTAGGTAGGAATAAATCACCAGCACCATCATTGTTGTAATCGGTAGTTACAGCAATACTAGAGTTATCCCAGTTAGATGAAATCTCTTCACTCGTAATGTAATTCCCTGTGTTCTCCATTAGTAAGACTTTGGAGCCATCATAGCCGCTCCCCGTACTCGGTACGAAGAAAACAGCACGTTCGTCACCAGGATACAAATCTGCCCAGCCTGCCGCATTAAAGCTGTCTAGTTGATGTGTGGTTGCTGTCGTTTTTATTGTTGCAGAAGTGGCTGTGACATCTGCCGTTACAAGCAAATCTTCACCAGAATGTGTAGTACCAGTGCCCCATAACAGTTCGTTAAGGCCATCATTGTCGGCATCGCCAAGAGTTAGCGAAGTCGAACCATGATCAACCATATCAATGCTAAATACTGAAGTGAGCGTATTGTTAGACAGCTTCATGGCGTGGACATTGCCCCATTGGCAGTCCCCTATAAGCAATACAGGATTACTATCGTCAGTCAGTTTTCCTGCGCTAATGTCGCAAGTATTAAAATTCTCAACACTCGTAATTTGAGATTTGTTTTGTGCTGAGTACACATAGATGTAAGACCAACTGTCAGCGCCTACGATTTCATCAATACCGTCGCCATTTATATCGGCAACGGCAATGTGGCTACTACTAAATCCTGAATTCAAAAACCACTGGTTTTCACCAGATCCAAGGTCATAGACCAAACCTGAATTGGTAACCAGTTCTAACTGAGTGTCGGAATCCACATTACCCAGAGCAATTTCATAGGTATCTTCAGCGGTAAACGTAAATAAAGGTGTTTCGGGCGAACTAAGATCTACCACCACAATATCACTGGCTTCGCCGTAATCACGTGATAAATACAAGTAGGCCAGTTCATCGTCACCATCATTATCTATGTCACCGAGAACAGCACTATGTATGTAATTATCGGTGGTAAAAATCGTTGTTGCCGTTTCGTCAATGTCGGTAACAACGGATACGCCATGCTCAGATATCACTAGAATATCGGGATAATCATCGTTATCAAAATCAGTACTGAGAACTTGTTTTACTGCTCCACCTTGCTCGATTTTGTAGGGGTACATCCAAGTTTGGTTATAGCTGCCGTTTTGATAAGACAGCAAAAACACGCGATTTGCAGAATCGGTGGATAGAACTTCATTGTCACCGTCGTGGTCGAAATCACCCACTACCATCGAATTGTTCATTTTAGGCACTTCAATACCCGAGCGAGCTAACTCTTGAACCTCATTATTAGTTACTGAGACATGAGTTTTGACTACTTCAGCACCTTCTTCGCCAGTAGAAAAACCAAACGCGTAAAGCTGGGTTTTAAACAACTGATTACTCGGCGCTTGCCATGAAATTAATCCATCTTCATTAATGGTAGCACCTGAAGGCGCTGACACTAAGGCGGGTACCCCTTGGTTGTCACCAAGATCAGGGTCAGACACAATTGCTCTGAATTCGATGTATTCTCCAGGGGACACTGACTCTGGTAAATTTTCGAACGCTACTTGTGCTGGTGCATCCGACAAAGTGATTGAAGTGCGACCTGACTCTACAGCGTTAGCGCTATCTGAGACGACCATAGATACTTCTACTACATCGTTAAATACGGCGCGGTAGGCCGGTAAGGTATCCCCTGATATGTCCTCTACTAGGACACCGTTGATGTACCAGCGGAAACTGACAGATAAATCTTCGTAGTCTGTATCGCTATCATTATAATAGCCGGGACTAACGGTAATAGGTGTCGTTGTATCGACTGTGTCCCAGGTGTAAAATTCAGGTGCATAGACAGTGGGTGGGATAGACATGTCAGCAATAGCGACAAGTGATCTGTCTGCAAGGTTACCACCAATTAAATCATAGGCATCAATTATAAATGTACCTACATCGTAGTTACCGTCGTTATCAGTATCTTCTAAATAACGAATAATGCCTTCTTCAAAAAGTAAGGTTGCAGTTTTATCAGCCGCTACCACTACTTCACCCATATACATGTACGGCGATAAATACTCTGGGCCCTCTGCTTCAATCGCTAATTTACCTTTAGAGCCTACATAGAAGTCTAATTCAGCATGGTTAACGCTTTCACCGGGTGAATCAGATATGTTGTAATTCCCCACCAATTTATATTGCTCTGAGCCAATAGTGAACGCGACATGTTGGTTGGTATCTACGTGGAAGTGATAGTTACCGTTAGTTTCGTTGTAGCCTTCATCGATTGAGACAACGCCTGACAAAGTATAAGGTATACCTTCGATATTCCATGTAAGACTGTCGAAATACATACTGTATTTCGCAGCGCTATCTGACACACTTTCAATGGCAATAGCCGTCGACCCGGAAATAGCAACGCCATTGCTATGCAACCAACAGTTTTGGTAATTCATGGCAATGGTACCTGTTAAGGTATCGGATACTTTGCCGTCATAAGCAACACTACCGCCTAGATCACAGGCATACGTTTTCTTAATCGTGCCGTTGTTCACGTCATCAGAAAAATCCTGTTCTGCCAGTTCTGGCACTGTCATGACGGAATCATTAAATAATAAATTGAATGCTTCTTGGACCAGCTCTATGTCCACTTCCGCATTGACTGTTTCGCCTTTGTATTGGGCGTTTGCGATTGCTTTGGCAGCAGTGTTAAGTCGAGACTGGTTGTAGTCTTTTGCGTTCGAGATGATTGATGAGGATGAAACCGGCGAGGAACCTCCGTTATCCGGCACTTCAGAGTCTGAACCTCCGCCTCCACATGCGGCGAGGGATAATGCGATTATACTAAAGGTCCCGAGACGTACACTGCGTGTCATAGCTCTTCCTTGATGTTTTATTATTTGTATAGGTATTTTATGAGGCTTAAAGTTAACCTAATTACAAATGTAGAGCAACGAAATTGGGGTGACCGAAATTACGTTTCCGAGTTTAAAAGCCTGTCATAGACGCGCTGTGTAGATAACTATCCCTGTGATCATTAGCCCATTAAGCAAACCTAACGTTACATCGAATGATGCTGGCCAAATTAGGTGAAGTACGTTGGCTGACAGATACAAAAAAGCGCTGTCGAATTACTCAAACAGCGCTTTTATAACTTAAGCCAACGAGAGACCAAGCATTACAAAATTTGGTTCTGCTTCCACTCGTTTAGCTTTTTCTGGCGGGCTTCTTCTTTTTCCATGCGTGACTTTTTACGGTCACACGGTTCTGGACAGTCACAGGCCTTTTCTATGCCTAGTGCACCTAAGCCACCACAGCTTCCAGAGATTGATTTTTTCTGAAAAAGGTAACCTACGGCCATAGCCAGTACCATTGTTAGAAAGAAACCAAAAGCAAGAATGAATGTAGACATTGCTACCCCCTAATTATGAACTGTGACCAGTTTATCAAATTCTGGCGATGCATACTCTTCAAATCCGTCTTCTGTGCGACGAATGAGGAATACAGCGAGTTGTTCTTGCTCAGCAACCGCTATCGCTTGTTCCCATCCCATTACATTAAACGCCGTAGCCAAACCATCAGACGTCATTGAAGAAGGATGAATTACCGTAACCGAAACCAGGTTATGTGAGATAGGTTTGCCCGTTGTGGGGTCGATTAGATGCGAATAACGAACGCCGTCTTCTTCATAATAGTTGCGATAGTCACCTGATGTAGCAACCGCGTTTTCTCCTATTGAGACAACTTTTTGAACAGCACGTTCAGTGGTAACTGGCTTTTCAATGGCAATCAGCCACTCACTGCCATCACCACGCTCACCTTTCACACGCATTTCACCACCTATTTCTACAAGGTAGTTTTCAATGTTGTGGTTTTCAAGGATCTCCGCCACTTCATCAACGCCAAAGCCTTTTGCAATAGTCGACAGGTCGACATAAAGCATTGGGTGACTTTTCTTTAAGCCTGTAGGCGTGGTTGACAGCTTCTTATAACCCACATATTCGCGAATATCGTCAATGCCTGTCTGGCTTGGTACTTTTTCAGGGCGCTTAGTTGGTCCAAACCCCCACAAATTAACCAATGGGCCAACGGTAACATCAAGTACTCCGCCACTAAGGTTAGCCAAGCGTAGTGCCTCGTTAACCACGGTTAGCGTATCTGGTGATACGGCGAAATTGTCGGTGTAGCGATATTGATTGAACCTTGATAGTTCTGACGTTGGGTCGTAAGTAGACATCATCTTGTTAACCTCAACAAGACGGGCATCTATTTCAGCTTGTAAGCCTTCTACCGGTGTCTCCCCTACAAGGTACTTAACATTGTAGGTTGTGCCCATTGTCTGCCCTTGCAGGTGTACTACAGGAGTTTTTTCGTCGCTACAGCTTGCGAGAAGTAGAATACCTACCGCAACAAAGGCGAGGAAAATTCGAATAGCAAATCGAATCACGATGTTGTCCTTAGCTAATATGCACATTACTCAATCGCTATTATGTGCATTATGCGTTTTGCTTCAACGAAAAAGGGGCTTACGCCCCTTTTAATATGCTTGAGTTTTTAAGCGAGTAGCTCTTAAATCAAACCCTTAGCCACCGAAGTCATCTAGCATGATGTTTTCGTCCTCAACACCTAAATCTTTAAGCATGTTGATTACGGCCGCGTTCATCATAGGTGGTCCACACATGTAGAACTCACAGTCTTCTGGTGCAGGGTGATCTTTCAAGTAGTTCTCAAGAAGTACTTGGTGGATGAACCCAGTGTAACCTTCCCAGTTGTCCTCTGGCTGAGGATCAGAAAGTGCTACATGCCACTCAAAGTTATCGTTTTCTGCTGCTAGCTCGTCGAAGTCTTCTGTATAGAACATTTCACGAAGTGAACGTGCACCGTACCAGAAGCTCATCTTACGCTTAGACTTAAGGCGACGAAGCTGATCGAAGATGTGAGAACGCATTGGGGCCATACCTGCACCACCACCTACGAATACCATTTCATTTTCAGTTTCTTTCGCGAAGAATTCACCGAATGGACCAGAGATAGTCGCTTTGTCACCCTCTTTCAGGCTCCAAATGTACGATGACATTTTACCCGCAGGTAGGCTTAAGTTATTAGGTGGCGGCGTAGCGATACGCACGTTCAACATAATAATGCCTTCTTCTTCTGGGTAGTTCGCCATTGAGTATGCACGAATAGTCTCTTCGTCTACTTTAGACTCGATGTCGAAGAAGCCAAAACGCTCCCAGTCACCGCGGTATTCTTCAGGAATATCGAACTCTTTGTACTTAACGTGGTGCGCTGGCGCTTCAATCTGAATATAACCACCTGCACGGAAAGGTACACTTTCACCGTTAGGGATTTTAAGCTTAAGTTCTTTGATAAAGGTTGCTTTGTTATCGTTAGAGATAACTTCACAATCCCACTTCTTAACACCAAATACCGACTCTTCCAGCTCAATTTCCATGTCTTGCTTGATAGCAACCTGACATGAAAGACGACAGCCTTCGCGCGCTTCACCTTTAGTGATGTGGTCTAGTTCAGTTGGAAGGATTTCACCACCACCTGAGTGTACATCTACACGACACTGGCCACATGAGCCACCGCCACCACACGCAGACGATACGAAGTAACCTGCGTCAGCTAGTGCACCAAGAAGTTTGCCACCCGGTGCAGTTTTGATTGCCTTGTCTGGGTCACCATTGATAGTGATCGTTACATCACCACTTGGTACCAATTTAGACTTGGCAAACATAATGATAAATACTAGCGCCAATACGATGGCAATAAACATGCCGACGCCAAGAAATATTTCTACGTTATTCATTTATATGCTCCCGAGCTCTATTACAGCTGAATACCAGTGAATGACTGGAAGCCAAGTGCCATTAGGCCAGCGATCATGAATACAGAACCAAGACCACGAACACCATCAGGCATATCAGCATACTTCAGCTTTTCACGTACTGCCGCTAGCAATACAATTGCTAGTGCCCAGCCCATACCACTACCAACGCCGTAAACGATGCTTTCAGTGAAGTTGTATTCACGCTGTACCGCAAACGCCACACCACCGAAGATTGCACAGTTAACGGTAATTAGCGGAAGGAAGATACCTAGTGCGTTGTAAAGCGCAGGGAAGAACTTGTCTAAGCTCATCTCTAGAATCTGTACCAACGCCGCGATAACACCGATAAACGTTAGGAAGTTAAGGAAGCTTAGGTCAGCTTCTGGGAAACCTGCCCATGCTAGTGCGCCTGGAGCAAGAATGTTTACATAAATAACTTGGTTAACGGGTACAGAGATACCTAGTACCACGATAACTGCAACACCAAGACCCATAGCAGTTTTAACTTTCTTAGATACCGCTAGGAATGTACACATACCTAAGAAAAGTGATAACGCCATGTTCTCAACGAAAATTGAGCGAACAAATAACGACAAATAATGTTCCATGACTTACTCCTTAGGCTCTACTTGCTCTGGACGGATAGTACGGATAAACCAAATCATACCGCCGATTAAGAAGAATGAGCTGAATGGTAGGATTAACAAACCGTTACCCTGATACCAGCCACCGTTTTGAACCAGTGGAAGGATTTCGAAACCTAAAATAGTACCGAAACCAAATAGCTCTTTAATTGTACCAATAACAATTAGAATGAAAGAGTAACCCAAGCCGTTACCAATACCATCAAGGAAGCTCATCAGAGGTGGGCTCTTCATGGCGTAAGCTTCAGCACGACCCATTACGATACAGTTAGTAATAATCAGACCAACGAATACCGACAGCTGCTTCGATATTTCATACGAATACGCTTTCAGAATTTGGTCAACAACGATTACCAACGACGCAATGATAGTCATCTGGATAATAATTCGAACGCTAGATGGGATCTGGTTACGAATTAGTGAAATAAACAAGTTTGAGAACGCTACAACGCTTGTAAGCGCAAGCGACATTACCAATGCTGTTTCCAGCTTAGTAGTAATTGCCAGTGCTGAACAGATACCCAATACCTGTAGGGCGATCGGGTTGTTGTCCAGGATTGGCCCAAAGAGGGCCTTTTTCATTTCTTTAGTATCTGCCATGAGACTTCCCTTATGAACGCCATGCTTGGTTCTTCAGGAACTGGCCGAAGCCTTGCTCGCCTACCCAGTAACGAATAGTGTTTTCAACACCGTTGCTGGTTAGGGTTGCACCTGAAAGCGCATCGATAGTGTGAGGATTGCTAGGGTTAGCATTTTTCACTACGCGAATAGCAACTTCGCCATTCTCGTAAAGCTCTTTGCCGTCCCATTTGTCCTGCCAAGCAGGGTTTTGCACTTCACCACCTAGTCCTGGCGTTTCTTTTTGCTGATAGTAAATAAGCTCGCGAACCGTTTGGCCGTCTGCGTCTACCGCTAAGAAACCGTACATAAGATCCCAAAGGCCGCTGCCGTGAACAGGAAGGATGATACGAGATACATCACCTGCGTCGTCGCGAACTAAGTAAACACTTGCCACGTTAGGGCGGCGTTGGAAACCAACATTGCTGTTAGTTACCTTTGTGCTGTACTCAGTTTCTTTGGCTGCTTTATACATATCGTAATCTGGCTTAGGCGCTTCTACGAAAGTACCTTCGTCAAGATTAACAAAACGCTGTTCTACTCGCTCGCTGTACGTGCTTTCAATTGCGCTATTGCTCATGCCCATTTCATAAAGGCCTGCAGCATTAAGAATGTTGCTCTTTTTATCTAGAGCTGCGTTTGTTTGTTGTAGAGAGCGAAGGCCAACAGCCGCACCAGAAACAACAATTGAACAAACTAAACATACGGCAACAACAATACCTACCGTTTTGCCTAAAGATTCTTTCTTAGCCGACACGTGCTACCCTCCGCTTGATATTGCTTTGTGCGACGAAATAGTCGAACAGTGGCGCCCACAAGTTAGCAAATAGAATTGCTAGCATTACACCTTCAGGGAAGGCTGGGTTTAGGACGCGGATTAGTACCGTCATGAAACCAATGAAGATACCGTAAGCCCACTTACCTTGGTTTGTGAACGACGCAGAAACTGGGTCTGTCGCCATAAAGAACATACCAAAAGCAAGACCACCAACAACAAAGTGCCAATGAGCAGGCATTGCAAACATAGGGTTCGTATCGCTGCCGATTAGGTTTAGCAAGGTTGCGAAGAACGCCACACCAATTGCTACACCAGCAACAATGCGCCAGCTTGCTATACGCATGTACATGATGAACAAGCCACCAAGAATAATAGCAAGGGTAGACACCTCACCCGCTGAACCTGAGATAGTACCGATGAAGCTGTTCATCCACTGATCCATGTTCGCGTAATCAAGGTTGCCTGAAGCCGCTTGGCTTAGAGACGTTGCACCAGAATAACCATCTGCCGCTACCCATACTTGGTCACCTGAAATTTGCGCAGGATACGCAAAGTAAAGGAATGCACGACCAGACAATGCTGGGTTAAGGAAGTTACGACCTGTACCACCGAATACTTCTTTAGCAATTACAACACCGAAGGTAATACCTAGTGCAACTTGCCATAGAGGAATAGTAGCTGGAAGTGTTAGTGCGAATAGTACCGATGTAACGAAGAAACCTTCGTTAACTTCGTGCTTGCGCACAGACGCGAACAATACTTCCCAGAAACCACCTACCGCGAACGTTACCGCGTAGATTGGCAGCCAGAAACATGCGCCATAGAAGAATAGACCTAGTGTACCCGCATTTGCCAAGTCACCGCCAAGGGCAGCGAATAGGCCTGCTTGCCACGTATCAGGTAGTGTTCCTGCGCCAGCAGCAATAGCTTCTTGCGCTTGGAAACCAATGTTATACATACCGAAGAACATAGCTGGGAATGTTGCCATCCATACCATGATCATGATGCGCTTAAGGTCAATGCTGTCACGCACGTGCGTGTTAGCTTTATTTACTTTACCTGGGGTGTAGAAAATGGTCGCCGCAGCTTCGTAAAGCGCATACCACTTTTCATGCTTACCACCTGGTTCGAAGTTTGGTTCGATCTTTTCTAAATACGCTTTTAAACCCATGACTTAACCCTCTTTCTCTATCGTGGTCAAACAGTCGCGTAAGATAGGAGCGTAGTTGTATTTGCCAGGGCATACATAAGTACACAATGCCAAATCTTCTTCGTCCAACTCTAAGCAACCCAACGTCTGAGCACCGTCAGTATCACCAGAAATCAGGTCCCTAAGCAGAAGCGTAGGAATGATATCTAGGGGCATAACGCGTTCGTAATTACCAATTGGAACCATAGAACGTTCAGAACCATTGGTAGTTGTTGTCATATCAAATTTCTTGCTGCCACTTAGGTGACCTAAGTAAGCACGAGTCACTGAGTGTTGGTTTGAACCAGGTAGGATCCAACCGAACAATTTCTTCTCGCGACCTTCTTTTAGTAGTGAAACTTGGGTGTGGAAACGACCAAGGAAGCCGTGAACGCCCATCGCTGTCGTACCGCTAAGTACAGAACCAGAGATAACACGTACTTCACCGTCTACTTGCTCGTTAGCAGTAAGCTCGGTCAAGTCTGCGCCCATTACGGTGCGCACTAGGCGTGGGTTAGTTGCTGCAGGACCTGCAAGTGAAATAACACGACGGTTATCTAGCTCGCCAGAGGTCAGCAATGCACCAATTGCCATAACGTCTTGGTAGTTGATGTGCCAAACCGTTTTGTTCATGCCAGCAGAATCAAGGAAGTGGATGTGAGTGCCCGGTAGGCCCGCAGGGTGAGGACCGCCAAATTCTTCAACATCAACTGCCGCATCGCCAGTAGCAACAGATGCACCTGCCGCTTTACAAACGTAAGTCTTGCCACCGCTCAATTGCGTTAATGCTTTAAGACCATTTACGAAATCGTCTTGGCGTTCAGCAATAATCACTGCAGGATCTGCTGCTAGTGGATTGGTATCCATTGCTGTAACGAAAATTGAACTTGGAACAGAGTCTAGCTTAGGAGATTTGCTAAATGGACGTGTACGGAACGCTGTCCACATGCCTGACTCTACAAGGATTGACTGAAGTTGCTCGCGTGTTGCGCTCGCGATCTGGTCAGCTGCAATTTTATCAAATGTCACAGCATCGCTACCGTTCGTCTTGATAACTACAGACTGAAGAACACGTTTTGCACCACGGTTAACCTCTACCACTTCACCCGCTGCTGGGGCAGTGAATTTAACGCCAGGATTCTTTTTATCTTCAAAAAGAACCTGACCTTTCTTCACTACATCGCCAACTTGGACGTGCATGGTAGGGCGCATACCCACATATTCTTCTCCCAGAATGGCAACGCGCGTTGCAGCAGATGCATCAGCAATCTCCTGCTTTGGCGCTCCCTCAATTGGGAGGTCGAGACCTTTCTTGATTTTTATCATATGTAATCGCACTACTCTAATAGAAATACCCTTTTGCATGACCGCAGAAAACCTGCCTGTCAGCATGCAAAAGCGCACTATTAACAGGTGTAGAACACCTTTTCGTTGTTGATTGATGGAACTTGCTGCAATTGCTACGGTCAGCCTGTTATGAAGCCGTAACGCATAATTCCTTTTGCGGACGCTTAATTCGCCCTTTCTTTATAGACCACCAGCAGAAATTTACACTAATTATTGTTGTTGTGTAGCTGCAATCGCTACTGCTGTTTTGGTAGAGGCAGAAAAGACCCCTACTTAATTTCGGGATTTTAGCATTAACCCATACGTTTGTGCCACGCTATTTCAAGATAAAGGCAAATTTTTCTACAATTTAATGTAAACCTTTGGTCTTATTCATTTACATTTTGCGAATCCATACGCCGTATCAACTTGTAATCAGGTACAAAAAAGCCGTCAAATCAGACGGCTTTTGCGCATATAAGCATTAGGTTAATTAATGGTAAGTTTAGGTTTTACCAATTAACCATTGGGTCAACTTCACTGTCGTAATCAACACTTGAAATGTCAAAACCGAACAGTTTTAAGAACTCATGGTTGTAACCTTTGTAGTCACTTAAGTCATGAAAGTTCTCTTGTGTCACTTGATCCCATAGCGCCTTAATTTTTGCCTGTGTTGCGTCGTTAGTTTCTTTGCCATCCATGCGATAGCGATTTGCTTCATCTAACGTTGGTGTATTGCCGAACAGGCACTGTGTGAACAAGCCATGAATCTGCTCAATGCACCCTTCGTGGGTGCCTTCCTCTTTCATCACTTTGTAAATAAGTGAAATATACAGAGGCATTACAGGAATGGCTGAGCTTGCCTGCGTTACCAATGCTTTCAACGAGCTCACATTGGCTTGCACAAGCAAATCACTGTTTTTACCAATAATGGCTGCGGCAGCGCGATCTAGGTCTTCTTTCGCTTTACCAATCGTCGCTTGACCATAAATAGGCCATGTTAGTTCTTTACCGATATAGGTATATGCGGTGGTTTTACAGCCTTCAGCAAGCACATCGGCTTCACGTAAAAAGTCCATCCAACGTTCCCAATCTTCACCGCCCATCACTTTGATGGTGTTAAGGATTTCTTCGTCGTTGGCTGGCTCTAGCGATACTTCATGCACTTTGTCTTTATCAGTATCGTAGGTTTTCGTAGTGTACGCCTGCCCTACAGGCTTAAGCGTAGATTTATACGTTACGCCTGTTTCTGGGTCGGTTCTACGCGGGGATGCAAGGCTATAAATGACCAAATCAACCTTGCCCATTTCAGCTTTGATTTTTTCGATGGTTTCATTTTTGATTTCATCGGAAAACGCATCGCCATTAATAGTTTCTGCATACAAGCCTTTTGCTTTGGCTTTTTCGTGGAATGCAGCGGTGTTGTACCAACCGGCAGTACCCGTTTTACGTTCCGTTGGTGCTTTTTCAAAACACACACCCAGCGTTTTAGCGCCATAGCCGAACGCAGAAGTAATGCGTGATGCTAGGCCGTATCCCGTAGAGCTACCAATAACCAATACATTTTTAGGGCCTTCGCCTAAGTCGCCTTTTGCTTCTACATAAGCAATTTGTTCGTCAACCGCCGTTGCACAGCCAACAGGGTGCGCGTTTGTACAAATGAAGCCTCTCACTTTAGGCTTGATAACCATAATAATTTTCCTTATTTGAGCGTGGGGCTATTGTAATGCCGAAGCCACTGATAACAACTCGGAGCAGATGAAACCTAGCATATCGCAAACGCAAGGCGACACCAATGAAACAACGTGCCAAATTTAGGTTTGCTTTGTATTTACGAGAAAAGACAGAGAAGAAAAGAGATAGGAAAAAGAAACATTAGGCCATAACGCTAAATTTAACGAAGTGCGGGCTAATTTTTTAAACGCTATGAACTATGAATAAGAAAAGATGGAACACAGGTGTACAGAACTGCACACCTGTAAACAACACATTAACCTAGAACGTCTAGAAGCTCTACGTCAAAGATAAGCGTGCTGTATGGTGCAATAGCTGCGCCCGCACCTTGCTCACCGTAAGCAAGATCATGTGGCACGTATAAACGGTACTTAGCACCTACTTTCATAAGTTGAAGTGCTTCAGTCCAACCTTTAATTACGCCGCCTACTGGGAATTCAGCTGGCTGGCCGCGCTCGTAAGAGCTGTCAAAAGTGGTACCGTTAATAAGTGTACCGTGGTAGTGAACACGTACAGTGCTAGCCGCAACTGGTGTTTCACCGTCACCTTCAGCGATAACTTCATACTGAAGACCAGATTCAGTAACGGTTACTTCGTCACGCTTCGCATTTTCTTCAAGGTACTTTGTGCCTTCTTCAATAACCGCTTTGCTAGCTTCTTCTTTAGCCGCTTGCATACGCTTGTGAATTTCGCCGAACGCATCACGTAGTGTGTCGTTATCAACCTGAGGCGCTTGACCTGCGAAGGCGTCTTTTAGGCCAGCTACAACAGCGTCAATCGCTAGTCCGTCAAACGGATTTGATTGTAATTGTTGACCCATTTGAAAACCAATGCCGTAACTTGCTTGGGTTTCTACTGTATTGAATGTATCAGTCACAAGAACTCCTGAAATTAAATTACAAATGCAGTACAAATTTCAAACAAAACGCATAACGCGAGAATGTTTCTGCATTTTCCGGTGCAAGAGTGTATCACACCACAAAATATCTTGCTTTGAGCAATGTTAACTAGGGTGCAAAAGTATCAAAATGTTGTAAATTATAACCGAAAGTGGTTAGACAAGTCGCAAAGGACACAGTATGGTTAAGGCCATATATTTAGGAGGATAGCATGCAAACACACTACGATGCTGAACTGAAAGATACCGTTCGATACCTAGGTAAAACCTTAGGTGAAACAATCAAAAATCAATTGGGTCAAGAGTGGCTAGACCGTATTGAAAAGATTCGTAAAGGCGGCCGAGCTTCTTATCAGGGAGACGCTACATGTAGCGAAGAACTGAAAGAAACTTTCAAAACAATGTCTGACAGCGATTTGCTTACTGTTGGCCGTGCATTCGCACAATTCTTGAATTTGGGCAACATTGCTGAGCAAGAATACAATGCGGCAATGAATGTTGATGCGTCTATTGATGCACTATTTAAACACCTAGATAAAGCTGAATTAACAGCTGAAAAAGTGCAGGATGCGGTTGCAAAACTGAACATCGATCTTGTACTGACCGCGCACCCAACTGAGGTTACGCGCCGTACACTTATTCACAAACATAAAGAATTGGCGAACTGCCTTCAGGCTATTCACCAAGAGTCGCTTAATGATGTTGAGCGTAAGAAAATTGAAACCCGTATTGCTGACCTTATTGCACAGGCTTGGCACACTGAAGAAATTCGTTCAGTACGTCCAACACCTGTTGATGAGGCACGCTGGGGCTTCTCTGTTATTGAAAACTCATTATGGGAAGCAGTGCCAGACTTCATGCGCGAGCTTGATGGTCGCCTAAATGAAGATTACGAAGTATCACTGCCACTAGATGCGTCTCCCGTTCAGTTTAGCTCTTGGATGGGCGGCGACAGAGACGGCAACCCATTTGTAACGTCAAAAGTGACTGAGCAAGTATTATTACTTGCTAGAAAACGTGCGGCCAAGCTTTTCGCGATTGATCTTGATCGCTTGCAAGTTGAGCTTTCAATGTACGACTGCAACGACGCGTTACGCGAAAAAGTCGGCGACGCCAACGAGCCATACCGCGCCCTTCTTCGTCCACTTGTGGACAAGTTCATCGCAACCCGCGATGGCATTAGCGACTACTTAGCAGGTAAAAACCCAGATACTTCAAACTGGGTTGAAAGTGATGATGAGCTAATTGAACCACTGATGCTTTGCTACCAGTCACTGTTAGACTGTGGAATGCAAGTTGTAGCAAACGGTCTGCTGCTAGACACTATTCGTCGTGCTCGTGTATTTGGCATTCACCTTCTGCGCCTTGACGTGCGTCAGGACTCTGAGCGTCATGCAGACGTTTTCAGCGAACTAACACGCTACCTAGGTCTTGGTGATTATGCTCAGTGGAGCGAAGCCGACAAGCAAGCGTTCTTATTGCGCGAGCTTGGCTCAAAACGCCCGCTATTCCCTGCTCAATGGGATGCGTCTGATGACGTGAAAGAAGTGCTTGATACCTGTAAGGTAATTGCGAAGCACAGCAAACACGGTTTTGGTATCTATATTATCTCTATGGCCAGTGAGCCATCGGACGTTATGGCCGTTCAGCTGCTACTTCAAGAAAGTGGTGTAGATTGGCCAATGCCAGTGGCGCCATTGTTCGAGACGCTAGACGATTTAAACAACTCGCCTGACGTAATGCGCAAACTTCTGTCTATCGACTGGTATCGCGGTTACGTTAAAGGTCGTCAATTCGTTATGATTGGTTATTCAGATTCAGCCAAAGACGCAGGTGCACTTGCTGCGGGCTGGGCTCAATACCAATCACAAGAAGCCTTGGTTGCGATTGCTGATGAGTTTGACGTAAGCCTGACGCTATTCCACGGCCGTGGCGGTACAATTGGTCGTGGTGGCTTGCCAGCACATGCTGCCATTTACTCTCAGCCTCCTGGCTCGCTAGACGGCGGCTTCCGTGTAACTGAGCAAGGCGAAACTATTCGCTATAAATTCGGTATGCCTAAGCTGGCTAAACGCAGCCTAGGTATTTACGCCAGCGCCATAATTGAAGCCATGTTATTCCCGCCTCCGGCACCAAAAGAAGAATGGCGAGAGCTTATAACTGCAATGGCAGCCCAAGGTCGCGATAACTACCGTGCAACCGTGCGTCACGATAAAGAGTTCGTACCTTACTTCCGTGTTGCAACGCCAGAGCAAGAGTTAGGCAAACTACCACTAGGTAGTCGCCCAGCGAAGCGTAAGCCACAAGGTGGTATTGAGAGCCTACGTGCGATTCCATGGATATTTGCCTGGGCACAAACCCGTTTGGTTCTGCCAAGTTGGTTAGGCGTTATGCGCGCTATCGATAGCGTGAAGACACCGGAAAATGAAAAAGTGGTTAACGAGATGTTCAGCGAATGGCCGTTCTATCGTTCACGTCTTTCAATGCTGGACATGGTGTTCCATAAAGCCGATCCGCGTATCAGTGAAGCTTATGATGAGCGCTTGGTACCCAAAGAGCTTAAACACTTTGGAGAAGCATTGCGTAGCGAGCTTAAAGAAAGCATCTCGTCGCTGTTGGCAATAACCGGTGACGGCGACATCATGAAAAACGACCCGCAGGGTAAAGAGTCTATGGAGATCCGCGCAGCATATCTTCAGCCCCTTCACTACCTGCAAATTGAGCTTCTGGATCGTATCCGTAAAGCCGGTGACGATGCACAAAACACCAGCCTAGAGCGTGCCATGATGGTTACCATCGCGGGTATTGCAATTGGTATGCGTAATACAGGCTAGAGCCCAATGAACGCGTAACGTTATAATGAAAAGCCTGCTCATTGAGCAGGCTTTTTTTTGTAATGTCTTAAATGCAAAAAAGGCTGGGTACGTAAGAACGTATCCAGCCTTTTCTAGCGGATGCTAGTACATCCGCTTCAGGCGCTATTAGCCGTTTACGAAGTCTACGCCTAGCTTGATGTCGCCACGTAGGCCTTCAAGCATGTCGTTTTTCGCTTTTTCTTCAAATGCGCTTAGCTCGCCGTATGGCAAGATTTCTTCAACACCGTTTGCGCCTAGGCGAACTGGATGTGCAAAGAATGCTGCGTCGTCGCTGTCGTCAGTTTGTACATAAGTGTACTCAACCACGTTCTCACCTTGCATTGCTGCAACTAGAGATAGACAGAAGCGTGCCGCTGCTTGACCCATTGATAGGGTTGCAGAACCGCCGCCCGCTTTAGCTTCAACAACTTCAGTACCCGCGTTTTGGATACGAGTAGTTAGGCTAGCAACTTCTTCGTCTGTGAACTCTACGCCTTCAACTTGTGAAAGTAGAGGAAGAATAGTTGTACCAGAGTGACCACCGATTACCGGTACGTGCACAGAAGATACGTCTACACCTTTAAGTTCAGCAACAAACGTTTCAGCACGGATAACGTCTAGTGTCGTTACACCGAAAAGCTTGTTCTTGTCGTAAACGCCTTTCGCTTTAAGCGTTTCAGCTGCAATAGCAACAGTAGTGTTAACTGGGTTAGTGATGATACCAACACACGCGTTCGGGCAGTTATCAGCTACACCTTCGATTAGGTTTTTAACAATGCCGGCGTTGATGTTGAATAGATCAGAACGATCCATACCTGGCTTACGAGGCATACCCGCTGGAATTAGAACAACGTCTGCTCCAGTTAGTGCATCAGCTAGGTCATCTTTACCGTGACCGGTTACTTTTACCGCAGTGGGGATGTGGCTCAAATCAACGGCAACACCAGGAACAACTGGCGCTACGTCGTAAAGCGCTAAATCTGAACCTGCTGGCAATTGTGTTTTCAACAACAAAGACAGCGCCTGACCAATACCACCGGCAGCACCTAACACGGCTACTTTCATACCATTTCTCCTATGGGATTACTTCACGTATTTAAACGGAACGTCACACTAATGCAACGCGGGGGAAAACTCAATCACCGGATCGTCTTATTAACGTTATTTATGGCGATTTTATCTCGATATTCATTATCATGAATGATTATGCAAAGAAATTGCGCAAAGTCTACCTGTACGGCACAATATACGCATACTAAATATAATTCCTAACGATAACCCTCAAAAAAGAAAAGAGCGCTAATGGCAAACGCAAAACAAGAGCTACTCATCAAAGCTTTTAAAGAAATTCTTAAAGCAGAAAGTTACGGTTCACAGGGCGAAATTGTTGATGCATTAAAAGCACAAGGCTTCGACAACATCAGCCAATCTAAAATCTCTAGAATGCTAAGCAAGTTCGGTGCAGTAAGAACCCGCAATGCTAGAGGCGACATGGTGTATTGCTTGCCTCCAGAGCTAGGTATGCCTACGGCTAAAAGCCCTCTTAAACAGCTGGTACTGGATATCGTTCACAACAACGTAATGGTAATCATTAGAACCAGCCCTGGTGCTGCACAGCTTATTGCGCGCTTGCTTGACTCATTAAGTAAGAAAGACGGAGTTTTGGGCACCATTGCAGGTGACGACACTATTTTCATCGCGCCAGCGGATGTGTCTAGAATTGAAGAACTAAGACAGCGTGTTGAAGACCTGTTTGAGAACGTTTAGGTAGCCACGCTTTTAAAACGGTGCCCTCTCATTGAGGGCACTATATATTCTGCTGTTCGCTGACGCTAACTCAATAGTTTAATCAGCGCATCGGCTGCTGGTCTTGATGACGGCGGATTCTGTCCCGTCACCAGTAATCCGTCGGTACACACTTTTACAGCAAAATTGTCGGCGCTCTCATACTTACCGCCTTTTTTAACCAGTTCATCTTCAACCAGATAAGGCACTACATCTGTAAGTTTCATTGCAGCTTCTTCACTGTTTGAAAATCCGGTAACAGATTTTCCCTCTACCAGGTATTTGCCATCAGGCGTTTTAACGTCTTTAAGCACAATTGGCGCGTGACATACTGCCCCAACGGGTTTATTAGCTGCGATAGTGTCTTCGATTAGTTTTATCGAGTGCACATTGTCAGAAAGGTCCCACAACGGACCGTGTCCCCCTGGATAGAACACCGCGTCAAACTCTTCAGCTCTCACATCTTCAAGCGGAATAGTCGACGCTATAGCGCTACGCGCCAGCTCATCTTTCGTATATCGCATAGCGTCGTCGGTCATTGCATCGTCAGCCAGACTATTGGGATCGATAGGCACTTGCCCTCCCATGGGTGACGCCAAAGTTATCGTATATCCTTGGTCTTTAAATGCGTAGTACGGCGCAGCAAACTCTTCCAACCACATGCCTGTCTTTTTGCCGGTATCACCCATAATTTCGTGAGATGTCATTACCATTAGCATACGTTTTGACATAAGCCCTCCTTGCGAGCATTTAAAAATTTGTCGTCAATTACTTCGGCTAATGTACGTAGTTAGATCATTAAAAAAGCGGAGGATCGTTTGATTGCATGATTGTGAGATTAATGACGGGCATAAAAAAGTGCCACTTCCTGTTAAGGAGAGTGGCACCTAACACTACAACTTGTAGCTAGTGTTTTTCTACAGCTTAGAAGCGGTAGTTAACACCTACACGTAGTTCCCAAAGTGACGCATCACCTTGACGGCGCTCTGGATTAGCAGTGCCGACTACAGCCGTGTTGAATGAAGTCTCTTCTAGGATACCCCAATCATCGTTTAGCATATTCGTGAAGTTATCGATTACGAAGAATACTTGTGCGGTGTGGTCTTCGTGGAACGCTGGAACATCTTGGCGAACAGCGATGTCAACCTTCGCCCACCATGGACTTTCTTCATCGTTACGCTCAGCACCCATTGGAAGTACGTTGTTAGAATCCAAGTATGGTGTGAAGTTAAAGATGCTATTTACTTCGTCTTCAGAAATAGTGAAGCTGTAAGGCTTACCAGACTGAGCAACCGCGAATGCAGAGAACGTAGTGTTGTAGCCATCGATAAGCTCAGTTGTATAGCGGAAGTCCAACGTAAAGCGGTGTGCGATATTCCAATCTGAAAGTGAAGACACTTCTTCATTTGGGTTGGTAAATGCACGGAACTGGAAGTTAGAGAACGCTACAGAACTAGTCATAGGCTGAACGTCTTCAGCGTGGCTGTAGTTATAACCACCCACGATTGAGATGCCGTTGTCCCAAGACTTGTTCATAGTCGCTGTTAATGAATAAGAAGTAGAGCTTTCATCAGAGTTAGTTAACTCTAGTGAACCTAAGCCCGTTCTTTCATATTCAATATAGCCTTCCTCTGTAAGACCCACAGGTTCTATGCCTTTGTATTTAATCATCGCTTGGTTTTGCGTAATGCTAACCAATAGATCTAAGTTGAATACGTAGTCTTCGTCTGTGATGTGCGTCATACCTGCAGAGATTTTCCACTCGCTAGGCATTTCAAAGTCTGGGTCAAGGTTATTTGGTTCAAAGTTACTACCAACACCGGCATCCATCTGAGCATCAAGGTCAGACGGTACTGAGTAACCAGGGCCAGCAGTAACGCCGTCTTCAGTGTTAACCCAAGTTACGCTGCCATCTAGGATGTTTGCGTAATCACCACGTACTTCACCACCAGTAACGTTGGTGTTCTGGTAGTTGTTGGTCATCCAAACATTAGGGTTACCGCCTGAGAAAAGACCAAAGCCACCGCGTAGTTCTGTGCTATCGCTTAGCGTGTAGTTAAGACCAACACGTGGTTGAAGAAGGTCTACACCGTCTAGGTTTGCACTGTTGCTATAACCGTAAGATTCGGTGAATTCAGCGTTCTCTAGAGGGCGGTCTGACGTTGTAATCCAGTCATAACGAAGACCAGCAACTACTTTCAGGTCATCAGTTAGGTAGAACTCGTCTTGCGCATATGTAGAGTGTGAAGTGTAGCCCCACTCAGCAGCTCTATCTAGAAGGTTGCCCGAGTAAGCATACCCATAATCAATTCGAGCATTCGCACCATTTTCGAAGTCATCAATGCTGTTAAATGTAGTTGTTGTTTCGGCGTGCTGTACGAAAAGGTTGAAGATATCAAGCTTGTCGTTTTCATAACCGAAAGTTAGCGTGTGACCGTTATCGAAGTAGTAGTTACCGCGGAACATGATGCTAGTTGCATCCCAGTCTAGGTCGTTGGCTTGACGGCTGTCATCAGAACCTAGATAAACAGAAAGGTTATCAGCGTCATCATTAGGATCATTAGCCATGCGAATGATAATTTCACCGAAATCATTGCCACCTGGTGTTCCGTCGCCATAGAAAGAGCGCTGAAGGTTATCAAGCTCTGTACGAGCTACGCGGATTTCGGTTGAGAATTTGTCTGTCCAGTCAGAGTAAAGTACACCGATGAAAGACTGAAGTTCTGCACCACGCTCATATAGGTGGCTTTGGAATTCAAATTCGTTTGAATCGCCATCAGACTCAGCGAAGTTGTTACCGTCGTTGTAGTTATAGGTAAACGCTAAACGATGCTGGTCGTTGATGTTCCAGTCTAACTTAACAAGTAGCTTTTCATCTTCGTTAGCAAGGCTTGATGGAACACCGCCAGCGTCAAAGTTGTAAACGTCTTGAGAAATCTGTTGGATGCGCTCAACTTCTGCTTGAGTAATGTTAACTTCGTTAATCGAACCAGAGCCGATAGCGCCACGGTCAAAGGTGTTTGCACCTTCAAGTTTTTCGTATGCAGCGAAGATAAATAGTTTATCTTTGATAAGCGGTGCACCAACGGTGAAGCCGTAACGTTTCTCAGTATACGCGCCTAGGTTGATATCATCACCTTCAAGTGAGTCACCACGTAAGCTGTCGCTACCGAAATCGTAGAATGCAGAACCGTGAACTTCGTTAGTACCGGTTTTACTTACGGCACTGATGTTACACGCAGAGAAACCACCGTAGATTACGTCGAAAGGTGCGATTTCAACTGAAACACCTGCGATAGCGTCGAAAGAGAAAGGCATTCTTTCTGTTGGATAGCCGTTTGAGTTAAGACCGAATAGGTCGTTCATGCGAACACCGTCAACAGTCAAGCTGTTGAAACGCGGGCTTTTACCCACACACTGGATACCGTTGCTGCCGCCTTCGTCTACGTAAATACGTGGGTCAATACGCACGATGTCAGTGATATCACGGTTAATAGCAGGTGCTTCTTGAAGAGTAGAAAGGTCGAAGCTTGCTACTGGGCCAGTTTGACCGAAAGATAGGCTGCTAACCTGAGAACCAGTTACAACAATGTTTTCGTATTGAGCAGCTGGCTCAAGCATACGCTCGATAGATGCTGATTCACCAAGCTCTAGGTAAACATCGTTGATAGTTTGATCAGCGAATTCGTCAGAATCAATAACTACTGTGTATGGACCACCTACGCGAAGACCACGAAGACTAAACGTACCACCACTGTTTACTGTTACTGTTTTAACAGCACCAGTAGGAACGTGAGTAACTGTTACTACAGTACCTGCTGCAGGGTTACCTTGCGGGCCCATAATTTTACCGTTCAATTCAGATGACGTTACCTGCGCCATTGCAGTTGACGACAAACCGATTGACAGCGCAACCGCAGCCGCAATGCGACTGAACTTTGCTGATGTTCTCATGTGTGTTTCCCTTTTTGTTTAAATTTGTTTTTAGGTTCGCTAGTAGGGTATTTCCCGTAGTCGACCTTCAATTAATATGAACCGACGAAATTGTTATAGAGATTCATGTCAATTTTATTACAACTTTACATTTTTATTTAGCAGCAATCCCCCTAGGCCTTTGACTTTGCAAAAAATATCTTGACCAAATGGTCAGATTAATTTACTTGTTATTATTCTCGTCAATTCACGGCGATTAGCTGTTCCTATTCTTGCCATATCGAATACTAATAAACAGCGTTTAATAAAAATCAGGTTTACCCATAAAAATAACAAAAATAACAATGACTTACTATTTTAAAATAAATTTACCTATTGCAATAAGTAACCTTAACTGATGAAATCCGCATATAAATCGTTAATTCATTTGGTCGTTTTTTTGACAGATTTTAGAATTGTTACCTCTGTAAAGTGGATTGTCTTTGCTGTCGTTGCATTATTATGTAGCGTAGCTAGCTATTTTAAAAATTCTATTTTTTATGATGACATTCTGCCACAAACCGGTCAAATATTAACCTGTGAAACGGGATTATCTGGAAATGAAGACATATTTTCTGCCTATATAACCGATGGTCGTATCGCAGAAATGGTTAATGAGCGCTTATGCTCGGACAGTACAATAAAACGTCAATATAGCGGCATAAAGGTAGTAGTTGGACAAAGCGATTACGACACCTTTAGATACATCAATCACGGCGTTGTTGATCTCGCTTTAGTGAAAAGTAATATAGTAGACGCTTTCGGCGCTGACAAAATATACGGTCTAACGAAGTTAGCCGCGCACCCCGACTATCCCGCATTCTTCATTTCTCTCAGAGAGAAGCCAACGTTAAGCAAAGAATATCTTCTAGGAAAACGCATAGGTCTTCTTGATTATCCAAGTAGTCGCTCTGGCCATATAGTGCCGAAAACCGTTCTCCATCATTTAGGCCTGAACAGTAGCAATATCGATATTATTTATTACAGTTCTCATAAAGAACTAAGGCGCGCACTCCTTGCAGGCGAGGTCGATATTATATCCACGTATTGGGCTGAAGAAGACGGTGAAACTTTCTCTAAAAACTATATATCTCCACTGCTAGAAAGCGTAAGCGGCATGCAATGGTATTTGAAGATGCAGACTCAAAATACCGACTTATTCTGCGCTGTGCAGTCGGTTGTTTACGAAATAGCGACAACCCACCCGAGACCATATTACAAAAATATTACGCTGGAAGAAGGGTGTAACAAATGAGTAAAATAAAACTTCGCCCTAGGTCTCCTATTAAGCTCGCAATTATCTTCTCTTTATTGCTAATCTCATTGCAAATTGCATCTGTTGTAGGCCAGTATTTCGCGCATCAATCTTCTATTCACCGGGCTATTGACGTAGTTGAGAGAAGAATCAGTTTAGATAGCGCTTTCCTTGATGTGGGAAATGAAACGCTGAACACGCCAGAGAACAGATATGCTATAGGTCGTTACCTTGAACGCCTTAATCGAGTAGTCGAAGAAAAGGCACTCCCTGTTGTCGTTAGCGAAATCCAAGGAGTTCAGGTCAAATCAGACTTATCTGAATATCCAGCACTACACCGCACCACCTTCGAGAATGCAGAGCAAAGCATAAATATTTCTATCAATAGTAGAGCACCTATTAATGAGGTTGGTCTTAGTTGGCTTGGCATTTTACTCGCGTTTCTTATTGCTCCCCTTTTCGCTTTTACGAGTAAAAAGAGACGAACACAGTCTTCACTTGAAGAATTAGTGCTTCCTCCTAAACCAAAGCTTGTTATCAACCTTCAGGAAAAAACGATTTCGAACGGTATTGATGACAAAGTAGTGACACTACAAAACAAACCTCTATGTTTCTATACCGCACTAGTTAAATACTGCATAGATAACCCAAATGAGTCTCTGCCTCCTCACAAAGATGTGCCACACGAGTTAATGGCATTGGCTAACAAGTGTTTTGGTCGATTAATCGAATTGGGCCATACCAAGCGAAAACGCCCAGATTTCAATGCAAATTTAGATAAAACCCTCAGCGAAATACGCGCTGCACTTGATGATGTATTCTCTGGTTATGTTGATGAAAAAGAAACCTACTACCCACCCAGAGCGCAAGGTGAGGGCTCTCGCTCGAAGCAGCATTCGTATGCATTACCGAGTATTAAGGATGACGATATAGAGATAATTGGTAACTAGCGATATTTTGACTTGTTCAGTTAAAAACTGACCACTTGGAGAACTTTTTGGTATTTTTTGTAAGCTGACTAAACGCCCTGCAATACCTTGAAAATACGATAAAGTTCTAGCAAAGACCGATCCAAAAACCGAGAACTTGTGAATATAACATTGATTCGCGAGGCCTAAACGCGTATCTTTGCACCAACAAAATCAGCTTTATAGTACTATGCAATCGCCACTTATTATTGCCATTTCTGGAGCTTCTGGCTCTGGGAAGTCTCTTTTTACAAAAAATTTGTTTAACGGCTTCAGTGCTCAAGGCCGCCCTGTTCAAGTGCTGCGCGAAGATCACTACTACCGTGCGCAAGATCATCTTCCCATGGAGCAACGTGAGAAGAACAACTATGATCACCCAAATGCCTTTGAACATGAGCTTTTGAAAGCACACTTGCAAGCATTGCGCGATGGTCAGCCTATTGACTATCCACATTACTGCTATAAAACGCATACGCGTTTGCCTGAAACTGAGCGTCTAAATCCTGCGCCAGTCATTATTCTTGAAGGTATCATGCTACTTGCTCGTACTGATCTACTTCCTTTGTACGACGTGAAGATCTTCATTGATACTCCTCTTGATATTTGTTTGATGCGCAGAATGATGCGCGACCTAAAAGAACGCGGTCGTAGTATTGAATCTGTGGCAAAACAGTACGAAGAAACTGTTAAGCCTATGTATCATCAATTTATCGAACCTAGCCGCTTCACTGCCGACGTAGTAGTGACGCAAGGTGGCAAAAACCAAATTGCATTAGATGTGATCAAATCACACATTCAGCAAGCGCTTCTTTAAGGGAACATTACTATGGTGAGTTTACTGGGCATTGCAGTCCTTCTGGGTATTGCCTTCGCGTTATCATCGGCGAAACGCAATATAAATTGGCGCACCGTTGGTGGCGCATTTGCTATTCAAGCATCCGTTGGCGCGTTTGTCCTGTATTCTGAACCTGGTAAAGAAGTATTGTTGAGCGCAACGCGTTTTGTCGCCAACATCATTGCTTATAGCCAAGAAGGCATTAATTTCTTGTTCGGTCCTATTGGTGACAAGTCGATCGCGTTTATTTTTGCCTTTAACGTGCTTCCAGTTATCGTGTTTTTCTCGGCGCTTATTGCCGTTCTTTATCACCTCAAAGTAATGGGTTTGATCATCAAGGTTATCGGTGGCTTTTTACAGAAAGCGCTGGGAACTAGCCGACCTGAATCCATGTCTTCTGCTGCCAACATTTTTGTGGGCCAAACAGAAGCGCCTCTTGTGGTTCGCCCTTTTATTCCACATATGACGAGCTCTGAGCTATTTGCCATTATGGTGGGTGGTTTGGCGTCAATTGCTGGTTCAGTAATGGCGGGCTATGCAGGCATGGGGGTAGATCTTAAGTATTTGCTAGCAGCTAGCTTTATGGCTGCGCCAGGTGGCTTACTTATGGCAAAAATCATGTTGCCAGAAACCAGTAAGCCAAATGAAGATTTACATGACGTAGATGCGGAAGATACCGGCTACGCCAATGTATTTGATGCAGCCGCCAGTGGCGCTGCATCAGGCATGCAACTTGCGTTAAACGTAGGTGCAATGCTACTCGCTTTCATAGCACTTATTGCCATGTTTAACGGCCTTATTGGCTGGACAGCAGGATTATTTGGCTATGAAAACGTGACGTTTGAAGGGATCCTGGGTTATGTGCTTCAACCTCTTGCATGGGCAATCGGCGTACCATGGGAGGAAGCGCAACTTGCAGGCAGCTTTATTGGTCAGAAAATGGTAGTTAACGAATTTGTTGCCTACCTAAACTTCCTAGAGAACCAATCACAGCTATCTGAAGCATCTCAGGCCATTATCACCTTTGCACTTTGTGGTTTTGCAAACTTCTCTTCTATCGCTATTTTGATGGGTGGAATTGGTGCTATGGCACCAACACGCAGAAAAGAAATTGCGAGACTGGGGTTAAAAGCTGTTATTGCTGCAACGTTATCTAACTTAATGAGTGCCGCGCTAGCGGGCTTTTACCTCTCTCTTGGTTAAATTTCATTAATTTGGACCAGTTGGTCAAGATTTTACTAGACTAACTGGTCAGGTTTCTGTAAATTACGCGCAAATTCCTCGCGGGGTTGATTTATGTCAATTTCTGCGACTTTTTTCTGTAGCCCGTCTACCTTTATAATGCCGCAGTCAAAATATACGGGATAAAGTTATGCAATTAGTTGCTGTTGATTACCAAGCGGAAAACGCACAAGAAGAATTCGTGAAGTCACTTCGCGAGACAGGGTTCGGTGTTTTAAAAAATCACCCTATCCAACAGTCATTAGTTCAAGGTATTTACGACAATTGGCAGGGCTTCTTCGACAGTGAAGAGAAGAACGATTACCTGTACAACAAGGGTAAACAAGACGGATTTTTCCCTCAGAGCGTATCTGAGGTAGCCAAAGGCTTTACGAAAAAAGACATTAAAGAGTATTACCACTTCTATCCGTGGGGTCAGTGTCCAGAAGCGCTACACCCGCAGATTTCCCAGTACTATGGGGAAGCAAACACACTAGCGAAAGAGCTATTGGGTTGGATAGAAAAACATTCTCCTTCAGAGGTGAGCGATAAGTACAGTCAACCGCTGGGTGACATGATCAAAGATTCTGATCAAACCTTGCTACGTATACTACACTACCCGCCACTAAAAGGTGATGAGGAAATAGACGCAATTCGCGCAGCTGCTCACGAAGATATTAATTTGATTACTATCTTGCCTGCAGCCAACGAGCCAGGATTGCAAGTACAAGCTAAAGACGGTAGTTGGATTGAAGTTCCTTGTGATTTCGGGAACTTGATTGTGAATATTGGCGACATGCTTCAAGAAGCATCTGGCGGATACTTCCCATCAACTACGCATAGGGTTGTAAACCCAGATGGTGCTGACATGACGAAATCTCGTATTTCATTGCCACTGTTCTTACACCCCAGACCAGATGTTGTTCTTTCAGAACGTCATACCGCAGGGTCATACCTGCAAGAGCGCCTTCGTGAGCTGGGCGTTATATAAATTAAGTTCCTTTTGTAGTGTTATTCTTTTGCCGCAGCTAGTCTGCGGCTTTTTTTGCCTGAATTATACCGCCTACCTTCTCAACACCCACTTCATTGATTATTCGCTAAAGCTGATAATTTGGACTGATAACGAGACTTGTCTTGCCTGTTATTTGCATGCTTGATAGCGCGAGACAAGTATTGCTCAGCGTTGGTTATGTCTCCGCTTTCAAAATACGTTTTCGCTAATCCAAACAGAATTTCATGACGGGTATTATCAAGTTTTAGTCCCTTTAAATAATATGATATCGCTGCCTCGTACTCTTCATTATCGAAAGCTTGTTCACCCAATATATAGTGGTAAAAGGGATTGCTTTGGCGTTTAGTATCCACCATTTGGTTGATTGTTTTCGCCTCTTCAAACCTATCTTGATAACGATAAAGTATCGATAAATTTTCCCATGCTGTGAGGTTTTCACTATTCAAAGATAAAGCATGCCTGTAGGCCGCCTCTGCTTGTTCGTACGCATCGGCCATTCGATAGAGTACTCCAAGATTGACCCAACTTTGGGCCAGTTCCGGTGCGATGGTAGCAGCAGCCCTAAAATAGCTATAGGCCTTGGTATAACTGTTGGCAACAAGCGCATCAGCCCCCTTATTGTTGTAGAACATCGCTATAACTTTTTCCTCTGACACAGCGATTCTAGGAAAGTAACTTCTGAGGGTTTGGGGGTCGAAATCCACGTCCGCAAAACTTCCTCCAATAGAGACGACATTGGGATCTTCTGGAAGTTGAACTCGTAAGTTAATATGACCATTTAGTAAACTGTACCCTTCTCGACGAGTCCAGTATTCAGGGATTTCTACTTCGTAGAACGTGGCTTGTAGCCCTACATGTTTCGCTAACGCATACGTCATAATGGAAAGAGACAAACAATTCGCGGCTCTATTATTGAACGTAGTATTTGCTGTGGTGTTAGCACCGTTTCTGTAAAGCATTCCCTGATCAGAATGGTCAAATATGGCCTTCACTAACCCTTTTACATTTTTTTGCAGCGCGCTTTTTTCATAGACCGCTTGCTCAGCAAAAAACTGTGCGTCTTCGTCTAAGTAAAAAATTTCATCTGAAGACTCTACGGGAAATAACGTATAGGAAGGAAAGAGACTGTCATTTAACAAAGTGGGCGCATCTTTTACATGCTGATTATCAGTAGATTGGCAAGCGGAAAGCACTATGCATAACAACAAAGGAACAGCGAGTCGAGCATTCATAATAGGCACCTTTCTTATTTACTCGATAGATTAAGTATAGCAGCGCACCATGAATTTACATTTTATTTACAACTAAGTTCAAAGCTCGTTCAACGCATAATTTTACTCGCTTCCTTAGGTGCTCATAAATTGCGACTTGGCATTACACAAAGTTAATCATCAAATTTCCCTGAAGTGCCGTAACAATTCTCAATTCAGTAGCTTTCAGTGGCGTAGGTCAGTAGTTGGCGAAACGAAGGATGTTGAATTTCACTTAACGTAATTTAATAGGTAAAAGGAAAGAGTATGAAAAAGTTAATTAGTGCGTTCTTCTTAGTTGTATTGAGTGCCTCAGCGGTTGCTGGCCATCATGCCAAGGATGGACATAAAGATATTGTCGACACCGCTGCAAGCAACGACATGTTCTCTACACTTGTCACCGCAGTTAAGTCTGCCGACTTGGTTACTACACTAAAGGGAGATGGGCCATTCACTGTATTCGCTCCCACCGATGAAGCTTTTGCTGCGCTGCCGGCAGGCACCGTTGAAATGCTATTGAAACCTGAGAATAAACAAACCCTTGTTAAAATTCTCACTTATCATGTAGTAACGGGTAAAGTCACAGCAAAAGATGTAGCTGGGCTATCTGATGCCACTACCGTTGAAGGAAGCAAGGTAATGGTCTCAACTGATATGAATAAGGTTATGATAAACGACGCAAATGTGATTAAAGCCGACATCATGACGAGTAACGGTGTTATTCACGTGATCGATACTGTGTTGCTTCCAAACGATGTTAAAGCGGCGCTGTAATCCCTCTTGCAAAGAAAAGCGTTGAAAACAAAAGCACTAAAAATTAGTGCTTTTGTTCATTGATTTATGCATGTGCTTCGATCTCTTCAACAAGTCTCGGCGTAGAAACGTTAAACGGTTAGTTGGTCACGGGCATGTTTAAACAGGCCTTCGTTGTCATCCAACCAGTCGTCTGAATCCATTCAAGGAATAAAGAAAGGAGTTCACGTGTTCACAGTCTACACATATAGTATTGCGGGCCTTTTGCTTATAAGCTTTACCGTTTTCGTGCAAAACATCGTTGCCGCTATCGCTCACAGAAAACAGTCTCGCTATATTCCTGGGAAAGTCAGCGAGGAATTGAGTCATGATAGTTTCGTATTCAGAAGCCACAGAACATTTCACAATTCGCTCGAAAATATTCATCAGTTTACGCTCCCAGCTCTTCTTTGCATTTTTCTTGGCGCATCAACTAGCATACTTGCAGCACTTGTTTGGATTTACGCGCTAAGTCGCATCATTCATATGGGACTGTATTACGCAATCGCTACAGAAAAAAATCCAAGCCCAAGAAGCTATTTTTATATGATAGGCACGCTGTGTACCTTCGGCGTATTTGGTCTTGCAGTGTTTAATTTGTTTTCGTAGAAACGATATAAAGTAAGAAGATAAGAGTGAAATTGAACCAAATGGTTAAATATTAAACTTTTGGTTAATCCACATTTTCTAAAATTAGGCGTACTCTTGAACCTGAACACTCACCTTTGTGTTTAGGAGTACTTGTGTATATTGAACAAGTTGGCGACCGAACTTTAGCAGATTGCAAAGTACTGATTGTCGACGACCAAGCCAGCAGCAGACTTGTTCTGGAAACTTTACTTGAAGACACAGTCGCCTGCGCCTCTGTGGGCTCAGGTAAAGAAGCAATTGAATATTGCAAGTACCATACGCCTGACCTAATCCTCATGGATGTTTCAATGCCCGAATTAGACGGGCATCAGACCACCGCATTGTTAAGAAAAAAGCCGTTGTGTGCTCACATTCCTATTATTTTCGTGACCTCTTCGTCAAGTGATGAAGAAGAGTCGAGATGTTGGGAATCTGGCTGCGTTGACTTTGTGGTGAAGCCGGTAAACGCTTGTACCCTACGCAACCGTGTAAAATCACACATCAATCACAAGCTTAGAAACGATTTGCTCGAAAAGCTTATCTATGTAGATAAGTTAACAGGTGCCTACAATCGCCACTATTTAGACGACTATTTACCCCGTTTAGTGAGAGATGGGTTGCGTAATGTTACTCCTCTCTCCTTGGTTATTTTTGATGTTGATCACTTTAAACTGTTCAATGATATGTATGGTCATATAGATGGCGATAGCTGTTTGTGGAAGGTCAGTAAAACGATTAACGACGCCCTACTTCGACCTATGGACAAATTAGTGAGAATTGGCGGTGAAGAGTTTTTGGTTATTCTGCCTAACACCGATGTAGACGGCGCGAAGGCCGTCACTGAGCGCTTATTGCGAACGGTTTATGACCTGAATATTCCTCATGCGGCATCTGAGTATGAGCGCGTTACGCTAAGTGCAGGCTTAGCCGTCAAGCATGCTGATGACAATAAAACTATCGACTACGTCATGTTAGAAGCAGACAAAAATCTGTATGTGGCTAAAACCTCTGGACGGAATCAACTCGTGGCGCCGACAGCGGTAAGCGCTGGCAAAATAAATGCACCGAGTCATCCCACAAAACTTAAGGCCTAGGCACTATAATTAGCATCGCCTTGCTTTAGACGCTAATGCGGTACTCCCAGCTTAAAACGGCCAACAGCATTCGTGTGAGCCAAAGACTCGAGTGAATTCTCCAAAGTAATTCCCAATTCATTTAGCTGTGCGTAGAACAACTGTATTGTCGCTAACGCATCATCTAGTGCGTTGTGTTCAGGAAACGCGGGTAAGTCTAACCGTTGCCTACAAACCGTTAGCGTTGCACTATTACTCGGTAGCACCTGATGTTGTTTGTTTAACTGATAAAGTGCGAGTTGAAGCGTATCAATATAGAGCACTTCCAACTGCGGTAATCTACACCGTTTGAAGGCACTATCAAGCGCCATCAAATCTAATCGCGCATTGTGAAAAATTAGAACATGTGTCTTCAGTAGTGGTAGCAATGAATTGATGGCGTCTGCTAAGCCTTCGCCTTGTTGCAAAATATCTAAGGTCAATCCGTGTATTACAGGGCTTTGTCCTAAGTCCGCTGACGTATTAATAACGTGATAGCCACTGGAGGAAAGCGTAATTTTTCCAGCTGAACCACTTACATAACCAATCGATGTAATTTGAGTTGTCACAGGGTCTAACGATGTGAGTTCTAAATCAACAGACGCCAAAGGGATGTCGCCCAACGTTTTATCACGTAACGACTTTCTGAATTGATGATTCCCAAACAGTACCGATGCACAAGCTTCGATTATTCGCGTTATCATGGGGTTAACTTACGCCGCCAGAGAACTTCATAACCATTGCTTGATTGGTTCGCTCTATAGCCTTGAATGCGGCTTTTAGCTGATGCTTTTCTATCGATGATAAACTTGAAACCGACACACGATTGTCCGTTACTTTATTTTCCAACTGATGACGCCAACGCAAACGATTTAAAAACAGCCAAATATCACGCAGGTTAGTCGCATCTCTTTTTGAGAGCTGTGAATTTTCCGATAGCGCGTCTAGCCGGGCAAGTGTATTAGGCAACGTAACGCCATCAGCTAGCGCGTATATGCGGGCGATATTGTTGATTAAGGCCACGGCTCGGGTTTTAAGGTCGATCACGTCCTTCTCTTTACGGCCTTTTTCATAAATGAACTTTTGAAACATGGAAAGCGGAACCGATATTTCGTTACTATTTCTCGTAAGCGCTGCTAAGAACATATTTTGCTTCATCAAGGGGGCCCTTTGACGCTGCAACTGCTTAAATAAACTTATATCCCCGGCTGCGCAGCGAACATCAAGAAAAATATTAAAGTGCATAATCGCATCTTTAGTTGGTGCTTTTACCCATCGCTTAGCTTCTTCAATGGCTTCTTCAAGCGAGAGTCTAAGCTTAGGATTACTCGCCATAATATTACCATCGCACAGTTTAATGCCGCATTTGGCCAAACCGTTACACACATAATCAGCCATTTTTGCGAAATATTCAGCTTGCGTTTTGCTTGGCCGCTCAGCAAGAAGCAGTCCATTGTCTTGATCCGAACCCATCGTCTGATCTTCTCTTGCCTGTGATCCATAAACAAGCCACGCAAACATCATGGGGGCTTTCCCGTTAGCCTGTTGGAAAAAGCCAATAAGCTTTCTTGTCATAATATCGGTAGCTTGAGATAAAATTTTGCCAGCAATGTCATAGTCCCCTGCTTTTTTCGCATGAGCAGAGAAATAATGCGGTAACTGCCAGGATAGCCGTGTTAATTCGTAAAGGTTCTCCGCTTTGCTTAGCTCTCCAATAATAAAAAGAACGTTACCACGCTGATGACGAATAATATCGCTGGCTGTCACCATACCCAATGGCACAAGGGTTTGCTGGTCGATAACGGGGAGGTGATGAATGTTCCTTTCGGTCATAAGCGCCAAGGCATCAAATAGCGTTCTATTTCCCATTATCTGCGCAGGATTAGGCGTCATTATATGGCTGACTGGAAGATGAATATCGAGAGAGGCGGCAACCACTCTTGAACGTAAGTCTCGGTCGGTGATAATGCCAATAAGCTTATCTTCTCGTGTAACCAGTAATGACGATACCTTTTGATTCGTCATGATCTGCGCCGCCACTGTTATTGACGTTTCTACGTCCACCGACACGGGAGACTTATTAATAACATCCTCAAGCCCTTTATAAAGCCACATGGAGTTACTATCGGAAATAGCATGGTTTTGAAGGGCATTATTGCGCAGCCCATCAAAAAAATTTCGAATTGCAGGCAGTTCAAATAACGGGGTAACAGCAGACGCTTCAAAACAGTAAACCAGACCTGGACTGTCTACACTGATGCTTAATGAAAAATTACGTTTTTCCATTATATTGGTGTAGCCGAAGTAGTCGCCCTCACTTAAATGGCGTAAAGGGGCATCTGAATCTTGGACGGAAAACTGTCCATTTTGAATAAGAAAAAGTGACGATTTGCCCTTTTGCAGGTCGCCCACATTATCCGCTGTCAGGTAAATCAATTCAGTATGTTTTACTAGCTCAAGCTTTTGCTCTTTATCCAGCACGTCAAAAGGTGCTGATGTGTTGAGAAAGTCTTCAACTTGTTTAGCCATCGCAGTCATAGGAAATGTCCAGTTCACAAAAAGAAAAAACCAACCTACTCACTTTCGCCAGTAGATTGGTTTTATTTTGCTAAAGCCTATCTTAAGGCAACATTAGTTTAGTGCGCTGATGCTTCACCCGCCCCCTTAGGATAACGAATGCTTTCAACCAGTTCTTGGATTTCTTCTGGCGCTTCATCTGTTGCTTTGAACACAAGGAAAGCCACAATGAAGTTCACCATCATACCTAAGGTACCAATACCTTCAGGAGAAATACCAAACCACCAGTTGTCAGGCGTATTGGCCGCTGGGTTTACAAATTTGAAGTAAATAATGTAAGCCGCAGTGAAGGCAATACCTGAAATCATACCAGCAATAGCACCTTTATCGTTCATGCGCTTGCTGAAGATACCCATAATAATTGCCGGGAAGAAACTCGACGCCGCTAAGCCGAAGGCAAATGCCACCACCTGTGCAACAAAGCCTGGCGGATTGATACCGAAGTAACCTGCTATGACAATGGCCACCCCAGCAGCAAGTCGCGCATACATGAGCTCGGCTTTATCGGTAATGTTTGGCATAAAGTTTCGTTTCAGTAAATCATGGGAAACAGAGGTTGAAATAACCAGCAGCAAGCCTGCGGATGTTGACAGTGCTGCTGCCACACCACCCGCTGCAACGAGTGCAATAACCCACGCAGGTAAGTTCGCAATTTCAGGATTAGCCAATACCATGATATCGCGGTCAACTTTCATTTCGTTGCGCTCGTCACCCGAATAGAACATCTTGCCATCACCGTTCTTATCTTCATATGAGATAAGGCCAGTTTGTTCCCAGTTTTTAATCCACGACGGCGCCTCTTCATAGCTGGTTCCCGTCATTTCAGGTCCATTAATGGTTTCGATCATATTCACACGGGCAAACGCTGCTAGTGACGGTGCTGTGGTATATAGAATTGCGATAAACGCTAGTGCATAGCCTGCAGATTTACGCGCATCGTGAACTTTAGGCACGGTGAAGAAGCGAACGATTACGTGTGGGAGACCCGCTGTACCTACCATTAACGCAAAGGTGATAAAGAATACATCAATGGTACTTTTTGTTCCTGAGGTGTATTCGTTAAAGCCTAACTCGACAGATAAATTATCGAGTTTCTGCAGCATATGCACCCCCGAACCGTCTGCTAAGGTTGCACCAAAGCCGGTTTGCGGCAGGATATGTCCTGTTACCATCATTGAGATAAATACCGCTGGTACAATGTAGGCGAAAATCATTACACAATACTGTGCAACTTGCGTGTAAGTAATACCTTTCATACCGCCAAGTACCGTGTAGAAGAACACGATAACCATACCGATAACCACGCCAGACACAATATCAACCTCTAAGAAGCGGCTGAATACCACACCTACGCCACGCATTTGACCTGCAACGTATGTAAAGCAAACGAAGATTGCACAAAATACAGCAACCGTACGCGCGGTTTGTGAGTAGTAACGATCCCCAATGAAGTCAGGTACCGTGAATTTGCCAAATTTACGTAAATAGGGAGCTAAACAAAGCGCAAGTAGAACATAACCACCTGTCCACCCCATTAGATATACTGCACCGTCATACCCCATAAATGAGATAAGACCCGCCATTGAAATGAACGAGGCTGCCGACATCCAATCTGCTGCCGTTGCCATCCCATTCATAACGGGAGGTACACCGCCACCTGCAACATAAAAATCGTTAGTTGAGCCTGCGCGAGCCCAAATAGCGATAGCGATATAAAGCGCAAACGATGCGCCAACGATAATAAACGTTAAAGTTTGAACGTCCATGATTTACTCCTCATCTACGCCGTAGCGTTTGTCCATGGCGTTCATCTTCGCCATGTAGACAAAGATCAATGCAACAAATACGTAAATTGCGCCCTGCTGCGCAAACCAGAAGCCTAATTTAAAGCCAAAAAATTGGATTTCATTTAAGATATCGACAAAAATAATGCCGGCACCGAATGATACGATAAACCAAACGACTAAAAGCTTGGCGAGAAGAGCGAGATTCTCCCTCCAATACGCTTTTTTGTCCTCTTCGTTTCTAAATGCCATTGTTTCACCCTCATGTCAGGTTAATTGATTGTTATGATTTTACATATTCCTAACGCCCGGCTTTGTTAACGTTATTGCTGCGTGTTACGTGATTGAGGAAAGACAATCACAGGCAGCAAAGTCAAGCATTTAGGAGCTCGCGTATTACTCTAGACCTGCCTTTAAAAATTCAAAATGAGACCATGGTCGTAGGTAGACCATGGTCGAAATGATTATAATAGCGACAGAATTGTTAAAACTAAGTTAAAAGGAACGTTATGGTTTTTGGTTGGGTAACACTTGCAGTACTGTACCTCTTCTTGCTGTTTTCACTGGCGAGTTGGGGTGAAAAGAACTCGCCCACCGCTAGAGCACTAACGTCACATCCCGCTATATATTCGCTGGCCCTTGCTATTTATTGTACCGCGTGGACTTTTTTCGGCATGGTAGGCCAAGCAAGTAGAGACACCTGGATTTACCTGCCAATCATGCTTGGACCTATTCTCGTTTACGTCTTGGGTTATAAGTTTATTTACAAGTTAACCCTCGTCAGTAAGAAGCAACACATCACTACCATTTCCGACTTCATCGCGTCGCGCTATGGAAAGCGCCAAACCGTAGCTTTGGTAGTTACGCTTATCGCGCTCCTTGCCACTATTCCTTATATCGCGCTTCAATTAAAAGCAGTGGGTGCTACTTTCCAACTCCTTACTCAGCAGCCTAACAGCAACGGCATTATTATTGCCGCCACTGGCTTCATCGCGGCATTCGCAATATATTTCGGTACCCGGCAAACGGACGTCACCGAGTACCGACGGGGTTTGATGCTGGCTATCGCCTTCGAATCGACCATTAAATTGCTGGCGTTAGTGCTGGTTGCCATCGTTGGTTATAGTGCGTGGAAGCGCACCCAGTCTGGTCCATTCTTCGAAAGTTTCACCAATGAAATAGCCTTGGCGCAGTTTGGTTCGTTTACTTTCATCGCTCAAACTATCATGGCGGCAGCGGCCATTGTTTGTTTGCCTAGGCAGTTTCACGTTGCCATAATTGATAACCTAAGCCTAGGTCATCTGCGCACGGCAAGGTGGTTATTCCCTCTCTACCTGACCATTATTTCAGCGGTAATTCCTATTATCGCCATTGCAGGCAAAGCCATTTTTGCTGGCGCTAATATCGAGCCCGACTCTTACGTACTGTCACTGGCTGTATTTTCAGAGTCAGTTCTTCTTCAAGTGATTGTCTTCGTAGGCGGGCTCTCTGCCGCAACAGCTATGATCATTGTGGCAACACTCACACTGAGTACTATGCTCACCAACGATGTGATTCTGCCGCGCATTCTTGCATTTACAGGTAATACCGATGACAAACAGGACGTGTCGAGCAAAATCAGGCTTATTCGCCGTATCGTCATCGCGTTTATCTTGCTTATGGCGTTTTTGTACCACCAGCAAATGACCAGCAGCCGCTCGCTTCATTCAATTGGGCTTATTGCGTTCTCGTTAGTTATCCAGCTTATGCCAGCCATTGTTGGCGGACTTTACTGGAAACGCGCGCATGCGCACGGGGTTTACGCAGGGCTAATGGTGGGATTAGTGATTTGGGTATTGTGGCTTGTGCTTCCCATTGTGAGCGAGCAAGTTTCACAAATGGAACAAAACGAACTCATTAGCCAAGGCGCTATGATTAGCTTAGCGGCAAACAGCTTTGTTTACATACTCTTTTCACACTTTGCACCGCAGCGTCTTATCGACAGAATGCAAGCTGAAGCCTTTGTGTCTCCTGCCATTTCCACTAACAATACCGTTAAAGCGCAGGCAACTAACGTGACCGTCTCCGATCTTATAACGCTATTGTCGACCTTTATGGGATCCGGTCGTTGTGAACAATTGTTGGAACAATATCAGCAACTCAATAATTGCCAATTAAAGCACGACGATACGCCAAATGAGTCGTTTTTATCATTTTGCGAACGCGCCTTGGGTGGCGTTATTGGCGCATCGAGTGCCAAAGTACTGCTAGACAGCGCATTGCGTGGTAAGAAGATGGACTTTACCGAGGTTATCAACTTCTTCGATGACACAACGCAAGCCATGCAATTTAATATGACTGCACTACTCACGTCACTTGAAAACATGGACCAAGGCATTAGCGTAGTCGACAAACACTTAAATTTAGTAGCGTGGAATAAACGCTATGCCAACCTCTACCCTTACCCAGATAACTTGTTGGCAGTAGGTACGCCCATAGAAAAGCTTATTCGGTATAACGCTTCACAAGGTGAGTTCGGCACAGATAACGTAGACGGTGAAGTAGAAAAAAGGCTGGCTCATTTGCGCTCTGGTATGCCCCATCGCTTCACGCGACAACGAATGGATGGACGGGTTATTGAGATGGTAGGTAATCCTTTACCTGGCGGAGGCTTCGTAACAAGCTTCAACGACATCACCGGACACGTGGAAATACAGCAAGCGCTTGAAGAATCAAACATTGACCTTGAGGCTCGTATTAAGAAGCGCACTGAAGAAGTACACTCCATAAACGCCGAGCTTCGACTTGAAATAGAACGGCGCTCTGATGCCGAGAAAGAACTGATAAGGGCACGAAAGGCTGCAGAAGATGCCAATGCCAGTAAAACCCGCTTCTTGGCGCTCGCAAGCCATGATGTTTTGCAGCCGCTAAATGCGGCCAAGCTCTACGTGAGCGCCCTTGAAGAACAAGAACTGACTGAGTCAGCGCTAGCCATTATTCAAAAGCTTAGCCATAGCGTGACGTCTAGCGAAACACTCATTGGCACTTTGCTGGATATTGCACGCTTAGATCAAGGTGAAATGAAACCCGATATTGAGCCTATTGATGTAAGGACCCTGCTGTCACCACTTGTGGACGAAATGGCGATGCGCGCGCGGGAAAAAGGACTTGGTTTTAAAGCGATTATACGCCCGTGCTGGGTAAAAGCTGACAAAACGTACTTATACCGAATAACGCAAAACTTGCTTTCAAATGCGGTGAAATACACGGAAAATGGCCGCGTCTTGTTCATTATCAAGCCTGTCAAAGACACCGTTTATTTCAAAGTTATCGACACAGGCATTGGCATATCTACCGATAAAAAAGACAGCATTTTTGGTGACTTTTTCCGCGCAAACGAAAGTAAGGAACACGGTATTGGTCTTGGCTTGGGGGTTGTTCGACGTTTAAGTCTGCAGTTGAACAGCGATATTAGTGTTACCTCGAAAATAGGCAAAGGCAGCTGCTTTGCGTTTAGCTTGGATAAAGCTGAGCCAAAACAGGTATCCAACGTTACAGCAAAGCCCCGCAGTACAACATTTACAGGCATGGACGTGCTTTGCGTGGACGATCAAAGAGAGAACTTAGATGCCATGCAGACCCTATTACAGAAATGGGGAATCAATGTGGTGCTTGCGAACAATTGGGATGACGCGTTGAAAGTCTGTGAGACTATTCAGCCTCAAATCTTACTCATGGATTATCAGCTCAGTCATGACAGCGAGAAAAATGGGCTAGCTTTGATTGAAGAGATAAGACATCGACTTAATATTGTGGTGCCAGCAGCGCTTATAACGGCGACACCAGATGAAAGCTTAGTTACACAGTGTAAAGCCCAAGGCGTAAACTTCTTAGCTAAACCGCTAAAACCAGCGAAACTGCGCGCACTACTTCAAAGTATGACGCGCTACATCAGGGAGGCGAAAAACGTGTAGCTAGTAGCTTGCTGCAGTTTTTTCGCTATATGTTTAAGGAAAGACGTCTAGAGTAATTCGTCGTGTGGTTTACTTTCTTCAATTTTGACCACCGGCGTTTCTACGCTCGACTTTGCCACCACTTTTCCCATTGCTCCCCACTTCTCTTTAGGGTTGAGCAAAACAGGACGGGTTAAAATTAGGTTATTAGGATACATGAGGGTTTCACGCTCAGCGGTAAGCAAGCGCGTGCTAAACGGCCCTACATCGGCAATCACACCTTCAATGAAGTTATCGCCGTCGAGAATGCGCACATAATTACCTCTGCGATACGCTACGTTTGTGAGCAAAATAAAGTACGCAGTGATGTTACTGATGAGTGACCAACTAGCAAAAAGCGCAACACCGGTTACCGTGATGATAGAAGTGGAAAGCACTAAGAGCCCAGAAAAATCGATCCCCCATGCTAGCAACAACAAGGCTAACGATACTGTAGCGACAATAACCCGTGCAGCAAAAAGTCCTTTAATAGCACTATTTGATTTTAGCTTTGACTTTACGATGTTGGTTTCTAATTTTGGCAGCAACTTACGAGACATCGCCAAATAAATTAGTAAAACCAAACCACTCCACACGACATTTGACTGGTACTGAGTTAACCACGCCAAAAACCCATACCACCACTCATTCATTAACCCAAATCCTTACATTTTTTCGTTAAGCAGACTGACCTTAAATTCTGATTTTACGTTAAAAAGGCCGATGCGCTCTAATGCTAACGTGAAAAACAGTCAAGTTCATGCATTAAAAGCAATCGACACAACAAGAATTATTCGTAAGACACCCCCGAACACTTACATTAGTATGCGCGCAAAAATGACTTGTCTATTTAACAATCACGTTCTAACGTGGTAATAGATTGGTCGATAAAACGACAAAATAAAACACAAACTACAGGCTTTTTTATAATGCGCATTGCAATTCTTTCTAGAAATCCTCGTCTTTACTCTACTTCACGCTTAGTCGAAGCTGGGCAGGCTCGCGGGCATCAGGTTGACGTTATCGATACCATGCACTGCTACATGGATATCACCAGTGCGCGACCATCAGTTCGCTATAACGGTAAGCGACTACCCTATTACGATGCAGTGATCCCTCGAATTGGCGCATCGGTTAGCTTTTATGGCACATCAGTCGTTCGCCAATTTGAAATGATGGGCACATACAGCCTTAACGAGTCGGTTGCTATCAGCCGCTCTCGAGATAAATTGCGTTCGTTGCAGCTTTTATCACGTAAAGGCATAGGTATGCCGAGAACAGGCTTCGCACACCACCCTGATAAAATCGACGATGTTATTAAGACGGTTGGCGGCGCCCCAGTGGTTATTAAGTTACTTGAAGGCACGCAAGGTATTGGTGTGGTATTGGCAGACACGCAAAAAGCGGCAGAGTCGATCATTGAAGCCTTTATGGGTCTTAACGCCAGTATTTTAGTGCAAGAGTTTATTAAAGAAGCGGGCGGTGCAGATATTCGTTGCTTTGTGGTAGGTGGAAAAGTTGTAGCAGCGATGAAGCGCCAAGCAGCACCTGGGGAATTCCGCTCTAACCTTCACCGTGGCGGTCAGGCAAGTTTAGTTCGCCTAAGTCCAGCGGAACGCAAAACAGCGGTAGATGCGGCTAAAACGATGGGACTAAATTGTTGTGGCGTAGATATTCTTCGTTCGAACAACGGTCCAGTCGTTATGGAAGTAAACTCATCGCCGGGCCTTGAAGGCATTGAGAAGGCGACCAATAAAGATGTCGCCAGTATGATCATCGAGTTCATTGAAAAAAGCGCAGAGCCGCACAAAACAAAAACCCGTGGAAAGGGCTAGCGCCCTTTAACCTTTGCTATGCAATAACGTAAATATAGGAAAACGTTAGTGGTAAATGATGTTTTAAGAATTGGGGGTGAAAACATTGCTCCTGGCGAAACAAAAAAGATTGAGTTAGAAATGCCGCCGTTGTACACGGCCACCAATATGAGCATTCCGGTTTACGTTAAACGAGGAAAGCGGCCAGGTCCCATTATGTTCGTCAGCGCAGCCATTCACGGTGACGAATTAAATGGCATCGAAATAGTAGGCAGACTTATCCGTTCTAAAGCGATCGAACGCCTAAGAGGAACCCTTATCGCGGTGCCTATGGTTAATGTGTACGGCGTACTAAACCAATCTCGTTATTTACCCGATAGACGAGATTTGAACCGCAGTTTTCCAGGGAGTAAAAAAGGTTCGCTTGCCGGTAGGTTAGCCAACTTGTTTTTCAAAGAAGTGGTAAGTAAGTGCGATGTCGGCATTGACCTTCACACCGGCGCTATACACCGTAGTAACTTGCCACAGATCCGCGCTGACTTAGACGACCCAGAAGTACTGGAAATGGCAAAAGCGTTTGGCGTACCTGTACTTCTTAACGCAGAGTTACGCGATGGCTCTTTGCGCGAATCGGCCAGTGAAAGTGGCGTTAAAATTCTGCTTTACGAAGCAGGCCAAGCGTTGCGTTATGACGAGTTTTCTATTCGTGCCGGCGTAAGAGGCATTATTAATACCATGCGTCATTTGGGCATGCTGAATAAAAGCCGCAGCAAGGGCCACAGTATCGAGCGTTTTATAGCGCGCCAAAGTGGATGGGTTCGAGCGCCAGAAAGTGGCTTTGTGACGCATCTAGCACAGCTAGGTGACCATGTTGAGAAAGGTGACAAACTGGCCATTATTGCTGATCCGTTTGGCAATTATTTAGACAGCCTTGAAAGCCCTGCAGAAGGTGTTGTAATTGGTAAACAAAATATTCCGCTTACCCAAGAAGGTGAAGCGGTATACCACATTGCATACTTTTCAGAGCCTGATACTGTTGCAGAACACGTAGAATTATTACAAGACAATTTATTGCCACCAGAACAGGGGCCTGTTTTATAAAATTGGTAGAAAAACTGATGAACAATAAAAAAATTGTTGGTGCGGTAGAGCTGTGCGATTTACCAAAACTCGCCATCTCTGATTTGAACGTACGCGTTGATACAGGGGCGGCAACGTCTTCACTTCACGTTGATAACATTGAAGAGTTTGATCAAGACGGTGAATTATGGATTAAATTTGATATTCATCCGGACATTCACAACGTTGAACGCGTGGTTCGCAGAGAAGCACGTGTAGAAGGACAAAAACGCGTAAAAAGCTCAACGGCTACACTTGAGAAGCGCTATGTTATAATTACGCCTATAATAATGGACGGGTACCAGTGGGATATTCAGTTAACCCTAACGGACCGCTCTGAAATGACCTATTTGATGCTGCTCGGAAGAGAAGCGATGAGTGGTCAATTTATTGTAGACCCCGAACACGACTTTTTGCTGACGGGGAAAGACTAGCAATACAAGTTTGCCAATGGTTAAACAACGTTAATACCTGCGGCAGCTTGCAGTAAGGCATGCGTTTAGTGCATGAAATACAAAATATGGACGTTACGAAAAAAGCCCTAAGTGTTGCCGCTTTACTGTTGAGTGTATTTACACTATTGAGTGCTCATGCTCAGCAGCAAAACATAAATGAGGTAAGTACTGACTTACCTCACACCGTTCTCCGCTTGCCAAATATTCATCCTGGACGAGACGCCGTATACGCCTACGCTAAACGTCTTCTCACAGAATCACTGCGCGTTACTGAACCTCAATACGGTTCTTTTGAACTGATTGTCAGCGACCAAGAAACGGCGCAAGAACGTCAACTACGCAGCCTTGAACACAACATGCTAGACGTGACGTGGAGCGTTACCTCGACAGAGCGTGAACGTCAGTTCCTGCCCATTCGCATTCCCATTATGGCGGGTCTTTTTGGTAAGCGTGCACTGCTGGTCAGAGAAGGCGATACGCGACTTAAAGAAGTAAAGTCATTAAACGCGTTACGAGCATACCGCGCGGTTTTGGGCTACGACTGGCCCGATACGAAGATATTTCGCGCAAACGATATCCCAGTGTTGGAAACGACCTACCGGGCGTCATTTCGCATTGTTTCGGAAGGCTTCGCCGATATGTTTCCAAGAAGCGTAATGGAAATCAAAGAGGAACTCTCAGACAAAACCCTTTCTCGCGGCCTAACTATTGATGAACACCTTATAATATCGTATCCAAGCCCCATCTTTTTCTTTGTAGGAAGCGACAATCAGGCATTAGCCGGGCGGATAGCTGAAGGTCTGTTAAGGCTCTTCGAAACGGGTAAGTTTCAGGAGCTACTGTTGGCTCATGATAACTTTAGAGAAGGTATGGCACTTACCGAAGGGCGAACGGTTATTGAAATTGACAATCCTTTGCTCAGTGAACAAAGCCGCTTGGCATTGGAAAAGTTCTTACCGGAATTTGCTACCTCAGAAGCCGTGCTTAAGTTCGACGCTACTGAACCGGCGGCTCCAACTCAAGTTGTGAAGCAATAAGTACCGCTTGTGTGCGGTTGTTTATGCCCAGCTTTTTAAAGATAGCAGTAACATGCGCTTTAACCGTGGCCTCTGCGATATCTAAATTAAAGCCAATTTGCTTGTTAAGCAAGCCGTCTCGCATGTAACAAAGCACCTTGTATTGCGAAGGTGTTAGCGAGGCAACTTTGTCCGCTAATTCAGAGAACTCTTCATTCACCTCATCAACGTCTTCACTTAAGTTATCAGGTAGCCATACATCGCCATCCAGAATTGCTTCTACGGCGTTTGCAATATCTTGCGCACTGGCAGTTTTTGGGATGAACCCTAGCGCGCCCACGCTAATAATCTTTGAAATAAGTGTGGTGTCTTCTGTGCCAGAGACTACTGCAACAGGAAGTTCGGGAAAGAGTTTTCGAATATGCAGTAAGCCAAACAAATCATTGCTACCCGGCATGTGCAAATCAAGCAACAATAAGTCGATATCCTCGTTGTTGAGAATATCGACTGTAGTGTTAAGGTCTCCCGCCTCTTTGAGGGTTAAGGCTGGAAGTGACAACGACAACGCGCCTCTTAGTGCATCGCGATACAGCGGATGATCATCAGCGATTAGAAGGGTTATCATTGTCTATATCCTTAGTTTCTACTTATTTAGACGTTCCTCTATCAGTGTATCAACAACCGATGGATCCGCCAACGTAGATGTGTCACCTAATTGCTCATGCTCATTGGCGGCAATCTTACGCAAAATACGGCGCATAATTTTACCAGAGCGGGTTTTAGGTAATCCGCGAGACCATTGGATCATATCAGGTGTAGCAATCGGGCTTAGCTCTTGACGCACCCACGCCTTAAGCTCTTTAGTAAGGGCTTCATCTGCTTCAACCCCTTCATTTGGCGTTACGTAAACGTAGATACCCTGCCCTTTGATATCATGTGGGAAGCCAACAACGGCAGCCTCAGCCACTTTAGGATGGGCAACAAGTGCACTTTCGATTTCAGCGGTGCCCAAACGGTGTCCAGAAACGTTTAGCACGTCATCTACACGACCGGTGATCCAGTAGAAGCCATCTTCGTCGCAACGAGCACCGTCACCGGTGAAGTACACACCTTTGTACGCGCTAAAGTAGGTGTTAATAAAGCGCTGATGATCGCCATAAACCGTTCGAGCTTGGCTAGGCCAGCTGTCTTTAATAACAAGATTACCTTCTGCTGCCCCTTCAAGCTCATTACCGTCAGCATCAAATAGCGCAGGCTGAATGCCGAAGAATGGACGAGTCGCTGAGCCAGGCTTCAACTCCGTAGCGCCAGGTAAAGGCAGGATCATGTGTCCACCTGTTTCTGTCTGCCACCATGTATCGATGATAGGACAACGGCTCATACCAATTACGCGGTGGTACCATTCCCATGCTTCAGGATTAATAGGTTCACCTACTGTTCCTAACAGACGAAGCGATGAGACATCACACCCTTCAGCTGGAACATCTCCGTGGGCCATTAATGCGCGGATAGCAGTTGGCGCGGTATATAAACTATTTACTTTGTATTTTTCCACTACCTGAGCAATACGCTTAACGTCTGGATAGGTTGGTACACCCTCAAAGAACACTTGTGATGCGGCGTTCACCATAGGGCCATAAACCATGTAGCTGTGGCCTGTGATCCAGCCTACATCAGCGGTACACCAATAAACATCGTCTTCTTTGTAGTCAAAGGCATATTTAAAGGTCATCGCAGAATATAAGAGATACCCGCCCGTGGTGTGTACTACACCTTTTGGCGTTCCAGTAGAGCCTGATGTATAAAGGATAAACAGTGGGTCTTCCGCGTTCATTACCTCTGGTTCACACTGCGCTGACACGCCATCAACAGCGTCATGCCACCACACATCGTGCTTAGCATTCCAGTCTACTTCTCCTCCTGTGAGCTTATGAACTAACACATGAGTAATAGACGGACACGCATCACCAGACAGTGCTTTATCCACATTCGCTTTCAGTGGAATACTTCTTCCAGCACGACGGCCTTCATCAGCAGTAATCACGACTTTGGCGTTGCTGTCGTTGATACGATCGGCAATAGCGTTAGGTGAAAATCCACCGAAAATCACCGAGTGCACTGCACCAATTCGGGCACACGCTAGCATGGCGTAGGCAGCCTCAGGTACCATCGGCATGTAAATCGCAACACGATCACCTTTTGCTACGCCCATTTCTTTAAGTGCATTCGCTAATTTACAAACTTCATAGTGCACTTGTTGATACGTGATATCTTGGCTATCTTCTGGTGAGTCACCTTCCCAGTGAAAGGCGACTTTTGTGGCATTATCAGCTAGATGGCGATCAATACAGTTATAGCTGGCATTTAACTCACCATCTTCAAACCACTTAATAGACACATCGTTTTCACCAAACATTGTGTTTTTAATTTTGGTGGGCTTTTGATACCACTCAAGCATGGATGCGTGCTCAGCCCAGAACGCTTCAGGTTGCTCTACAGATTGCTTATACATCTCATCATATTGAGATGCGGTTAAATGTGTAGACTGAAGAATGTTCTCAGGCACAGGATAAGTTTTGCTGGCGGTCATAAAGATTGCCTCCAATATCAATGATGTAAAATTCTTGTTGTATGGTGAAACACTCTAGCCATTCACCCACAAAGCAAAATGAGACTTTGGTCTTAGCAGCATACAACTAAGGTTCTACTAAAAAAGTATTACGACTATAGTCTTATGCGACCATTGGCTTATTTAATTTTGAGATAATAAGTACACAATCAGCAATGTTAACGTTGAATTTACATTTATTTAACCACTTTTTTGGAACAGACACGATGAAAGCTAAAATAAAAAATACGGCTACAGCAGTAGCGCTGTGCCTGGCAGCATCTACAGGTGCAGCACAAGCAGCAACAATCGGCGACACAAGTGTGAAATTCACAGGCTACATTAAAGTCGACGCTATGGTTAGTGACTACTCAGATGGCACCATTGCATCAGGTAGCGTAGGTCGCGATTTCTATATTCCTTCACTAACACCTGTTGGTGGCGTTGACGAAGATCCACAATTTGACGCGCATATCAGAACGTCACGATTCCGCTTTGCTACTTCTACTCCAACTGCTGAAGGCGATACCATTAACGGTGTTTTCGAGCTCGACTTCATTGTAACGAGCGGCGGTGATGAGCGTATCAGTAACTCCTACGTGCCTCGTGTTCGCCATGCATACCTTACCTACAAAAACTGGTTGGTAGGTCAAACTTGGACGACATTCATGGACGTTGGTTCACTACCAGAGTCTCTTGATTTCATTGGTACGACTGACGGTATTACCTTTGGTCGTCAAGTTATGGTGAGATATACCAACGGCGGCCTTCAGCTTGCGCTTGAAAACCCAGAATCAACCATTACGCCATTTGGCGGTGGTAGCCGAATTACGAGTGACGACAACAGCGTTCCAGACTTTGTAGCTGCCTATACGTCAAAGTATGACTGGGGTTATGTAAAAGTTGCGGGCTTATTAAGACAGTTGTCTTATGATAATGCCGCTGGCATTGATGCGGACGAAACCAGCTTTGGTGTATCGGTAACCGGTAAATACAATTTGTCTAATGGCGACGATATTCGCTTCACGTTCAACACGGGTAAAGGTTTAGGCAGATACTCTGCGCTAAACGCAGTTAATGGTGCAGTACTTACCGAAAGCGGCGACCTTGAAGCCATAGACTCAACAGGTTACGGCATTGCGTATCGTCACAAGTGGAGCGAAAAAGCGCGCAGTAGCATCATGTTCTCGGCGTTTGAAGCAGACAATGACGTATCATTAACAGGTTTAGCCACCACTGAAAGCACTTATAGTACACGTGTAAACTACTTGTACTCGCCAACTAAAGCGCTAACCGTTGGCGCTGAATACGCTTTCGCAAAGCGTGAGATTGAAGCCGGCCTTGAAGGCGACATGAACCGCTTCCAAGTTTCAGCAAAATACGCATTCTAAGAAATGCGCTAGGTTAAAAAAGAGAAACGGCACTGAGCTCATCAGCGCCGTTTTTTTGTGCATACAGAAAATAGAATGGCGCACTACGTCAGCTACATAGTGGTGAAGATAATACCCAAAGGCATAATAAAGAATAAGCCACCGATATAAGCTGCGCCGTACATTTTCCGCTCTGCCGCAATCACTGATAATTGATAAGACAAATTGAGCGGAATATTGCGCAATAAAGGCAGCCCGTAAATAAGCGTAACGCCCAGAACGTTATAAATCAGGTGCACTAGCGCTATTTGTAGTGCAAATCCACTATTTACCCCCACTACACCCAACGCTGCGATAAGCGCAGTGATACATGTACCTATATTCGCGCCCAATGTGAACGGATAGATATCCTTAGCTTTTAAAATTCCACTACCAACCAAAGGTACCATAAGCGATGTAGTCGTTGACGAGGATTGCACTAGCACGGTCATCACAGCACCCGACGTTATTCCAGAGAGCGGACCTTTTCCTATGCTGGTATGCAATAGCGCCTTTGCCTTGCCCACCATAAGTGATTTCATAATTTTACCCATGTAGGTAATTGAAAACATAATAAGGCCAATGCCAAGAATTATTTTCGCTACGCCCGGATAAATAGAAGGTAAAAAGGAGAATGCTTGTGTAACTAAGTCTGTTACCGGTTGCGTCATCGCTTTAATAGGATTAACACCAGACACACCGATGGCTTCACCAGTATGGAGAAGCGCAACCAATTGGGCACTTAAAAACTCCAAAATACCAAACGCCATTTCAAGAGGTAAGAAAATTAGTACCGACAGTACATTGAAGAAGTCATGAATAGTGGCCGCATTGAAGGCTCGTTGAAACTCATCTTTTTTTGCAACATGACCAAGGCTCACCAAGGTGTTGGTAATACTGGTCCCAATGTTGGCACCCATCATCATGGGTATAGCGATAGTTATGGGTAAACCACCCGCTACCATTCCGACAATAATAGAGGTAACCGTACTTGAAGACTGAATAAGTGCGGTACACACCATACCAATAATCAATCCCATGACAGGATTAGAAGCAAAACTAAAAAGAGATTTCGCGTGATCGCCAGTAGCAAATTTGAATCCGCTGCCAATCATGCTGACAGCTAATAACATCACATAGACTAACAAGGCTAAAAGAAACCACTTACGCCAGTTATGTGCTTTTTCTAGCACGCTGTTCTGGGCTAGTTGAGGGTCAATCATTGACATAATACGCACAACTTCATACTTGAAAAACTCATAATATGACGTGCGTATTACACAAAAATGACGGGGAGTGAAGTACTACCCCGCCATTCTTAGGAAGAAAATAAATTCGCTTAGAAGCCTAAAGGATACTGCCTTAGTACACTGTGAATGTCGTCCAATGTTTCCTTCGAAAGTGAAATATCAAACGCGTCTATATTTTCTTTAAGTTGAGGCACAGTGGTAGCACCAATAATTGTTGAGGTAACACCAGGCACTTGCTTACACCACGCCAACGCGAGCTGCGAAGGTGTTATTCCTGCGTTTTCTGCAATCTTCATATATTCTGCTGTAGCTGCCTGCGCTGGCGCTTTATCTCTAAATAACCCCATACGCTGAGCTAGTGTCCAACGACTACCTTCCGGTCTGGCTCCATCCTGATACTTACCACTTAACATACCCGTTGCTAACGGCGACCACGGAAGGTAAGCAATGTTCTCTAGTTCACACATTTCAATTACATAAGGCCAGTCTTTCGCATGAAGTAAACTGAACTCATTTTGGATAGAAACTGGAAGCGGCATATCCAGCTCTTTGCAAAGTGTAAGAAAGGCGTGAATGCCCCAAGGCGTGTCATCTGACAGCCCCCAGTGTCTAATTTTCCCTTCATCCAGCGCGCGCTTAATGCCTAAAAGGATATCACGCATACCATCCAGTTCTTTTTCTCGATTGGTTTTGGTTGGATCAGCACCATCCGGCCAATGCTTACCGAAATGAGGTGTAACTCTATTCGGCCAATGAAGCTGGTAAACGTCGATATAATCGGTTTTTAAGCGCTCTAATGAATAGGTGAGTGCGTTTGCGATAGCGTCAGCTGTAATGGGCCCTGCGTTGCGAATGTACTTCAAACCGCTGCCAGCAATTTTAGTCATTAAAACAATGTCAGAGCGCTTTGATTCGTTCCGCGAAATCCAATTACCGATAATGCGCTCTGTATCGCCATAGGTATCTACATTTGGGGGAACAGGATACATTTCGGCCGTATCGACAAAGTTCACGCCTTTATCCAGGGCAAACGCCATTTGCTCGTCTGCATCTTGCTGGGTGTTTTGAATGCCCCATGTCATTGTGCCCAAACACACATCCGACACCTGTAAGTCGCTATTTCCTAAGCGGTTAAACTTCATTTTTGCTTCTACCTTGCTTGGCTTATACCTTATTGATGCAATAATGAGTCGACCGCTTAAGAAATAAAAGTGCCCTCTGTGGTTATGAGGCTTTCTTAGTGGCCAACTCGGCTTCTACACTTGCTAGCCGCGCCTCAATATCTCTTTTAGACTCGACCATTTCATTCGCCAATTCTGCGAGTGATTTTAACTCTGCAAACCCTAACTTTCTCGTATCAATCATTTGATACTGACGCTTACAGCGATAAAAGAAAGTAAGAAAGTTAACAAAAGCGCGGTGAAATGTCGCAAAACTCTTGATCAATACCAGAATTAACACGATAGACGTGAGCGCAGCAATACTTAGACTGTAAACACGCACTTGGCCTTCTTGTTGTTCAATCATAGGTTTCAATGCGGTATCGACACCCTTTAGCTGTGTCTCCACATTATGTGCGCTTTGTCTGAACTCTCCGCGAAGGCCTTCATTGTGAGTTACACCAAAGGTTGTGAACGCATCAACTAATTGCAACAGCGCTTCTCTATATTGTATCAATGACTCATCAAGCGCCGAACTATTGCGGTAATCAGCAACTAAACGCTCAGTCATTTCGTTCATCAACTTCGCATAATACCCTTCTTGGGTTATTTGATAATTTCGCGTGGCGAGTTGAATATTGGTTAACAACTCTCTTGATAATGGGTCTTGAGAAAGTGCCCCTTCGTTGAGTACCTTTTCTAGCTCGGAAATACGCCCTCTCAGCCCGTCATTTTGTGTGAGCCCAATTCGCTCTTGAAGAGAGACAACCTGTTGGAATACCCCGCTGTAGGCCTCCATTGAGGCAGACAAGCTTTCGACATCGGCCACAGGAAGACGGTATTCATTGAACATGGGGACAAGGGTAGTAAGTCGCCCTTTGAACAAATACGACTGCTGAAGAAACTTGTCAAAGTAATCGGTGTCGTGGCGAAGTAAAAAATCCTTTTCGTGTCGTCTCATCTGAAGCAAATCTTGCCCCATTCTCAGTAGCGCATCTCGCTGCTGATTTAAGCCAATTAAACGCTGAGTGAAATAATGCTGACTTATCACCAGCATAGCCATTCCAATAACACAGATAAGGGTCATTAAAACCAATCGAGACTTAATTGAATCAAACTTCATGACAAACTCCTCTTGGGAGAAAACAGAGCGAACAAGACATAAACAAAAACTAATAAATGTTTAAATTTCGCCAACATACGCCATTACTATAGGTGCTTAACGTGACATTTTTTATTAAACCTTTGTAGCAATTTTGCACATTATTACATCAAAAAAAGTCACACATTTAGGGTGAAACCCCTATGTTCGAACAAAATTCAAACGGCCACTATTAGTGCGTACTTTGCTGCGATGACGTTAATCCAAAAACGCCGCGTTTTAATTAAGTACATGGCACGAATGCCATGCGCTTCAGCAACATAAACGCGTTCGGTAATGCTAACGACACAACAAGTCAAATGATTGTCTTAAGCATCTAAGAAAAAGCGCAGCCTCAAGAATTTGGAGAAGAATATGAAGAAGTTCGCCCTATCTACGTTAGCTGCAGCTATGCTAGCAAGCCCGTCAGCCCACACACTTGCCGATGCCTACATTGGCTCACAAATGGCTGAGAAACTTGTGTCGCTCTCCCCTGCTGAATCGCTGATGGCTGTTGTTACGTACGATCAAATGTCACCACTTGCCGAGTCACAAATTACGCAATTATTAAACTTGGGTATTACAGAAGGCGTGCAATTTAAGAACCTTCCAATTATTGGTGTGGTGGCAACGAAGGCGCAAATTGAGGCTATTGCTCAATTCGACGGTGTACGATCAGTTTTTGCGAACCGTGAAATGAAGCTATACAACGCTGATGCACGTGAGATCACAGGCGTTGCTGATTTGCAAGGCGAAGGATTTGCTTCAAGAAACAACGTTGAGTTCACTGGTAAAGGCTCCACTATTTTAGTGATTGATTCAGGTATCGACGCTTCTCACCAAGACCACTTCTTTGGCGATACTGTGGTTGATAACGTGCAAGCAATATTGAATCCGGGTGCGCTTTCTATCGTTGGCGTAACGGGTCCAACACTATCAAACCAAGTGAATACCGACCTAAATTCAGGACACGGCACACACGTTGCCGGTACTATCGCGGGTAGCGGTGTAATGTCTGATGGCAAGCACCGTGGAGCAGCCCCAGATGCTGACATCATTGGCTATGGTTCAGGCGCAGCAGTGCTGCTTTTAGATACTATCGGCGGCTTCGACTACGCAATTAGCAAGCAATACACCTTCGACAACCCTATCAAAGTTATCAGCAACTCGTGGGGTTCTAGCGGCAAGTACGAACCACTCGGCCCTGTTTCGTTGGCAAGTTACAAAGCACATAACATGGGAATGATTAGTGTATTCGCAGCAGGTAACGATGGCCCTGGTGAAGACTCGCATAACCCATATGCACAAATTCCTTGGGGAATCTCTGTAGGTGCGGGTGACAAGTTCGGAAAACTCGCTGGCTTTTCATCTCGCGGATTAAAAGGCGAGACTGGAGACTTTACAATGCCTGACGGCACGCAATGGACGTATAACAACGAAGTCTCTGTTGTCGCTCCAGGTGTGGACATTATCTCTACTCGCGCCGTACTGAACGCCGCCGCGAATGGTGGAGACGCAGACATAGATGCAATTGAACCTCAGAACCTTCCTTTCTACACCATGATTTCTGGCACATCTATGGCGACACCGCATGTTTCAGGCATTATCGCATTGATGCTGGAAGCGAACCCGAATCTTGATAACGCGACCATTAAGCGCTTGCTGCAAGAGACAGCCACTAACATGCCTGGTTATGAGCGCTGGGAAGTCGGAGCGGGTTACGTTAATGCACGTTCAGCAGTTGCTGCTGCCCTACTTGAAGATATGGACCATAAAGTCACGGTTAATAACTTAGATGGTAAAAGCTTTAAGGCAAATGCACTTGTAACCACCAGCGATCGAGTAGAAAACTTCGATGTTTTTTATTCACCGGTAGGAGAGCCTGAGGTTATTCCTTTTGAAGTAGGTACAGAAGAGGTACTTGTTAAAGCGTCTGCCGATAGTTTTGCAAATTTGACCAAGCTTGTTCTTGTAGCCCCTGACGGCACTGAATATCGCGGTAACTTAACTACGCCAGTACTTTCTACCACCATGCGTGTTGCTGCACCAGCCATGCCTGGTACGTGGGGCGTATATGTTTATGGTTTAACATCACTCTCTGGTGTAGAAGCTGACCCATTAGGTTTAACTAACGGCCCGGGTTTACCTGAAACATTTAACGTCACCGTGTCGTTCGAAAATAGCGGCGGCTTTGAAGGTATGGACGACGTAGAAGGTCACCCTCAACAAAACGCCATAGAGTTCGCGGTAAGTGAGCGCTTAATGGACGCCATCAATAGTCGAGGCTTCTCACCTGATGCGCGTCTTAAACGCAAGGACTTTGCGCGCTATGCGGTTATGGGTGGAGCCGTTAGACAGTACCGTGACCTCTTGAATGAAGAACGTCCTAATATTGGTTCAGTACCTGGTTTTGACAAAGCGTTCGTTGAATCAGTAATGGTTAAAGGTGGCGCACTTAAAGATAAGCTTCGTACACAGTCTCCTGTACTTCGCAGCGAAAATGGTAGTGCTGACCCGTTCGCTAGTGTTACTAAGCTAGATATCGCTTACTCACTGGTACAGATGCTTGGCTTGGAAGAAGCAGCACTTAGTTTTGACCCTAACGCCGACATCGTTGTTGACTATAACGGTGAGCAAATTGTGCTAGAAGATCAAGACAGTATTCCGGCTGATATGAAAGGCTACGTTCAGTTAGCACTTACTTTGTCGTTGATTAACGCAGAGTTTGGTGTAGAGCAAAGTCCATTCAGCATCACGCCTACTATCACTGCGAGCTTCGCGCCAGATACGGTTATAACCAGAGCGCATTACGCTGTATTGGCTTCGCGCTTCTTTGCTCAGTATTTCGAATAAAATCGCAAACCACTGAAAACGGTGCCATTATATTAATTGATAATGGCACCATTTTAGGTTAAATTTTAACCAATACTGAAAGAGGTCATCCTATGATGTTTACTGCGATGAAATTCAGACAACTTACCACCGTTGTTGCCACCACAGCTCTACTTTTGTTTTCCACTGCACAAGCACAGGTAGTCACGCCTGCAACTCTCACTGTCGACGACAATAAGATTCAGGCAAAACTGACGCTAAGCAGCTTAATTGAAGTAGATTTAACTGTAGAGTTCGAAAACAGTATTGGCCTAAATGCTAACAACATTGACATTACCGCTGAGCTGCTTGATCCCACAGATTTGACCATTACAGACCGCCTGCCCTCAGCACTAACAAGCGCTGTTTCGGGTTTTCCGGTTCTTGTATCAATCTCTCCGAAAGCTGACGCTGGTTTTGGATTTGAAGGTTTAGCGATGGTTGAGCTTTACACTAAAGCTATTCACTACACGCCAACCATTCCATGGCGCTTGTTTACGTCTCACGACGGTGGCGAGTTTGAAGACATAACAACGTTAACGTCATCAGGCAGTTTTCGTGCACGCGGCAGCACAGGACAATTTTCAGATTTTATTATCTTATTAGATAATCGCCCATCAGGTTCTGTTATCAATGACAAAGTTGCTTCTTTAAGCACGATCGTAAATGGCAATCGCAATAAAATTGCTGCGCTATTAGAGGCAGCCATAGACAGTGGAATAAACGATGTCCAGTCGGCATTGGCGGTAAACGATGACGATGCGGCACTGGCTGCTGTAGATAGCCTTATATCGCTTATTGATAATGCGTCTGGCAATGAAATTGCAGATGTATGGCGTTCAAGTGGTGACGTTGTGAACGTGAAAGGTTTACTACTTACTCAACTACAAACATTACGCTTTAGCTTAAGAACATTGTAAATCAAGTTGGAGACTGAAACGTTTAATTGCGTCGAAACCAGAGCAATTAAACCAGCGTTTGGCGTCACTGATAAGCAAGAAACTCTCTTATTTGTGTAATTTTATACAAACAGATGGGAGGAGATGGCACCAGTGACGCGACGAGGAATATGCCATGCCGTTACAAATAGCCTTTACAGAAAATAACGGAAGCGTAAGTGAGCACTTGCTTTTTGAAGGTCGAGAGTATCAGGTCGGCCGCGCTGAAAGCGCAGACATCGTTATACCCCACCCCCAAGTTTCTCGCTCTCATATTGTATTACGAGCAAACAAACAAGCTGACAACGATCACGTTTGGCAGCTAAATGACATGAGCTCTACAGGGTGCTTCAGTGCGGGAATTCAAATAAAGCACCTGACGCTAGACAAACCCCATGTATTACAGCTTGGTCCAGTACCCTGTGAATTTACTCCCCTTGCGCTCAATAATGTGGTCAAACTTGACAGCCAACGAGAGTGGAGAAAGCAACAACTAAAGCAGTACCAAACGCAGCTTCAACAGTGTAATAGCAGTACTGCTCTTATTAACCTTGCCAGAGAATGTTTAACCCAATCATTAGGGTGTGAACGGGCATCACTCATTTTGTTTGATAAGATAAATAACTATCAACTCGGGATAGGCTATGAAAGCTGGATGCAAGGTGAGGACTTTACCGGTAGCCGTACTATCATCAACCAGTGCATGCAAGCTAACGCTGTTCGTGCCATTGGCAATATTGTTTGCGACAAATCGTTAAACAAGCAGCATAGTATAATCAGTCACGGCATTCAGGCTGCCATCTGTGTACCTGTTTGTATTGATGAAAAGCCCGTTGGCGTATTGTACGCAGACTCGACGCTGGGACGCCGTTACTTTACCCAAACGGACATAGATTTTGCCACCTCTTTAGCGAATATGATTTCGATGCGTTTGTTATTCCACACAATTGAGCATAAACTTTCACTTATAAGCTAAAATAAAAATAACAATTTAGTGACGCAATTCGTCTATTCGATTGCGTCGCTGTAGTGGTTAGTGAAGTGTGGAGAAGGCTTTGAACAGGCCCGATGTATTCTCGTCGCAAAACAATTCTCTTAAAACTGAGGCGCTTGCTTTAGGGACTTCTATTGCGCCAAATTCCCGTCTAGCTAACCGGTTTCGAATTGTTGAACAACTTGGCTCAGGTGCTCAGGCCACCGTTTTCAGCGCCATCGATGAATTACTTGATGTGAAAGTTGCACTTAAGGTCATTGAGGGTGGCGCCAGCGACCCGGTTAAAATGCAAACCATCCGCAATGAAGTCAACATTGCTAGGCAACTACAGCATCCTAATATCATCCGTGTTCATGACGTTTTCTCTGATGGAGATACCGCCTTTTTTACAATGGCGTTTATTGAAGGCGAGCCTCTGTATACACGCATTCAACAACCTATCAGCAAAGCCGATTTCGACAAGTGGCAGCAACAGCTCGTTGAGGCACTGTTGGCCTGTAAATCGATAGGCATTAAACATGGCGATATAAAGCCAGACAATATTCTTCTTGATCACAATGAAGACATTAAACTGATCGACTTTGGAATTGGGCAGAGCGCTGCATCTGGCGCTCAAACGAGCGGACACCAACGCTATACCGCTCCTGAAGTCATCCAAACTGGAAAAGCGAGCGAACATTCTGACACCTACAGCTTAGGAAGAGTGTTAGAAGATATGCTGGGCTGTGTCCAAAAAGAAGGATTGGGCTTTTCTCATTACCTGTGGACGAAAAAACGCAGAGCTTGTATTGATCAATTAACACACCATTTGCCAGTGAAGAGACTCTCTTTGGAGCAAGCGCTTAACATTAGCTCATCAGGCGATAACGGCAGTGCTAATGTAACTTACAAAACCCTTGTCACTTTTTCCGCCATTGCCATATTGGTACTTGTGATTAGCGCCAGCATTTTTTCTTACTCTTGGTATCAAAAAACGCAACCCAGACTGCCCTCTGATACTCCTATTCAGCTACTCGTACTCAATGACCCTCAATATCCACTTTTGGATACGATAAACACGTTACTGCGCTATCCCCTGTCTACTCATCCTCACATTGTTTTAGATGATAAAGCGCAAACCCAAACATTGATGTCAAACTTAGCGTTATCCCCATTTAATAACGACAATGACAGAGTAGACTTAGCGGCTTCCACGTCGGTAAACAGCGTATTATTACTTGATGCTACGCCTACCAGTAGCGATAGTTACTTACTTCACGCCAGCGTACTTAGTATGCCCGCTAACAAACCTATTTTTACCGTGTCGCATAATGTAAATGCAAACACCCTGTCAGATGATTTAAGTGTATTTGCTAACAAGCTCATTCAATCGTTATTTGACGCCATCGAAACGCAATCGCCCCAACCACTTCCTGACTTACGCTACCTTGATGCCTTGGATACCGCTTGGCAAAAAGGAGAAGCGTTAAATAGCGCAGACACCGTTGAGGCGATTATAGCAACCACACCGGACTATCCGGGTGGATGGGTGGCAAAGGCTCGAAACGATTTAAATACGGGCGACTATGACGGTGCCAGGCAAGCGGTAGAAACTTTATTCCAACTCTCTGACTTGGCAGTGTATTGGCGTTTACAGGGCGAGCTATTAAGAGCAGAGCTAAACGAAGATCTGTCTCTTGCTCAACAATCAATAGATGCGCTTGTTTCTCAGTTCCCTGACAGACCAGACTTGCTGTCGATGCGTGCAGACATATATCAGTGGGCTGGCGAAGATGCCAAAGCAATGTCCGACTATAAAGCTGCTTTAGTCCTTCGCCCCAATAATGGACAACTTTGGTTTGAACTTGCTCGTCTGCAAATTATTAATGGGGACATTGAAACTGCCACCAGCGACTCATTAACTCGAGCACTCGTAGCGTTTCGTCAAGCAAAAAATCCCCGAGGCGAGAGTTTAGTACTTAACGCTTTTGGTATTGCTTACCTACGTACAGCTGACAATGTGGCTGCAGCGCAGTATTTTAAAGACGCACTGGCATTGCGTGATGCAAAAACGCAGCCCTCTCAGCGGGCTAAAACCTTAGCCAACCTCGCCATTGCCACATCTCTTACGGGCGACTATGCCACTGCAGAGGCGTCATTAGAAGAAGCGGTAAAACTACTCCACGATTTAGGTGACTTGGCACAAGAAGCCCATGTAAACGATACACTAGGTTTTATGTTTGAAGAGCGAGGCCAGTTCGCAAGAGCGTTAGAGTACTACAAACGCGGTCTTGATATTCGTGTGCAAACCGATGACAAGGTACTTCAGCCGCAAAGTATGAGCAATGTGGCCTATATGCATTTTCTAATTGGAGATATCTCTCTAGCTGAGATTTACTGGCAGCAGGCGAAAATGCTATTTGAAAGAAATGGGGACGAGTCTCACTTACTTCGAACCCATCAAAATCTTGCACAATTGAGTTTGGTAAAAGGGGACAAGAATACCGCCACCAATTATTTAACCACTGTCGAGCAACGACTCGGTACACAGCACAATCAAGAAAAGCTTTATAACCACCTGCTATTCAGCTACTTAAACTTTGCAAACGGAAATTTGACTGAAGCCACGCAGCACGCCGCTGACGCAAGGCGCTTAGCTCAGGCTTCTGAAGATGTCAGAGCCCAAACCGAGGTATTACTATGGCAGGGAGAGATGTGTTTACTTACCGCAAACTGGTTATGCCTAGAAAACAGTCTTGAAACCGTGACGCCTACCATTAGCGAAGAGCGCCACGAGCAATTTGCCGTTTATCAATGGTTAACATTGGGATTGAAGCATCATAAAGGCACACTAAATAACGAACGTGACGAGATCTACACTACACTTGTCGATAACACCAACGTACCGGTAATCACTGAAATTAAAATTCTGCTCGACATACAGCAGCGACTTTCTTTGAATGAAAATAGCAGCGCCATGGAGAAGCTTGGCTCGCTCATTAAACCAACCTACTACCAGCCTTACCTGCAGTGGCTATACGTAAAGGCGTCACTAGGTGATGAAGAGTCCATCGAAAAGTTAAAGCAAAAATTAGCGTTATATCCTACCTACTGGCGTAACCACCTTTACTATCGCGCCATACCAGGTAAAGAAGACACGGTGGATGACTTAACATCCAAATGGCTATCTCAATTACCTGAGCAACAGGTTGGAGACTACAGGAACGCCTATTTTGACTGACTTGGCCACCGAGATAGAGAACATTAAAGCGCTACAGGCGACACTTCAGGCTCGATTAGATGCCGACCAAGAGGTTTTGCAACAGCTCGCAAAACGATTGTGGGCTCAACAAGAATCAGAAAAAGCGAAGCTTTCTCGGGAATTACATGATGGGATTGGTCAGCTTCTCACAGGACTGACACGAAGACTGCAAGCATTATCAACCTCATCGCCGGAACTTGAGGCACTACACGGCATCGCTGAAATGGCGTTAAATGATGTCAGACAATTATCGCGGCTAATGAGCCCAACAATCCTTGATGACTTAGGTCTTAAACCAGCACTTAACTGGCTTTGTAGAAATTTGCTTAGTGGTGAAGATATTGAATATCACACCGAGATTGCCGTACCGTCTGATCTGCCCAAAGATATAAGCACATTATTATTTAGAATTGCGCAAGAAACGCTGGTTAATGCTATAAAACACAGCGAGGCCACCAACCTTACTTTATCAATTTCTTACCATCATCACGTTATTCGTTTGGATATTCTTGATAATGGTGTAGGGTTTGACAGTAAAGCCATAGAGCCCGGCATTGGCCTTTCTAGTATTCGCGACAGAGCAGAAGCGTTCAATGCGACACTGGAAATAGACTCTGCAGTAGGGCAAGGCACCAGAACAACAGTAACGGTACCCGTATGACAATTCGTGTAGTGCTAGCCGATGACCATGTGCTTATGCGTCAAGGCGTGTCTCAAATGCTAAATGCCAACCCAGATATCAGCGTAGTGGGAGAATGCGACGATGGTGTCGCATTAATCGCTGCAGTGTTAAAGCTCTCGCCAGATGTTATTTTGATGGACATTTCGATGCCACGTATGAGTGGTCTGGTCGCTATTGATAAAATTCTATCTCAGCGTAGTGATGCGAAAATTCTTGTGTTGTCTATGCACAACGAAGTGGAATACATTGAAGCCATGCGCGACGCAGGCGCTAAAGGCTACATATTAAAAGAATCTTCCGGTGAAAGCCTGGTTGAAGCCATCAAGAAAGTGGCCGCAAACAAAACCTGTTTTCCCGATGAACTAACCCAGTCATCTAGCGATCAATGTCAGAAGCACGTATCGCCGCTAAGCGTATTAACTAGAAGAGAGCGAGAAGTTTTTTTCTTAGTTGCTGCAGGCAACACCAGTAAGAAGATTGCTGAGCTATTAGATATGAGCCTTAAAACTGCAGAAAATCACCGCAGTAATATTTATAAGAAGCTTAATTTAAGCAGTTCGGCAGAACTTATCAGAATGGCAGGAAAAGCAGGTCTGTTAGAATAGTTGGGATTTATTCTCAGTGTGGAACTCTTTTCCATTCCCCCCTACCATATTCCATATTCAGCGAATGCTGGTTGCGGTAATTAAAGCCCTAAACAAAAAAGAGGGGCCTTACTTCAGCCACCCCTCTCTAAAAAGTGTGTGAGGGCCGGTTGTGGCATTCAAAACCCTCAGCAGCAGGGATGCTGCTGTGGAGCGCCCATGGATGGGTTTACCGCGTGTTTTGAATGTTACAACCGGCCCTCGCCTCAAAGGACTAAAGTTCTGTGTATTGCGTTAGGATAAACGCGGCTTCGCCTCTTGATACCCCATTTTGTGGATTAAAGAAGGCTTTAAGCGTAGGCTGTAGGTCAAATGGACCTTGCTCTACTTTTACTTCTACCTGCATTAGCCCTGCAGCCAGTGCTTGTTGAACATAGCCGCGATACTCAGGAGCAATCGCATCGGTGTCTTCAACTTCCACCGCTTCACCAAGAACAATTGCGATAACCTTCTGAGAGTCAAAGCTTTGCGCTGCATCTTCAAGACCTAATGCTTGAACCATTGAGTACGCCATTTCTTCTTTGCTCACCTGCATGTTGCTACCAAAGAAGTCACCATCAGCTTGCATTACGGGCTGAGTATTCATCTCTAAATCTCCCAACACCGCACCTGTCGCTGTCGCAGAGTTTACCGCTGCAGCATTTTCTGCACTCACATCGGTGTAGTTAACTGTGTTACCGTCGTTTGTTTGACGAAGGTTTGCACTAAGCGCCAACGTATCAGCAAGCTCTACACGAGTTAGTGGTGCGTCTGGCGCAAACCCACTTTCTTTTGCATCCATTAGCTCATTAGCAACGACGTATTCAATGAAAGGTTTAGCGGGATGACCTACTGCATCATCAATACCGGTGTAACCTGATGTGACTAACAAGCGAATATTCACATCGTTAGTGCCAGGGATACCCACACCGTTTGTAACACCTAGTGGGTCAACTGACACACCACTAATGCTACCAATTCCGCGGCTATATAGTTTCCATGTACCCGGCATACCCGGCGCAGCTGTGCCAACAGAAGAGCCTAAAACAGGTAGGCCGATACCAGAGCCATAACGGTTGCCTGCTGGATCTTCCAGTACAAACGCCGTAGCCGTTTCAATTGACGCGCTCGCCACCACCATAGATACGTCAGACGTTACTTCAAACTCTTCTACAGGTGACTCACCAACAGGTAGGTAAGTCGTAGGTAGCGTAAAGCTATCGCCTTCAGCAACATTAGCAAATGCGTTAAATTCGCGATTTTTCTTCACGGTATCGCCGAATACTTCTTCACCGTCAAGCACTGCAGTTACCGCAGCATAAGCGTTAACATAACCAGCGCCCACTTCCCACTCGTCCATACCTGCCATTGGTGTTGCGGTTTCCTGAAGAATACGCTTCACATCTTCCCACTGAAGGTTTGGATTTGCTTCTAGCATTAGTGCAACAATACCAGACACGTGCGGCGCAGCCATTGAAGTACCGCTAGATACGGTATAAAACGGTAGGTGTTGTGGTTCAATCATTTCAGCGTCGTCAGCTGCACTTAAACCGCCTAAGCTAGACAGTGATGCACGAGCAGAAATAACGTCTACACCTGGCGCCGTTACGGTAGGACGGTCTTCCCACGTGAACACTTCACCATCAACAACCGCTTGTCCGCCTTTTCCGTCGACACCGCGAGAACTAAAGTCAGCTAGCTCCCCTTGCTTGTTGCCCGCAGCCACTGTAATTACCCAAGGTGCTTTTTTGAAGTTACCGGTAATTGTCGATTCGCCTGGGCCTGAGTTACCTGCCGAGAACACGGTAATAATACCGTTGTCAGCCAGTGCTTTAGTCACAACGTTTGTTGGATCATCTGGATTAAATTCTGTACCTACATCGCCAGTGTTACCGAACGAGTTAGAAATAACACGAATGTTATAATCGAACTGGTGTGTTAACGCGTAGTCGAAGCCACCGATCGTATCTAAAATAAATAGACCTGCGCCCGAGCCATAACCAATGATGTCTGCACCGGGTGCTACACCTGCATGCAAGCCACCGCTCTTGGCGCCATTACCGCCTACTGTGCCTGCCACATGCGTTCCGTGACCGCCTAAAATATCGGTGTTAGATACGTTTTCTTGGTATGTAATCGGTAAAATGCCGCTGTAGCTGTTTAAGTTTACTTGCGCTAAGACGTTTTGAACTACGTGATCAGGGAATGCTAAATCACCGTGTGTGCCGTCAACACCCGAGTCGTTTACTACTACACCAATGCCTTTACCTGATACCGGCATGCCATTTATGCGAATGTCACGGTCAGCCTGTAGTGCCTGTACACCCGTAATTTGGGTAGACTCATGGTTTTCTAGTTCTAGTGGGTCGTTGTTCCACACTGACACCACATCATCGCGTTGATAAAGCGCTTCAACTTGCTGTTTGTTGGCTAACACACCAACAATAGGCACGTTACGTAGGCTAACACCTCCAGTGATACCTAACGATTCAAGTGCTGTAATTTGTTCTGTTGTGGCAGGTCCCTTACCTTCAAATGTAACAATAACTTGTTGTAGTTCTAGTGGCGAAGCCGCAAGCGCATCAGCCAATGTTTTATCGAAAGTTTTTGCATTCACCATGCTCGCTGGTAGGGCACAAGCAATAGCTACTGATAATACTGTTTTGTTATTAAGGAACTTCATAATACACCTCTCTTTGAGTACCCCTTGAGTATTTAACAACCAAAGAAGCAAAACTATGGGGAGTTCCCCCTATTCGATGTAATTTATAAAAGCGTTGAAAAAGCAGAAACTTAAAAAGAAAAAAGCCCTCACAAAAGGAGGGCTAAAAACACCAACTATCGAGAAACATAGATATGTTGGAGGGAACGAACGAGGTACCAGAAACACATTAACTTAAAAAGGATTACTGTTTGCGCTTTCTCATTGAAGTAAACGCAAACAGAATTAGCATCGCAGTGGCAAAAGAAGCAGGTTCACTCACTTGAGTTGAGCCATTATTAGATTCAACAGTTTTAACTACTTGAAACAAGCCACCCGCACAGCGGTCGCCACCGTCAAAGAAAACACAGGTGTCTGTTTCGCCTAGACCGGCTAAACCTGAGCTAATAGTGAATTCGTAGGGAACGCTTGAATCTTCAATGTAGAACTCAAATCCTTCACCGCTTTCATCACCAAACACACCATTATTTAAATCAACTACTGCAAATTCAGCGATGTCTTCTTCTAGAATGTTGTAAGAGACGTTATCGAACTTTAACTGAAAGAAAAACGATAGCCATGTATTCATATTGAACTGGGTTTCGTTTTCATCAAAGGTGATTTGCCCAATTAAGCTGGTTTGGTCAGCTTCGTCACCTAACACTAATCGTGTGAAATCATAGGTAATTACGCCAGCGAAAGAAGGCATAGAAAACAGAACGAACACAGCGGCAATTAATGACTTCATAGTAAACCCACTTCTAAATTCTTATGGGCTTAGTATTGAACTTAATGCATTGAATACAAATAGGGAGTTCCCCCTAGTTGTATTCAATGCTATCTAATATGACGTGGTTTAATTAGCGTTTTGTTCGCGTAGTACTTTTGCTAGTTCGTAATTACCTTGCGAAAGAGCGATATCCGCTACCGAATTACCCGCTTTATCCATGTGAGCTGGGTTAGCCCCTTTATCGATAAGCGTATTGATAATTTCTTGTCTATCGAAAAGGCTTGCGAACATCAACGCCGTTTGGCCTTGCTCGTTTTCTTCATCTATATCGCAATCGGCAAAAACCAATTGCTTAGCTACACTGACGTGACCTTTAAATATGGCCCCCATAAGTGCGGTGTTTCCGCGGTTGTCTTCTTGACATGGGCTGGCATTAGCTTCGCTGATAAGAAAGTTCACGGTGTCGGTATGCCCATGGTACGCCGCAAGAATAAGCGCGGTGTAGCCTTTTTCATCGGCCACATTAACATCTAAACCGGCTTGATAAAACGCACTCAGCATGGCGCTATCACCTTCCCGCGCTGCATCAAAATAACGTGCTTTCAAGGTCTCCATATTAGGCCTAGTTGCACTTTGTTGAGTATCAGCTTGAGTGGTTGCGTCACTTACCGCACTCGTATAAAAACTGGTGAAGGTGGCAACGACGAACAGTGCTGCCGTAAGTGTTTGCTTTAAAAAAGACATTGTGCCCCCTTACTGGTAAATCTAAATTTGGTTACTACAAAACTGTTTTCAGTAAAGCTGTTACAGAAAGATTGTTAAAGAAGAATTGTTTGAGAAAAATGGGAGTTACTCAACACTGTGATGTAACTCCCAACCCTATTGCTACTTAGCTTATTGCATTAGTGCGGTTAGGCTTTCAGCAACTTGCTTTGCTTTAGCGGCACGTGCAGCTTGCTGTTCCATTAAGTCTTTCGCCGTTTGACGAACTTTAGACATTGGTGCTTTCGCTAATTTTGCTACACCTGCACCGTAGTCTTTATCAGCGTTGTACATATAAGCACTAATAATGACGCGAATTTCTTCTTCAGGCACCGATGCCAACGCACCACCTAAGTTACTAATTAGGTTTTTCTGACCTTCTTTAGTTAGGTTTCTGAAAAACTCACCCGCTTGCTTGAAGTTCTGTTCTTTGTAGAACGGAATTTGTTGCGTCATACCTGCAAGCGGTTTGCTTGAGTAACGGAACGCTGGATCTTCGTTAAGATCAAGACGTCGACTTGGCTGATAATTCACGTCGCGCGCAGTGCTAGTCGTTCGAAGCTGACCATGCTGTTCGTGGTTATTAATAACCGCATTTTTAGGTGAATTAACCGGAATGCGGTACGCGTTTACACCTAGGCGATAGCGCTGTGTATCCGCATACGAAAACAATCGACCTTGAAGCATTCTGTCTTCTGACGGCTCAATACCAGGAATTAAATTGCTTGGTGCAAATGCCGCTTGTTCAGTTTCTTCAAAGAAGTTATCTGGTACACGATTAAGCACTAGACGACCAATCTTTTTAGCCGGCACAAGCGATTCAGGCCAAATCTTAGTGGTATCAAGTGGGTTAAACTCAAAATCATCCAATTGCTCTGGCTCCAGCTCTTGTAAATAAAGATCCCAAGACGCTGTTTCACCTTTTTCACCAATTCGCGTGTAGATGTCGGTAGTATGCGGCTGCATATCCATTCCCTGCACTTTCATGGCTTCTTCATTGGTAAAGTTCTTTATTGGCTGGTTCGACTTCCATGTGAACTTCACGTACTTGTAATTACCTTCGTCATCAACAAACTTGAAAGCATGTACACCTGAACCATCCATATTTAGATAGCTTGCCGGTGTGCCGTAGTCAGAGAAAAGCATAGTTAACGTGTGCGTTGACTCTGGTACGTGCGAGAAGAAATCAAAAATGCGCTTAGGCTCTTGCTTGTTCGTTACCGGCGATGGTTTAAATGCATGCACCATATCTGGGAACTTGATTGCATCGCGAATAAAGAAAACCGGGAAGTTGTTACCGACGAGATCCCAGTTACCTTGTTCGGTGTAAAACTTCACCGCAAAGCCACGCGGGTCACGCAGCGTCTCAGGTGACAGATGACCATGTACTACCGATGAAAAACGAACAAAAACGTCGGTCTTTTTACCCGCTGATTGAAACGGCGCAGCCAGTGTTTCATCTGAAAGGTCGACCAGGTTTTCATAATATCCGTAAACGCCTGTACCACGTGCGTGAACAACGCGCTCAGGAATACGCTCGCGGTCAAATGCCGCTAGCTTTTCAATAAGGTGCGAATCTTGTAGTAAAACCGGTCCCCATGGGCCTGCTGTTTGCGAGTTTTGATTATCGCCTACGGGGGCACCATTTTGACGTGTTAGTGTATCGGCGCTTACGCCTAAGGTAAGCATACTGGCAGCTACGCCGCCTAGGACAAACTTAGTTAACGTTGATTTCATTGAGGTTCTCACAGCTGTACTCCCACATGAAGGTTGGTACGAGGTTTAGGGGCTTTGACTTCTACGCAAACTTGGTCGCCATAATAGTTATCAGCGTAATTGCATTGCGTTCGAATGGGTTGATTAGTTGTGGAGGAAACACGGTGGCTATTCGCCGTTGTTAGCTTTTTTAATAGTGCGCTCATTTGGCTCTCCTTCTTAAGTTGAGAGCATTATCATTAATTGAGCAAAACTATTAAAACGGGTTAAAACGATTCAAACAATTAATTTATTTAATTATAAAGATACTAGCTAATCGAGAAAAGGCATGAAAGTAAGTAAATAACGCGTGACGAAAGAAAGGTCGATAGAAATTTGCAGTTCACACTTGGGGGATAACGGCGCCGTTTTAAAGTAATAAGAATAAATGACGCCAGTTTACTAGATAACCCTTAATATCTGCTCTCTAACCTTCAAGCCATGGCCCGGTTATAGCTAAGGTCTTCGTTGGAGAGTAAATATTCACGAAAAGCGTATTGCCGTCAGGCGAGAAACACGCGCCGGCAAGTTCAGTTTGCGCATGGAGCTTTGCAAAGTTATACACTTCTCCATTTGGTGTAACACCGCGTAAGTGATTATCAACAATATCAGTATATTGGTCTTCGCACACCAATAGATGCCCGTTTGGACATACGGTTAGGTTATCGCCGAAGTTATATAAGTTCTTGTCTTCACTTTCTAAAAATAGCTGAAGCTTGTCTTGTTTACCATCTGCAGAAGGAACAAGTTTCATCACCTGACCGAGCTGCTTTTGGCCACCATTAGTACAGCAAAAATAAAGCTCATTTTCCCCCCAATGTATACCTTCACCGCGAGCGAATAAGGCAGCACCTTTCTCATATCCTCTAGCGCGTAGGTCATCGTTCGGGCTTTCTGGATTGTCTAATGCTATCCACTCAACGTCGAACCACGTCGCCAATGGCATAGTTGTGGAACTCCAGTTACGTGTATCAAACTGAGGTTTGTTTTTTACTACCAGGGCTTCTAATTGGCCGCCAGCTGCCAAGTTAGCGTACTCGTTAGGTACAAAGCGATACAGCAAGCTGTCACCCTGATCTTCGGTAAGGTAGACAACACCGGTTTTGGGGTCGACACAAGCCGCTTCATGATTAAAACGACCCATTGCTTTAAGCGGTTTAGCTTCAATGAGTGAGTCAGCGTTTGCGGGGACTTCAAAAATGTAGCCATGATCTTTGCTTACCACATCGCCGTTCGGGCCATGAGGTCGGTCTACAGATTCTTCACAGGTTAGCCACGTCCCCCAAGGTGTAATGCCGCCCGAGCAGTTTCTTACCGTTCCAACAAGACTAATAAACTCTCGCTCTACCTTTTGCGTGGTAAGGTTGTACACCATGGTTGTGGTGCCGCCTGGTAAAGCAACCCCACTATGATAGTTGTCGTAGGCCAACTCGCTAGTATGCTTTTGAATAGACTTTGGCTGAGCACTTAAGTGTTTGGGGTGCAGTTCGTGGTTACGTATTAGCGCAACCTTGTCGCTAGTACCTTCTATAGGAAGACACCCCATGCCATCCGCTCTGTCAGGTACATGCATACCATCAGACATGCTATTTCCAAGGCTTGATATAACCTTATAGCTAAAGCCTTTAGGTAAATCGAGCAGCTTTTGAGGGTCGGCGATTAGTGCACCATAGCCTTCACTAATCGGCATAGACGCCAAATCCAACTTTTTACCAAAAGCACTGCTAGCTAGGCCACCAAATGCCAAAGAACCCACTAAAAACTGGCGTCGTGTAATCATGAAAATCTCGCAAAACTGATAAACAGAGCATAGTACCCTTTAATTGTTACAGTATCACAACAAAGGCGTTAAATTTCCACTTCTTCGCTTCATGCTTATCTTATACCGATAGAGGGGAGTGAATGCTGAGCCTCTTTAATTCCGACAACGCATGGTGCGATTCAGGAACTCTTACATAAAAGCGGGGATGGGTTCGCGGCGTGTTATTACCCTCTCACCAAGCTTTATAGATGCCAAAGGGGTGGCGCTTATTCAATCTAGAACTCTCAGCAGCAGGGACGCTGCTGCGAAGCCGCCATGGATGGCTTTACGGCGTGTTTCAGAGGGCACAACAATCACGAACTAAATCGCAGGCATAAAAAAAGCGCACCTAAGTGCGCTTTTTTTGGCTTGTGTTGCTAAGTCTAGATTAGTCTAGGATCT
>NZ_LQXH01000014.1:0-136669 GCF_001924945.1 Alteromonas sp. W12
TATCGACGTCTTATTATCGACGTCTTATTATCGACGTCTTATTATCGACGTCTTATTATCGACGTCTTATTATCGACGTCTTATTATCGACGTCTTATTATCGACGTCTTATTATCGTCGTACTGTAGTCGACATTAGATAGGCGCTCTATGAAAAGCGTATAAAAAGCAAAGGTAATAACTTCTAGGTTATCGCCTATTCCGCTTTTATAACGTTTATTTTTAACTCGTTTGGTTTTGAAAAATGTGCGATTAGCCAGCAAACATGTTGGAAGTAAATCATGTGAAGTACTTCTTTAATAAATAAGCTCTTAGGGTGTTTTTTCATCACTTTTCAGCTTATTTTTTAGGCGTCGCTACGTGAAATCTGAGCTCGCATTCGGGGTATTACCTTGCAGATTTTACGTAGCGCACGATTTAAATTACACAAAAAACGTACTCTCTCAGCAGGCCACAAGCCTTATCTCGCGATATGGTTTGGAATAATTACGAGATAGGCCAACAATTGACGGCATTGAAACACCCAAACTGTTTATATATACAGTAATGTGATAGAGTAGCACTGTACTTGAGATTACAATAGTAAAGCGCTTTGTGGAGTGATGAATGGATTAGTGCGTAACTTCACGCATGATAATTACAGTTATCATGCGTGAATATTGTTATATATCAATAGCTTATAAAGTCCTGTTAAATCTAGCATAATAGTTACAATAATGTCTTCACCAGGTTGCTCAATGTCCTCAAAAACTAATAGCTCATACTTGCTCACAACTCAATTAGTTAACAGCAACAGTGATAGCAGCTCACAGCCACAAGACTCAAGTAGCGCGACGGTTCCAGCTTTTGGTATCGAGTACTCTCGTGGTAAGCAGCACACGTCAGGTTCTGACGACCTAACAACAAGTCAATGTTCATCTTCTGATAAAAACGTTGAAAGCTATTATCAAGATATTTTTACCAAGCTTCCATACAATACACAACGGGCATACATTAGTGACTACAATGAGTTCGCAATTTTTTGTAAGCAAGCTGGATTAAGTGGCTTTAAGAACAACTTCGAACACAATGAGATCTGCATTAAACAATATGTTGAAGCGTTGTGCCGTTCTCCCCTAGCCTATAGAACCATTAAGCGTCGGTTATCTGCCCTTAGTAAATTTTTGGGCGTGGCTAAATTGCCAAACCCCATTATTAGATCTGCGTATCTAAGAGACTTTATCCGTTTATCGCTTATAGAGAATAGAAAGTTTCGCTTGTCTCACAAACAAGCGGTTCCGCTTACGATAGATATGCTTGAACAAATAAACAATGCAATTATTCCTGATTCTTTATTAGAGCTCCGCGACCTTGCAATCATTAACCTGATGTTTGATGCATTGCTTCGCGCTGATGAATTAGTTCGAGTTTGCATCGAGGATATATCTGCGCGTAATAACACGCTGTTGGTTGTTTCTTCGAAAAGCGACCAGTCTGGTCAAGGTCAATATCGCTATATTTCTTCCAGCACCATATCTATGGTTCAAGAGTATATTAACGAAGCTAATCTTGATCCAAAGACTAAAGCAACCCGCCTTTCTTCAGATTTACGCGGGCTGCACAAAGGCGTTTTGTTTAGACGACTAACAAACCATAAAACAGCACTTTTGCCATTTGATGAGAACATTCCCAGCCATAAGGCAAATGTACTTAACTATTCGAGTGTCTACAGGATTTGGCAACGTATTGCTCAACGCGCAGGTATTAGCGAAAACATTACCCCTCATAGTGGTCGTGTTGGTGGTGCAGTTTCTCTAGCCGAAGATGGCGCATCTTTACCCGAGCTTCAACTGGCTGGAGGTTGGCAATCACCGGAAATGCCTGGGCATTATACAAAACAGGCTAACGTAAAGCGTGGTGGAATGGCAAAATTGTCGGCAAAACGAAAAAGATAAAGCTCATTAAATACAGTAACTTAATTAATACATGGTTACGCATAACCATCGACATCAGTAACAATGTCTAACTCACCTACTCTCTACATCCTTTTACCAATCTGAAACTGTATTACTCGCGTATCAAAAGGTAAATTTGCCCTAAACCTATATTAATGAATAGGTTTTCTAAGTTGGCAAACATTAAAGTAAAAGGAGTGATATATGAGTAGCGGTATTGATACAAAGCATGGAAAATTACTCGCGGAAATGGTGGTTCCCTCGTCGTCATGGAATGTCCAACCCGAGAAGCAAGACCCATTCAAGTCACAAGAAGCAGCACTAGATTATTTAAACTCAAACAATGAGCCGTTATATCTCCACGTGCCATTAGCTCAATCTGATGATTACGTGAGAATCTGCGTAACTTCACGAGGCGATGATGTTGTTTTTACGATAAAAGATATCAATAACGGTGGTGAAACTTCATTGCATTATTCGCACATTAAAAACTTAGATAGCACAATTAGAACCTTAGTATCAGAATGTTGTGACCGGAAAATCAAAGCCCTATAAATTAGGGCTTTCTTTCCGCCTATAAATCGCAAATTGCACTACCAAAGAATGCTAATCCACGTAAAGCCGGCCGTCATTAGGCTAATGAACACTGCTGCAGAGCCGATATCTTTAGCTCGCCCTATTAATAAATGGATGTCTGTGCTGACATGATCACAGAGTTTCTCAATAGCGGTGTTGAGTAGCTCAGTGATAAGCACAATCAGTAAAGATATCACCAGCAATATACGTTCTACATGCGTAACGTCGATGAAAAACGCTACAGGTGTCATTATCAATATTGCGAAAATTTCTTGTCTGACCGCAGCTTCACTTAAAAAGGCTGCTCGAAGCCCCTTAAGTGAATAGTAAGTGGCATAGAGTACGCGTAAAATACCTGTCCGTTTCGTTATCATGATAAGTAATTTTAAGATTAGTTACAGCCTTACAAAACGTAACTGACCTTCGTTACATCTACATGACGGCGAAGGTATTTATCATGGATATTTAAAGCATTTTCGACGCTAATCGCCGCATTAATTTATACTTTCACAGCTAGCACGTCTGTTTTAACACCATGTAGTACTGCATTGGCCGTTGACCCAAGTAGCAAACGAAGACCGCTCTGGCCATGGGTGCCGACAACAATGAGATCTGCATTAATCTTTTCGGCCATATGGTGAATCTCATCAGCAGGAGAACCTATCTCTACATTGATGTGGCTGTAAGGTATATCATGTTTTGCGGCAACGTCTTTTAATTGCCTTAATGCCTGCTCTCTTACTTCCTCTGAAAAATCCCGTTCTAAAAATAGTCCGTAAGGCTCTACATTGGTTTGTGGATAAGCAACATACAGGAGGTGAATTTTGTGACTATTGCCTGCTATTGCAATGGCTTTCTCCACCACTAATTCGTAGTCAGAATAAATATCTATAGGTACTAAAATTGTCTCGTAACCTTGCATTGTGGCTGTCCTCAATTTTTGTTAGGTAGCAGTGCTTTTCTACCATACCGTTAACTAATTCCATTAAATAGTAGTGCTATACAAATAATTATTCTTTGAGCTAGGTCAATGATTAGTCTGCAGCCTCATTCATAATCAGTGTATACACATTAGTTCTAGCGAACGTTACGCTTCTTTACCGTAAAAGAAAGAGGGAAATGAGTATGAAAACGGCAATAGTTGTTATAGCAACGCTTCTCCTTTTCGCCTGTGACCAGGGCGCGCAGTCACCTCGCGGCTTTAGCTTGCCCGAAGGCAATATGGAAAAAGGCTATTTGGTATTTAAAAAGTATCAGTGCCAAGACTGTCACAGAATTGCAGGAGAAAAAGAGTCCGACAATGCGCAATACCTAGTCGCGAAGCCTATTCCATTGGGAGGCAGCAGTGGAAGAATTAAAACTTATGCAGAGTTGGTGACAAGTATTATTAACCCATCACACAAACTTACTCCTCGACAGCCTGCCAGTTTCACCAGCGAAGACGGTGTGTCATTAATGCGAGTTGTAAACGACGAGCTAACCGTTTCCGAACTAATAGATTTAGTGGCGTATCTTCAGCCTAAATATAAAGTAACACCCTACAGGACTAGTGATTACCGCCTCTATCAACTGCGTATTCCAAGCGAGCAATCTAAAGATTAACTCGCAGTTTTAGGCATTAAAAATCGTTAAGCGTGACTCCACAATAGGTATTTGATTAGGAGTCATGGCTTAGTTTTTTTAAGATACCGCTTTCGTTTCTTTCTCTATTTCTGCCAATAAACTACAAGGCATAAAGCTTTCAGAATTTGCTTCTTTTAAGTGTAATTTAAATCTATCGGGAACGTCGTCGGTTAAGAAACTTCCTGTTTTAACTAACGGGAAAATCTCGTCGTAACGCGCAATATTACACTGATCTACTCGCCTAAATATATGGGTACGATTTAGTTCGCTAGTTCTCACATGTCCTGTAGAAGACAAGATATCCATCAGCGCATGAATAGTTTTTTTGTGAAAGCGGTACACGCGCTCGTACTTGTCTTCAACGTTTAAGCCCTTGGCAAGCTTGGGGTCTTGCGTTGCTACACCGGTCGGACATTTATTCGTATTGCATGACAGCGACTGAACACATCCAAGTGCCAACATCATTCCTCTGGCACTGTTACATAGATCGGCGCCTAAACTTAGATTTTTCGCTAACTGAAAAGCGGTAATGATTTTTCCAGAAGCAATGATTTTAATTTTGTCGCGAATACCAAAACCAGTGAGACAATCGTCTACAAACGCCAACGCTTCACGCAGAGGAAATCCTATAGAGTTTGTGTACTCAAGCGGTGCAGCGCCGGTACCTCCTTCGCCCCCGTCTACCGTTATAAAATCTGGCGTTACGTCCTTCTCTACCATGGCTTTGCACATGGCAATAAACTCACTTTTTCTACCCAGCGCCAGCTTAATACCCACTGGTTTATATCCACTTAACTTTCGTAACTGACTAATAAAATCAACCATTTCTAAAGGCGTTGCAAACGCTTTATGTCTAGGGGGAGAATCAACTTGAGTTCCAGGCTCAACCCCTCTTATTTTAGCTATTTCAGGGGTATTTTTATACGCAGGTAAAATACCACCATGTCCAGGCTTAGCGCCCTGGCTTAGCTTTATTTCTATCATTTTTACATTGTCGAGTTTGGCTTTTTCTTCAAAAAGAACAGGATCGAAACCGCCATCTTTACTTCTACAACCAAAGTATCCCGTACCAATTTGCCAAACGATATCGCCACCATTTTCGAGGTGATATGGGGTTAGACCACCCTCACCTGTGTTATGGTAAAACCCGCCTTTTGCAGCACCTTTATTTAGCGCCAAAATGGCATTTTTTGACAAGCTTCCAAAGCTCATTGCGCTTATGTTAAGTATGCTTGCACGATACGGCTTTTTGCAATGAGGGCCACCTACCGTCACTCGGGGATCTTCATCCATGTCTTCCACTTCGCGAGCAGATAAAGAATGGCCAATCCACTCATAGCCATCTTTATACGTATCTAGCTGAGTACCGAAGGGAACAGTTTCTCTACTGTTTTTCGCACGTTGATAAACAATCGAACGAAACATGCGGGAAATAGGTGCTCCGCCAGTATCGGTTTCTATGATGTATTGCTGGATGTAGGGCCTTAGTCCCTCGACGGTCCATCGTACCCTGCCAATTAATGGAAAGTTCTTTAAAATGGCATGTTTTGTTTGGAAGGCATCATATAGACCAAAAATGAGTAGCGTGACTGATAAGAGTAAAAACCACCACACGGGCGCCCACAATACGCCAATCACCACATTGAAAGCGACCAGCAGGGTTAGCACAGTTAGAATTGTTAAACGCATTCAAAGTCCTTCTTTATTTTTGGTCATATCAAAACAAAATAATATGCCTACAACCCTGTTCAATACACCTGAAATCGGGAACTAGATTTACTTTAGCGGTAAATGACTGATTTAGGAGTTAAATATACTGAGCCAGCTTTTAGCTCAATTGGGTTACGCGTTACCAAAATATGCAATTACAATGCTTTTTTAGCTGCGAAAACAAGCCATTGCATGCTAGTCTAAAACCTTTCAATTAGCGAGTTGAGAGAGCGATTTGTAGCTATCACTGGTTAATAGATGATGTGACCTATACAAAGGTAACGGATTTTACGTTCAACATTTTCTGAAAGGTAATTCATGGAGTATGCATTTCTTCTTTTCGCATTTGTTTGCGGCTTAACGGTTAAACTTATTGGCATTCCTCCTTTAGTTGGCTACTTGGTAGCTGGCTTTTTATTAAATTTTGCAGGCTACACGCTCACTGAAGATTTAACCCAAATAGCCAACTTGGGCATCACCATTATGCTCTTCACCATCGGTCTGAAACTCAACATCCGCGATTTGAGTCGACGAGAAGTTTGGGCGGGAAGCGTTTCACATACCTTAGTATGGGTGGGCGTTATTACCTGTTGCGTCTATGCGATTGGTGCGGTTGCTGCAAATTTCGTTGATGGGCTTACATGGAAAAGCGCTGCGCTTATCGCTTTTGCCCTTAGTTTCAGTAGCACAGTCTGCGTGGTTAAAGTATTAGAAGAAAGTGGCGAAAGTAAAACCCGCCACGGCCGCCTTGCCATTGGCATTTTGGTCATGCAAGACGTTTTTGCTGTTATCTTCCTTGTTGCAGCAACTGGAAAGCTCCCCTCTGTGTGGGCGCTTGCGTTGTTGGCCTTATTCCCAGCAATGCCAATCATAAACAAAATGATTAATAAGTCGGGCCACGGTGAACTGCTTCCGCTTACTGGCTTTATCCTCGCCTTAGGTGGCTATCACTTGTTTGAGCTGGTTAACATTAAAGGCGATCTTGGGGCACTAATCTTTGGAATCATGTTAGCCCAACATGAAAAGGCTTCGGAGCTAGCGAAGTCGCTGCTTAGTTTTAAGGATCTCTTCTTAATCGGCTTCTTCCTTACTATCGGTCTTACCGCCCTTCCCGATCTTAGTATGATTGTCCTAGCTATCGTGTTCTGCTTATTTATACCGTTAAAAGCAGCACTCTTTTTCGGCTTATTTACGTCACTTCGCCTTCGCGGTCGCACGGCTTACTTGAGCAGCTTGGTGCTTTCAAATTACAGTGAATTTGGCCTTATTGTTGGCGCACTAGCCGTTTCATTAGGTTTATTGGCAAACTCTTGGCTAGTGGTGATTGCTTTAGCCGTATCTATTTCATTCGTTATCACCAGCGTGCTCTATCGCAATTCTCATTCTCAATATCACAATCATAAACACACCATTAAACGTTTTGAGAAAAACGAGCGCTTAAAAGAAGACATTTATCCTACTCTCCACAACGCGGAGTTTTTAGTGTTGGGGATGGGACGAGTTGGTCGCGGTGCCTTCAATGCGTTATCTAAATTAAGTGATGTGAGCGTATGGGGAATGGACGCCGACCGAGTAAAAGTAAAAGAGTTATCAGACGAAGGCTTAAACGTAATATGCGGCGACGGTGAAGACGTCGATTTGTGGGATAATTTAGATATCAAACAGATTCAGCTTGTTTTGCTTGCTCTGCCTTCTATCCAGGACTCAATAAACATCACACGTCAGCTTAAAAACGCGGGCTATGTTGGAAAAGTCGCAGCCATTGCACGCTATGAGGATGAAGTGTCACATCTATTAGAAAATGGTGTAGATAAAGTCTTCAACTTCTTTACCGAAGCAGGGCTTGGTTTTGCTGAAGAAAGTCTTGCTTATGCGCATGCACAACAGTAATGCTGTTCTAAATGCGAACAATGGATGAATTGAGAAACGTTATCGTTTGTAAACAACTGTTTTACAAAGACTTTTTTTGACATGCGGTCAAATTTAGACTAAACTTCACGCAAATACGTTAATAGGGTTTACACAATGCAAGGTGATAAACAAGTTGTTGCAAAATTGAACGAAGTACTGACAAGTGAACTTACTTCGATAAATCAATACTTTCTGCACGCTCGTATGTTCAAAAACTGGGGTTTTTCTGAACTTAACGAAAAGAATTATAAAAAGTCTATCAAGGACATGAAGCAAGCGGACGATCTTATCGAGCGCATTTTATTCCTTGAGGGCCTTCCTAATCTTCAAGCGTTAGGCAAACTTTATATCGGTGAAGATACCGTTGAAATGCTGTCATGTGATGCGCGTTTTCAAAAAGAACAGCTTCCACTACTTCGTGAAGCTATCGCGCTGTGTGAAGAAAAGCAGGATTATGTTTCTCGTGATTTGCTTGAAGACCTTCTTGAATATGAAGAAGAGCACCTAGACTGGATTGAAACGCAAGAATACCAAATTGATGCTATGGGTATAGAGAACTACCTACAAGCGCAAGTAATGGGAGATGACTAATGAAAGGTAACCAAGCAATCATCAATGGCTTAAACGAACTACTCTCTTATGAGTTAGCCGCCATGGATCAGTATTTCATTCACTCTCAGATGTATCTTGATTGGGGTTTGAATAAGCTTTACGAACGCATCGATCATGAATTTGATGACGAGCGTGGACATGCAACTAAGCTAATAGAACGCATGCTGTTTTTAGAAGGTACGCCTGACATGACGAAGCGCACAGGCTTCAAAGTGGGTAAAGATGTACCTGAGATGCTAGAAAGCGATTTACGTGTTGAATATGAAGTTGATGCAAAGTTACGTGAAGTTATTGCGCTTTGTGAAACCGAGAAAGACTATGTTACTCGTGACATGCTAATTGTACTACTAGACGATACAGAGATGGATCACGCACACTGGCTAGAGCAGCAGCTTGGCCTTATTAAGCGACTAGGTATTCAAAACTACCTTCAGTCGCAAATGTAAGAAATAGCGTTCACGCTACAATTTACAGGTAATTAATAAAAGGCCGCTCTTAAATAAAGAGCGGCCTTTTTTGCTTGTTTACTCCCCTTTCTTTAGGGAGAGTCTTATTGCTTTTAATACAGTTACTGCTGTGTAACAAAATACAAATAGCTGGGGCTTTCTTTATCTTTAATATTTAGACGTAGCTGCCATTTCATCACTGGCTCACTACAGCTACCTAACATAAACCAACCTGACCACTTTCCTTGACCATCGTTATCTAACAGCACGGGAATTTTGCCCATATACATGTTTACCCCTTCAATCCATGCGCTCTCTATTTCCTCTCCCTCAGGAACTAAGAGCTTAACCGTTACTGACTCTTCGGCTTCAGGCATGGCTGAAAAAGTGGCAATTGCTAACCTGTCATCAATTAAGAATTCGCAAGTTTCATTGACAAAGTTGCAGCTGTTTCCTATTCCATTAACTACGCTAGTGTCTTTTAACACCGATGACTGGAATTTATGTGCAAGGTATACACACACGGCTACAACAATAATAGCCACTAATGGAAGCTGGGAATGTAAAATTTTTGATCGTTTATTGTTATCGTTATTTAGCATTTCTTAAATTTTGTGTATTTCTTCATTGACGGAGATCAAGCTTAGGTAGTTTATGGTATCTTTTTGTAATTAAAAACCTTATCATCCGCGTACCAACTGGCTTGGAGACAATAATTATTACTCTTTCCGAGCTCGGTGTGAAGCGTTATTCCTTAGCTGATACACGTCTCGACCGTACTATTCCGGCAGTTGGAGACCATAGTTCATTTGAAGTGGAAGATTCATTAAAATGAGTGAAATAAGCCAAGCACAACCTGACTACAATTATAAAGTAGTTAGGCAATTTACCATCATGACCATAGTCTGGGGTATCATTGGTATGGGCCTAGGGGTATTTATTGCCGCGCAGTTATTTGCACCTATGCTTAACTTTGACACACCATGGCTAACATTCTCACGTTTGCGTCCGTTGCACACTAACGCCGTTATTTTTGCCTTCGGCGGCTGTGCGCTATTTGCAACGTCGTACTACATCGTTCAGCGTACCTGCCAGGTAAGACTGTTCAGTGACAAACTTGCCGCATTTACCTTTTGGGGTTGGCAAGCCGTTATCGTTTTAGCTGTTATCACCCTGCCTATGGGTTTAACCAGCTCAAAAGAATACGCTGAACTAGAATGGCCAATTGATATCCTTTTGGCACTGGTTTGGGTCGCTTATATCATTAACTTCTTCGGAACCCTAGTAATCCGTAAAGTTTCGCACATTTATGTTGCAAACTGGTTCTTAGGCGCGTTCATGTTAACTGTTGCAATTCTTCATATTGGTAACAGCATGGCTATTCCGGTATCTTTCACTAAATCGTATTCACTGTATGCAGGCGCAGTAGACGCTATGATGCAGTGGTGGTACGGCCATAACGCGGTAGGCTTTTTCCTGACTGCGGGCTTCCTTGGTATGATGTACTACTTCGTACCTAAGCAAGCTGGTCGCCCGGTTTATTCATACAGACTTTCAATTGTTCACTTCTGGGCACTTATCTCTCTGTATATCTGGGCTGGTCCTCACCACCTTCACTACACTGCCCTACCAGACTGGACTCAGTCGCTTGGTATGGTGATGTCTATTATCCTATTCGTTCCATCTTGGGGTGGTATGATTAACGGTATTATGACGCTATCTGGCGCGTGGCATAAACTTCGCACCGACCCAGTATTGCGTTTCCTTATTGTTTCATTGTCTTTCTACGGTATGTCTACCTTCGAAGGCCCAATGATGGCAATCAAGACCGTTAATGCACTGTCTCACTACACTGACTGGACAATTGGTCACGTACACTCTGGTGCTCTAGGTTGGGTTGCAATGGTTTCAATTGGTTCAATTTACCACTTAATTCCAGTGCTATTCGGTCAGCGCGCTATGTATAGCACCAAGCTAGTTAACGTACACTTCTGGTTCGCAACTATCGGTGTTGTTCTATACATCGTAGCAATGTGGATGTCTGGTGTACTACAGGGTCTAATGTGGCGTGCAGTAAATGCTGACGGTACGTTAACCTATAGCTTTGTTGAGTCATTAGAAGCGTCTAAGCCTTTCTATGTGGTTCGTTTCATTGGTGGTTGTTTCGTGGTAGCAGGTATGCTTGTTATGGCATACAACACATGGAAAACCGTTCGTGCACCTAAAGGCAGTATCGCTGCAGACCCAGCGACTCAGCCGGCGTAGTAAAGGAGACGAATAATGAAAAACGCACATGAGTTAATTGAAAAGAACGTCGGTCTGTTAACGGTATTAATCCTTATCGCTATCAGCTTCGGTGCCATGGTTCAAATAACGCCGTTGATGTTTCAACAGCAAACCATGGAACCGGTAACAGGCTTACGTCCATATACCGCGCTTGAGCTTGAAGGCCGTGATATCTACATCCGTGAAGGTTGTGTAGGTTGTCACAGCCAGATGATCCGTCCATTCCGCGCTGAAACAGAGCGTTATGGTCACTACAGCGTTGCTGGCGAATCAGTATGGGAACACCCTTTCCTTTGGGGTTCTAAGCGTACTGGTCCTGACCTAGCACGTGTTGGTGGTCGTTACAGCGACGAATGGCATCGAGTTCACCTGCTTAATCCTCGTAACGTGGTACCAGAGTCGAATATGCCAGGTTTCCCTTGGCTTGCGGAAAACACGCTTAATGGCGAGTTAACAGCTGAAAAAATGGAAGTATTCCGTGGATTTGGCGTTCCGTATACCGACGAAGATATCGCGGGTGCGAAAGCGGCAGTACAGGGCAAAACGGAAATGCAGGCCCTTATTGCTTATCTACAATCTCTTGGCACACATTTGAAATAATATGGACCAGGGAATTGTAGGCAGCATTTTTACTGTCATCGTCTTTGTAAGCTTCATCGGTGTTGTATGGTGGGCGTTCAGCAGCCGCAACAAGAAAAAATTCGATGAAGCTGCAAACCTAGTGTTTGCAGACGAAGAAAAAGAAAAATCAAAAGAAGATTAGCAGGAGTCTCGAACTCATGAGTATGTTTTGGACAATTTGGATTTCAGTGATAACCCTAGGGTTAATCATTGGTTGCTACTTCCTTCTTCGCTGGTGCCTTTCTAACAAGACTGGCGTAGCTGAAGGTGAGTCAATGGGCCACGAATTTGATGGTATTGAGGAGTTGAACAACCAACTTCCTCGCTGGTGGACAATTATGTTCTACATGACCATCGTTTGGGGCTTTTTATACCTAGCGCTTTATCCTGGCCTAGGTGCGTATGAAGGTATTTTGGGTTGGAAGAGTTCTAACCAAAATATTCAATCGCTAGAAGAGTCAGCTCAGGCGCGTATTGATGCTAAAGAGCAAGGCTACCTAGTAGAGTATGATCGTGAACTAGATTTTGCTGCCGAGAAGTTCGATCCGATCTTCGAAGCGTATGCACAAGTTCCTGTTGAAGAATTGGCTAAAGACCCAGAAGCAAATAAAGTAGGTCAGCGTTTGTTCCTACAAAATTGTTCTCAGTGTCACGGTTCTGATGCACGTGGTCAAAATGGCGGCTTCCCTAACCTAACGGACAACGACTGGTTGTACGGTGGTTCAGGTGCGAAAATCGTTGAAACTCTTACGCTTGGTCGTAAAGCAGCTATGCCAGCATGGCTAGATGCTATGGGTGAAGACGGTATCGAAGAAGTGGTTAACTACGTACTTAGTTTAAGCGGTCGCGATGTGGACCCTCAGCTTGCAGAAGCAGGTAAAGCTCGTTTCGCAGCGTGTGCGGCTTGTCACGGTATGGACGGTAAAGGTAACCAAGCACTTGGTGCACCAAACCTTACTGACAATATCTGGCTATACGGCGGCAGCCACAGAGCGGTAACAGAAACGCTTACTTACGGTCGTAACGGTGTAATGCCTTCATTCAAGAAAACCTTGGGTGATGACAAAATTCACGTTGTTGCAGCGTATGTATACAGCCTTTCAAATGATTAATGATTTAAATCATTAAATATCTTAAAAAGCCTCGTTACTACGGGGCTTTTTTTATGAGAAAATACAGCGATATAGACAGCATTACAGAAAGTGTCGTTGCGAACACATTTTGTGCGCCTTAGACCTGCGTCCCCAACACTATATTTATTGTTATTAACTGATGTAGCAATAATAAATATGTTGTTAGCGACGTTGCTAGTGAAGTAAATACGAGAAAGATTTCGATGAATAGACCCTGGTATAAAGAGTTCTGGCCCTGGTTTTTAATTGCCGTACCTATCATTACACTCATCATGGGTGGCGTGTTGTTAAACCTTGCTATTTCTACCGAAGATAGCTTGGTGGTAGACGACTACTACAAAGAAGGAAAAGCAATTAATGCCCGTCTGGACAAAGAAGCCATAGCCCGCCGCATGAATATCACCACTGATTTAACCATTGAAAATGGAAGCATAGCGCTGCAATTTCATTCGGGGATTCCTCAAGAAGGTAACGCGGTTAAATTAAGTTTCTATCACGTAACGCTAGAAGAGCGCGATGTTAGCGTTTTATTGAGTCGCGACGCTAACGGTATTTATCGCGGCTTTATTGAAGAAAACCTTGACGGTAAATGGCGCATATCGCTGACGCCGATTGATGATAGCTGGAAAATTCAAAACACGGTCTATCTGCCCCACACTGGCAAAATGAAATTCAATCCATAATGACAAAGCACGACTGTTACCATTGCGGCTTGCCTATAGCGAGTCCAGACAATGGGAAATTTACTACTGTCATTTTAGGGCAACAACGAGACATGTGTTGCCCTGGCTGCTTAGCGGTAGCTGAAGCGATCGTTAACAACGGCCTTGAAGACTATTACCAGTTTAGAACCGAACCGGCGCAAAAATCTGACGACGGTATTTTAGAAACGTTAGATAAGCTAAAAGTCTATGACGACCCTTCTCTTCAAGAAGAGTTCGTGTTTGAAGAAGGTCAGGACAAGCAGATTCAATTAACCCTTGAAGGTATTACGTGCGCTGCGTGTGGCTGGCTTATCGAAAAGCAGTTGTCAAAAGTTGAAGGAATAAAGCAAGTCGCGGTGAATGTACAAGAGCGCCGCGCTTTAGTCACTTGGTCACCGTTTCAAATTAAGCTTAGCCAAATTCTATCTACGCTAAAACGCATTGGTTATGTTGGGTCACCATTTCACCCCGACGAACACGAAGCCAGTTATAAACGCGAACAGAAGACCTTTCTAAAAAAGCTTGGCCTAGCAGGCATTATGACCATGCAGGTTATGATGCTGATGACTGGGCTTTATTTTGATTGGTTCGGCGCCATTGAGTTAGAGACCCGCCAATATTTTTATTGGGTTGCCCTTACGCTTACTACACCAGTGGTGCTGTATTCAGGCAGCACCTTTTATGTGGGCGCCGCTAAAGCGCTAAGCGCCAAAACGGTTAATATGGACGTACCCGTTACGCTCGCCATATTCGGTACTTACATTGCTGGAATTCGCTCTACAGTATTAGAGCAAGGTGAAGTGTATTTCGAATCCATCTGTATGTTTATTTTTCTGCTGTTACTTAGCCGATTCTTAGAACATCGCAGTCGTCATCGCGCCGCACAGATCTCTGCCAATATGATGCAGTATGTGCCCGTATCAGCGACCAAACTAAATCCGGATGGCAGCCTAACCGAGTGTCTGGCTAAGCAGCTAAAAATTGATGACGTAGTACTGGTGAAGCCTGGTGAAACAGTCCCCATTGATGGGGTGGTAACCGACGGCAACGCAGCGGTTGACGAATCAATGCTTACCGGCGAGTTTAACCCCGTGCGTAAGTCGAACAGTAGCCCGGTTTACGGCGGCACGGTTTGTCAAGATGGTACGCTAACCATTACGGTTACGCAGACCCTTAAAAATGCGCTGGTAAATCAAATTGTACGACTGCAAGCAAGTGCGATGGCGAGTAAGCCTAAAGCAGCGCAGATAGCCGATAATTTTTCTCGCTATTTCGTTACCGCGGTATTGCTGATTTCGGCGTTAACCTATGGCTTTTGGGCGTATCAGGGTAGCGACGAGGCATTTTGGATCACCATATCGGTGCTGGTTGCAACCTGCCCTTGCGCATTAGGATTGGCTACGCCATCAGCGTTAACCTGCGCTATGGCAAAGTTAAACAGACAAGGTATTTTACTAAAACGCGCAGATGCGCTTGAACAAATTACTGACATTGACACCATCGCATTAGACAAAACCGGCACGCTCACAAAAGGTAAATTTACTATTTCAAATGCCTGGTACGCTGACGGTGTGGATAGTAAAAGTGCGCTATCAATTGCGCGCGCTTTGGAGTCACGCTCTGAACATCCGATTGCCAAAGCCTTTAGCGACGGTATAGCCTTTAGCGACGGTGTAGCCCTAAGCGAGACTTCTGCCTCTAGCGGCAGTGCTGACGCTATCGATAACACGGTACACAAAGTGACTAATTTTACCGTTTCGCCAGGAGGAGGTATCAGCGGTGAGATCAATGACACGTTGTTTTCTATGGGTTCTGTAGCATTCAGCGTTCACGAATCTCAGCTAAAACTCATTGAAGCGTTCCCTTCAGCTAACGTGTTTCTCACGGTTAAGGGGCGTATTATGGCGGCGTATGAAGTAAAGGATTCACTAAGAGAAGATACGCAAGAAACTCTCGATATATTAGCTAAAAGCCATACCCTCGCCGTTTTAAGTGGTGATACACAGCAAAACGTTAATGCGCTTACCGCACCATTGCCAATTTCGACCGCTAAAGGTGGCCTAACACCTGAGCAAAAGTACGAAGCCGTTCAAGCTATGCAGCAATCTGGCGCGAAAGTGATGATGATGGGTGACGGTATTAACGACGCTCCAGTTCTTGCCAGCGCTGATGTGGCAATTGCAGTGGGTAATGCCACAGACGTGGCTAAAACTGCCGCCGACGTGATACTGCTTGGCGATCAGCTGCTTTCTGTACCAGAACTTATTCGAACTGCGCACCAAGTGAAGCAAAAAATAAGGCAAAATATTGGCTGGTCGGTAGGTTACAACGTTTTGATCTTACCTTTCGCCGTATCAGGCCTACTTTCACCGTGGATGGCTGTTGTTGGTATGTCGTTAAGCAGTATCATTGTGGTCACAAACTCAACGCGACTTTTGAGCAAATAGCATGAGTATTATTTACGTATTAATTCCAATCGCCATCATCATTGTTGCCGTCGCTATCGTGATATTCTTTTGGGCGGTGAAAACCAATCAATTTGAAGATTTGGATCGCCAAGGGTATAGCATACTGTTTGACGATGATCTTCCGCCAGAAGAAAAAAAGCTAGCTGAGCAACGCAAGCAACTTCAAGACAGTAAAGTAGACAAAAGCCAAGCGCCACATGGAAGGGATTAACTACTTCTCTGCCTTTCTTATCGGCTTAGCCGGTGGAGTTCACTGTGTGGGAATGTGCGGTGGAATTGTCGCTGCGCTAAGGATGGTATCGCCTAAAGGCGCTTCAGCACTACCCTATACCCTTGCCTATAACATGGGACGTATAGTGAGCTACACCATCGCCGGAGCAATAACCGGGGCACTTGGAAAAATTGCAGCAGATTATATACCTCTTGCCAACTATGCCCTTTCCCTACTTAGCGGAATCATGTTGCTTCTACTGGCGTGTTATTTGGGTAAGTGGTGGACTGGCTTAACAGTGCTGGAAAATGCGGGTAAAGGCCTATTTTCCAAAGTCCAGCCGCTTTCAAAACGCTTTTTGCCATTTAAGACCCCTTTAAGTGCGTTGCCTTATGGTTTTATTTGGGGTTGGCTTCCTTGCGGTTTGGTGTATTCCACACTTACCTGGTCTCTCGCGGCGGGTAACGCGCTAGAAGGCGCTGCTATTATGTTCTTCTTCGGTTTGGGTACATTACCCACCTTGCTCGCTGCAAGCGCTGGTAGCCAATATATTGTTCGAAGTTTTCAACATAACCATTTTAGACAAATTATTGCGGTAATAATGGCAATATATGCAGCTTATCTTATTCATGGCGCAATCGTTTAAAAATGGGTGTATTATTGTCGGGTATTCTTTTAGAGAGCGTGCATTATGAGCAAAGGAAGCCAATTTTCTATTCACTGTCAAAACTGTAGTTTCAGTCACCTGTGTTTACCGGTGGCGTTAAACAAAACAGAAATCGAGTCTCTTGACGATATTATTGAACGCAAGAAGCCGCTTCATAAAGGTGACACGCTGATTCAAACTGGTGATAAATTCCGTTCTCTATTTGCAGTGAGAACCGGTTCATTCAAATCATTTGTGACTAATACCGAAGGTGAAGAACAGATTACCGGCTTCCACTTTCCTGGTGACATTATCGGTTTCGATGCATTAAGAGAGAACAAACACCAAAGCTATACCTCTGCGTTAGAAACTGCCATGGTGTGTGAACTTCCCTACGAGACCCTCGACGAAATGTCAGTGCAATTTCCAAAACTGCGCCACCAAATCATGAGCTTCATGAGTGCTGAAATAAAACAAGATCACGACATGATCATGCTTTTAAACAAGCGAACTGCAGAAGAGCGCTTACTGTATTTCATCTCACACCTGTCGCAACGCTTTGAAGAGCGTGGCTTTTCCCATAGAGAATTCCACTTAACCATGACGCGCAACGAAATTGGAAACTATTTAGGATTAACGATTGAAACGATTAGTCGTCTGTTAAGCCGTTTTCAAAAAGACAACATCATAAAAGTAGACGGCAAGCTTATTACTATTTTGGATTTCGATAGGCTAAACACCAAACTAGCGGCGCTTAACGGCCCTAGCGTTGTCTGCGGTTAGCCGTTTTTAGGTGTTAAATAAGGCGCGCACTAAGCGCGCTTTTTTGTGACCAGTGTTAGCCACCTATCTACCCTTTCAGCGCCACGCCGGTTGCTCCATATTCAATTCGGTAGCTTCACTCATGGTCGCCTCGTAAAATTCTTGATCTAAAACAACTTACGTTTTTCCCAATGTCGTTTATAGTTAGTATTAGAAAACTTCGATTTCGACAGCCACTACTAAGTTTCGTAGTTAGGGGGACGTTATGATTGAGTGTAAACGAATTCTGGCCGTGGTAGATGCCGAGCGCGATAACCAACCTGCACTAAGCCGTGCTTATGAACTCGCTTCAAAAACAGGTGCTTCAGTTACCGCCATGATGGTGGTATACGACTTATCTTATGATATGACGACCATGCTTAGCCCGGATGAGCGCGAGTCAATGCGCGATGCAGTTACAAAGGAGCATGCAAAATGGCTTGCCACCCACTTAAGAGAACAAGGATTCACTGAAACTGATATCGTTGTAGAATGGAATAATCGTGCGTATGAGTCGATTATTTACTACACCCTAAACAATCAGATAGATTTAGTGGTAAAGGCAACCAAAAAGCACGACGATCTTGCTTCTGTTATTTTCACCCCCACCGACTGGCATTTAATGCGTAAATGCCCTCGCCCAGTATTGCTCGTTAAAGAGCACGACTGGCCAGAAGGAGGAGAGATTATTGCTGCAGTAAACGTAGGCAGTGAAGACGATGAGCATGCCGCACTTAACGATAAGCTCACCCTCATTGCTAACGACTACGCCTCTTTATTGAAAGGGAGCGTAAATTTGGTCAACAGTTACCCTTCTACACCACTTAATATCGCCATAGAAGTGCCTGAGTTCGACCCCGATACCTATCACGACGCGGTAAAAAATCATCATTTAAAGGAAATGCGTAGTCACGCGTTAAAGTACGGTATTCCTGACAACAAATGTGTAGTAAGAGAAGGCCTTCCGGAAAAAGTTATCCCGCAAGTGGCAAAAACACTGGATGCAGAGCTGGTTGTTATTGGTACCGTTGGCCGTGTGGGCATTTCAGCGGCCCTAATTGGTAACACTGCAGAACACGTGATCGACGAACTCAATTGCGATGTGCTTGCTATTAAGCCAGATGGATTTGTGTCGCCGTTGTCGGTGTAGTCTTTTTATTAGTACTACATAGCCCGTGTTTGCGGTTACTTAGCGGTCAACACGGTATGTCACCAACAAATTTAACTTCACAAGCATGGTCTCGAAAAGCCGCTTTAATGTATAATGGTGGCTTTATCACAAACCAAGCTAGTTAATTATGAGTTTAGGCACAAACAGTGCTGACGCGTCGCCATTAAATGCTGCGCAAAGTAAGCAAAAGTACAACTTCAACAAACTTCAGAAACGACTTCGCCGCAATGTGGGTAAAGCCATTGGCGATTTCGGTATGATTGAAAACAACGACAAAGTAATGGTGTGTTTATCTGGCGGTAAAGACAGCTACACCATGCTAGATATTTTATTGTTTTTAAAGAAGATTGCGCCTATTCATTTTGATATCGTTGCGGTTAATCTTGACCAGAAGCAGCCTGGTTTCCCCGAACATATCTTGCCTGAATATCTAGAAAGCATTGGCGTTGACTACAAAATTGTAGAAGAAGACACCTACTCTATTGTTAAAGACAAAATTCCAGAGGGAAAGACGACTTGCTCTCTCTGTTCTCGCTTGCGCCGTGGTATTCTGTACCGCACGGCAAAAGAGTTAGGTGCGACTAAAATTGCATTAGGTCATCACCGCGACGACATGCTAGAAACGTTTTTCCTCAATATGTTTCATGGTGGCAAGCTTAAGTCTATGCCGCCAAAGCTAGTCAGCGACAACGGTGAACACATCGTTATTCGTCCATTGGCGTACTGCACAGAAAAAGACATCGAGAAATATTCTCAGGCCGCTGAATTTCCGATTATTCCTTGTAACCTTTGTGGCTCACAAGAAAACCTACAGCGCCAAAACATAAAGGCTATGCTTCAAGACTGGAACCGTCGCTTCCCAGGTCGTATAGAGTCGATGTTCCGCGCGCTTCAAAACGTAGCGCCTTCACACTTAATCGACAGCAACCTTTACGATTTTAAAGCTATAGCTACACAAGAAGGCCCGGTTGAAGACGGTGATATCGGGTTCGATGAACCTTCTTTCACTACAGAAAATAGTACGGACTTCAGTGATGAAGATAATGCTATTGAAGTAATAAACATTATGGAACCTAAGTAAATGAAAATTGGACTTGCGCTAGGTGCCGGTGCCGCAAGGGGCTGGACTCACATTGGCATAATTGAAGCATTAGAAAAACTCGGCGTAAAAATTGACGTTGTAGCGGGATGCTCTATTGGTGCTTATGTTGGTGCTGCCTACGCAAGTGGCAAGCTGGAAGGCTTGAAAGAGTGGGCCTGTTCCCTTAGCGACTGGCAGGTACTTGCTCTTATGGGCGTAGGACTTAGACGCGGCGGCATTGCAAGCGGACAGAAGGTTTTCGACAAACTAGCAAGCGAGTTTTGTGAATCGACTTATGAAGACATGCTTAAGCCGTTTGCGGCTGTGGCTACCGACCTTTATACAGGCCGTGAAGTGGTGTTTAACTCTGGTCCTATCGGAGACACCATTCAAGCATCCTGCGCTATTCCCGCACTTTTTGCGCCCGTAGCACACGGTGATCGTTGGTTGGTAGACGGTGCCGTTGTAAACCCTGTACCGGTGAACTTATGTCGCCAATTAGGGGCCGATTTTGTAATCGCGGTTAACCTTAACGCCGATTTCCGACCACTTCGTCTTGAAAAGTTGAGACAAGATCATGAAGAAAACCAGCGCAAAACTGAGGACTTTTTTACAAAGAGTCAAAACGTACTACGCCAATGGTTCTCCCCTGACAACAAAGAAGAAAAAGCCCTAGAGAAAAAAGACGAAAAAGACAGCGTCTCGGCTGGCAATGTAAAGACTGAAGAAGGCATTGCTTCTGATGTGATTGAAAAAGTGGAAGAAGAGTTGACCGAAGTCCCCGCTAAAGTGAACAAGCGAAACCCGCCGGGTATTATGAGCGTGATGAGCAGTTCACTTGAGATACTTCAAGCTCGCGTCACACGTTCACGTTTGGCTGGCGACCCGCCTGACATTCTTATTGAGCCTCAGCTTACCGACGTGGGTATTATGGAATTCCACAGAGCCGAAGAGCTATGCGCGAAGGGCGAAGAAACCATCGCGCGGTTAGCAGAGCAAATTAGGTATCAGCTTCTTACCTAATCCCAAATATGCATCTAGCTTGAAGCCATAGCGGTAACACGTAGCGGCGCGTGAGGCAGTGTTAAGCCTTTTGCGTCGTTGATCCAATCTTGTTCTAGATGCAACACGCCGTTATTGATTTGCACACCTTGTGGTGTAATGAAATCTAAATTCTTGTCATCAAACTGAATCATCAAGCCCTTTACCGAGGGCATCATGAAAGACAAGAAGCTTCCCATTTCATTAAAGAAAGCTTCGTACTGACCATACAAAAACGTAAGGTCGTCTTTTGTGTAATACTGCTTAAGATATTCCGGCTTGGTTTCAAGTTGTACCGACATATCACACACGTTCGCGCGTTCGTTTAAATCGATGCGAACCAGTGCGTTGGCAAGTTTCAGGGCCTTTTCAGTAGGCACCGTGAATCGCCCTTCATCACTCACTTCTAAGGGCATTGTTTTCTTATCGGTTACGATAGACGCTCCGTTAACTTCACATAAACGCCCTTCGCCAACACGAACAAACCCGAATGCAAACTGAAGTGCTTGGGTATCTTCATTATCCAGCTTTTTAACATGGCTATAGAAACGGCTGTACTCAACATCTATCGTTTCAGCAGCAACGGAAGAACTGCCTACACCAATAAACAGAGATGAAGCAAAAAATAAAGCAGCGCGTATCATTCGGATAAAAACTCCTCGTTAAATAGGATCATAGTTTGAAGCTCTTCAACATAAGCGGCTCCTCGCTCAGAATAGTTCATTAGCCCTTCAGCTAACGCAACACCAGTAATAGGAATTTGGTTTGCACGCAGTCGACTGCGGATCTCTCTTAAATCCGCATACGCGTCGTGGCGGTTTAAATTTCGCATGTAGGTGTACGTTGCACGCGACAAACTGTCGAATTTGGCGACTTCATGAGATGCCCCATCGTTTCGACGGTTAGGAACAAAACCACACCCCTTAGAGAAACACCATAAGCCAAAGAAGTTATAGCCCTTTCTTGCGAACCGGCTGGTGCCCCAAGCTGACTCATTCGCGGCTTGCACGAGCACGAGTTCGGCTGGTAGAACATCAATCTTTTGTAGTAAAGCTAGCAATTTTGACTTTAGCGGCTGCGTTGGCTTAACTCGATATTCCTCTTCTAACCATTCAAGCCTTGCCATATCTTCTTCAGAGAGCGTATCGTTAGCTAACGCCTTTCTATATAAGGTTTGTACGTAATGTCTTAGCGTGAGTAGATACGCATTCTGCTTCTCTATTTCGGGACGTAAATAGTTAAAAAATGCCTCTTTCTTCTCTTTTACATCTGTATAGGCAGAGAAGTTAGGCACCGGCTTTTTAGCTTCAACCGTTTGCGGTATATCTAAAATATCCGGTTCGTCCTCAGTAAAAATTATGGCGTTAATGACGATTACCGCCAATACGCCTAACGTAATGAGGACAATTTTAAAGGTTTCACGCTTATGCATCGAAGCTAGACTCATTCACATCGTTTTCAGATGCTTCCGTGCTTACTCCCTGCTCGCCAATCAGTTCCTGATAGAGCAAGCCCATCATACTAAAATAAAAAGGTAATACCCAAATAAGTGAAAAGCCCAGCGTTAATGGCACCGACACAAACAGTAAAAAGAACACACCAAATATGCTGGCGATTTGAGCCCAGTATGCATTAAATACGCGACACGACAGGATGATCGCGCTAATTGGCGTTAACTTTCTGTCAGCAACCAACATAAGTGAAAAGGACGAGGCTAAATAAAAATAAACGCCGGGTATAATAAGCAACATCATACCTAGTTGAACAAGAATACTGTTCACTAGCTGAGTTAGCGCCAGCAAAAATATCAAGGGGAAAAACTGGAATACGGTAAATACTGAAGTTTTAGTGCCGCGGGCAACAAAAACGCCCATCATATACAACCCAGTCAACAGCGGGGCAACGATGCAGATTGCAACAATTTCTATGATAGATTGATGCTCGAATACATAGGTCCCATCGTCATTTATTGTGATGTACTGCTGAGCAAATACACCTAACACGACAAACGTCAAAAATAGAACAACACTTCCCTGCAGCAATGATGAAAAGTTTGCCTTTGTTAAACCGGCAGCGCGGCGCAATAGACCTTTGGTATCAAATTGATACTGTTTAGACAACGTATCGTTCAGGCGGTCTTGGTTTACGTCTTTCACACAACTCTCTTATCTTTTTGAAAAATCGGCGCGATTATACCAATTCACAAAAACAAATGCCTGTTTGTAAGGTAAACAAACGTTAACCTAGTACTAATTTCGCAGCTAAACCGACGAGTAGCACCCCCATCGCACGGTCTAACCAATACCCTTTTTTACCAATAAGCTCAGCTACTTTACTGGTGCTCAAAAGGTATGAAAGAAAACAGAACCACAGTCCAGTAGCTATAGCTAAATAGATACCGTAGCCAAGTTTCACTGTAAATGGAGTATCAATACTAATAATTGCAGTAAACAATGAGAGGAAAAATAGCGTTGCTTTTGGGTTTAGTCCATTTGTGAGAAAGCCCATCCAAACTGCGCGCTTTGCAGATATGTGGGATGTTTTCTTTTCAGCGTTAACTGCCTGGTCCTGCTTTACAGGCCCGCTTCTAAGCGCACCAAACGCAAGGTACAGTAAATAAGCTGCGGCGGCATAGCTAAATGTGGTGAATAACCATGGAGTAGTTGCAATAACTACACTAAGCCCCACTAACGAGTAAGCCACATGCAGTAATATAGCTAAGCCAATCCCTATACTGGTGTACATGGCGATACGTCTGCCATAGGCCACGCTGTTTCGAACAACCACCGCGAAATCTGGCCCTGGGCTAGCAACAGCCACAAGGTGTACCAACGCAATGGTAAGAAACTCATTCATATACTGCATGTTATGCGCCTCCTACAGCGCGTACTTTAATATTAATTGATCAACCCATTGTGGGACGATGTGAGAAGCAGGGCCTGTTAGCGATTCATCGAACAGTGCATTAGTTACGCCCGGCGCCAAATTTGCCTCTATAGTGTGTGCGCCACTTTCTTTAGCGATCTGAACAAAACCCGCGGCAGGATAGACATTACCTGATGTGCCAATGGCAATAAACACATCAGCCTTTGAAAGCGCATCGTAAATCTCTTCCATGTACATGGGCATTTCACCAAACCACACGATGTCCGGTCGTAAGGTTACTCTGTTGCAACACGGGCATTTAGTGGTGTGATCAAAACTATCACTCCAGTCAAAAGTCTGCTGGCTTATAGCGCAGCGCGCAGATAGCAGCTTGCCATGCATATGGTAAACAGACTGGCTTCCACCGCGCTCATGCAAGTCATCCACATTTTGAGTAACCAACATCAGGTTGCTACCGAACGCTTTCTCAAGTTTGGCCAGCGCCTCATGCGCTGCATTAGGATTCACGTCGTCTTGCTGTAACTGCGCACGTCGAGCGTTGTAAAAGCGATAAACTAAGCTAGGATCTTGTTCAAAAGCCTCTGGGGTGGCCACCTCTTCTACGCGATGATTTTCCCAAAGGCCGTCATTATCCCGAAATGTCTTTAATCCAGATTCAGCGGAAATACCCGCACCGGTAAGAATAACAATATTGGGTAGAGATTGATCAGATGGCATCAGGTTGTTCTTACTCTGTAGTTATAGCGCTAATTATACGATTAGCATGTTGTATATTTACTTAGTTAAAAGCCGCGACTCTTTACATATCTTTGACCACAGGATATTGAGTATCAGCGCCCCACTCTGACCAAGAGCCATCGTATACTGAAACCTGAGTAGCGCCGCACAATAATGCCGCCACACCAATTATGCAGGCGGTAACGCCAGAACCACACGTACAAATAATAGGTTTGCGTAAATCGATATTAGCGCGGTCAAAAATAGCCTTAAGATGATCAACTGGCAAAAAATGCCCGCTTTTGAGTAAGGTGTCAAAAGGAATATTAAACGCTCCAGGCATATGACCTGAACGTACTCCTTCACGAGGCTCTGACACTTCTCCTTTGAATCGCGGCGCGCTACGCGCATCAACAAGTTGTGCTTCAGTATTTATTGCCTGAAGAACTGCACCGGAATTTGCGAACCAACCAGGCCTAGGTGTAGCTTGATAGGTTAATTTTCCGTATTGTTGTTGTTCTGAAACCGGCAGCGCTGCTTTTTCCCATGCAGGCTGTCCGCCATTTAATATATAAACATCTTGGTGGCCCAACGCTTTTAACATCCACCACACTCTTGGCGCAGAATATATTCCACGGGTATCGTATACCGTAATAGGTGTATTCGCTGTTATACCCTGATTACCAAGATAAATTGCAAGGTCATTTGCAGAAGGCATACTGTGAGGGAGACCTGTAGTGTGATCGCTACCTTCACTATCTAAGTCAAAGTCGACTGACGCAGGTAAAACCATTGCCGTGCGCGTATCTGGTGTTTTTGAAACGGGGTCGTCCATTAACGCTCGTACAAGCGTTACCGGCTTTTGTTGCATTACATTGGCTAATTCACCAACTGAGAGCAATACCGATGCCATTACATTCTCCTAAAAGGCACCCACATCAGTGAGTGCCCTGTAATACCCCGATAAAACAAATCGGTACGTATTCAAACACATTACATAGTTAGCTAACCAACTAACCTATGTTGCGGATCTACTTAGCTAAGAGCTGCGATAGCCGCGTCGTAGTTCGGCTCTTCTGTTGTTTCTGCAACTTGCTCTGTGTAAACCACTTTGCCTTCGGCATCGATAACCACTACTGAACGAGACAGCAGCCCAGTAAGCGGCGCTGATTCAAAGGTAACACCATAGTCATCACCAAAGCTTGAGCGGAAAGTCGAGCCTGTAAGTACATTTTCAATACCTTCAGCACCACAGAAACGACCCGCTGCAAACGGAAGATCTGCCGATACACAGATAACTGTAGTGTTATCCAATTTTGCCGCTTCTTCGTTGAATTTACGCACAGACATTGCACATGTTCCCGTGTCGATAGAAGGGAAAATGTTTAATACCACATTTTTTCCTGCAAGCTCAGACAGTGTTACTTCACCCAAATCTGCTTTCACTAATGTAAAGTCTGGTGCAGATGTGCCTACTTCAGGAAGCTGACCCTTTGTCGTAACTGTATTGCCTTGAAAAGTAACTGATGCCATTCGCTTTCTCCGTGTTTTGTTAATATGAAATAGTGGATGTAAAACAATACTTTCGCAAATAAAAGTGACGCTTTTTAAATGTTACTTTTAACCTGCGACTCTGCAAACGCAAGCTTATGCTGCAAATGCGGCTTACCTTTTAAATATTCCCGTCTAAACACACTGAAATAATGCGCTAAGGTTTGCGCCCCTTGCTTCTGTTCTGCAAGGTCTAAAACGCTAATACCAACTTCAGCAGTACAGTGTTGGAAATCATGGGTAGATTCGCGTAGTAAATAATCTGACGCTACGTCCATACTCACGCCCAACACAGGAAAGTCATGCAAGTAAGGGCTCTTCACGAACATTTTTTTTGCTTCACGCCACGTTCCATCCAAGAAAATAAATAGTAACGTTTTCCCAGTATTCAATGGTGGCGTATCAATACAACGTTCAGTTGCAGCATATTCGTGTGGAAATACCACGATAGGAAAATATTTTTCGTTGCGAAGTAACGCCAATAGCGCCTCTTCTGGCTCGGTGCGCTTCCACAAAAATGCGTGGTTATCTTTAACCACGTCCGCAATTAAACGACCGGTATTAGTAGGCTTATAATATTCGCCTTTGTACATCAAGAACAAAACCGCCACATCAGTGCCAGCCTCAGGCTTAAATTCACAAATACAGTTTTGCGTTGGAAGCAGACATGCGTCGCAGCGAACTACTTTACTCCCACGAGCGTGGAATGGACGTTCAGCACGAGATAACTCGTCTAAACGAAGTGACATAACAGAATTCAAGATAGTACGTCTTTGCCAAAATTTTTATGGATTTTACCATAGAAACGTGTGATAAAAGAGCGCAATTATCTTATCAATTTTTTGATTTAAAGTTTGGAAAATTGGGAGTAGATAAATGGTGCCGGGGCCGAAGTTAAAAAACAAACCTAACAAATTGATTTAACTAGCTATTTTATATAACCCTCATCATTTATAGCACCAAATGTAGCACCAATTAACTTGCTTTGCCTTACATAATTAAGGTATCGCTGGTGGTTATAAAAAATTAACTTTATATAGCGAAACGGTATTATTTTGTAGCTCTTTCTTTCGAGCTTTCACTCGGCTCCGTTTCTATAACAGCGATACTTTCAGCTCGCGCCAAGATTTTTGTAGCGTCCTCTGCTGAATAACCTTCTAACCAAACACTGGTACCTTCTTTGGTTCTGATATTAATACGCCTATTTTTCTTATAACGAACCCACGCCAAACAAGCCACAGCCAGTGCCCCAAAGCCGCCGTGCAATATAATCTCTATGGTTAATCCGGAAGCCATTACGCTTTCAGATAGATGAAATACTTTGCTATGTTTGAGCTGCGCTTCGTCTAATACTTCGCAAAATGATTCAGTGGAACCTTTAAACGTGGTAACCCGTATTTTTTCCATTAATTTGCTTCCTATTTGTCGTAATTTTTCGAATGCCTGTTATCACTTTGCCACATCACTTGTAGATCTTCTCTGGCGTATTCCACTAGCAGCCTATGAGCTTCTATGCACTCAGCAAGCTGGTGGCATATATAGGAGGACCAGCTATGGTATTCTTCACCCACACTTGGGTCTGTGCAGTCGGGATCAAGAAGCTCTAAATCAATTTTAGCCTGTCTCCTTTCCTCCGCTTTAAGGTACCTGTCTATTGCGCTTAGCACTTCCTTATCAAGAAACAGAGTACCGATAGTTTTCACTTCATTTTCAAGCATTGAATTGGCAGACTTGATCATCTTTTCTTTTTCACTAACCAATGTTTTTGATGGTTGCGGCCTGTCATTTTCACTGGGCTTTAGACTGTTCTCGACGACTTTGAGCGCATCAAGTATTATTTCGAAATTGGCTAGTGCATTAGAGTAAAACTCTTTCTTAATTTCCCACCTTTTCTGCGCTACCCATACGTCAGACATTATGTGCTGTTCGGTACTTTTCACCACAGTAGTTGTCTCATGCAGCTGTAATTTTAAGTCCTCTAGGTTTTCCTTTGTAGCCAGGTCACTAGCCTTTTTTTTGATATAAGTTAATAAATACGCTGCAATGAGCCCATGCACCAATACTACTAACCCGTAGCCCCACTCAGTCATATCTTTACACCTTTTATCAAAAGCATATTTCGGCCCTTAAAAATTTGCACTATCGTTTCTAAATTTGCACTTTACTTTAAACGTTAATCAAAAGTGCAAACACAATATTCAACTGATAAATATACAGTTATTTCTATCATTTGCACTTTTTGCACTTTTTGCACTTTTTGCAGTAGAAATATGCCTATCTAACCCCGTGCCCCTTAACTTTTTGCTTTCACGCGAAGAGAAGCCCGATTCGACACACTATATTTTGGTGTTGTTGTATTGGGTATGGACAACCATAACGAGGTAAAACTCAGTTACCCTTTGAGTAATATTTATAAATTAGGTCTGGTATACAATACCTTAGTGCAAACATTCAATTTAACGGTGCAATGTGCCCACCATTAAATTGAGCCAAAGCATATAAATCGAACTAAGTATGAATTTACATATCATTTAAACCAATGATTTTAATGAAGTTATCTCAATTAAAATATAACCCCCCTTTGAAATTTTCTATAGCTGTTAAAGATACGCGGTTCCGTGTGCCGTACAACCCCCCCTTTCCAAAAGGACCCGTGAAAAAGCATAGGCAAATAGCATTGTGAAGTGAGTTTGTTGGCAAAGGTTATGGTGGTGGGTGTACACCATTGCACTTCACTTGTGTGAAGTCTGTTTAGAAGTCTTTACAACTGAAAGCGCGTTATGCCCCGTTGCGCAGGGTAGAAGGGACGAACCCCTGACCTAGTAAAATAGAGTGCAAAAAGTGCAAATAGTGCAAACGGGAGTTGTAACCCTATGTTTATAAGTACATATTTAGAATTTGCACTACTGCAAACGGCTATAAACAAAGTGCAAATAGGTACTGCATAGTGCAAATTTAATAAGATAGATGGTGTGTTATAGGTGCTTACAGAGAAAGAAATGAGCAGTTGGAGCAATGCACTTAGGTAGTTAATTGCATGTAACAATACTAAACCTGTATATCTAAACAGGCTTAGTATATTAAGCATCATCCATTGATATATACACATAATCAGGCTGACTTAGCATGTTCAGCTTCGTCTTGTTCACTATCGCTTAAAGCCATTCTATCTACAGCTTCAAAGAGTGAAGATGCCTTGAACTTAATCACCTGTTGAGACTTACCACCAGCATTAGGTAGAGCTTCAGAGGTGTTTAGCTTCTTACGTTCTAACTCTGACGGTCTAAGCATAGAAACGCCTAGGTCTCTAAGCAGTCGAGCGGCCCTCTTACCATCAAACCCTTTACACATGACATCCATAAAAATATCTTTATAGACGTAATACATATGGTCTGTGGTGGCGTCTTTGTCAGGGTGCCTAATAGTAATTTGCTCTCTATAGCCCCACATTTCTAATTTAGATGGTACGTGCTCATCAATGACCATAGGGTCTTTTGCCCCTCTTCTATCCCACCGTTTAAAGTGCTTTTCACCATAAAGCTTTATTTGCTTCGCCAGGTGATTAAGAAGCTGTATTTCTTCCACGTTCCCAGTACCACCGCGAATATCTACCCACATTTTAAACAACGATATAGCCGATTGAATAGAATGGCCCTCGCTCCATCCAGTAATGCCAAAAGTTGAAGCAAGCTCACCAGCTAAGCCCACCAACGCAAATTTTTGAAAGGCCCTTACCGCTTGTCCACCTGCATCATTACCAAGCACACGTTCTCTGTATGTTGCAATCTCTGCATGATGTACTTTAATTAGTTCGCCTAAGTCGGTACTGGTTAATTGCTTGATAAACTCTAAGAACGGTTCACCGTGGTACTTTTCACACGCCTTGTTTAAGTGGTCAGACAATGCAGCACCGTTAATAAAGTTATGTGTATTGGTGTATATGCCATTACGCTTTTTAAGTGCTTCATCTTCGTGCTGAGAAGCTGGCAAAGAAAGAAAACGCATGTGAACACCACCATTAACAGCTTTGCCAATGCTGCCTAAGTAGTCATCAATAGTCTTTTCACCGTTTGACAAGAACGCTAGGTTCCAACGCTGTGTTTTTTTCTTAGCATAGTCAGGGCCAGAGCGGTTCTTTCCTTTACCGTTACCAACCATGTATATGATCCCCTCAATAGTAAGGGGGTTAGCTTCGTTCAGCTCATCGAGCGCCAATAGCATGTCTGAATGTAAAGCTGCGGTATCTTCCAAAGCGTTATCAGTGGTACGCCATGAGCCTTTAAATTCGCTAGGCTTACCATACACAGAACAAGCAACATTCATTAACGTGGACTTACCTAACGAACTGTCACCGTAGAAGTGAAAACCAACATTCTCAGAAAGCCCCATCAAGCTAACTAGGGGGCCAGCAAAGGCCAAAGATACAGCAAGAGTAAGCAAGGGGTTTCCTTCGCAATATGACGCTATTTCACGTTGCCAATCTGATATAGCGCCAGCGGCCTTTAATTTACAATCACGGGCGTTTTCATTGTCGTAGAGAAGCGGTGACTCTGTTTCGCCTATTGTTTGGTCGGGCAAAATGAAAGCGTTTTTATGCCAACCTAACTTTTTAACTAAACCTACTCTATTGGTTATGTCAGGGCAGTTAAGGTAATCAATGAGTTTTCCTTTCTCTTGCGAGCGTGGCTCTATATGAAGCCCCTCTGAAAGCAATTGTTTTCTAATGTCTGAACCACCGTCAGTAGCAAACAGGCGCTTAGGAATATTTAAGCGCTTCTCTTGGCCGTCATAGTCTTTAAAGCGCACAAGTACACCCCAATCTTGACCAGAGCCACCAGCATCACGGGTTAAGGCTAACAGTTCTAAAGGGGCACATATTCGCTTGTATATCTCATTGCCTTTGTCATCAGACTTGTAAAACGCTTCTACACCGTTATCGGTTAATTTAAAGCCTTGAGGCACGTTAGGCTTAATATCGCTAGGGGCGTGTGTAACCGCCTCTTTTATGAATAGTTCACCACTTTTCTTTAACGCTTCTAAGTGTGTAGCGCCCCAGCCTACCTCAATAGCGTCTGCGGCATCCGCTTTATCGGGCCACGTGCAACCTTCACCAAATAAGGGGCCACCTTCGCTTTCAGAAAGAGGGGTTTTAGCTAAGCTGTCTAAATCAATAATTCGAATGCTTGCTGCATCTAGTGAAGTGAGTAAGTTCTTAAGCTCTTTGGCGCACTTAATACCGGCATTATCATTATCTGGCCATATGATTACATTGCGCCTAGCCAACGGTGTGAAATCGGCCTTACTGATAGACTTAGAGCCATTAGGCCACGTCATACAAACACAGCTAGGGAACAATGCTTTTGCCGCGTCTGCGGCCTTCTCCCCCTCTGTAAGCACTACTGTGGATTTGAGGCGCTTGGCTAGTTCGTGTAAGCCGTACAATGGACGGTTTATTTTTGGCATAGACCATCGCCACTTGATTTCACCAGTATCACGGTTTCTATATAGGGCTAACGGAGCAAATACTTTTTCTCTTTTGCCGTCTATTTGTTTATCAAAGCGCAGTACTTTAAGAATGAGCTGATTGTTAGCGTCCCTGTATTCCCATGTAAAAGTAGGTAAGCCGTGCTTTAGGTGTTTTTTAAAGCAACGTTTAACAAATTCGGGCGGCACAGGCGTTACGTGTAACCATTCCTCACTATTCCTACGGGTATTTGTGGCGCTTTTATTTGTCTTTGTTGCGACTCTATTACCATAGTTGAGTAAATCGCTAAGCTCTTTGAATGCTTCGCCTTGGGACTTGTTTGTAACATAAGCCACCAAAGATATAACGTCTTGTCCTTTCGCTTCACTATCTGCAAAGTCAGCCCAAACACCTGTATTGGTATTAATACTGAATGAACCAGATTTATTGTCTGCTCTTCTTGGGTTTAATGGCTTGTACTCATGGCCCTCATGCTTTCCGTTAGGCAAGTAATGATGTAATACGCTATCAATATTACTCAACGCATACTCATTTAGGCCTTTAAAATCTAACTTACCCATTAATACCTCTTCTTACTGCAAGACTTAGCTTTGTTTATTCTGCTCATTGATTGCGATTTCACATGAGCTGAGAAAAGGGCTACAGGCTTTTGGGGTTTTCGTTTTTTTGCTTTGAAGGTTAGCCAATGCACCACACACGTAGCGCCACAAGGTAAGTTAATGACTTCCCTTGGTAGCTGATTGATTTCGGTTGCTGGTGGGTAGCAGAGGTATATTAAGTTGTTAACTGTGAATTGCTCTATAGGCTGACGGGCCACGCGTAACACTTCAAGAAAACCGAGTACTCTATGCTCACTATCCCCAATGATATACACGTATTCGGGTTTGAGGTGCTCTTTACTTGTTAGCTCTCGTAATTTCATAGGTCTAACCCCATTTGCTTAGCTTTGTCGCTTACTGAAAGAAGGTTGAAAGTTTCGGGGATTTCGTAGACCAGGCATTTACCACCGTTAGCCAATGTATTGTGTTTAAACTTGAACTGAAGCTCTAAGTTACTAGAGGGGACATATTCCAAATAATAGCCCTCGTTCTCTGTTTCCATCACTTCGCATGGGCCAGTACCGCGAGCAGCTCGAAAGCCTAAAACTTGATTTACAGTAGAACCCAGAAAATAGAAGTGATCAGGCTTATACGGGATTGTCTTTTGCATTACTGCCCCCGTGATATTGCTATACGTTCAGCTTTCCATTGATTAATTTCTGAAAGAAGCCAACCGCTTGCTCTACCACCTAGATTAATAGGTGAAGGGAATTGAGATTGCTTTATAAGCTTGTAGATAGTTGGCTTTTTCAGACCTACGGATTTTTCAACGTCCCTCATTCTTAAAATCGGGTCGTCTTGTGGGTAATCGTTAGCTACATTCTTGTTCATAATTGTCTCTTAAGTACTTTCTCAGTTGATGAAGAAACAATTATGAACACTCTAACAATGATAATAAGTGGGGTTTACTTTGCAGATGGTTAGTAACCCCCCTAGGGGGTTTACACGGAAATAAGGAAGAAATCCCCCTAACTTTTTGTAACTTACTTTTAATTAGCTATTCGGTTAATCATGACCATATGACTTGATGTGTACTCTCTATTCGAACCAGTAAGAAAGTACTTTCACAGAGATAACCTATGAGTAATAACCATCGTCGATGGTCGCTTTGCGAACCCAATCCTCAATGAAGCTGTATTTAGCTAGCCATCTATATTCACATTTAATGCTCACTATGAAGCTACTCTTCTAAGCATTTAAAAGAACATACGTCACACGTCACATTAGTAGCGGAAATTGATATTCTTAATGATTGCTTCCTAGCCCTTTTAGCCTTTGGATTATATTCTCTGTTGGTCAATACGTAACACCATGTCTAGGAAAGTATGCGTAGAATTATGGGAAGGGAAATTAGATGCTGGTTTCGACTTGTTGAAATACTTGTCGGAAAAATGATTTTTTTGTGGAGCTACTAAAGAATGAGCTAGGTACTCTCGTTCTGGAGATTCAAAACATTACGGTTGTTAGCTGCTATTGCATATCGGCGAGCTGTAAGCCATTCTAGAAAGACTTGTCTATATAGATGAGATTTAAACCTTATAAGAACTAAAACATTGTAAATGAGATTCGAACAGGGACTAAGAAACTCTGTATTGTCATCTCACAATGAATTATATTACGCCGAAATTTTCAGGGAGAAATTCAATGTCTACGGATAACAAATACGTCTTCAAGCTTTCTTACGATTCTAATTCAACTGCAGATAATACGATTGATGCATCCATATTGGGCACCAGCCTGATTAATATGTCTCAGTTAATAAAAGAGTCTACAAAGGTCTTACATGGTGAGGAAGCAGACGCAAGGGTCGAAGTTCAAGCACACGAACCAGGCTCTTTCATTGTAGAGTTTGTTGCGTGGCTAGATAATGGTGGTATTGAAGTGCTTCGTGCGCTTGGTATTGCAACCACGACCGCATCTGTTTCAATTGGTACTGTTTTTGGGGCGCTAAAAGCCCTGCGCAATCGGAAGCAAGTTGAAAAGCAAATTATTGATGATGTTGCAGAGATTACATTTGATGACGGTGAAAAAGTAAAGATCCCCGTAACTGTAGACAAGTTAGTTTCTAACTTTTCAATCAGAAAGCATATTTCCGAAGTAGTGAAAAAAGCATCTGATTTTGAGGATGGTGCTACAGTAAAGCTGTTGGACGATAACAACGAGGTCGTCGAAGAAGTAACACCGGAAGAAGTGGAGTACTTCAAAGCGCCCTCAAGAAGACTTATGGCAGAGGAAATAACTACAGAAAAAGCCATTAACGTAGTATTTACAGTTGTCGCACTAGAAAGTAAAACGGGCTGGAAGATCAGACTGCCCAATAATGATGAAGTATCGGCTAGAATGAACGATGAGGCATTCATGGAACGTATAACGAACCGAGAGCGTCAGTTCATTAAAGGTGACATGTTTGAAGTAAAACTAAAGACTGTCGAACGTATCGTTGACGGAAAGACCACAACAACAAGGTCTATTGAACAAGTTATCCGCCATCGTGTGGAAGAATCTAAAAAGGTACTCTAATGAGTTCTCATGAAATTAATTTGCTGCTTGAAGGTGTATTCTTGATCTCTTCGATCTTAGCTGCGCCCTTGATTGCAAAAATTGCTTTCACGATAACAATGCCTATTTGGACTCGTTTATTTCAAAAGCGTTACTTGAAGCTTACATTCAAGGATGGCGATAAGACATATTCAGTGGTAGTTGACCCAAAAACAGACTACGCGCTGGACCTCGAAAAACGGTTACAGTCATTAGGATTTGGTCATGGCACTAGGGAAAATTGAAAAATTAGGAGCGGGAGGGGTTTCATCTGGACTTCTCGCAATCATTGCATATTTCAAAATAGGCGGTGACTTAAAAGAACTGCTAATGACGATTGTTCCTGCGACAATAACAGGTGCGTTGTTTTTATTCGAGTACTTAAGAGTCTTATTAGGCTGGTCATCATTTAGTGAAGCATCCGCTAAACGAGCTTATAAAATGTACCATGAGAAGGTTGACGACCAAATAAAGCGCTGTGAGAAGGATTTAAAAAACACTAACTTGCTGGCTGAACATAAGAAAGAACTTCAAACTGAGTTATTTATGTTGATGCGCTCTAGGCAAAGAGCACCGGAAATTACTCCTACGTCGGAAGCGCCAACCCGGCGCACTCAAACCTAGACTAACTTTCATTCCCCTATAGCCCGACATTCTAGTCGGGCTATGAAAATACAACTTTTTTGAACTTACATTCACAACACTTAGTGGTCGCAATGTACCGCTAACATATGCAGCAGCCTGGCCTCTGACTAAGTTAGAAACTAGTCCTTCAACGCTGTGACTCTCCTTTGCATCTCTGATTATGCTACTCTGTCGAAACAGCACCTTTTGGCAAGGTACAGCAAAGAGCTTAGAAACCATGATATGGGACCGCATAACTTCGTATTCATATTGCCAGTAATTCGCCAAAAGAGGCTTCGCGTAAAATAGCTTTGTAAAGTTACAATCAGCGCTCTAAAGACTTGGGTTTACTGGCATGGTAACGCCGAGCAAATTCATAATACCTAGTAAGTGGCGATAAATCATGAATTGTAGCATTAAACGCTAGAAAGGTTTTAAAACGGTAATTATCACATTTCCCCTATTACACAGAGGCCTACCTTTTGTGTGCTGCGGTTAAATCCGCTGTAAGGCCCCGTATTGACTTAGTATCGACCTCACTATAGAAAGTGTCAGAAAGTCGCTTTACGCGGTCTATTTGGGCTTTGTTTGTTAGGTTAAGCAAACAGTAAGTGACATATCGGATAAAGTAAGCCCGTGGTGCATTGGCGTCATTAGGTTTCTTTAGGATGATCTCGGGCCAGAAAGGCTCATAGGTATATTGTAAGTCATGCCATGACTTAAAACGTTCAGAAGCAGCATTAACCTTAGTAAGCCTATCTAAGTCCCACATAAAGCCAAATGAAGACTCAAATACTCTATCTTCTAATGCGCCTTTCAAGACCTTCGCCTCTTCTCTATTCGTTACATGAAAATCAATAAGCCACGCTAGGTCTTTGTATAGGTTAAATACTCTTTCGTCAGATACTGATTGTAAGTCGCTTCCAGATAGAAGGGCGGCGAGTTTCTGCGACGTTTGAGCCACATCAGCTTTCCACTTTTGCCTATCCTTTGCTGTTAGCTTGCCCTGGGGGTTATCAGGCCCTAAATACCCCATTACAATTACAGCAAGTAAGTCTGAAGCTGTGTAGTCGCTACAGGATATAGCATCTTTCCAGATATAAGCGTTATCAGGGTTATCATAAAAGAGCCTAGGTATGTCGCTAATAGCTTGTGAAGCGCGCACGGCCCTATCAATAAGTAAACTAAGATATTCACGGCTACCTTCGCTTTGTGCCGTGGCTAATTCCTTATTAAGGCTTTGTATGCTTCTGGCCTTGTGTTGTAGATCAGGAAGAATTTCATTTTCCCACGATGATAATGCTTCATCTAATGAACCAAGCATTTTTGTCATACCGTACCCCTACGGAATCCCATAAAGAGGAACTGGCACAGGTGATTGGGGTCACTTTTCGGGAGCTACCCTAGCGCCAGTTTATAAGGCTAAGCTGCGGTGATAGTCAGCACGTTATAGTCAGGGTCGATATACTTATGAAGAATCGCATGATATTCGTGTGAAGCGTCACATATCTGAGAACTAACGCTATAACAGGCACTTCTAAAAGATTGATACTCTGTAGATGAATCTTTTTGTTGGAATACGCCGTTTTCTAGAATGCCTAGCATTTCATCTGCTAGGGCACTTGAAGCTTCTCTTGTCCTAATGATTAACGCTAGGTCTTTAGAACTATCACCCTTACCAATGCTTTCAAGCTGAGTTAACGTACTTTTAAATGCGGGTAACATTAAGCTGAGCGCCTCTGATAACGTCTGAGACTGTGAGTCTGTATAGCTGCGACCACCATCTATAACAAGCTGCATGGTGTTATACAAACTGGTGAACGCTAGTAGCTGACTCTCATGCTCACCTGCGTCTAAGTAATTCTTCAATCTGTTATTGATTTCCATATTAATTCCCTACCGTAGTTAATTGACCCTGCACGACACTCATCAGGCTTGTTTTTTAAAAATGGGCGTAACGTTACCGTTATTCTTAAGACTATCTAAGTAATCACTCCACCATTGCATCATTTCTTTACGTTCTTCTAAGTAACGAGCATGGTGCGTGTAAGCAGCTCTAACACCATTCCTTTCCATATGTGAAAGCTGACGCTCTATTGCGTCTGGGTTAAAGCCAGTTTCATTTAGTATTGAAGATGCAGTAGCACGGAACCCATGTGGGTTAGCCTTGCTTTTGCCTTTAGTTTCACCATCATAGCCCATGCGAAAAATAGCCATCCGCATAGTATTGTCAGACATTTGCTTAAACCTATCTCTTTCAGAAGGAAAAACGAACTCAAAACGAGCGCTGAACGGCTTGGTATTTTCTAATACTGCAAGTGCTTGCCTAGAAAGTGGCACGATGTGATCAGACTTCATTTTCATTCTATGCGCTGGTATGCGCCATAGCTTTTCTTCTAAGTCGAATTCATCCCAACGGGCACCGGCTAACTCACCAGGTCTAACAAAAGTGTGTACCAATAGTTCAATAGCTAGCTTGGTGAGCAAGCGGCCTTGCTGGTGGTAGTCATCTAAATCACGTAGAAACTGTGGCAATTCTTCCCTTGGTAAAGAGGCCCTGTGCGATGTTTTACGCTTTTCCAGTATTCCGGATAGCTCAGAAGCAGGGTTATGGAGTAAAACGCCAGTCTGTACAGCGAAGCGACAAACGCGCCTAATGTCTTGAAGTACTCTTTGAGCAACATCGAGCGCACCACGCGTTTCTATTTTTTGAACGGTTCTAATTATATCTTGAGGTGTGATTTCACCAATGGGCCGCTTGCCTAGCGTCTTCAACGCATTATCATTTAAACGAGTCCAAATTCGGGCGGCATGGCCCTCGCTCCACTGGCCCTTTTGTTTGTTCCACCAAAGCCGTGCTTGAGTGTTAAACAGTTCTATTTCGCTTACAGAAGAAAGGTGCTTCTTGTCCTGCTTTATAGCGCTAGGGTCAATATCATCTCTTAATTGTCTTCTAGCTTCTGAAACTGCTTCTCGTGCATCCTTTAACGATACTTCTGGATAGACGCCAATTGCCAATGTCTTTTGTTTTCCCTGAAAACGATACTTAAGACGCCAGTACTTAGAGCCATTCTTTTTCACGAGCAAACGCAGGCCCTTCTCATCAGTGAGCCAAATATCCTTTGTGCTTGCTTGAGCTTGCTTTATTTGAATGTCTGTTAAGGGCATGTGGTGCTACCTATCGTCTGATTAATCGACTGGTGCTACCAACATGCTTACTTGCTGGTGCTATTTAGTCGTAATTGAACCTGTGTAGCACCGAATGTAGCACCATGTACCACGAGATGACAATAGACGACAATATACAGGTAGACACTGTAAATGCTGAAAAATAGGGAGTTTGAGGTGTTAGATTGACTGTAAGAAACTATTAAAAACTATGAAATGGTGCCCGGGGCCGGACTTGAACCGGCACGCTGTTACCAGCGAGGGATTTTAAATCCCTTGTGTCTACCAATTTCACCACCCGGGCATCGGGTTGCTTTTCAGCAAAGGTGTCAGGCGTAGAACCTGATGCTGCGATGCAGCGTTTGGAGGCGGAACCCGGAGTCGAACCGAGATAGACGGATTTGCAATCCGCTGCATAGCCATTCTGCCATTCCGCCAGATGCGTCTGGCGCGTGATTAAAACTCATCTCTAAGAGATTGGAGCGGGAAACGAGATTCGAACTCGCGACCCCGACCTTGGCAAGGTCGTGCTCTACCAACTGAGCTATTCCCGCATGTCTTAATCGACCATTTCGTTTGGTTGATGTCCTCTCGAAATGTGGGGTGCATTCTACCTACCCATTCAAAACTGTCAACACAAAAAAGCGTTTAAATTGAGATAAATGCGGTTTTTTATGATCGTTTGCTATTTTTTTATTCACTTTGATTAATGTACGATCAATTTCACTTTACTGCGCCACTTCGAAGGTGTGGCCAGGCCGCTTTTGTATAAACAAACATTGACCAAATTGACAGCACTGCTGAGAAATATAAAAGAATATAACCTAAAGAAACCCAATAAATAGTTATGCCCATGAAAGTTTCTAATCCCGACAACAAGCCAATTAAGGCTAACATTTGCGCAGTGGTTTTTGCTTTACCTATAAAAGACACTTTAACCGCATCCCTTACACCATTCGAACCCATCCATTCACGTAACGCCGACACATAAATTTCACGAACCAATAGCGCAATAGATGGCAACGTGATCCACAGGTTTGCATAACTATGAGTAATCATAAGAAGAGCAGCGCCCACAATGAGCTTGTCTGCTACAGGATCTAAGAATGCACCAAAGGGTGTAGACTGCTGTAGTTTTCTTGCTAGATAGCCGTCAAACCAGTCCGTTATTGCCGCAAGCCAAAAAATAAATGCGCCTGCCTCGTGCGCCCAGCGCCAATCAAGAAAATAAACAACTACAAATACAGGAATAAGGATTACTCGGAATAAAGTAATACAGTTTGGAACAGTCCACATAAAAAGTACGTCTCGGTGTTATGCCTCTATGGGCGTTTTAGCGCGGTAGCGTATAAGCTCTGCATCTTTCATTTTTCTAACACATTACCTTAATTTGTAATGCATTGCTTGTTACTCATTCATTTATTGATGAAGGTGGTCGTAAATAGTTTCCGCCAGTTCAGGGCTTATACCAGGTACATTTGAAATTTCATCTTTGCTGGCTTTCTTAAGACCCTGCAATCCCCCCATGAATTTAAGCAGTGTTTGTCTGCGTTTAGCACCAATACCAGGTATGCTTTCCAAACTCGATGTGGTTTTAACTTTCTGGCGTCGGTTGCGGTGCCCAGTAATGGCAAATCGGTGAGATTCATCGCGAATATGCTGAATTAGGTGAAGCCCTGGCGAATGGCTGTCCATCGGCAGAGCCTGATGGCTACCTGCCAGTATTAGTGTTTCTAAGCCAGGCTTACGGGTGGTGCCTTTTGCCACGCCTAACAGCATAGGCTTTTTATCATGGGGCCAATCTTCAAAAAACGCTTCTGCTTGGGAAAGCTGTCCTTTACCACCGTCTATTAATAGAAGGTCAGGTATTTTTTGCACTTCTTTCACTGACTTGTAGCGACGTTTTAACGCCTGTGCCATGGCCGCGTAGTCATCACCTGGGGTGATGCCTTCTATATTATATCGGCGATAGTCACTTTTGTGCGGACCTTCACGATTAAATACCACACACGAAGCAACCGTTTGCTGGCCAGACGTATGTGATATATCAAAACACTCCATGCGTTGAATAGGCGTATCAACTTCCAGTGCCGCTTCTAGGTCGAGATAGCGTGCAAACACAGACTTTTGCTGACTGTATTGAGCATCTAACGCAGTTTGCGCATTTGACTGCGCCAGCTGCAGGTACTTGCGCTTCTCTTCCCTCGCCCCTTTGTAGAACTGGACCTTGTGTCCCGCTTCACTGGCTAGTACATCTGCTATAGCGTCTTCGTCAGTTAATGTATTGCTAAGTACTATCTGCTTGGGAATAACTTTGTTACCCGCCAGATAGAACTGTAGGAAGAAAGATTCAAAAACTTCTTGTTCATCGGCAGTGTTGGGTACTTTGGGAAAATAGGCCTTGCTGCCTAACAACTGCCCTTCACGAATAAACATTACCTGAATACACGCCATATTGCCTTTGAACGCAAACCCAAACACATCCATTTCGTCTTGAGTACCGGCAACCCACTGTCGTTCTTGAACTTTTCTTAGTGCATTAATCTGATCGCGGTAACGGGCAGCAGCTTCAAAGTTGAGTGCCTCGCTGGCTGCTTCCATCTTTTCCACCAGCCCACCAATGACCTGCTGGTTTTTACCTTTCAAGAACAAGCGTGCAAAATTGACCTGCTCTTTATATTCTTCATCGCTCACATAGCCTTCTACACACGGCGCACTACAGCGCTGCATCTGATACTGAAGACAAGGTCTGCTGCGTGCTCGGTAATAGCTATCTTCGCACTGACGTACGGGGAAGATTCGCTGCATTGAACGCAAGCTTTCTCGCACCGACCACGCACTGGGGTATGGGCCAAAGTATTCGCCCTTTTTCTTTTGAGGGCCGCGATGGAAAGAAAGCCTTGGATGTTCGTGGTCGGATAAGAAGATAAAGGGATAAGACTTGTCGTCACGCATGACCACGTTGTAACGCGGTTTGTATTTCTTGATGAAGTTGTTCTCAAGCAAGAACGCTTCGGTTTCGCTGTTTACAACCGTGACATCCATGTTCGCAATCTGACTAACTAGCGAACGCGTTTTGGCGTTATCAAGATTACTACGAAAATAGCTTGATACACGCTTTTTAAGGTTTTTGGCTTTTCCTACGTAAATAACCTCTTCCTGACTATTGTACATGCGGTACACGCCAGGTTGAGAGGTTAGATTCTTAAGAAATGCTGCTGAATCAAATGCAGACATAATCACTTTGACGTTGCGCGTCTAGTGACGCTTAAAAGGTGTTAGGATTGATAAGCTTATGACGATAGGCCAAGTGCGTTAGCTCTACATCAGAATTTACGCCTAACTTTTGAAACATTCGGTAACGGTAAGTATTAACCGTTTTTGAGTTAATACTGAGTTCTCGGGCTATATCCGGCACTTTGTGACCTTCGGTTAATCGCATTGCTATTGTAAGTTCTCTACTCGATAGCTCGTCAAACGGATTATCCGAACTAGGCAATAACTTACCGATGGCGATGCTATTGGCCACTTCTTGATCAACGTACTTTTGTCCTGCCGCAACTTTATGGATAGCGCGTATTACTTCGTCTGGCTCTGCATCTTTTGTCAGAAAACCGTATGCGCCTGCGTCCATAACTTGCATTGGAATAGGACTTTCCTTGTGCATTGAAACACAAATAACACGCGTATTTTCAGACATACGAACAATTTTCTTTGTCGCCTCCAGTCCACCAATACCGGGCATATTCACGTCCATGAGTACCACATCTGGCGCGTTTTTTTCGGCACAAAAGTACCGCGTCTTCACCGTTCTTCGCTTCTGCGAGAATAGTAAAATCGTCTACGTCTTCCAGAATCCGGCGTATCCCTGTTCTGACCAAATCATGGTCATCTGCTAGGATTATTTTTATCACTCTAGTATCTCACTGACTTCAGTTTTACATACAACTGGAATAAAGGCTGATAATGCTCATTAATGAGAAGTATTACCAGCCTTTAACCTTATCCAAGTCATCATACCACGAGATAAGAATTCGTGAAGTAGAGATACACAATTTGAAACTAAATTATTGATCTAGATTACTTTTAGGCAGCTATCTAGGTAATTCAAACCACAAGGCCACACTTTCCTCTGAGGCTTTCAGACGAATGATGTCTTGCTCGTAAATACCCAAAGCATCGCCTGCCTCTATTTCAACTGCATTCGTTTCACTGTCTACCACAGCCTGTACATTACCGCTAATCATATGAAGGTAACCCTTTTGGTCTTCAGTGCCATGCTCCCATGTTTCGCCAGCTTTCAAAGTTAAACGGCTGATTGCCGCATTTTGCTTAATGCGTAATGACCCTTCCCTACCGTTATCACTTACTAATAATTCAAGCTTTGAATCATGGTTATTTCCACCCGCCTGTGTGCCAAAGGTTTTTTGCGCATAGCTGGGCGTACCGCCTTTTTCATTGGGCACAATCCAAATTTGCAGAAAGTTAACAGGCTCTTCAGTAGAAGGGTTAAACTCTGAATGCATAATACCCTTACCTGCACTCATTACTTGCACGTCACCCGCAGGCACTACGTACTCATTACCGGTATTATCTTTGTGCTTTAAAGCACCGCTCACAACATATGAAATTATCTCCATATCTCTGTGACCGTGGGTTTCAAAACCTCTGCCGGCCTGAACAACATCGTCATTGATAACCCGTAGCGCTGAAAACCCCATATGTTTTGCATCATAATAATGTCCAAACGAAAAGCTATGTTGGCTTTTTAGCCAGCCAAAGTTCACTTTTCCTCTTTCATTCGCTTTTCTCAAATACATCATCTTGCATTCCTTATAACCGTAAGCCGCCACTGACTCTTCTGCCCAGCAGGAGTAACGCTGGGCGATAGAACATGTGTCAAGGGCTAATTATTTAATAAGGCCATTTTAATCCTCTTTAATAGAAATAAAATGTCATATATTTGAGCATATTATTCTAATATTTAGAATTAAACTAACTATCGGTCAACAGATGCGGGTTAAGCTACGCTAAGAAATAAAGCACAGTCTTTGCAGCGCGGTTTCTACAACCGCAGGGTGACAGGCTAAATTTAGCCTAATATGGTGTGGAGAACCAAAGGTCGCGCCGTCGTTACCTATCACGCCTCGCTCAATACATCCTTCCACAGTGGTCACGGGTGAATATTTGAGAGGTTGACGAGAAGCGTCACCTAAAGGAGCTTCATGCACAGAAGCGATACTGTTCGGCTGTGTTAAATGCGAAGGGAATGTTGAAAGGTCTAGCCACAAGAAATAGCCAGCGCTGCCCATTGTATAATTAACAGATAAACCATAGTGCTCAAAGAAGCGCACAACAAGCTTTCGGTTGAAGCTCAACGCACTTTTTACGCTGTCTAACCAAGTACTTCCCTTCTCATAGGCGGCAATCAACGCAACTTTTCCTAAGTTACTTGCGTTCAGGTGCCTGCTATTAATAGCTTGGGCAAACGTCTCTCTGATCGTTTCATCCTTAATGACCGCATACGATGCACCTGGAATACTCGCTAGGTTAAACGCCTTGGACACGCTATTAATGTGGATAATGCGTGGCAGTTGATGAGTATGGGTGTTACCACCGTTTTGACTTTCTTGGCGCCTTTCGCTCTTATTGCTTACCTCTGCACCAAACATGGGGATTAGCGTTGGTTCATTTGACGAGTTAAATGCAAACTCGCTGTGCACCTCATCAGTGATCATTAAAATATCGTTCTTGGCGCAGAAGCTCATAATAACACGCTGCTCTTCTGCACTTAACACTGTACCTGTAGGGTTATTAGGATGGCAAATCACGAATGCAGCCGCAGCACTATCGAAGGCTGAAGTATCTATAGTTGCGTTAGAACCTTCGACGTCTTCCTGACGACTCTTGTCGCTACCCTTTGTCGCGGCAACTTCAGAAAGCTTAGTCTGAATTTGACGCGTGTTTTGAATGACTGGAATAGATACTGGCGTTAAGCCGTTATTATGAATGGTCTCTGTTAAAGGGGAATAGGTTGGTGTTAAAACCATGACTTTTTGACCAGGTTGGCAAAAAGTGTGAAGTGCAACGTCTATTGCTCCTATTGCGCTCGCAACATCCACAACATCGCCACTTTCCACTTTAAATCGACTACTTTTTTGCGTGGTACGCTCAAAACGTTTTGCTACCGCGTCACCGATATCAAGGGACTGATATCCATAAGTAGAGCGAAGGTTTTGTGTAATCGCGCTGAGAATTTCATCACAAGGCGGGATGTCCATATCCGCTATCCACATTGGAATAGGGTCTTGCTGAGACGCGACAACGTTCGCTTGAGATGAAGACGCGCCCTGAAAGCGGCGAAATATCGCTGAATATTTAAGACGGGTTTGATCGAGTTTCAGGTGAGAAGGTGCCTGCCATACATCCTTGTAAGGCATAAACTCGCTTTGCATAGCGTTGAACACGGGGAGATGGCTTAGCGCGTTGCTCACCTTCACATTATCCTATTTATATAGCCTTACGCATTTACTATTGGCTAAAGGCCTTCTGAAATCTATTATATTTATAAGCGCGAAACACGCGTACCGCGCTCACTTTATGCTACACACACACTTTAATAGACACCGTGTTATTCTATCTTTTCAAACACGTTAAATTCAGAAAGGGTATGTTGGTATTTCCGCTTTGTTTCTCGAATGACAAATGGAATGTCTTTAGGTTCAGCAATTCGTTTAAAGCTCTGACCTAATGCATCTTCAAGCGCCTGAGTAGAACTAAGCGTTTCACCATTTTCATCTTTATAGCCGCCCAACCATTCACTTCTTTCGGTATACTCTTCCAACCATGTAAAGGGGCTGGCGACAACGAGCAATCCACCTTTATTTAGCCGCGTGGCCATGTCCGTTAATACCTTTCTTGGACTATACACTCTATCAATAAGGTTGCCTAAGAAGATCAAGTCGTAGCCTTTGAATTGCGGCTTCAAATTACACGCATCACCTTGTGCGAACGCAACGTTGTCTACACTGTCATCTAAACCGAGCGCAGAGAGCTTACGCGCCTTAAACGACGTAAGTTCACCTTCTTCTATAAGGTTATAGCGTATTTCACCACGCTCTTGCATCTCAAACGCTGTTTTTATAAAGCGTGCAGAAAAATCGATGCCATCGACATGATCGAAGTATTTTGCAAGTTCAAAGGTAGACCGACCAACGGCACACCCCAAATCTAATGCTTTAGCGTGTTGACGCCCTTGCATAGCGTCAATACAAAACTGCGCACTGGCTTTAGCAAAATTAGGGACGCCGTAGTACTCGTCGCCGTAATGGAATTCACTGTATTGCGAAACCTGTGTATCACTTTCATAATCAAAATCGTTCACTGCTATAACTCGCTTTCCTTGAACATACCGAAACCCCGCGTGCTGAAAGAAGTGGCGCCTAAAAGCGTAACGACTATCTTTCATTGCTTCGTTACCTGTAGATACCCAACTACCGCCTTTAATGAGGTTATGCTTATTGTCGAATGTTGGTGTTGTAAAGTCGTCATATAGAGGATGAACGATAAAGCCCTCAAACGGATAGATGGGTGTTTCTGTCCATTGCCATACGTTGCCAACAACATCATAAAATTCGCCGGACTTATTAACATTAACAGGTTCACTCGACGCATACTTTTGCAGCGCTATGTTGAATCCTTCGCTGTATACGATTTGTGTTACACCAGCCTGCTGTCGTAACGCTTGCCATTCATTTTCAGTCGGCAGACGAATAAGATCACCCGTTTTTTCACTCAAGTAGTTACAAAACGCTTTCGCTTCATGATAATTCACATCCACAGGCCAATCTAAAGGTAGTGGATGCTCTTCAAGCATGCTGCGATATAAATAATCATCACCCTTTTCAATCCAAAATACAGGGTGCTGAGCTTTAGTATATTCGCGCCACTTATTGCCTTCAGCCTCCCAGTATTTTGCGTTGTTATAGCCGCCGTCTTGCACAAACGATAAATACTCACCATTACTTACAAGAAATTTAGACGCACTAAACTCGCTAACGGATTCTTGCTGAGAACCATATTCATTGTCCCAGCCGTAATAAGCACTGTCCCACGCTTTGTCATTTATGACTTTCTGTGCCGGAACGGTCATTAAAACATTAGCCTCTAACGCTTCAGCATTAGTTTGCATAGTGCTACATGCAGGCCATTCTGGGCTGGGGCGTACCGATGCAATGGGTAGCTGTCTGATTAGAACAGATGAGGTTTCTAAATGAATACGTTCATGCTCTATTCCCATTACAACGGGCCACATTGGACTTTCCCAGTCAATAGGCATGCTGAAAGACATGGTATCTACTAAATCGCATACCAATGTGCGCACTTGATTACGATATTGACGCACCTCTTCCACCTTCGGCCAGTCGTAATTTTCATCGTTAAGATCATCCCAACTCATTTCATCAACACCAATGGCAAATAGCGATTCAAATTTTGGGTTAATGCGCTCGTTTATTGCCTTAGACAGTACTAATTTATTGATAAAGAAAGTAGCAGTATGACCAAAATAGAAAATTAACGGATGGCGCAACTTTTCAGGTCGTTGATAAAATACGTCATCATTGGCAAGACAAGAGAAAAGCGATTCGTAGGTATCAAAGGAATCGAGGAAATAAGCCTTAATTTCCTGTCTTTTTTGCTCAACTGTTCCGTCCCGTAAATTAAGTGTGGGCATTGCCTGCATAATGTCCTCTCGATTTTTGTTATTACTACCAACTGCGTAGGACCAGCGCCATAAGACTAAAAGAAGAGCGCTTTAAAATGCCGTAATGATTTCAGTTGATTGCTAACCCTTTATGTATACCAAGCTTTTATGAATAAAGCGCGACATAACTAGGTTTTTATGGAATGTCCTGTAATTACAAGATACAGACAGGATGAGATCAGAAAATATTTCACCCATAAAAAAACCCGCAACAATGTGCGGGTTTTCATAATATGGCGGAGAGTGAGGGATTCGAACCCCCGGTGGGTTTGACCCCACGTCTGATTTCAAGTCAGGTGCATTAAACCGGGCTCTGCCAACTCTCCTGAAGTGACGCTTATCTTAATGATTTACGTGACGCTGTAAAGCACTAATTTCAATTAAATCAATCAACTGGTGAAATATTCACCTTTTCGCAAGAATAATAACCATCTTGGTAGAAAATGACCTGCGTTCTCATTATTTAAAAACACTATTAGCGTTAACCTACTATAAATGCACGTAAAACTTAAAACGACGTTTTTTAAAAGCGATTGAAGTTCTCACTCAAAAATTCTCATTAGGTATTCTATGCACGTCGACAGTTCATGAGGCCAAAATGATAATGTTCGTTTAGCTTTGAACAATATAGTTTTGCGTAGGTTTAGCCATACACCAAAGCGCGTAAATTTAGCCCATAAAAAAACCCGCAACAATGTGCGGGTTTTTCGTATTTGGCGGAGAGTGAGGGATTCGAACCCCCGGTGGGTTTGACCCCACGTCTGATTTCAAGTCAGGTGCATTAAACCGGGCTCTGCCAACTCTCCTGAAGTGCTGCGTATCTTAATGATTTATGTGGGACTGTAAAGCACTAATTTTAACATTTTTACTCAAACGACCAATTGATAATCAAAGTGTTCAAAATTTAATTGCTCTCGTTTAACGCAGGCGTTTTTCAATCAGGTGTTGCACTGACGCGGCAATGTGAAGCACTGGTCAATCACACCACATAAACATGCTTGCAGGTTTGGTTAGAAGCGTTAAAGACAGAGCTTTATCAGCTGCTCTATTATTAACGCCATAACAAACATGGAGTGGAAGAAGGTGCTCTTCTCTAGGATGGGCGTATCGGGCATCCGGCGCGCTGTACCATTCAACAAGACGAGCTTTGCGTTCATTCTCGCTGTAGGCACTGGTCTGCATAGTTGTCTGAAGCCAGTTATTAAAGCGCGTTGCTTTTCGCATTGCCTCACCGGAGCTATCAAAAAAGCCCTGCATATTGTGAAAAGAAGACCCCGAGCCCAATACTAAAATATTCACTTCGTTCTTTGCTTCACTATTTACAGGCTCTACCCCGAGTTCAACAGCTTTCCTAATTGCTTCCCCCAATAGAACATGCTTTTTAGAATCCAAATCAGACGTAATGGATAGTTGAATACAGGGTACATCGGCACTGGGATACATAATACTTAGGGGAATGAACATTCCATGATCGAAACCTCGTGCCCTATCCTCCCGTACAGCTATGCCTTGTCCTGCTAAACGCTTTAGTAATAAAGTTGCAAGTGCTACTTCCCCTTTGGCCGGATATTCAAGGGAATACGCCTCTTTAGGGAAGCCATAATAGTCATAAATCAAGGAAGGTTCTGGGTGAGTAGTTACACAGACTTCAGTATCTTCCCAATGGGCACTAATCACTATGACTGCATCAGGTTTGGGTAAATCTGTTGATAATGCTTTGAGCGCTTCAATCATTTCAATGTGATAGGCAGGCGTTCTCGCCTCTCCTACTGACTGCATTTCAAGAAGTGGAAGCGGCCCACCACCATGAGAAATATAAGCGGTGTTAATTCTCACAGACGGGCGAGTTTGCGTTAGCTGTTGCATAAAACCATACCTTGTTAGATGTAGAGAATACCATTCCTGCATTCCCAAGCTTCGCTAGGAAACTTGCCAGCGTCTTATGAGTGGGCAATTATCTATGCGGATTGATATAAGGGCTCTATAGCCATTGAAACCGGCGCATTTGGGCCGGTTTCGTTAGTCGTCGAATCTCACAACCGCTATTTATTAAGCTTGTGACTAATAAGAGAGTCGATTGAAAGTTTACCGCCACCTTGAATAGCTAGCGCACCTGTTGCAGCAAGTAGCGTTAGCGCAAACTCGTAACCGTTGTTAGTCATAAATAAACCGTTTGCTGCATGTACACTAAAAATCGCAATCACCATTGTGAATGCACTTACTAAAGCGGCTGGGCGTGTTAGAAAACCTATAATAAGCGCTAGCCCGCCAAAAAACTCAGCGCTGCCGGCCAGCAATGCCATTAAAAAGCCTGGCGCTAAACCAATGCTTTCCATCCACTGACCTGTGCCTTCTAGTCCATAACCACCAAACCACGCAAAAAGCTTTTGTGCGCCGTGTGCGGTAAGAATAATGCCCACAGGCACACGTAAAACCAAACTAGAAATACTGCTGTTAGAAGTAAAAATGTTTTTCAGAAATTGCTTGTTCATTGTTGAATCCTCAAAGTCTCTCGTAATTGAAAGTGTCATATCTAAAAAGTGATGAACGCTCCGCCTGACTTCATTGAGTTGGCACAGCGCTAACCTGATGCATATAGAATAGTTACCAACACCTATTGAATAAAGCGGTTAAATATTGAATGATTACCAACAATTTGTTGTTTATTGAGACGAATGGCTAAACGATGGATAAATTATCGCTACTGAAAACCTTCTGCGTTGTTGCGAATGAAGGCAGTTTTACAAAAGCTGCAGAAAAGCTAGACACGTCAAATCAACTCGTAAGCAAGTATGTTGCCGAATTAGAGAAGCAACTTGATACGCGTTTATTCAATCGCACTACAAGAAAAATTCACCTAACCGAGGCTGGTCAGCAGTGTTTGCAACATGCAAATCACATTCTTGAAAGCGTAACCGATATGGAAAGTCAGCTTGGGTTGCTCAATACAGAAGCAAAGGGAGTTCTGCACGTAAGTGCCCCTGTCTCTTTCTCAACATTACATTTAGCGAGTGCACTCAGTGCGTTTCAACAAGCACACCCTCACGTATCGATAAACTTGCAGCTAAACGACAGAAAGATTGATGTGATAGACGAAGGGTTTGATGTAGCAATACGTGCAGGTCACCTAGCTAACTCGTCGCTGGTGGCCAAGAAAATTACAACGATAAAGCTGGCCCTGTGCGCTTCACCAGCCTACCTGGAAAAATATGGCACACCGCAACATCCAGCCGAATTAAAACCAGAACACTATCTTGAGTACTCCTACGTCAACTATGATAACGATAAATCAGTGCTTATTGCGGCGCTTAAAGCAAATGCCCAGACTGTGACGCCCAAGCTAACCGCGAATAATGGAGAAGTCCTAACCAATGTAGCAAAGCAGGGTGAAGGTTATGTACTTCAACCTACCTTCATTGCCGGTGAAGCGCTCAAAAACGGGGAACTCGTGTCCATACTGGACGATTTCGTACCGCAAGCTATCTCTTTGTATGCGGTCTATCCTCATCGTAAGCTCATTTCTAATAAGCTAAGGGTTTTCATTGACTTTTTATCAAGCTATTTTGAAAGTACGCCCTACTGGGACAAGTAAATTGCGGTACGCGTAACGCTTAATTTATGTGGTAAAAACGTAACTTCAGTGGATGAGAGATATCAGCTTAATAAATTAAATAAAAACGGCGTGGAGAAACACCTCCGACGCCGTTCGCGTAATAGCATATCTGGTTTCAGTAACTTGAACTTTAAAGAAGTAACCTTACCCTAAAGCCCTCATCACATTCTGAAGGTTTCCATAATCGCGGGCACACCCGGGAACATACCAATTAGTGCCATAACGGTACATAACACCAAAAACGTAATTCCTGGAATTAGCCAACGCCCTGCTTTGCCGAGCTCTCCAGCTCTATCTTTGCACCCAACGAGCCCCAAATTATCCAAAAGCATAGTAAAAGACCATCCGAATACTGGATTAACTAATACAGAGGAGATCACTACCAATGCTGCAGATTGCGTCGTTTTACCTTCACGCGTCATTTGCATACCGGCTTCCATTAGCGGCAGAAAGACCCCAACAATAAGCGCTACGCAAAGTACTGGCGGCCAAATTGCTAGATCCATGGGGTAACCCCAAAGTGCCGCTACAACGCATAAAAAGCCAGTAACTAATGCACCACCGGGTATGGGTCTGCGCGCGATTGAAGCCGGAATAATGTAGGTCCCCCACGAAGATGAGATATTCCCTCCTCCCAATAGGCTTCCCACTGCCTGACGACTAGATGCAGCAATCATGGTGTCATCTATATTCATGTGCGCTCGTTCACTTTTTTTAGGGTAGCTAAGCTTTTGGAAGACTTGATGACCTAAGAAATCTGGCGACCACATAGACACAGCCAGCACAGCAAAAGGCAGCACAGCAATGAAATGTGACCAGTCTGGCAGGCCTAGTTTCCAACCTGTGTCTTCCCCCCACCAATAAGCAGGGTTCAAGTTAGGCATACCCGGCGACGTTGTGAACTCAAATGGCGCACCGAAGGAAAACGCAATGACCGCCGCCATCACCGCACCAAGCGGAATGGCTAGCCAGCGCTTTTGAATATGCTCTAGCCATGCATACATTAAAATAGTGGCAATGATCACCACGAAGGCTAAGAAAGCCATATCGAAGCTTTCTGCCCACGCAAAGAGTTTCTTCACCTGGCCTGTAATGCCAATAAACCCTAAGTACAACAGCAACCCACCGCATACACCGTTACTGGTTAGCCTAGCAAGCACACTGCCGCCCTTCGTTATTCCTAAAATAAAACCAAATAGTCCAATGAGCAGGCCGAGCGCCATGGGATGGCCGCCAGATGCAACAATAAGGGGTACCAAGGGCAGTAAGGGGCCGTGTGTACCTGCTAAATTAGCTGACGGGTTTAGGAAACCGGAAATCAGAACAACGAACAAGACTGCTGCAATGAGTAATTCAAAGCGCACGTTTTCAATAACAAACTCAGGAGATAGCCCCAGCGGTGCTGCGAATGCACCCACTACGGCGGCAACCATAACGATTTTTCCTATGGTCGCCGCCATGCCTGGCACAAAGTCTTCCCACTCAACGCGGTAGTCTTTACCAGGCAGGTTCAACCGCCAACGTTTTGGAGAAAGTATTTGAAGTTCGTGATTTAAATATTCGTCTCTTGATTTAAAACTACTGCTCGGTTTGTGAAGATTTTGATAAGAAGAACTTTCTTGTGACACATAACACCTTTAGATTGCGCGAAGAAAAGCGCAAGCCTAAACATGTGAACGGAATGTAACAATGCGACTGTGGTCTTATACGAAAGTCTAACGAGGTAGACGGGCATAAAAAAACCCGCAACAATGTGCGGGCTTTCATAATATGGCGGAGAGTGAGGGATTCGAACCCCCGGTGGGTTTGACCCCACGTCTGATTTCAAGTCAGGTGCATTAAACCGGGCTCTGCCAACTCTCCTGAAGTGCTGCGTATCTTAATGATATTTTTATGACTGTAAAGCGAAAAATTAAAAAATTTGTCTAAGTGCCGAGATTTCAATCAAATAGACTGTTTAGCACGTATAAGAGATGTTTTTATATTCACCTGACACCATTTTCATCTGAAACTACTTGAAAATGGGAACTAAAACCCATACAACATACACTAAATAATTGTGTACCATTTTGGTCATATCATAAGTCCTGTTGGAGGAAACAATGGATCAACGTTCGATGTATTCAAGTGCATCTCAACCATCGGTATTGCAGACGAACAAGGTTCTACGCAACACCTATATGCTGCTTGCGATGACACTGGCGTTTAGTGCGGTTTGTGCTGGTATAGCAATGGCAGTAGGCATTTCTCCTATGATGTCTCTTGTTATGACTATCGGCGCTTTTATTACGTTATTTGTAGTTCAGAAAAAAGCTGATTCAGCATCTGGTATCTACTGGGTGTTTGCATTCACAGGTCTAATGGGTGCATCACTAGGTTACACGCTTAATTTCTATCTAGGCGTTGCGGGCCCAGGCTTGATCATGGAAGCGCTAGGTGCAACAGCCCTTGTGTTCTTCGCGCTTTCTGGCTACGCACTTACCACTAAGAAAGACTTCTCGTTTATGGGCGGATTCTTGGTAGTAGGTCTAGTTGTAGTGCTTGTAGCTGCTATTGCGAACATCTTTTTCGCAGTTCCAGCGGTAAGCTTAGCAATCAGTGCAGCGATTGTGTTTATTATGTCAGGTTTCATCTTGTTTGATACAAGTCGTATCATCCACGGTGGTGAAACAAACTACATTCGTGCAACAGTTTCGCTATACTTGAACATATACAACTTGTTCACGTCTATCCTTCACCTTCTAGGTGCGTTTGGTGGCGACGATTAAAACAGCGTTTAAGGTTTAAAGAGAAACACCCCTTAACCGGGGTGTTTTTATTTGTATGGCAGAATATTCAGTACTTATCACATCATCACCGTTTCAAGGCGATACAGCGTTACGCGCCCTCTCCTTTGCACAAGGTGTAATCGATAATGGTGATGTAATAAACAACGTTTTCTTTTATAGCGAAGGTGTACACCACACCAATAACTTAATGCTAAAGACGGGCGACGAGCTGTTCGTACTTGATAGCTGGAAGACTCTAGCTACTGAGCACAACGTGAAATTACTTGTATGCATTACCGCCGCCGTTAAGCGAGGTATTGTTAGTGAGTTAGAGGCGAAAGAGAATGGGTTGTCTCAGGCCAACTTAACCGCGCCTTTCGAGCAAGCTGGCTTGGGCGAATTCTTCACTGCGCTCCATGATTGCAACAGGTTGGTACAATTCTAATGGCGCAACTACTTATTAGGTTTACGCAAAGCCCTTTTTCCAATGCTAAAAGCCAAGACGGTTTAGATTTTGCGCTTGCTGCAACAAACTATGGGCACGATGTTAAAGTGCTTTTTGAAAGCCAAGGTGTACTGCAGCTTGTTAAGGCAGCGTCTACCAAAGGAATAAAAAATCACACCAAACGTTTAGCTAGCATGCCGTTTTTCGATATCGAAGAATGCTTTGTGTGTAAAGCAAGTGCAGATACCTACGACATTGAGCAGGTTCTTTCAAATAACAGTTTAGTTGATGAGTTAGACTGTGAGTGGATAACCCCAGAAGAAAAGGTCACGCTTATCCAAAGCGTAGATCATGTGGTGACATTCTAATGCTTATTACTATTTCAACGCCAATTTTGAGCACTGAATACAAACAGCTTATTGAAGCCACTTATGAGCAATCGACTTCTACTTATGTTGTATTTGTTGGTGATGGCGTTTATGCCCCTGCATTAAACACCGCGTTTTTTGAGCGGCTGGCCAATACGGTAAAAAGCACGGTAGAGAGTACGACAAAAGGCACGGCAAAAGACAAACCAACGCTTAACCTGTCGTTCTTGAGTACAGATGCGGATACCAGGGGCGCATATCTTCCCGAACATATTAATCCTATTTCTCACAAAGAACTTGCTGCAATATCAGCAAAAAATCAGCACTGGATACCCCTTTCATGACACAAGAAACCTATAGCTTCAATTATAAAGGGCAAGCGATCCCTACAGACAAAGCCGGGTATTTACTCGACTATACCCTTTGGGAAGAAGATATGGTTGAGTTGCTGGCGCAAGAAGAGAACATTGAATTAACAGAAGCCCACTGGGAAGTGGTGCGCTTCGTACGCGCATTCTATGAAGAGTACGAAACCAGCCCAGCAATTCGTGCTTTGGTGAAAGCTATGGCCAATAAGTTTGGGCCAGAAAAAGGTAATAGCCGCTACCTGCAGCGACTCTTTAAAAAAGGCCCGGCTAAGCAAGCCACCAAACTGGCAGGATTACCTAAACCTGCCAAATGCTTGTAAAGGCGTTGCTGAAAAGGCCAGGCATAATTTAGTTCTGTTTTCCGTCAATCGCACCGCTCCGGAAAAGCGTACACTGTCTCTGTACAAGGAGTCTGGCCATTACTCGCATAGCAAGTGCGCATACTCACTGTTCTTTTGCAAATTCCTGGAGAAATGGTATCTAAAATATTTGAAGAATCTAGACCTGGGCCAATATAAGCCCCCCAATATTGGTTTTTTGCCTGTTTTTTAGCAAGTTCTCTTCGGCACTGCTCGTCGTCAGCAATGGTATTAGTTGTTTCATCTATTTCGCCATCCATAAATGCTAGCGCATGGGTCATCCCATCAATTTTAGACATGCCTCTCTCTAGGCTTAATGCTACCGAATTTAACTTATATTTATGATTTGTAGAGAGTTCCGACAAAAAGCCAAGTCGAAAAACTAAGCGATTCTCAGCGTCACCAACAATAGCAATGCTAGACTCTCCACTTAAGTCACGATGAACATTAAGGTCTACTGAATGGCCATCAATTTCAATTTCTAGACCAGTCAATTCCTCACCTTTACCTAAATCATTGAGATTTAAATCTTTAGCGTTCACGTGGTCTATAATGCGATTTTCAATTTGGTTGCTGACCACTTTTTGCCTCCTTGCTCCTTTGTAGTATTCAGAAACAACATAGCATGTGGCTGATGTTTCAGTTAATGCCTTTGTAGTTGATGTAAAAGAGGCCTTTTTCGGGCTATTAAGGGAGTTTGGCTGCTCAGATTCATTCATGGTCGAAGCATTCACTATTGCGGGTAAGAATAGAAACGCCGCTAAAATTCCTATTTTATTCATTGAAAAGTCCTTATCTCTTATTTCTTATGTCCTATTTCTTATAATGGTTAATGTAGACTGCAACCCCCTTACAATCAATATTATTGTTCAAAAACATATATTACGATTAGATAAATTACCTTAATCTTATGGATTAAGCATAACTCGCTTCTTCCTAGTTATTATTCCTACCAAGCGCTTTGCACGGGTTGAACCCCGATTCGAGGTAGCGAGCAGAGTAGCCGCCCTACAGTTATTTGCTTTAGCTTTGGTGTTGATATTGCAACTCCCCTCTTACATTAGCGTTTTATCTCGGGTTTCAGGCATATTTTTCATACTTGCCTTTTACCGAACATCATAAACGTGAATGTTTTACATAAATGGACATAGGAGGCTGTATGACAGTTCAAAAACACTACGTAATTGTGGCCAACCACGACGACGCCACAGCTTACACCTATACCAACCACGGAAGTGCGCTTGTTGAAGTAAAAAAATGGCACAATGAGTTTAGTGGCGCGAGTGACCAAGACATTTATACAGATAAACCCGGCAGACAATCGGCTCCTGCTTCGCAGGTGCCGGGCGTTGATAGCATGAATCGAAAAGATGCCGCTGAACTCGAAGATGAGCGCTTCGCTAGCGACATTGCTGACTGGCTAGATGGTGAGCGTAAACGAGGTGCGTTGGGCTCGATAGATATTATTAGTGGGCCTGGGTTCCTTGGCAAATTGAGAGGCGGAATGTCATCTCAATGTTCAGACGTCGTCGACAAAGAAGTGAAAAAGAATGTTTTAGGTGCAGACGAGGAAACCTTGCTTTCCTACCTTAAATAAAACGTTATTTGTTAGTTGAATTATCATAGGTGGCTGTTTTTATAGCCGCCTTCCTTTACTCACTTAGAAGCTAAAGTCAGCGGTTTTCGTCAGCCTTTAACACGTTAACTTCACCGATTGCCTCGGCGCTTTTAAACGTCTTTACTCGTGTAACTTCGAGATCGGTATAAATACGAGGATTATTCAAAATATATTCTACCTCATTGTTCAATGAGCCTTGTGTGTCTGCCGCTAACCACGCATTTATCGCATGTGCATTATGGGGAAGAAAGCAAGGAATGGATTTTTCATGATACTGACTAAATCCCTCTACGGGTGGGCGCGTCACTACAGCACAGGAAAATAAACCGTTACTAAACCGCCGGTATACCGCGCCAATGAGCAATGCTCCAGTAACCGGTTTCATTAGATAGTGCGCTTTTCCATTGCCAAGTGGATTTGACTCTCCTACTGCAGTTGCTACAACCACAGCGCGTCGTTCAAGAATGAACTTGCTCCAATAAGGGCTATCGAGATTTCGAGCGTTAAATGTTGTTCTATCACCTACAGCAAGCGTGTTTCCATTAGGTTTTGCGTCGAACCACCACGTTGCATCGATGGTGCTATCACCCGATACTATTAAATTAGTAATTTGTCGTTCAGGCACTTTGCCAAACGCAGGATAAAAGTTAATGACATTGCTTGTGGAAGATTCGTTGACAAAAAGCGGTATGGTTTGTGTAAGCCCGACTTCTTCAAGTAGCGCTATAACGTCTGGTGAGTCAGTAATACGCTGTATAAATCCGCACATGTATTCCTTCTCTTTTTTATTTATTAACCTGTCTAATAGTAACCCTTAATGTTAGAAAACAAAGCTAAAAATAAAAAAAGGAAACAGTAGCTAACCGTTTCCTTTTGATTTTATTTGCAATTTCTAGTTGCAGTAAAGCATGCCGTTTACTGAGTATGCTTATCCAAAAACTTGATCATTGCATCCCAACGCTCTACGTTATTCTCAGGCTTATAGAAACCATGGCCTTCGCCTGATTTCATCATCCACTCGTAGGGCATGTTGCGCTTTTCTAACTCAGCACGCAAGGCAAATGCATGCTCTTTAGGTACACGTACGTCCTCTTCACCCTGAATAATGAAAACAGGAACTTTTATTTTGCTTACATTTTTAACTGGAGACTGTAAATCCCTTTCACCACCCGTTGGCAGCACTTGATTAAGGTAGTTAATGCCTGCTTGGTTTTCAGGGATGTCACCTTTCTCAAGCATCATGTCTAAATCGTATACACCCACGAAACCAATTGTACATTGGTAAAGATCAGGCTCACGGATTACACTTTGTAATGCAGCATAACCACCATATGAACCACCGTAAACGCACATGCGGTCTTTATCAACTATACCTTGTTTAACAAGGTGCATTGTTCCATCAGTCATGTCATCTATCATCGTGGTACCCCACTTACGGAATCCCGATTTTTCAAACGGAAGACCATAGCCACCCGATCCACGGAAGTTCGGTTGCAGTACTGCGTATCCATGTGACGCTAATACCTTGGCATCGCTGTCCATTCCACTTAATGAATCATAAGGACCGTGTGGCCCACCATGGGGAAGTAAAACAAAAGGAAGGTTTTTGGATTTTCCATCAGGAAGCGTTAGAACTGCCGAAATTTCCTGACCGTCTCTTGCTTTATAGGTGATTAGTTGTGACTTAGGGATCGTTAGATCTTTAAGCCAGGGCCTAGTATCAGCGAGTTTGACGAGTTTACGTGCTGACTTGTCAAACAAGTAAAAAACTGTGGGGTTATTCGCGTTACCAACACGAAAGATCACTTGATTTGTATCATTAGTAGAAGACGTTGCTTGAACCATTTGCCCTTTAAAGGTATTTGTTAAGCTTGCTAATATTTTTTGATCTTCACTATACTGGACACCGTCCAAAAATACAGAATCAATACCCAGATATTCAAAAGAAGCCCCTTGAACTTCTCTTACTTGGCCATTTTGAACGTGAACAATGGGTGAAACATCCACTTTGTCATGTGCGTAAAGAACAGTGTGCTTTTTTGTATCTACATTAAATGTAGCAAGTGCTTGTGTATCTGTTTCTATGGTACTTAAACCAACAAGAGTTTTGTTATCAGCTAAAAAAACTAAAGGTTGGAAAAATGGGTCGTATGCACCGGCTTCATATGCTGTATACCAATCACTTTCGGGAGACGATCTAACGATTAACGTTTGCTTATTATCTTCGTTAGGGTCAGAGTTAAACATCGCCAATACGTTGCCGTTGGTTCCAGTAATAACCCCTGCTCCACTGCCCGCATAGCGACGTAGCGGCATTCTTCCCATACCACTTTTCCGCCCATTGCTTACTTTCATCTTATAAAGATCTAGGTAAGGCTCTCTCGCGGTCAAATCAACGCTGTAAACCACAACGGCATCAGGATCTGATGGTAAATAGTCAACAATTTGAGAGAACCGCTTATCGCCACTTTCTGAACGCCAGCCAGTTAATATCGTGCTGTCACTTCCGTCAGCGTTCATAGCTATAAGTTCGCCTGTGGGCAGCGGTTGCTCAAAGGAGCCCACTTCACGAGCCATTGTTAATAAGAGACGATCATCATTTAGCCAGTTAAATGTACTGACCGACTCTTTCCCGCGCCCACGCGTAATCGACACAACCTCTTGTTTTTTGATATCTAAAACTGTCAGGGAAATTAATCCATCTTCGCTGCGGGATGTTGAAGCTAAGTAGGTACCTTCGGGGGAAATTTTAATATCCAAATATTGAGCATGCTTTGCATAACTTTCAATAATAGGTTGCTGAACGTCCGCATAAGATGTGCAAGAAAAAGCTAGGCTTCCCAGCATAATCGTTTTCAATAAAGACAAACGCGCTTTCATTTTTTAATTTTCTCCATGAAAAAAGCCTCCGATTAACGGAGGCTTACTACTTCAAGTCAAATTTTTAGAAGTTGTATTTTACGTTAGCAAATACTCTTCGACCGATAAAGTCATATTGAGAGTAAAGAGCTGAGTTACCTAACTCAAAACCACTTGCTGATAGCTGAGGTGGTTCTTCGTCAAACAAGTTGGCTACACCAACAGTAAAGTCAAAGTCTTCGTAAGCAAATGAGCTTGATACCGCGTGGTATGTCGTCCATTTAGTCTCATCGATAAACGTCACCGTTTCACCATTAAGCGTGGTCGTGTTGGTTTCACTTCCGTAGTACTCGTAGTCGTTAGTAGAATCAAAGTAGCTTGCTGTCCACGTAACGCTCCAGTCGTCTCTACCATAGGTTAGTCGTGCAACACCTACGTGCTTAGGAACACCGTTTTCACCAACTTCGTTGTTATACGGAGAATCTTCAAACAGTAGGCCGAACTTTTCAATCTGCATAGTGTGTTCTACGCGGAAACGAACGTTACCCCAATCGAATTCTTCATCGTAAGTGAAGTTGTAGTCAACACCACGTACACGCTGATATGAAATGTTTACGTAACCGCCGTTAACCTGGTCAATACCAAAATCGTTTGCGTCTGAACCGTCTCTACGTGTAAACAGATCACATAGCGGCTCGTTAGCAAAATCGATAGAGTTATAACAACGGTTTACAATGTCTGCACCACCCAAGTTGTCAATCTCGTTTGAAATCTCAATGTTGAAATAGTCAATCGAGAATGCGAACGTATCTTCAGGGCTTGTTAGAACAAGACCGATACCTTCTGCAACTGAAGTTTCTGCTTCAAGACGACCTACACCGCCACTTGTAACAAGCAATGCCGAACTTCCGCCTTGCTCGTAATCCGCAGGAATACCTTCAGCTTGACAGTTTGCAAATACTGTATCGTTGATTGCACCTGAATCGAACTGATTTACGTAGTCAAGACATGGGTCGATAGCTAGCTGACCCGCGAAACCAGTCTGCTCTGCAAGGTATAGCTCGTACAGTGCTGGAGCACGGAAAGACGTACCGCGGCTCGCACGAACGCTCACGCCATCGATGATTGACCAGTTCAAGCCTAATTTAAACGTTGTGTCTGAACCATAAGTATCAACATCGTTCCAACGACCAGAGGCAGTTAGGTCTAGTCTTTCAAAGCCTGTTACGTCTTCTAGAAGTGGAACTTTAACTTCCGCGTAAATTGCTTTAGTCAACTGGTCACCAGCTGTAATGCCCGCGCCAGAAAGACCCCAAGAGTTGCCGTTAAGGGTATTCTCTCCAGGAGTATCTTCGATTTCATCTTTTTGAATTTGGAAACCGAACGCTGCGCCTACTTCACCAGCTGGTAAAGAGAACAGGTCACCTGTTACATAACCTTCAAGGGTTTGTTGGTCGTAAGTTGTTTGGCCGTAATCACGACCAAATAAGAACGCTTCTTGTGCTGGAGTTCTGTTACCGAAAAGGAACTGAGGATCAGTCCATGGGATATCTACACACGTGTTGCCGCTAAACTCTGTTACTTCACCAGAGCAGCTCACACCGTCAGCCGCATTAAACTGGGCCATTAGCATTGCGTCGTTATAGATGATGTCCTGTTCGTATTTTCCATCGTTGTAACTGTACTGGTAAGATAAGTCCCAAGTCCAGAAGCCAATATCGCCGGTAGCACCAACAACACCACGGGTATAGTCAACTTGAATTTCTGAGCTAAAGTGGTCAGTTAACGCAACAGGGAATACAGAACCATCACCATCAAAGCCATCTAAAACATCGGTAGATAGCGTACCAACATCCGCAGTCCAGAACTGACGATAGTCATCAGTCTTTGTTGTACGACGGCTGTGAATAAATTCACCGTAAACAACTACATCATCAGTAAGATTGTATTCGCCAGTAGCATAAATTGAAGCGTTTTGCGTTTCTGGTACAACAGTTTGCTGGCCTAAGAATGGATGATTTTGATCCCACCAACCTTCACTGGCATAGTTATCGTTGAATGAAACCGGATACCAGCCTTCTGGTGTTGTAAAGCCAACGTTAGCATCGTTAATGCTTTCGTATCCGTTATTCGCGAAAAAGTTGTCGTAATCAAATGCAGCCTGCAAACTGCCGCCATAAGCTGAAGATACACCACCATATAGCCATAACCCGTAACCTGTTTCGCTACAGTGGTAATCGCCAGTACGCGGATCGATAGGATCGGTACGCGAACCATCCTCAGCAAACTGTAGACGTTCAGTACAGTTGAAGTAGTCACGGTCGCCGCGGCGAAGCATTGACACCTTGCGGTAGTCAGCAGTCACACGGAATGAGCCTTCTGCGTACTCTTCACCAAAAGAGATGTTAATACGGCGATCTTCACCGCCAGATTCCATCGGCTGGCTAATATCAACGTTTACCGTCTTCTCGTCACCTTTCTTGGTGATGATGTTAATTACACCGGCTACCGCGTCTGAGCCATACAGTGCTGATGCACCGTCTTTTAAGATTTCAACACGCTCAATTGCTGAAAGAGGAATGCTGTTCAAGTCGAATGCAGATACAGCACCGCGTGTACCCGCAGGGCCAGCACGACGGCCGTTTAATAGAATAAGCGTACGGTTTGCACCTAGGCCGCGAAGACCAACAGTCTCTGCACCAGTACCGCCATCAGTTACATAACCAACCGTTAACGCTGCAGTTATTTGGCTTGAACCCGCCGCAGCTGTACTTGTACGAAGTAATTCGCCCAGTGTTTTGAGGCCTTCACCTTCAGCATCTTCTACAGAAATAATATCGATAGGTGTGTCGTTCGCAAAAGAGTCGGTACGGATACGAGAGCCAACAACTGAAATCTGTTCTACTGTTTCAGCGTCTTGTTCCGCAGAATCTTGAGCGGCGACATAAGGCGTTGCGCCTAAGCCAAGCGCTATGATTATCCCCTGAGATAATCGGTTTAGTGTGTTTCGGTTTTCCATATTTGTTCCCTGGAATTCGGCTTTCTGAACAAACAGAAGTACCTGAAAGGTAAGTCCGTTTATCCATGAAGCTTTCTTTTTTTAAGTAAATGTAAATACGACCTATTTTCATTATGTTGATAGAGGCTAATCTACATTTCATTTTTGTTACGTCGAGCGCAACATTAGCCAAAAGTATAAGATATAATTGTAAGTGTCAATTACGACTTTAGCGCATGAAATATATGCGATTTATGACCAAAAAGCGCTATCCATTTACATTTAGAAACAACTTTTTTTGCTTAATTTTTGAGCTATAAGGTGTTGTTTATATATGGATTTTATTACATGCTAAGGGTTTGCTTAAATAGTATACAAACTTACTTAACAATAAGTATGAGATTCGGTGGTAGGTGGGTAAATTATAAAATCCGATACCTTTTACGGTACCGGATTTTTTTGATGTTCGTAGATAACAGACCCGATTGAATTTGCCATGAGTTATCTACTGGTAGATTTTATTTAAGCGCTAGTCGCTTTGATAACCTCTTGGCCTGCCATGTAAGGCACAAGCGCCTTTGGAATCGTAACGCTTCCGTCTGCTTGCTGATTGTTCTCTAAAATAGCTACAAGCGTACGCCCTACCGCTAAACCAGAACCATTCAATGTGTGAAGAAGTTCAGTTTTATTCGTTTCTGGGTTACGGAATCTAGCCTGCATGCGTCGTGCTTGGAAGTCCAACATGTTTGAACATGAAGAAATTTCACGATAGGTATTTTGCGCAGGCAGCCATACTTCAAGATCGTAAGTTTTACATGCACCAAAGCCCATATCACCAGTACAAAGCAACACTTTGCGGTACGGTAATTCTAGCTTTTGAAGAATAACTTCTGCGTGTCCTGTAAGTGCTTCTAGCGCGTCAAAGCTCTCTTCTGGCTTAACTAACTGTACAAGTTCTACCTTATCGAACTGATGCTGACGAATAAGTCCACGGGTATCTCGACCGTACGAACCAGCCTCTGAGCGGAAGCAAGGCGTATGCGCTGTCATTTTCACAGGCAGCGTTTTCGCATCTAATATTTCATCGCGTGCGATATTAGTTAGCGGGACTTCTGCAGTTGGAATTAGGCTAAGCCCCTGTCCTTCTTCAGTTGCTGGCTTGGTGTGAAATAGGTCTTCACCAAATTTAGGCAACTGACCTGTGCCATAAAGGCTGTCAGCGTTAACCAAGTAAGGCACATACATCTCTTGGTAGCCATGTTCTTGTGTATGGGTATCTAGCATGAACTGAGCAATTGCACGATTTAGGCGAGCAATATCGCCGCGCATCACTACAAAGCGGCTTCCCGTTAGCTTACTTGCGGTAGCGAAATCTAAGCCGTTGTTTAAGCCTTCAGCCACATCAACATGATCTTTAACTTCAAAATCAAACGTGCGTGGTTCGCCCCATCGAGAAATCTCAACATTGTCATCTTCGTCTTTACCCGCTGGTACAGACTCGTGTGGCAAATTAGGAATGCCTTGCGTAAGGGTGTTAATTTCTTCCAACAGTTCGCTAAGTTCCGCTTTAGCGGCGTCAAGCTCGTCACCAAGCTTACCCACTTCAGCCAATAGCGGTGCAATATCTTCGCCCTGCGCTTTTGCTTTACCAATGGATTTACTTCGTACGTTACGCTCGTTTTGCAGATCCTGTGTTCTGGACTGAAGTGTTTTTCTTTTTTCTTCAAGCGAACTGAAAGCTGCTACATCGAGGTTAAAACCACGGGCAGCTAATCGCTTAGCTGTTTGTTCTATATCGCTTCGCAAACACTTTGGATCTAACATGTGTTTCTAATTATCCTTTCATCAATTGAATGGCTAGCCAACCTGCTATTAGGCAAGCGCCAACGTTAAGAAATACATTTGCTGCGGCTTTAAGCCACAACCCGTTTTCTAGTAAAGTTAAGGTTTCAACGGAAAATGTTGAGAATGTAGTAAAGGCACCTAATAGCCCTACACCGATAAGCGCTCGGTAAGGAGAGTCGCTTAAATCATGACGTTCGATAAAACCGTACAGTAATGCGAGTGCAAACGACCCGACCACATTCACCGTTAGTGTACCAAACGGCATGTGTTTTCCAAATAAGGAATCAACACTTGTGGTAACAAAATAGCGTAAACAGGCGCCGGTCGCACCGCCAGCGGCAATAAAACAATACAAAGCTAACCCTTGAGGCACGAAAACTCCCTAGCGCATTTTTTTATTAACTAATTCATATAATCTGAACTAGTTGAGTTACTTGTCTGCAACTTTACCTTTTATTGTTACTTCTCGCATTAAGTGAATCGAGAAATTCACGCTTGGCTTTCAAAGCTTTCTCTAAACCGCGTTCATTAGGGTTATACAAGCGAGTTCCGGTAAGGCTTTCCGGAAAGTAAGACTCACCCGCGGCAAACGCGTTCGGCTCGTTGTGTGCATAGCGGTAACCATCGCCATGACCGAGCTCTTTCATAAGCGACGTAGGCGCATTGCGTAAATGCATGGGAACAGGTGCATCAGAGGTTTTACGTGCCAATGCTTTTGCTTCGTTAAACGCCATATATACCGCGTTACTTTTTGCAGCTAATGCACAATATACCGCAGCTTGCGCAATAGCGCGCTCGCCCTCTGCGGGCCCTACTCGGTGAAACGTGTCCCAGGCATTAATACAGAGCTGCATTGCTCTTGGGTCTGCATTACCAATGTCTTCAGACGCGATAGCAAGTAGACGTCTTCCTACATACAGCGCATCTCCCCCGCCATCGAGAATTCTTGCGTACCAGTAAAGGGCTGCGTCTGGATCTGAGCCTCTAACAGATTTATGAAACGCGGAGATTAGGTCGTAGAAGGTGTCGCCTTTGTTGTCGTAACTAGCAACTTTTTCGCCTACCGCATGCTCAACATCGCTTACGGTTATTTCGTTTGCTCCGGTGAAGTCGGCAGCAAGCTCTAAATAGGTGAGAAGACGACGTGCGTCGCCGCAACTTAAATCAATAAGCGCGTTTCTGGCTGTTTCTTCAATACCAAGGGCTCTGTCACCCAGACCTTTTTCGGTATCGCTCAGCGCTCTATCAATCAACTCTGACAGTGCTTCGTGTTCGAGTGTCTTTAGCACATAAACACGTACACGAGATAAAAGCGCTTTATTTAATTCGAACGAGGGATTCTCTGTCGTTGCGCCAATAAAGGTAACAACGCCAGACTCAACAAATGGAAGAAACGCGTCCTGCTGACTTTTGTTGAATCGGTGTACTTCATCAACAAACAACAAGGTTCGCTGGTTATAACGGGCGTTTTCTTCAGCCGTATCCATGGCGGCTCTGATGTCTTTTACCCCAGAGGTAACCGCAGAAATACGCAATACAGATGCGTTGGTGTATTGAGCAATGAGTTCAGCAAGGGTAGTTTTACCGGTACCGGGCGGCCCCCACAAAATCATAGAATGACAGTGACCCGCCTCTAACATTTTACGTAGAGGCTTACCTTCGCCAAGTAAGTGTTCTTGACCGCTGTACTGCTCTATGGTGACCGGGCGCATTCGCGCCGCGAGGGGCGCGAAATCTTGATTAACGCTGGTCATCAATTATGAAGCTGTCTGGAATATCAACTGAGAACGTATCAGCGGGCACTGGAAAACGCGTTTCAATATTACTGAACACCAAAGTGCTGATTTGCTGTTGCGCATCGAGCATATTAAGCGAAGCGAGTTCACTGTCTTGGTTAAAGGTTAATGTAAGCGTTGCGATTTGGCCGCCCTGTTCCTTAGGCGTGATTTGGTAGCTTTTTGTTACGCTCACACCATTGATGTTGTCTGCCGCGCCATTTTCAGGTGTTACGGCCGATGAACCGCTATTTAATTGACTGATAGAGAACTTTGACCACGTTGCTTCATCTGTCGATGTAAGCAAAACAATAGGGTTATCTTTAATCGCATTGTCTTGAGATAGGACTGTTACCTGCTCTACGAAGGTATCCACATTCCAAACCGCTTCGCCATCGGCAACCAAAAGGGTTTCATCAGGAAACGTTGTTTCCCAGCGAAGCTTATTGGGGCGGGTCATGGTCAGCGTGCCTTGTGCTTCGTGAACGACATTTTGCTGTGCATCGACTACTGTCTGCGCAAAGCTTGCACGAAACTGCTTCATATTGCTTAACAAAGCCTGTAGTGAAGTACTCGCAGAATCATTGATAAGCGATGAAGTTTTAGGCTGACTAGTGTTTACTGTGGCATTAGCCTGAATAGCGTCATGAGCACTGACTACCTCGTCAGCATTGTTCTTGCCATTAGTTGAACCTGTTGTATCTAATTCTACCGCAGCGTTAGCAGCAGTCATTGCTGTACCTGCCGTTACCAATGCACTCACAAAATAAACCGAAACTGCTTTATTCATTTATTCAATCCATTCGTTATTCTTTGTGGGGCGGCGGTGCAAGAACCTCACGGTTCCCGTTGTGCCCCTGTGCACTTACGACACCACTCATTTCCATTTGTTCAACCAAGCGCGCAGCCCGATTGTAACCAATTCTAAACTTACGCTGCACACTCGACACACTAGCTCGACGTGTTTCAGTAACAAACGCCACGGCTTCATCATAGAAGGCATCAAATTCTTGATCCTCACCCTCAGGCTGTTCGCCTGGCAGTAAGACTTCAGCCGTCGCTTCGCCATTCAGGATCTCATCAATGTATTCAGGCTCACCACGTTTCTGCCAGTCTGCAACTACAGCATGTACTTCGTGATCATCCACAAATGCACCGTGAACACGGGTTGGCACAGGGCTACCAGGAGGCAGATAAAGCATGTCACCCATCCCTAGCAAAGTTTCTGCGCCTTGTTGGTCTAGAATTGTTCTTGAGTCTATTTTACTAGAAACTTGGAATGCACAACGGGTTGGAATGTTGGCCTTGATCAGACCTGTAATAACATCTACAGATGGACGCTGTGTGGCAAGGATAAGATGGATGCCCGCAGCACGTGCTTTCTGTGCGATACGTGCGATAAGCTCTTCCACTTTTTTGCCCACTATCATCATCATGTCGGCAAATTCATCGACCACTACCACGATAGCAGGAAGCTTGGCTAAGTCAGGCGCTTCAGCATCCATACTTTCTTCATTCTTCCACAGTGGGTCCTTTATTGGTGTGCCATTAGCAATAGCTTCTTCTACTTTCGCGTTATAGCCTTTTAGGTTACGCACGCCAAGAGCGCTCATTAGACGATAACGACGCTCCATCTCACCCACGCACCAACGAAGGGCATTGGCGGCTTCTTTCATGTCGGTAACCACTTCAGCAAGCAAGTGAGGTATGCCTTCATAAACGGAAAGCTCAAGCATTTTCGGGTCAATCATGATCATGCGAACATCTTCTGGCGTGCTCTTATAAAGCAAACTAAGAATCATAACGTTCACACCTACAGATTTACCTGAACCTGTAGTACCCGCAACCAAAAGGTGAGGCATTTTGGCTAAATCGACCACCACTGGCTGACCTGAAATATCAGCGCCCAACACCATGGTTAATGGTGATTTATTAGACTGAAAAGTATCGCAGCTAATAACTTCGCTCAGCCGCACCATTTCACGTTTTTTATTCGGCAGTTCTAAGCCAATTACTGACTTACCCGGAATAACTTCCACTACACGCACCGAGATAGCTGACATAGCGCGGGCTAAGTCTTTCGACAGTCCTGAGATCTTGCTCACTTTTACCCCAGGTGCTAAATCAAGCTCAAACCGGGTAATAACAGGGCCAGGGAACACGCCAACCACCGTCGCTTCAATGTTAAAGTCAGCCAGTTTTTCCTCTACCAAACGAGAAATACCTTCAATTTCTTCTGGCGTAAGCGGGTTTTCATGTTTGTCGGCACGTTCAAGTAAATCAAAGGACGGCATAGGTGGTAAATCAGGATCTACTTCACCTGCCCTCGCCTTCACGGGTTTAGCACCTAGTGCAGCAGGAGTAAATGATTGGTTAGCACCTTGACTCGCTCCCTGAGTTTCAACAGTTTGCGACTGTAGCGTTTCCGTATTTGGTTCGCTACCTTCAACAGATGGCGCGCTGTTATTTGCAGAAGTTATTGGCTTGCTTCCAGTTTCGTAAGGCAAGTCTTCATCAAACTCTTCTAAGTCGTCAAAGTTAATATGCGGACTTTGCTGTGCTTGGTGTTTATGCTCATGTTGACTGCTATCATCTTCTGACTGAACTGAGTCATCTTGGCTCGATTTACCCAAACCCACTTTGTCTTTAAAGCTACCCGTAACCGCACTACGCATACCTGACAATGAGAACGACGACTTTTTCGTCTCAGCTATATCTACATCTGTACTTGATGCCGCATCGTCTTCCTCGGCGTTGACAGTATCGGCGGGATTAGATTGAGCAGACTTGTCTCCGTTATAGGTATAAAACGGCGGTTCATCATCTACATTGTCAATGCCAAAGGTAGGCTCACTGCGTGATGGCGTAGTTTTCTGTGTCTGTGATGGTTTTGTCTGTGCAGTAGAAGCCAAAGGTTCAGCGCGCATACTGGTAATATCTAGCTCTGCACCTTCGTCGCCACTTTGATTAGACGATTTGTTAGCTAGGGCTAGTCGCGGCATTTCAAATGCTAACAAACTCTGAGGTGCTGAAAGAGTCTTACGTCCCAACCACAGCGTACCTTCCCCTAACCTGTCGATAATAGTGAGCCAGCTAATACCCGTTAGTAAGGTAAAGCCCGTACAGAAGAAACAAAGAAGTAACAAAATTGTGCCAGCGGTATTGAAGTAAGGCACTAGCGCTGAACTAATTACGTCGCCAACAAAACCGCCGGCTGAAAAGTTGTAAATGTCGTCAAAATTAATACTGGCGATACCCGTTGCACCGAGGGCCATCAACAGCCCACCAATAATTCTTAAACCAATAGTAAGGTAATCGAATTCATCGAGTTCTTTAATGTGCTGGAATAGAAACCACCCTAAGAAGGCGGAGCCGAAAGGCAGTAAATACGCTAAAAAACCAAATGAGAATAGCAGAAGATCAGCGACCCACGCCCCTGTTGCTCCAACCCAGTTGTGAACGTCGAGTTGTAATCCAGCCTGACTCCAACCTGGGTCTCCTGGATGAAAAGATGCTAGTGCCAGCAATAAGAAGAAGGCGAAAACACAGGCGATAATCATACCTGCTTCCCACACTCGCTGAACCCCTGTTAATCGCGCCATAACCCTAAAAAACCTTCAATTTCCATCGCATGTATTACCGCAGATAGCTTTTTACCCTATGCGGTAACCGCAGTACTAACCGCAACAAAGAGCTTAGCGAACTCTTTGCTATTCCTACATAATTATTATTGATTTACTTTTTGGTAAGTTACTGAGCGCACAACTGAATTAATACACCCATCCCCTACCCTGTGCTTTAGCGTGCTGTTAATCCTTTGATAAAACACAAACACTGTATTTTTGCACAGCCTACCACAAAACCACACTATTGAGCCACGCTTTCATTACTTCAAATTAATGCGCAGCGACGATGTACTTTTTACTTCTTCCATCACAACGTACGTCCGCGACTCACTTACTCCGGGCAAGCGCAATAAAGTATCACCTAATAATTTCCTATAACTTCCCATATCTGCAACGCGTGCTTTAAGAAGGAAGTCAAAATCTCCGGACACCAGGTGACATTCTTGTATATCGTCATGCAGTTTTACCGCAGCAGAAAATTCTGCAAAGATATCTACCGATGTTTTCGTTAACGTAATCTCTACGAACACAAGCATAGCTGCGCCGAGCTTTTCTGGGTCAACGACAGCATGATATCCTTTTATATAGCCCTGAGCCTCCAGCCTCTTAACTCTCTCAAGACAAGGGCTGGGACTTAATCCCACTTCTTTAGCAAGTTCGACGTTTGATATACGCCCGTTTTTCTGTAACTGTACCAGGATATTCCTGTCTATTCGGTCTAGGTGTTTTGGTGTCTTTACCAGCATATAAAATATCTTAAAAGCATCTTTTAGGAGAATTATATGCTACAAACGCCCATTCTTCAGCAGATAGTTCGTTTTTTTATCACGTATACTCCGCAAATATGTTCACGTGCTTCAAAGCCGAACACTATTTATCAAAAGTTCAACCAGAGCCGCTTAGAAGCTCACTATAAGATTGAGGACTATACATGTTAGTTGGTGTACCAAAAGAAATTAAGAACCACGAATACCGTGTTGGCTTGACGCCAGCAGCTGTAAAAGAGTTTGTTAGCCACGGTCACAGCGTTTTAGTGGAAACGAACGCAGGTGACGCAATAGGTTTCACTAACGAAATGTATGTCGAAGCAGGCGCAGCCATTGCATCAACGGCTGAGCAAGTGTTTGCTGAAGCAGAAATGATCGTAAAAGTTAAAGAGCCTCAGCCTAACGAGTGTAAAATGCTTCGTAAAGGCCAGACACTATACACCTATCTACATTTAGCGCCTGATCCTACGCAAACAAAGCTGCTTGTTGAGTCTGGTGCAACTTGTATCGCATATGAAACAGTGACTGACGACCGCGGTGGGCTTCCACTACTAGCACCAATGAGTGAAGTAGCTGGCCGTATGTCGGTTCAAGCTGGCGCGCACTACCTTGAAAAAGCACACGGCGGTAGCGGTACACTTCTTGGTGGCGTTCCGGGTGTAGCACCAGGTAAAGTACTAGTTATCGGTGGTGGTGTTGTTGGTACTAACGCAGCAAAAATGGCACTAGGCCTTGGTGCTGACGTTACTATTCTTGACCGCTCGCTTCCTCGCCTTCGTCAAATCGATGATATCTTTAACGGACAAGTAAAAACGGTTTACTCAACCGTTGACGCTATCGAGCACTACTCTTCAAAAGCTGACCTTGTTGTTGGTGCGGTACTAATTCCTGGTGCAGCAGCTCCGAAACTTCTTACTCGCGAACAAATTAAAGCAATGAAACCTGGTTCAGTGCTTGTTGATGTTGCTATCGACCAAGGTGGATGCTTTGAAACATCGAAAGCGACCACACACCAAGACCCTGTATATGTTGTTGACGATGTAGTTCACTACTGTGTTGCAAACATGCCTGGTGGCGTTGCGCGTACTTCTACGATGGCACTTAACAATGCCACATTGCCATTTGGTCTAGCCCTAGCTAACAAAGGACCAGCGAAAGCAATGCTGGAAGACAAGCATTTGCTTAACGGCCTAAACGTGCACGAAGGTAAGGTAACGTACAAAGCTGTAGTTGACGCACTAGGTGAAGAACTAGGTCTAACCTATACACCAGCTGAAGTAGCGCTTAAAGGCGAATAACTTCTAAAGATTAGTCTCGGGTGGGCCTCTGGCCATGCCCTTGAATAAGAAAATCGGAATAAAAAAGCTCGGTATGTGAACATCACATCCGAGCTTTTTTGTATTCGAAATAAGTCTAACCGTTTATTGATGCGTTTACTGCTTTCAGTACGGCAATAGGGTCTTCCGCTTTAGTGATAGGTCTTCCCATAACTAAATAGCTCACGCCAGCTTTCATAGCATCGGGAGGCGTCATGACGCGCTTTTGATCACCAGCATCTGCGCCTACTGGGCGAATACCTGGTGTAACTAGCAGAAAATCGTCGCTGTGTTTTTCGCGTAATGCGCTGGCTTCCTGTGCCGAGCAGACAATGCCGTCTAATCCCGCTTTTTCTGTTAGTGCCGCCAGACGCAGCACTTGTTGCTCTGGTGTCACACCGCTTACTACATCTGCCAACTGCGCTTCATCCATGCTGGTAAGAACGGTAACCGCAATAAGTTTAGTTTGAGGGTTGCTGCTTGTTGCAATCGCCTCTTTAGCTGCTTGCATCATAGGTAGGCCGCCCGATGCATGTACGTTTACCATCCATACACCCAGCTCCGCCGCTGCTTTACACGCTTTCGCTACAGTATTTGGAATGTCATGGAATTTAAGATCCAAGAAAACGTCAAAGCCTTTAGCGATTAGCGCTTTTACGAATTCCGGTCCAAATAAGGTGAACATCTCCTTGCCCACTTTTAGCTTGCACAAGCTTGAATCTAATTTATCAACAAACGCCAATGCAGTGTCTTTATTGTCATAGTCTAATGCAACAATAACGCGTGGGTCATGCATGTTCTTTTATTCTCCGTCTAGCCCTTTGATAGGTTTTACTACGCCCCACTTTTTACAGCTAGGGCATAACCAATATAATTTTCGACCGGAAAAGCCACAGCTGCCACAGCGGTATTTAGGGCGCTGCAACATTTGCTTTTCCACCAATTCTTTAAGTAAGCGTAAGCTATCAGCCGTGGTTTTATCTGAAAGCTGGTCAATGTAAAGCCCCATAAGGGTTTTAAAGCCGCGCATAGTCGGGCGTTTGCGAAGTTGCTCAAGTAAGTACTCAGCCGCCTGTGCCGTTTCACCGCGCTTCATAAGCACATCAACCATGGCTAAATAGGACGTAGCACACTCTTGCCAGTGTGCTTCTAAGTTCTTCTGAAAACTTTCCCAGTCGTCAGTTTCTTCAGCAATTTTTTCCAAACTAGGTACGGCTTCGCTGAACCAGTTGATATCGCGTTCGGCCACTTGCGTAAAGTACGCGTTGGCATCAGTAAAGCGTTTTTGATCAAGCGCTATATCACCTAACATAAGCCACGGCCTAACCGCATGTTCGTCGGCGTTTACCGCTTTTTGTAATAAGGTCAATGCCGCCCCTTGGCTATCGTTCTTCAACTCAACCGATGCTTGTTCACAATAAAAGTGTGCAAGGCGTTCGCACAAATCATCATTGTCACCATGACACTGCACCATACGTTCGGCTAATTCGATGGCTCTTTCCCACTCTTTCGTGGTCTGGTAGATACTGAAAAGTTGCTGTTGAGCTACAAGGTAGTGTTTATCGCTGTTAAGCAGTTGAAGAAAAGCATTTTCAGCACGCTCTAGAAAGCCCGCTTGTGTGTAGTCGTGACCAAGCTCCCTCAGAGCATTTTCTCGTTGAGCCGGCTGGAGCTCATCACGGCTAACTAAATTCTGGTGGACTTTAATTGCGCGGTCTATTTCGCCTCGGTGACGGAAAAAGCTCCCCATCGCGATATGCGTCTCTACTGTATCGCTATTCACGTTAATCATTTTGATTAGCGTATCGACTGCTTTATCAGGTTGGTCTGAAAGAAGGAAGTTTAGCCCCTTGTAATAATGCTTAGATAGAATGCTAGACTGCTTTCGCTGCGCTTGACGGACACTATTTCGGCCCATTATCCAGCCGTAACCTGCCGCAACAGGCAAAAGGAGAAACAGCAGTTCGAGCATTAGTGTTCTTGTTCCAGACTCTGTATTTTAGACTGCGCAGACATCAGCTGAACACGCAATTTTAGCCAGCTCATTAGCATTACCAAAATACCAATACCAACGCCTATTGAAAGTGTTATCGCTATTAACGTTGATAAGCGAAGATTCGCCTGAGCAATTAAATAATTAACTGTTACTTGTGCTTCATTTTGAGAGCCAATGACAAACGCGATCGCGAGCAGAACCAAAATGATAAGAAACGTTAGGATCCCTTTCAACACTCAACCCTTTTTTGTTGATTTATTTACAAGAATAGCAAAATGCGAAAAGAGATAACACTAAAAGCGTAAGTGAAATGATGTTATACCAATCTGCATCGATAATTGCCCATTCAGAAGGCTCTGGCATTAAGCCGCACCTTCGCTTTCTAGATCCTGTCGTTGGGGTTTGGCAATAAGATTGTCTACCACTAAATCGTGGTGAAGGGCTGACATATTAGTAATAAAAATACAGTGTGTATAACCCGCCTGCATTGTTTCGAGCTTGTCATACATGGCTTTGTCTAGCTTTGATAGCTGGGCAAGACGCTTCTTAGTTAACGGCGTTATCGCACCATGACATCGGATAGCAGTGACATCTGTGGCGCTGAGATGTATTTTTTCTTCATCTAATTGAGTTTTTATCTGTGTTCGCAACTTAGAAAAAAGGAAGTCGCGTTCTTTTATATACACTAAGCGGCTGTCGCTCTTTCTAACGCAGTGAACTACTAACGCTTGTTCAGATGTTTCTTTGAACATAGCCTCTAAAATTTGAGACTTGGGCTTAGCCTGCCCTTTGTCTGCAAAAAAGCCGTGCAGCGGGATAATATTTTGTGTACGAGAGAAAGGATAAAGATCGTCAGATGCGTCACTTTGATAAACAGTTTTGAGCCTGTCTAAGGTAAAGCGGTTCATCACACATAGTACCGATAAAGACGGCATATGCCTAACCGCCAATTCCCAGATATAACGGTGAGTTGAGCGTTGAATACGCGCAATATCTCTTACTTTGAAATACGCGGTATTTTCTTCAACCATATGATCGACGCTCGAGCTCACTTTAGCCTTACGTGTATCTTCAACAAGACACAACCTCACCACGCCTGTTTCCGCTTGGTAGTGCACAACCTTATATTTTTCACCTTTAATTTTCAGTTCCGGTACTGAAACACGAATTTCCTTTTGTAGCTCACTTTTCGGTGCAACGATTAACTTCATCCCGCTTGCACTTAGATCTGCAACCCGCGCATCAATCGATGTCAGCAGTCCAACTTTAATAGAGGCAGGTTTATCAATAACGTAACGTGTCTCACTACGTCTATCTAAATCCTCTTCCATTACATAATCAATTCGCCAATTATTGCCGCTAGCCCTCAAGGTTTTTGACAAGGGTTTGAAATCGCATTTTGCTGAAAGAGTCAGATTAGTAAGATAAGCAGACACGTCTTTACAGTAAAGAACATGGGAGATCTGCGCCAGTTGCTCAAATTCTTTACTGGCAATATCGTGAATAGCAAACGCTTTTTGTTTATCTTCTCGCGTCACGCTATCAAGTCGACAATGGGTACAGATGAAGTCGCCACTTTTGGCAAGAAGATAAACCAACGCGTTAAGCTGTTTTAATGCCAGCAGTTGTCTATGCGTCGCTGTTATTTGAACGTTACCATTTTTGGTTTTGATGTTGCCATGAAAGACATACGCTTCATTGTACTTGCGCAGCTCGTCAACTAACGTCGCGAAGATAGGCTTATCTTGTAGGCTAGCCAATAGTTTTTCGGCGTCGTTATGCTCGACATTGGCTTTGGTAAACAGGGCAATAATGGGCTTAAGCGACTTCTTCTCTGGCGCGAGAAACACGGGCAACCACGGGCTATTTTCAAGTATTCGGTCGCGTTCTAGCTCTTGCATGGCGCGTTCTATTTCTAAATCACGCTGCAAAGGCTGTTTATAAGCAGTAATCGCTACATATCGTTTAAGAGTTGCAAGAAAGCCTTTATCCACGTCGTCTTGAAAAACAAACGATGTCTCATACTTTCCTAAGTGCTTGTTGTATTTTACCGACTCTAGTTCAAGCGTTATTTCAGTCGGTTCTTTAGTAAGTCCTTTAACTTCAGGAATAGTGAACGTAATAATGTCACCAGTAGAAGCGTTCGGTGGCCTTTTCGTTTCAAGAGCAATGCCTTTGTGTGACATCGAACTGATTGAACAATGACGGCCTTTCTCAAAATCGGGGGAAGAAATAGTAAAATTTGGGCGAATAGCGATGTCATCGCCGAAATCTATATCAGTAAACGATTGGCTTTCAACATTAAAAGCATCGACAATTTTTTTGAACTGTTCTTTTTTTATTTGGTTTTGGTAGAAGTCTGAGTTCATTACTGACTCAAACACGCCTACCGTATATCTGTCTTGATAAAGTGATGTTTCGTTTTTGAGTATCTGCGCGCCGACTTTATCAAGGCGCATTTGAACCCCGAAGTGCTTGAATTTCATGACGGGGAATTGAGCAAAGGCAGAGTTATCAGCAGGAGCGTCGGTTAACGACGTTAATCGAACAACCTCTTCTTTTACTACTTTTCGAACACTACTAGGTAGACGCTTCGAAAACTTGTTAATTCCTTCTAACAGCTTGTTTTGTTGTTCATAAGGGATTAACGCGCGAATGAGCGGCTGGTATTGTTTTATTATTGCTTGTTCGTCGCCGGCTGACATTACTTCTATGAATACCGTTTATTATTATTTGAACAATATATAACCCTATTCGAGTTGGGGTCAATAGGTATCAAAAATTAAACGAAAGTATATCAGCAATAACGAGCGCCTTATTTTAGCTAAGGGAAATAGACTATTGAATTTTGCTAAATAACAATAAGGCAGCAGACACAAAAAAGCCGCTTTTCAGCGGCTTTTAAAATGCATTATGCGATTGAGGCGTCTACCCTTTCGCGAAGCTCTTTACCAGGCTTAAAGTGCGGTACATATTTACCGTCAAGTTTCACTGTCTCACCCGTTTTTGGGTTTCTACCTACGCGTGGAGCGCGGTAGTGAAGAGAGAAACTGCCAAAACCTCTAATTTCAATACGCTCACCCTTTTGGAGAGTTTGCGCCATTTGCTCTAGAAGTTCTTTTATCGCCAGCTCAAGTTCCTTCGCCGGAATATGACGCGCTTGATCCGCGAGCCGTTCAATTAATTCAGACTTGGTCATGCTTAACCTCATTGTCAATATTATTGTTTAAACAGCTATCGCGAATTGGGTGTGCATCTGCACACCCACAAAAGCATTATTCGCCTTTAGCAGCTTTAAATGCTTCTGCCATCGCGTTAGCGAAACCAACATCTTCTTGCTGGTTAACTTTATCGATAGCTTCTTTTTCGTCAGCCTGATCTTTCGCTTTAACAGATAGGTTAACAGTGCGGTTCTTACGGTCAACGCCCATGAACTTCGCTTCGATGCTATCACCAACGCTTGCTACTTCTGTTGCGTCTTCAACACGCTCTACAGCAAGATCTGCAACGCGGATGTAGCCGTCAACTTCTTCAGCTAGGTTTACAGTAACGCCTTTCGCATCAACTGCTGTTACTGTACCAGTAACGATAGCACCTTTCTTGTTATCTGTCAGATACTTGTTGAAAGGATCTTCTTCGATTTGCTTAACGCCAAGAGAGATACGCTCACGCTCTGGGTCGACTTGAAGTACAACTGCAGAGATTTCGTCGCCTTTCTTGTAGTCGCGAACCGCGTCTTCGCCAGACTTGTTCCAGCTGATGTCAGAAAGGTGAACTAGACCGTCGATGCCGCCGTCAAGACCGATGAAGATACCGAAGTCAGTGATTGACTTGATCTTACCAGACACTTTGTCACCTTTTTCGTGTGACTCAGCAAATGTTTCCCAAGGGTTAGCAATGCACTGCTTAAGACCTAGAGAAATACGACGACGCTCTTCGTCAATTTCAAGAACCATTACATCTACAGTGTCACCTAGGTTAACAACTTTAGATGGGTGGATGTTCTTGTTGGTCCAATCCATTTCAGAAACGTGTACAAGACCTTCAACGCCGTCTTCGATTTCAACGAAGCAGCCGTAGTCAGTAAGGTTAGTAACCTGACCGTTGATCTTAGTACCTTCTGGGTAACGAGAAGCAATTTCTTGCCATGGATCGTTGCCCATTTGCTTCATGCCAAGAGAAACGCGCTGCTTCTCTTTGTCGAACTTAAGTACTTTAACGTTGATTTCGTCACCAACATTCACGATTTCACTTGGGTGCTTAACGCGCTTCCAAGCCATATCAGTGATGTGTAGAAGACCGTCTACGCCACCAAGGTCAACGAACGCACCGTAATCGGTAAGGTTCTTAACGATACCCTTGATTTCATGACCTTCTTCAAGGTTAGCAAGAAGCGTTTCGCGCTCTGCGCTGCTTTCTGCTTCGATAACTGCACGACGAGAAACAACAACGTTGTTACGCTTAGCGTCAAGCTTGATAACTTTAAATTCAAGCTCTTTGCCTTCAAGGTGCGTAGTGTCACGTACTGGACGTACGTCAACAAGAGAACCAGGAAGGAACGCGCGTACACTGTTAACTTCAACAGTGAAACCGCCTTTAACTTTACCGTTGATAACGCCTTTGATAGTAGCTTTATCTTCGTAAGCTTTTTCCAGCTCAACCCACGCTTCGTGACGCTTCGCTTTTTCGCGAGAAAGGATAGTTTCACCGAAACCATCTTCAACTGCATCTAGTGCTACGTCTACTTGGTCACCGATAGCGATTTCTAGTTCGCCTTCAGCGTTTTTGAATTGGTCAGCTGGGATAGCACTTTCTGATTTCAAGCCTGCATCAACAAGAACGATGTCTTTGTCGATAGAAACAACAGTACCTTTTACAATTGAACCAGGACGTGTTTCTAGTTCTTGTAAGCTTTCTTCAAAAAGTTGTGCAAAATTTTCAGTCATAAGTCTCAAATAACTTTTAAGTTGATATCCACGCTTCTTATCCGGATAACGCGGGGTTATTAAAATTAGTCGCCACTCCCTGTAGCAACACTGCTTTGGATGCGATCAGCTCTCGTCATTAAAGGCGTGAGGAAATAATATCCATCGCTTTTTCAAAGACTTGGTCAATATCCAAGTCCGTTGAATCTATAATTACTGCATCTTGTGCCGGTACCAAAGGAGCCACTGCACGCTGTGTATCGCGCTCGTCTCTTGCCTTGATATCGGTTAAAAGGCGCGCAATATTAACATCCATGCCCTTTGCTTTCAACTGGCTATAGCGGCGTTCTGCACGGGCTTCTGCGCTTGCTGTAAGGAAAATCTTTACAGGCGCTTCGGGAAATACCACTGTACCCATGTCGCGACCGTCGGCAACAAGACCAGGATCTTGTTGGAAAGCACGCTGTCTGCGAAGTAGTGCTTCGCGAACCCGGGGTAATGCCGCAACTTTTGACGCCACGGCGCCAACTTCTTCGGTGCGAATATCGTCAGTAACGTCTTCGCCTTCTAAGATTATGCGAGTGCTATCGCCATTCGTCTCGAAACTAACATCAAGACCGGTTGCTAGAGGAACAACACATTCTTCATCATCACACGGAAGGTCGTGGTGAAGTGCAGCAACTGCTAATACGCGGTAAATTGCGCCGCTATCTAGAAAGTGCCACCCTAATTTCTTTGCCAGCAAGCTACTTAACGTACCTTTACCAGCACCACTAGGACCGTCAACCGTGACTACGGGTGTGGAATGCATACCTGCTCCATCGTTTAAATTACTAAAAATCGCGCGCAATTATACGCTTTAGTGAGAGATAAGCAATGCCGCCTCTAATTGGCGGCATTGAAGTTCAGGTTAAACCTGATTCAGATCAATGGGGCAAGTAAGGCGATTACCGGCATTGCCTACCATTATTTAAGAGGAATATTTTTTGAGCCTTTACGCGCTATACAGTGTTTTAAAGCGGGTAAAGTAGTCTGGGAACGTTTTGCGCGTGCAGCCCGGGTCGTTTATTGTTACCGGCGTATCGCTTAACGCAACAAGCGAGAAGCACATGGCAATGCGATGGTCGTTATACGTGTCTATCTCAGCATGTTTTAGCGACTCAGTTGGCCACACTTTAATATAGTCATGCCCTTCTTCCACTTTCGCTCCCAACTTTTGAAGCTCGGTGGCCATAGCCGCAAGACGGTCTGTTTCCTTAACACGCCAGTTATAAATATTAGTCATGGTCGTTGGACCTTCAGCAAACAATGCCGTAGTCGCGATGGTCATGGCCGCATCTGGAATATGGTTCATATCCATGTTCACGCCTTTAAGCGGCGCACCCGTTATTTCAACATACTCATCGTTCCAAACCACCGTTGCACCCATGGCCTCAAGTACATCAGCAAAACGAATGTCACCTTGAATGCTGTTCTGGCCAATTCCGGTTACGCGTACCGTTCCACCTTTAATGGCACCGGCTGCAAGGAAGTAAGATGCTGACGATGCATCGCCTTCAACCATAAATTTACCCGGCGCAATATACTTAGCGTCACCAGAAACCGTGAACGTTTGGTAGTTATCATTTTCAACAGTAACGCCAAACTTCGCCATGGTATCTAACGTGATATCGATATAAGGTTTAGAAACCAACTCACCTTTTATACGAATAGTCACATCACCAGAAAATAACGGCGCAGCCATTAAAAGGGCTGTTAAAAACTGGCTAGATACACTGCCGTCCACCGACATTTCGCCACCGTTTAAAGTTTTACCTTTAATTTGAAGCGGCGGGAAACCTTCGTTTTTGAGGTAGGTTACTTCAGCATCAGCTTCGCGCAACGCATCCACTAAATCACCAATTGGACGCTCTTCCATGCGAGGTTCACCGGTAAGTACCGTATCAACGTTACTTGCAGCAAGTGCCGCGCACAAAGGTCGCATTGCGGTACCGGCATTGCCTAGGAAAAGCTCTAAGGGCTCAGCTACGTTGAACGCGCCACCGTTACCTTGTACGACACATTGCGTTTTGTCTTCGCTCAAGCGATAGTTAATGCCTAATTTAGTGAGTGCATTGAGCATATGCTCAATATCTTCGCTATCAAGCAAGTTAGTTAATTCAGTTTCACCTTCAGCTAACGCGGCTAGTAGTAGTGCGCGGTTAGACAGACTTTTTGAGCCAGGTACATTGACCTCTCCCGATACTTTTGCAATCGGGTCTAATGTTAACTGCTCCATTTTATCCATTCACTCTTTCAAATTCGCGCATAAATTCAACTAGCGCAACAATGCCCTCTACTGGCATTGCATTATAAATACTGGCACGCATGCCCCCAACTGAACGATGCCCTTTAAGAGCAAGTAACCCTGCTTCTTGTGACTGTTTAAGGAACAATCCGTCAAGTTCAGCATTGGCTAAATGAAACGGCACGTTCATTTTTGAACGGTTGTCAGGGTGAACTTTACTTGAATAGAAGTCAGAGCTGTCGATAGCTGAATACAATAACGCCGCCTTTTCAGCATTGCGTTTAGCCATAGCGTCAACGCCGCCCATATCTTTAAGCCATTCAAATACAAGCCCCGCTAAGTACCAGGAGAACGTTGGCGGTGTGTTGTACATAGAGTCAGACTTTGCCGCTAATGCATAATCGAAGATAGACGGCGTTTCTTTACGTGCTTTGCCAACTAGGTCTTCGCGAACAATAACAACTGATAAGCCGCTTGGGCCGATATTCTTTTGTGCCCCAGCGTATATAACGCCATGCTTTGCTACATCTAACGGCTGTGACAATATAGTCGAAGACATATCAGAAACCAGCGGAACCTTGCCCGACTCTGGTAGCCAATCAAAAGCGATTCCATCAACGGTTTCATTTGGACAGAAATGGTAATACGCGGCAGATTGATCAATATCGCTCAGCTGAGGCTGCGCAACGTAGTGACAGCCGTCTTTTTCAGACACTTCACCCACCACTTTGGCGTGGTTATATTTGTTTGCTTCGTCAACGGCACCTTTAGACCAAGAACCGCTGACTAAGTGAAGACTGGTATCGTTAGCGTTGGATAAGTTGAGTGGTACAGCGGCAAATTGCCCACGCCCACCACCGTGCGTGAACAGCACATGGTAGTTGGAAGGAATGGACAATAAATCTCGCAAATCTTGCTCAGCTTTTGCCGCTATTTCAATGAAGTCTTTACCACGATGGCTTACTTCCATTACAGAGCAGCCTAGATCGCGCCAATTTGTAAATTCTGATTGTGCTTTTTCCATAACTTCTTTTGGAAGCATAGCCGGGCCAGCACTAAAATTAAAAACCTCTTTCATCGCGTTTTTCAACACCTGTAGATAATTACCGTTTAACTCGCTTTGTTTTGAACGTTTTGCGGGTCTATTAGGTAAACAAGCGGCTTAAGCCGCTTGTTTGAAAGAACACTGATAATACGCAAGTGTGAATACCTGCGCCCTATCCCTACTCTTCTGTCGTTGAGCCGTCACCGTCTACTGCGGTGTTCTCTTGCTCTTGAACAGCAGTTTCTGCTTGTTCTGGCGCATCGTCTGAAATGATTAGGTTACCGTCTTCGTCGAATTCTTGTAACTCTTCCACTTCTTCAATGCGTTGTAACCCTACAACGTGCTCACCTTCTACTGTACGTATTAAGCGAACGCCTTGTGTGTTACGGCCTACTACTGACACTTCGCCTACACGTGTACGAACCAGTGTGCCTTGGTCACTAATAAGCATAATTTCATTGGTTTCGTCTACTTGAACCGCGCCAACCACTTTACCATTACGCTCAGACACCTTAATTGATACAACACCTTGTGTCGCACGGCTCTTAGCAGGGTAATCTTCAAGCGGAGTACGCTTACCGAAACCATTCTCTGTTGCTGTCAGGATTGGGCCGTCGCCTTTAGGAACAATAAGTGATACCACTTTTTGACCATCTTGCAGACGAATACCGCGAACACCTGTGGCTGTTCTTCCCATAGGACGAAGTGCCAGAAGCTCTTCACCCGTCTCTGGGTCACGCTTAACTTCACCGGTTTCGCTGTCGCGAAGCTTCTCGTTGAAGCGAACCACTTTACCTGCATCAGAGAACAACATTATGTCGTCATCACCGTGAGTGATATCAACACCAATCAGCTCATCACCTTCGTTCAGGTTAACGGCGATAATACCGCTTGAACGTGGTCGAGAGTATAGGCTCAGGTCAGTCTTTTTAACCGTACCGTTTGCCGTCGCCATCAGTACAAACTTGCCTTCTTCAAACTCTTTAATAGGAAGAATAGCAGTAATACGTTCGTTTTCTTCAAGCGGTAGGATGTTAACAATTGGGCGTCCGCGCGCGTTACGGCTAGCAAACGGCAACTGATATACTTTCAACCAGTACAAGCGACCACGGGTTGAGAAGCAAAGTATGTGATCGTGAGTATTAGCTACCAATAATCTTTCGATGAAATCTTCATCTTTCATCTTGGTTGCTGACTTACCACGGCCACCACGACGCTGTGCTTCGTAGTCTGTAAGCTTTTGATATTTCACATAACCTTCGCGAGAAAGCGTTACTACAACATCTTCTTGCTCTATAAGATCTTCAATATCAATATCGTGACTTGCTGCCGTAATTTCAGTACGACGCTCATCACCAAATTCATCACGTACTTTTTCAAGTTCTTCTTGAATCACTTCCATCAAACGCTCTGGGCTGTTTAGGATGTGAAGAAGTTCTGCGATGATCTCTAGAAGTTGCTTATACTCTTCTAGAATTTTCTCGTGCTCAAGACCTGTTAGCTTGTGTAAGCGAAGGTCAAGAATAGCTTGCGCTTGCTGTTCTGTCAGGTAGTACTTGCCGTCGCGAATACCAAATTCTGGCATTAACCAGTCAGGACGTGCAGCGTCATCGCCTGCACGCTCAAGCATTTGCGCTACATCACCTAAGTCCCAACCTTGTGCTACAAGCGATTTCTTGGCGTCTGCTGGGCTTTGTGACGCTTTAATCAACTCGATAATTGGGTCGATGTTCGCAAGCGCTATCGCCAAACCTTCAAGAATGTGAGCGCGGTCACGGGCTTTACGTAATTCAAAAACAGTACGACGTGTTACTACTTCACGGCGGTGAAGAATAAAGCATTCTAGCGTTTCTTTAAGGTTGAATACCTTAGGCTGACCGTTATCAAGCGCAACCATGTTAATACCGAATACCGTTTGAAGCTGGGTATTCGCGTATAAATGATTAAGTAGGACTTCAGCAGATTCGTTGCGTTTAACTTCGATAACAATGCGCATACCGTCTTTATCAGACTCGTCTCGCAGTGCAGAAACGCCTTCGATGCGCTTTTCTTTTACCAGTTCAGCAATCTTTTCAATAAGACGCGCTTTGTTAACCTGGTAAGGGATCTCGTTAACAACAATGGTTTCTTTACCGTTGCTGTCAGTTTCAATTTCCGCCTTAGCACGAAGATAAATTTTACCGCGACCTGTGCGATACGCATCTTCAATTCCCTTGCGCCCGCTGATCATCGCCGCCGTTGGGAAATCTGGACCTGGAATGTGTGTCATCAAGTCGTCGATGGTAATAGACGGGTCTTGAATTAACGCTACGCAGCCGTTGATTACTTCGGTGAGGTTATGTGGCGGAATATTCGTCGCCATACCAACCGCGATACCCGATGAACCGTTAACAAGAAGGTTAGGCACCTTCGTTGGTAATACTTCAGGAATATGCTCTGTACCATCGTAGTTAGGTACGAAATCTACGGTCTCTTTATCTAAATCGGCAAGTAACTCGTGCGCAATTTTAGCCATGCGAACTTCGGTATAACGCATCGCAGCAGCAGAGTCGCCGTCTACCGATCCGAAGTTACCTTGACCGTCTACTAGCATATAGCGAAGTGAGAACGGTTGGGCCATACGAACAATAGTGTCGTAAACTGCAGAGTCACCGTGAGGGTGATATTTACCAATTACGTCACCTACCACACGGGCAGATTTTTTGTATGGCTTGTTAAAGTCGTTTTTCAGTTCGTTCATTGCGAACAGCACACGACGGTGCACTGGCTTCAAGCCATCTCTTACGTCAGGCAAGGCTCGCCCGACAATAACGCTCATCGCGTAATCAAGGTAAGAGTTCTTTAACTCTTCCTCAATATTAACGGGGAGGATTTCTTTAGCGTTATCAGACATAAACTGCTTAATCCCTTTATCTTGGTTTGTTCTGCGTTATCCAGCACTTCGCTTCACATCATTGTGAAAACAAGGCGTGGGAGCGCACTGTTATTATTATGTGGGTCATAATCGTGCTTCGAGTGTACCACTTGATGACAGAATTATGTAGCGCTTAATTACGCTTATTAATCAACTAAAAGGCAAGCGATTATTTTTCGTTCGACCCTTCTTATAATTTGTCTATTTCTGTTTAAAAACAGTGAAACACAACCTCGATTTACGATATCTTAAAAAGAGATAGATTAAGGATTGTTTTACTCATGACGAACGTCGATCAACAAGAAATCAATAAGTTCTCTGAACTCGCTTCACGCTGGTGGGATCCAGAAGGCGAATTTAAGCCATTGCACCTTATTAACCCACTTCGCTTAGACTTCATTAATCAACACAGTGAAGGCCTGTTTGACAAAAAGGTCGTCGATATTGGCTGTGGTGGCGGTATTTTAGCAGAGTCTATGGCGCGTGCAGGCGCGACGGTAACCGGCTTGGATATGGCTGAAGCGTCGTTAGAAGTAGCGAAGCTGCACGGTTTAGAATCAGGGGTAAAAGTTGACTACGTATGTTCAACTGCCGAAGCATTCGCAGAAGCAAATGCGGGACAGTTCGACGTGGTAACCTGTATGGAAATGTTAGAGCATGTACCCGACCCGGCTTCTGTTGTATTGGCCTGTGCTAAGTTGGTTAAGCCTGGTGGCCATGTTTTCTTTTCTACGCTTAACCGAAACCTAAAGTCGTATCTGATGGGGATCGTGGGAGCGGAATATATCCTTAAACTGGTTCCAAAGGGCACCCACGATCACAGTAAGTTCATCAAACCATCTGAACTTATGGCGATGACCGATCATGCTGGTTTGCTGCCTCGAGATATGACAGGTCTACACATGGACCCAATTTCTCAAGGCTTTTATCTCTCTGCGAATAATGTCGACGTTAACTACTTACTATATACAGTAGCGCAAAATTAATTTAACACTATATATTGGGTTGCGGCGATATTTTAAACACCATATATCGTGTTTATATAAAAACTATTTTCTAAGAATAAATTAATTTTTATGTCGAAGAAATTATTAAAAATGCTTGCAATCCAGATATTTTACGCTTGTAGAACGCTAAAAAGTTAGTTGTTACTAACATAAATTTCATGCCAGATTGAGTGCTTGAAATACCACCAGATATTGGGTTGCATTAAGACTAAAACCTCACTATCTTGTGTTTAATTCAGCACGTGATCCCAATGCAGATTTTCTGGGATCGCACAGATCGCTAACGAGATTATGGCAATGCCATATGCAGTGTGTGACATCAACCTCGCTGAAAATATAAATGCAGTGAAAAAATTAAATGAGCAGTCTCTACTTTGTACTTTCGGTATTGGTTTAGGCCGCTTTCGTGTGTGTTGTTATCTGGCGTGAGCCAATGGTGATAATCTCACTCACACTCAATAAATTAAAAATGAAAATGGGCATAACATAGCCCACGCATCAAGCGCTAACAGACAAACGGCCAGTAACATGAACAACAACTTATTAGTCACCAAACGCAACGGTGAAAAAGAGTCCATCGACTTAGAGAAAATCCACAAAGTCGTGACATGGGCAGCCAAAGGACTTAAAAACGTTTCAGTTTCACAAGTTGAAATCAAGGCACAAATCCAGTTTTATGATGGTATCAATACTAGCGAGATCCATGAAACCCTGATCAAATCAGCGGCAGATCTTATTTCTACCGATGCGCCAGATTATCAATACCTAGCTGCGCGCTTGGCCATTTTCCACCTTCGCAAAAAAGCCTATGGTCAATTTGAGCCGCCTGCCCTACTTGAGCATGTAGGTAAGATGGTTGATATGGGCAAATACGATAAGCACTTGCTTGAAGACTACACGCCTGAAGAATTTGCTGAAATGGACTCGTATATCGACCATTGGCGAGACATGAACTTCAGCTACGCTGCAGTTAAACAGCTTGAAGGTAAATACCTGGTTCAAAACCGAGTTACAGGTGAAATCTACGAAAGTGCACAGTTCCTATATATCTTAGTGGCGGCATGCCTTTTCGCAAATTACGATAAAGCGACGCGTATGGACTACATCCGCCGCTTCTATGATGCCGCTTCAACATTCAAGCTGTCATTGCCTACACCTATTATGGCTGGCGTACGTACGCCTACTCGCCAGTTTAGCTCATGTGTACTTATCGAAACCGGCGACAGCTTAGATTCAATCAATGCAACGGCAAGTGCCATTGTTAAATACGTAAGCCAGCGCGCTGGTATCGGTGTAAATGCAGGCCGTATACGCGCACTAGGTAGCCCTATTCGCGGCGGTGAAGCATTCCATACGGGTTGTATTCCGTTCTACAAATACTTCCAAACAGCCGTTAAAAGCTGTTCACAAGGTGGTGTTCGTGGTGGCGCTGCTACGCTGTTCTACCCTATCTGGCATATGGAAGTTGAGTCACTGTTAGTGCTTAAGAACAACCGTGGTGTTGAAGAAAACCGTGTACGTCACCTAGATTACGGCGTTCAGTTCAACAAACTAATGTACCAGCGCATGATGAAAGACGGCTATATCTCACTATTTAGCCCATCTGACGTACCTGGTCTTTACGATGCTTTCTTTGCTGACCAAGAGAAGTTTGAAGAGCTATACGTTAAATACGAAAACGACGACAGCATCCGTAAAAAGCAAATTAAAGCCATGGAGCTATTCAGCTTGTTCATGCAAGAGCGTGCAAGCACAGGTCGTATTTACCTACAAAACGTTGACCACTGTAATACGCACAGCCCGTTTAACCCAGAAGTTGCGCCAGTTCGTCAGAGCAACCTGTGCCTTGAAATTGCGCTACCTACCAAGCCGCTTCAGCACGTTAATGATGAGAATGGTGAAATTGCACTATGTACGCTTTCAGCGTTTAACTTAGGTGCGATTAAGTCACTGGACGAGTTTGAAGAGTTGTCTGACCTTGCAGTACGTGCGCTAGATAACCTGCTTGACTACCAGGACTACCCAGTTCCTGCTGCATATAACGCAACGATGGGACGTCGTACGCTGGGTGTTGGTGTTATCAACTTTGCATACTACCTTGCTAAAAATGGCGTTAAATATTCTGATCACAGCGCGAACGGTCTAGTTCACCGCACGTTCGAAGCAATGCAGTATTACCTATTAAAAGCGTCGAACAATCTTGCTAAAGAAAAAGGTGCGTGTCCTAAGTTTAACGAAACCACCTATTCTCAAGGCATCATGCCAATTGATAGCTATAAGAAAGATCTTGATAGCGTATGTAATGAACCACTTCACTACGACTGGGATGCACTTCGTGAAGAAATCAAAACTCACGGTTTGCGTAACTCTACGCTGTCAGCATTAATGCCGTCAGAGACGTCTTCTCAGATTTCTAACGCGACAAACGGCATTGAGCCACCGCGTGGTTTTATCAGCATTAAGTCGAGCAAAGATGGTGTACTTAAGCAAGTTGTACCTGAGTACGAAACGCTAAGAGACCAATACGAGCTACTTTGGGATATTCCTTCAAACGATGGTTACCTACAACTTGTTGGTATCATGCAGAAGTTTATCGACCAAACTATCTCAGCGAATACCAACTACGATCCAAGCCGTTACGAAGGTAACAAGGTACCAATGAAGCTTCTTCTTAAGGATCTTCTTACTACGTATAAACTGGGCGTTAAAACACTTTACTATCATAACACTCGCGACGGCGCGTCAGACACATCTGCTCTCGATGCTAAAGCGAGCGAGCCTATGCCACGTCAAGAAGAAGTGGTTGTAGAGGAAGATGATGATTGTGCAGGTGGTGCGTGTAAGATTTAGAACACGCCCCTGTTTAAATGGCAAATGCATAAAAGGAGTTAACTGCATTTGCCATTAACGTTTCGCAGCAAGAACACAAACAATAATACGCGTTAATCATTAAGTTTTTAGTTAGGCCATCATGAAATACACTACGTTTAATCAGCAAAGTACTAATCCATTGATCGAGCCGATGTTTTTCGGTAACCCCGTAAACGTTGCACGCTACGACCAGCAAAAGCATGCCATATTCGAAAAGCTTATTGAGAAGCAAATTAGCTTTTTTTGGCGCCCTGAAGAAGTTGACGTTTCTCGCGACCGTGTTGATTTCCAAAAATTGACCGACCCAGAAAAGCACATCTTTATTTCAAACCTTAAGTACCAAACCCTGTTAGATTCGGTGCAAGGCCGTAGTCCGAACATCGCGTTCTTGCCTATTATTTCACTACCAGAGTTAGAAACTTGGGTTGAAACATGGTCTTTCTTCGAGACTATTCACTCACGTTCGTATACCCATATTTTGAGAAACTTGTTCTCAGACCCAAGCGAAATATTCGAAGATATCGTAGTGAATGACGAAATTAAGCGACGTGCTGCTGATATTTCTAAATATTACGATGATCTCATTTTCGCCACTCAGCTTTGGCAGACACAGGGTGAAGGCGTACATACAGTGAATGGTGTTGCACACACTATCAACATGTATGAGCTTAAGAAGAAACTTTACCTATGCATGAACTCGGTGAACGCACTGGAAGCAATCCGTTTCTACGTGTCTTTTGCCTGCACATTCGCTTTCGCTGAGCGGAAGCTGATGGAAGGTAATTCTAAGATTATTCGTTTGATTGCCCGTGACGAGAATCTGCACTTATCTTCAACACAGCATATCCTTAATTTGTGGGCTAAGGGTAAAGATGACCCTGAAATGGCGCAAATTGCAGAAGAGTGTAAAGAAGAAGCGCGCGCTATCTTCATGAACGCTGTTGAGCAAGAAAAGCAGTGGGCTGACTACTTGTTCCAAAACGGCTCAATGATTGGTTTGAATAAAGAAATTCTTTGCCAGTACGTTGAGTACATTGCGAATCAACGTATGTCTGCTATTGGTCTAGACACCCCGTTCGAGATAAGCAGTAATCCACTTCCATGGATGAATAACTATTTGAATTCAGACAACGTGCAAGTGGCACCTCAAGAGTCTGAAATCAGCTCTTATCTTGTTGGTCAAATCGACTCTGCCGTGAGCGAAGACGACTTTGCTGATTTTGAGCTGTAAAACTACAGCTTAATGAGCAGCAACGATAAATCACTCCGCATCGACGTTGTCGATGTGGGGGCGATTATTTCCCCTTCTGATTCCACTATCTTAAACGCCCTTGAAGCAGCGGACGTTCATATTCACTACCATTGTCGTGAAGGCTTTTGTGGTGCATGCCGCACAAAGCTAATTGAAGGCGAAGTTGAGTACACCACAGATCCCCTCGCCTTCATTGACGACGATGAAATTCTTCCTTGTTGTTGCGTGGCTAAATGCCCGCTAAAAATAAAAGTACCGCTGTAAAATCTTCATTCATCGTTCTCACTATCACTCTCACAGTGTTTCTGCGCGTTAGAGTAATCCACTTCAATAGTTTTACGTAGCAACTTAACACTAATCAAACGTAAGGATAATGTTATGAGCGAAGTTTCTGGAAAAGTTGTCATCATTACAGGTGCAAGTAGCGGGCTTGGAGAAGCAACGGCGAAAATGCTTGCGGATAAAGGTGCTAAATTAGTGTTGGGCGCCCGCCGTGAAGACCGTCTTAAAAAACTTGTAGATGAAATTGAATCTTCAGGTGGCCAAGCTACTTATCAAACGGTAGATGTCACGAAAAAGGATGAAGTCAAGGCGCTTGCGAAAGCGGCAATAGATGCCTATGGGCGTATTGACGTGCTCGTCAACAATGCTGGTCTTATGCCACTCGCTCCGCTTGACGAGATGAAAGTTGACGAGTGGGATCAAATGATAGATGTAAACATAAAAGGCGTTATGTATGGAGTAGCAGCTGTATTAGGACAAATGCGAGAGCAAAAAAGCGGGCATATTATCAATCTTTCCTCTGTGGCAGGTCATGTTGTGTTCCCTGGAGCAACGGTTTATTGCGCAACTAAATTCGCTGTTAAAGCAATAAGTGAAGGCATTCGCAGGGAGTCAAATGGTGAAATTCGCTCTACCAACATCTCACCTGGTGCAGTGGCGACAGAACTTACTGACCACATTTCTCACAAAGACTCAAAGCAAATGGCAGATGATATGTATGACGATGCTATCGATGCAGATGCTATTGCACGTGCAGTAACGTTTGCCATAGAGCAGCCTGGCGACGTAGACATAAACGAAATGATCATCAGACCTACCCGTCAGGAACTCTAATACAGCTCATTTCTAACGTAATGGTATTGATTGGCCATCTAATGATTAAGCCTGCAAATGCAGGCTTAATTTATTTCTGAATTTAAAGTACTTTTTCGATGGCATACAATTCTTCATCAATGACCTGTAAGCGAGATGCAACAACGGCTCTCGCGTCGTTTACGCCTCTATTATAAAACGATGCGCCCATTTCTTTACTAATGAAGTCCAGAAGAAATTCTCCGTCAAATTGACCAAGTTCCACGCTTAATTCATCATCAAAATATCGTTGCAGTTTAGCGACTAGCGCGTCTTTTTCCTCACGGGTAAATGCAATATCACTCATTGTCATCCTTCATTTGTCACTTATAAAATATCACGTTCTTTGTTCTACCTTACGGTAGTTTACCTGCTTGCGCCAACCCTAACCCTCATAAAGATAAATCACTCCCTCCGGGTATAGAGAAGAAGTATGAACGAACAGGTGAATTACCGCCGGGTTGGGAAAAAAAGCTAGCCGTTGGAAATCGTTTAGATCGTGATATTTACAACCATGCCCGCATCATTGCGCCTTTGGGAGAAGACGGGTTAGTAACAGTTCGTATTGAAAACAAAGTGGTACGCCTCATTCAAGCCACAAGGGAAATTGTAGAGATTTTAGATTAAGCCTGCTCATATCTGAAAGAGAGCTTCTGATATGGAGCTCTTTGCTCACTTTTACTTATGGCTTACTATCAACATTTGAAAATTGACTTGCCCTCACTCGACAGTAGTATCTGGAATCAACCATAGTTTTTTAGTTGGGTAGCCATCATGTTATTCCTGCAACACATCACGCAGGATATACTAGAGCCAGTTATTCTTTGTTGTACATCAAGACTCAACAATCCCCAACTTAATGACTTGTTTAACACTTCTATAATAATGGCGGCGTTTCATTTTCTATGATGAAAATACAAACTGCTCCAATTGCAATAAAGAAATCAGGAACAAAAAATGGCAGCTAACGCACTGTTTAAGCCTTACTCAAAGGGCAACTTATCGTTAACCAACCGAATTGTTATGGCCCCCATGACTCGTCAATTTTCGCCTAACGGCGTACCTACCAACGATGTAGCTGGTTACTATAAACGCCGAGCTCAAGGTGGCACAGGTTTGATTATCACCGAGGGCACTACAGTAAACGATAAAGTAGCTACGATGGATGCAAATATCCCTCAATTCCATGGCGATGAAGCGCTAGCCGGTTGGAAAAATGTGGTAGATGAAGTTCACAGTGTCGGTGGGAAAATTATGCCTCAACTATGGCACGTGGGTATGGCGAGGGTAGCGGAAAAAGCGCCTTATCCTGAACTTCCAAGTGCAGGGCCTTCAGGTTTATTCAAACCAGGAAAACAGGGCGCTGAACCTATGACCGTTGAACACATTGAATCCGTGATTACTGCCTTTGCACAAGCAGCAGCAGATGCCAAAACTATTGGTATGGATGGAATTGAGATTCACGGTGCTCATGGTTATCTAATCGACCAGTTCTTCTGGGAAGGCACAAACCAGCGAACTGACAGTTGGGGCGGTAACATGGAAAATCGTGGACGATTTGCGGTTGAAATAATTAAAGCCATACGTGATGCAACCGGTCCCGATTTTCCGATCGTACTGCGCTATTCGCAGTGGAAACAACAAGATTACACCGCTCGTTTAGCGCACACGCCCCAAGAACTAGAACAGTTTCTTCTGCCGCTAAGTGAAGCTGGAGTAGATGTTTTTCATTGTTCTCAGCGCCGCTATTGGGAAAACGAATTTGAAGGCAGTGATTTAAACCTTGCAGGCTGGACGAAAAAATTAACTGGCAAGCCCACCATAACGGTAGGGTCAGTTGGGCTCAATGACGACTTCTTCGGCGCATTCAAAGGGCAAGATTCCAGCACTCGCTCAGTCGATGATTTACTTGAACGTTTAGACGCTGGCGAATTTGATCTGGTTGCTGTAGGAAGAGCGCTACTACAAGATCCGAACTGGGCAAACAAAATAAAAGAAAACCGCACCAACGAACTAGAGCAATACTCTGGTAAAGCGTTAGCAACGCTGTCTTAAGCCCTATTAAATTAAGCACTAGCGCGGCAAAGTTGCGCTAGTGCCTCTCCCAAAAGGACTCAAAGTCTGATTTGCTGAGCGGTTTTGCAATGAAATAACCCTGCGCATAATCACAGCCCATGCTTTTTAGAATATCGTATTGTTCTTGTGTCTCGACACCTTCCGCTACTACCTTTATTCCGAGTTTATTCGCCATCACAATAATGGCTTCGCACAGCACCTTATCATTGCTAACGTCAGTCATCGACTTCACAAAGCTCCTGTCAATCTTGATAAAGTCTGTAGGAAAGCGCTTTAAATAAGAAATAGAGCTGTAACCTGTACCAAAATCATCCAACGCGATATCAACGCCTGCTTGCCTAAACTGGAAAAGCTTCTTGGACACCATCTCATTGGCTTCCATTAATAAGTTTTCCGTGACTTCAAGAAGTATAGAACGCGCAGAGATCTTCTGGTCTAAAAGCAGGTTTAACCATTGAGTTATATTAGATTCTAAATTGAAGTAGTGGCTAGGTGACGTATTAATACTCACCTGCAGCTCTTGACGGTTTTGGGCTTTCCATTGTTTGATATTGGCACAGACTTCATTAAATACCCAATTACTGATATCAATGATAAGTCCAGATTCTTCAGCAAGTGGAATAAATTCATCAGGTGTAATTCTCCCCTTCGTGGGATGCTGCCATCGAAGTAACGCTTCAGCTTTCATCACTTTCTGGCTACTGAAACATGCAATTGGCTGGTACTCAATAAACAATTCTTTGTTCTTAACTGCATAACGCAAATCATTCAACAAGGTCATTCTCTTGATTGCTGCAGTTTGCATGTCGTGGGTATAATACTGATAGTTGTTTTTACCGAGATCTTTAGCACCGTACATCGCTTGGTCGGCATTCTTTAACAGGCCTTTGACATCTTTCGCGTCGTCCGGGTATAAGGTGACACCTAGGCTCGCGCTAGTATGCACACGTTCCAGCTCTAAACTATAAGGTTTTACGATCTCGCCAAGTAGCTTTTGTACGACCAGTTCTATAGAACTTAGGCCTTTAATGCCGTTTAGGATAATGACAAATTCGTCACCGCCTAATCGGGAAACGGTGTCATCTGAACGCAAACACTGCTTTATTCTTCTGGCGCACTCAATTAAAAGCTTATCACCTATATCGTGACCAAGCGTGTCATTAATATCTTTGAAATTATCAAGGTCCAAGAATATCACCGCTACCTTATCGCTCTCTCTATCGGCAGCCTTAATGGCTAACTGTAAGTGATCCAACATAAGGTTTCGGTTAGGGAGTCCTGTCAAAGAATCAAAGTTGGCTTGCTTCCATATAAGTTGATTCGCCAGCTCTCTTTCAATAGCGATGCTAGCGATATGCGCGAACTGTTCGATTAAGTGCATTTCGTCCGCTGTCGGTACTGCTCTTTCTCTATGATAAATTGCAAAAGTACCAATAGCGTCACCATTAGCTCCTTGTATTGGCTGTGACCAACAAGAGCATACACCAGCGCGCAATGCTAAATCTTTCCAATCGGTCCAAAACGGGTGCGTACTGATATCTTCAACAATGGTCGGTAAGTTCGTCGCGGCTGTATTTCCACATGATCCCCTGCCTACACCAAACTCAACGCCATCGATAGCGTCGTTATAAAAGTCGGGTAAAGAAGGCGCAGCACCCTTTTTCAGCTTGCCATCTTCTAATAGCAGGATACTGCAAATTTGATCTGTGTATTCGGCCTCTATAGCATTCACAATGTCGTGGAGCACGGTATGCAATGACTCTGCATTTACCACTTTCTCTAAAATAGCGCTTCTCACACGGGTGATTTTTTGTGTTTGAGCTAGCTTAAATTGGTACTCTTCCAACTGAGTTGAGAGATCATTGAATTCTTGTCGCTGTAGTTCCGACTCTACAAGTTTTGCAAGCTGCTCTAATTGCTGTATTTGAACGCAATTGAATATTTTTGGATTATTATCCGACACACATAGTGTTCCCACCGCAAACCCCTCTATCATCAGCCTAACACCCGCGTAAAAACGAATGTGAGGATGACCAACCACAAAAGGATTGCTTTTGAAGCGAGGGTCCTCTTGAGTATCTGGAACGACTAAGGTTTTGTCCTGCGCTATAGCATGGGCACAAAAGGCGACATCCCTTTCTGTTTCAGTCATATCGAGATTAATAGCCGACTTAAACCACTGCCTACTGTCATCGACAAATGTGACCGATGCGAATCTACAATCAAAAATGCTACTCGCTAGTCGAGTAATACGGTCAAAGCGCTCTTCTGGTGGGGTATCGAGCACTCTCAGTTTGTTGAGTGCGGCTAGCCTCTCATGTTCATTTACAATAGTCGGGGGTGTGCGCACAACTCACTCCTAAATCCAACACGGTCGAATTGCGCACATTGTGCAACACGCTTTCAATAGCGTGGTTAAGCCAGTTGGACATTATTTCTGCCGCTCTCTTTGGCTTTATATAATGCGTCATCGGCTTCCGATAGTGCTGACTCAATAGTGTCATGATGTTCTTTTACATAAGATACACCCGCACTAACAGTGATATCAATAAACTTCCCGTTCACATCTAGAGGGTTTTTACTTATTCGATCTCTTAACTTTTCAGCTAACTTGAAGGCGCCTGCGCGGTCGGTATCAGGCAATAAAAGTACGAATTCCTCACCGCCAATGCGCGCTACGCAATCTGCATTACGCGAAGACATTTTTAAAATTTTTGCTACGTGCTTAATCGCTTTATCACCCATGTCGTGGCCGTGAGTGTCGTTGATACGTTTAAAAAAATCGATATCGATCATCACCACCGACAGCGAACGCTTGTAGCGGTGACTAGCCGCTATTGCTTGTTGGGAAACAATCTGAAATGCCCGTCGATTTAGCAAACCAGATAGGTAATCAAAATTAGCGTCTCGCTGGAGCTTAGTGGCAAAACGACTTACCTTTGCCACCATTGGACGAAATATGAAAAACGCTTCAACTAATATGGTGAGAATAATGATGCCCAACACTACGTTTTGTGCATTTCTAAGGTCGTTTACTTTTTCCAAACTCTCTTTTTCATATTGCCCAACTATGTTGTGTAACGGTGTTAGCAGGTCGCTTTCTGCGAGTTGTAAAAACATCAAACTTCCGTTAGAAAACTGGACAGCGCCAACATTACCATTTTCTGAAAGTGCGGCCCTTATCTCGCCTTCAAATAACTTTATTTTCTTATCTACATCAGAGGGAGGCATAAAATAGAGGTTATACAGTTCTTCAGAAAGTGGGCTGGGTTGACCTTTTGATAATGCTTCAAAATGTGGTGCTAGCAGAAACTGATGGTTTTGCTTCATTTTCTCAATCGCAGCTATAGAGAGTCTTTTTGATTTTTGAGCGCCAGTTTGCAAGTAATCGACCGCAAACATACTGGCTCTTTGCGAAAGCATGCGTTGCTGACCACTTACGTTAACAATTTTGCCAGTATTGTTCTGCTCTGAAATGACTTCATCTAACATGAAGTGAACAACCAGAGACAGTACCGCAATCACTGAAAGCGAAATAACATAAGTTAGCGTTAACAATCTGCCTGGATTTCTTATCGTTATTGGATCTTCTGCGTTCATAACTGCGTTCCCATTATTTAGTGATCTACTACGTTAGCACTGTTGGAAAATTCAAATATTGCTCTTTAGTCTAGAAATATGCGTTAACGCTCCCCCATTAAACTTTATAGAACTATTTCGCCACGGCGGAAAATAACGCTTTTTCTGTTTTAAACGTAGCGTATAAAACGCTATTTTTTTATAACCAAGTAGATGCCACCCAACGTAGCTATTGAAGCAACCAGGATCTGCATTGTGAGTGGCTCACCAAGCGCTATCCACCCCATCAGCGATGCTATGACAGGCACGCTCAGTTGCACTGTCGCGGCGGTGGTTGATTTGATAAGGGGAAGCGCGCTGTACCAAATAGCGTATCCGCAACCCGATGCAAACACCCCTGATGCAAGCGCGTAATAAACACCCTCGCTATCTAATACAAAATTATCTGCGCCCACGAAGCAAACCACACCAACCAAAGGAACACAGAAAAACGCGGCATAGACAAAATTACCCGATGTAGATAAAAGGGCTGAGCTACTTTTTTTACCCAAAAGCGAATAGACGCCCCAAGCCATACCCGCCAAAACCATAACCGCGCCAGCTAAAAGAGGCGGTGCTGCCGCGCTAGGCAACAGTAAGATAACAAGGCCTAAAAATGCCAACACAAACCCCAACCACTGCCATTTTTTAAATCGCTCGCCATTGAACAACCCTACAGAAATCATAGTGAGTTGCACGGCACCAAATAATAAAAGTGCCCCCGTTCCCGTGGACATTGAAATATAGGCATATGAAAAGCAGATAGCGTAAACGAACAACGAAATGCCACCGAGTACGCTGGCGTTGGTTTTTAGGCCATGAAAAAGGCCTTGAGAAGGCACGCTCTCACTTTTGCGACGTTGGAAATAAGAAGACAAAAGTAACAACGCTATCGCCCCGCTCGCTAAGCGTATGATAGTAAAACTAGCAGGGTCTATATCGGTGTTAGCGAGAGCCATGCGGCAAAGTAGCGAATTAGCAGCAAATGCAATCATGGCAATAGCGACCAATACAAAGGTTTTCAACAAACCGAATCTCCCTAGTTTTAAACGCAAAAATGCTCAGCAGTACACTAACTTATCCCGTAATGCATCGAAAAGTAAATGCTTAAACGCAAGAGACAATATTTTACAACGACGTAGACAGGTCAAACTGCCAAAAACGAAAAAGAGGACCGAAAGGTCCTCTTTAAATTAGTTATTGCTTTATGAGAGTTTTAAAGCGATAAGCCTAAGCGCTCAGCCACTTCAATATAGGTCTCGACTACAGAGCCCAAACCTTGTCTAAAGCGGTCTTTGTCCATCTTTTTACGTGTTTCTTTATCCCACAAGCGACAGCCATCTGGTGTGAACTCATCACCTAGTACGATATTGCCATCTTTGTCGACACCAAACTCTAGTTTATAGTCTACAAGCAACATACCCGCGTCATCAAAGAGTGCTTTCAAAACACTGTTAACCTTGAAGGTCAATGCTTTCATTTCAGCAATTTGCGCTTCGGTTGCCCAACCAAATGATAAAATATGGTAGTCATTTACCATTGGGTCGTGAAGTGCATCATTCTTTAAGAAAAACTCGAAAATAGGTGGGTTAAGCTCTTTGCCCTCTTCCACACCCAGTCTGCGAACTAAAGAGCCAGCAGACAAGTTTCTCACCACACACTCAACAGGGATCATGTCGAGCTTCTTAACCAAAGACTCAGTGTCAGAAACCAGCGCCTCAACTTGCGTTGCAATGCCTGCTTCTTCAAGCTTTGTCATAATAAAGTGATTAAACTTGTTGTTTACTTCACCTTTGCGTTCTAGCTGTTCAATCTTCTCACCATCAAACGCCGATGTGTCGTTTCTAAAGTGAAGAATAAGTTTATCGCTATCATCAGTGTAATAAACAGTTTTTGCTTTACCGCGGTAAAGCTCGTCGCGTTTTTCCATTCTCAGTCTCAGTTATATATCAAGGTTATCTTCTGACATGACCTCAGCAAATGCACTGTAAAGGTCGGAAACCTGATTTGCTTCAAACGGTACACTTTCATTATTCATGAAGGTAACTGACGTGCGATCTGCACCCGCTCTTGCAACTTTCAAACGATAGTCACCTTTCTTTAGCAACTCTTTATCGCTTGAGAATAAACCATCCCACCAACTACCTTGATCACCATTGTAAGTGACAAATAATAGGCCGTTTGATTTATCTAAATCTTTAACGTCAAAACCAAGCTTACGCAGTACTAACAGCATTCTTGGCCACGCTACATCATACTTAGCTTCTACGATATACGCCGCATTACCATCGGCATTAAAGCCCATCTCGGTATTGATCCCCTGACGTATACGAGCAATTCTTCGTGTCTCTGCTAGCTGAATTTGGTACTCATAGTGACCAACAACTTGGTTCAACACCTCAACTTCTTCGCGACGCTCTTCCATTGAAGAGACTTCTGCAACCACATCGTTGCCCAATGTTTGCATATAGTCCTTTAATTCAACAGTAAGCGCAGCACTACGGCCGTGAGGTTTAACGTCTAAGCTGAATTCAAAACGTCGACCGATTTCGCTTTCTTCATCTGTAAAGCTATACCATGGGCCTTCGATTTCTTTAGTTATCACCATCCAGTCAGTAACCAGCACTTTCTCTTCTGGGCTAAAGCTATCTACACCGATACCTTGTTCATCTAAGAAGCTTAAAAGCGAGTTCCAAATTGCTCTACTCAACGGTTGGCTATCGTCAACCTGGTCAAACCAGATAGTCGCTGAGCTTTTACCCTCTTCAATGTGGGAGCCAGTTACTAATGGTAAAACAAGCGCAGGCGAACGAATCATCAAAGATTTGCCCACTAGCTTCGGGTCGGCCTCTTGGCCTAATTCAGGTAATGCAAAATCACGAGAAAAAGCAGGTGCATCTAAATCAGAAGGTACTTTTAGCGATTCTTGTTCTTTAGTTTTTAAGTATTCGTAGCTGCCAGACGCGGTCTTTCTATCTATTTGGCTTGAACAACCTGCAAGTGCAACCATTGCTACTGAACTTGCTATAGCCAGCGTTCTTTTCATCTGTGTTCCTTATTAACCAGAAATCAATGCGTATTTTTTTAGTAGTTCTTCGATACGTTTTTGGCTTGATAGTTCCGGTAAAACCATAGGTAATCGCATAACTGCGCTTTCCATCATGCCCATTTTATACAATGCCCACTTCGGCATTACTGGATTTGGTTCAATAAATAGCTCGCTATGAAGCAACTTAATGGTTTCATCGATATCGCGACATTTATCAAAATTATTTTCTAGCGCAGCTTCACACATTTGTGCGATTGCTTTAGGCACTATGTTAGCCGTTACGGAGATAACGCCATGACCGCCTTCACACATAAACTCGCAGCTTGAACCGTCATCGCCGCTAAGTAAAACGAAGTCATCGGGAACCAATGGCTGAGTAGCCTTAAGGCGTGCAATATTGCCAGTCGCGTCTTTAAGACCAACGATATTTTTGTGCGTTGCTAATTTAGCCACCGTTTCAGGCAGCATGTCGGCTACGGTGCGGCCTGGCACATTGTAAAGAATAACAGGTAAGTCACTAGCGTCTGCAATTGCATTAAAGTGCGCGACCATACCCGCCTGTTGAGGCTTATTGTAATAAGGTACTACGCTTAGGAAACCGTCTATACCTGTAGAGCCTAATTGCTCTGTAAGAAAAATAGCCTCTGCCGTAGAGTTTGCGCCACTGCCGGCAATAACCGGAATCGCTCCCGATGCCATAGCAACGGTTTCTTTGACCACATTGATGTGTTCATCAAAAGGTAGCGTTGCTGACTCACCAGTAGTTCCAACCGACACTATACCGTGGGTGCCCTGCTCTACATGAAACTTCACAAGTTTCTCTAAAGACTTGTAATCAATATCGCCGTTTTCGAACATCGGCGTGACGAGTGCTACGTAACTACCAGTAAACATAATCTCTCCGAAAAATGTGAGCGCACATGGTAAATATGTCGGTGCTTAAACACAAGTAATAGCGCAAGTAAAATGACAAGAATTTGACAATATCTTATTCAAAGGCAAGAAAAAGGCGCTGACTTATAAAAAAACTCTGTGCTAACATCCCGACATTATTAACATTGAAGTGAAGTAGATGTCGAAACACCAACTTATCGTCACCATCTTGGGGACAGACAAAAGTGGCATTTTAAGCGAAATTGCAACGACGGTATCAGAAGCTCAGTGCAATATTCTAGATAGCAGGCAAGCCATTTACGGCAAAGAGTTCTCGCTGACCATGATCATAGAAGGAACGCAAAGCGCTATCACAAAAGCTGAATGTATTTTACCTGCGCTATTTCAGCGCCTTGACCTGCTTTCTATGATGAAGCGCACTAGCCATCACGAAAAGCAAAACCTTGCCCATCTTTTTAATGTCGAGTTCAGCGGTGAAGATGCAGCTGGCCTGATTAAAGCTGTAACTGGTTTTTTTGCAGAACGTCATGCAATGATTAGTGCTTTCAGACAGCGCACATTCAAAGATAAGGCTTCGGGGAAAGACAATATGCGCTGTAAATTTGTTGTTTCACTCCCCTCTAACGAAAACGTAGACGCACTAGAATCTGATCTAATGTCCCTGTTCACTTCGTTAAATGTGACAGGCAAAGTTGTAGACAAACAAAAAAAGGATCCCAATGAAAACGTTACAAGCTGGTGATAAAGCCCCACAATTCTCATTGCAGAACCAAAATGATGAAACCGTATCTTTAGCTGATTTCGCAGGTAAAAAAGTACTGGTTTATTTTTACCCTAAAGCGATGACGCCAGGTTGCACAGTACAAGCCCAGGGCTTACGCGACGTAAACGAAGAACTAACGGCGAAAAATGTGGTTGTGCTAGGAATTAGCCCAGATGCAGTTAAACGCCTGCCTAAATTCATCGAAAAAGAAAACCTAAACTTTACGTTGCTTTCTGATGAAGACCACGCCGTTGCCGATGCTTTTGGTGTGTGGGGACCTAAAAAGTTCATGGGTAAAGAGTATGATGGCATTCATCGCCAAACATTCCTCGTGGATGAAAACGGTGTTATTGAGCACGTTTTCAACAAGTTCAAAACAAAAGAACACCACACCGTAGTACTTGATTATCTAAACAGCTAAACCGGTATAGAATTCAAAAAGCCCCGATAACATTATGTTTGCGGGGCTTTTTTATACTTGCTCAATTCGTATCAGTGTTTACCTGTAACGCCTACTTGAATCAGTACTCGTTTTGAATCTCGTACTGGATGGCGCTGACTGGTTCGCCAAATGGGAATAACTACTTTGCCTCTTCGGGAACAATAACGGGGTTACTAGACCACGCTGTAATTACCGCCTTCACGAGGGTAGCGAGAGGAATAGCGAAAAATACGCCCCAGAAACCCCAAAGACCTCCAAACACTAATACTGCAACGATTATATAAAGCGGATGCAAGCTAACCGCTTCCGAGAATAGCAGCGGTACCAACAAGTTACCGTCTAACGCTTGAATAATGCCGTACGCTATCATTAAATACCAAAATTCTGGTGAAATACCCCACTGAAACATGGCGACAACGGCCACGGGTATAGTAACCACTGCTGCACCAATGTATGGAATAAGTACTGAAAATCCCACCAATACGCCAAGCAAAATAGCATAACGTAAATCCATCAATACAAACGTTACGCAGCTCACCGCGCCCACAATTATAATCTCGATCACTTTGCCGCGAATATAGTTGGCAATTTGAGAGTTCATTTCGTGACCAACTTGCGTAATTAAGCGTCGCTCCTTAGGCAGCAAGCGAGATATGCTGTCTAAAAAGAAAAGCTTATCTTTTAGCATGAAAAACACCATAAGCGGTACGAGGATCACGTAAACGAGCAACGCAGCTAAGTTGGCGATATTACTAAACGAAGCAGAAATAAGGGTTTCACCCACCTCAACCAATTTGTCATTTAAACCTTCCATCATTTGATGGATTTGATATACCTGAACGTAATCTGGATATTTGTCCGGAAGCGTTAATATCCATTCTTGTGCTTTCTGCCATATTAGCGGCGTCTCTTGAATCAAGTTAACGCTTTGCTTTGAAATAATTGGAACAAGGCCAATTAAGGTTAATATGGTTATAGTGATAAAGCCGAGCATTACAACGACGCAGGCGAGCGTTCTACTTACGCCGACATTTACCAAGCGACAGACTGGCCAATCGAGTAAATACGCAATCACTGCTGCAACCAACACAGGCATAATTAGCCCGCCCCACAATAGCAACACTGCCGTGGTTAAAAGGATCAAGATAAGCAACATTGCTGCATCAGGATCAGAAAATTTGCGTCGGTACCAACGACCAAAAACGCTAATCATATAAACGCCTAGAAATTACTAAGAATAGGACACGCATCATAGTTGATAGCGCTAGCACTTAGCAATAAGTAGCACTTAAGAATCTTTCAAAATCAAACTGGTATGATGTTTTTACAGTATAAGCATTAATGTGTAGAGTGGTTGTTACAACAGTAAAAAATAAACTGGATGCGTTTGTGTCGCATTGGTATAACTGACGTGTCATAAACGAGATGGCATAGGCGATATTGCCTTGTGTCTTCGAAAATGATGCATATAAGAAAAAAATAAAATTTGAAACTGTTTAGCAACTTAGCGCTCTAAGGATTAAGCAGTATTAACCGTATACAATGATTGTAGGTTCATGAGAAAAAAGTTTTCAGCATCTTTGGTTGCCCTTTCCTTCGTGCTCACATCGAGTCTCACGGCTGTTGCACAAGATGCCAATTACAGCAATAAAAATGCGTTACCTGAAATAGGTGTTGTTGCGTCAGACGCCATATCGCTTGATAAGGAGATGATTGTAGGCGATGCCGTAATGCGGCAAATGCGCGGTCAAAGTCCTGTAATCTCAGATCCAGTGCTGGATGAATATTTACAGGATGTAGGCAACCGATTGGTTGTCCATGCTGACAACGCCAAATTTCCTTTTGAATTTTTCTGGGTAAATAATGATGCCATTAACGCATTTGCGTTTTTTGGCGGTCACATTGGTGTTCACACGGGTTTAATGCGTCGTGCTGAAAATGAAAGTGAACTGGCTTCGGTGCTAGCGCACGAAATTTCTCACGTAACTCAACGCCACATAGCGCGACGTATGCAGGCGCAGCAGCGCTCATCTCCCCTAGCCTTGGCGTCACTTATCGGCGGGGTGCTAATTGCTATGGCCAACCCAGAAGCGGGAATTGCGGCCATGCAGGCGGGAACCGCAGCCTCTGCACAATTGCAAATCGACTATACCCGTTCAAATGAACAAGAAGCCGATAGAATTGGTATCGCAATGCTTGCTCGTGCGGGCTTCGATCCGAGTGCGGCTGCTTCATTCTTTTCTACCATGGCGGAAGAGTACCGCATGGTTTCTCGTCCACCCGCAAGGCTGCTCACTCACCCTTTAACCGAAACCCGTATTGCTGATGCGAGAAATCGCGCTGGTGACTATCCTAGACGCTACTTACCCATTAACAAGCAATTCGAGTTGGCTAAAGCACGTATAAAGGCACGCTACTCGTTTAAAGCTGATTACGCTGTAGAATATTTCGAAGCGGCCGTGGCTCAAGACGTACAGCGCAGTAAAGAAGCGTCATTATATGGTTTAGCGCTTGCTTATATGCGCGCCGAAAAAATTGAAAAAGCCAAAGACATTATGGATGAGTTAATAGCAAAAGATAGAGGAAACCTCTTTTATCTCGACGCTATGACAGATATCTATATTTCTCAAGGTGAGCCTTTAAAAGCCGTTGAAATGCTAAGACCTCACGTTACGCATAACCCTAGAAATCAAGTATTGGCACTAAACCAGGCCAATGCTTACATAAGCGCAAACAAATATGAAGAAGCGGTGTCTCTACTTAAGGATTTCCTGCTGGTTAAAAAAGATTATCAATTGGCACATCAGTTGATGAGTGAGGCGTATCAAAAGTCGAAACGTTTCTCGCAAATGCATCAGAGCAAAGCGGAAGTATATGCATTGTATGGTGCTTATAACCGCGCGGTTGACGAACTTCAATATGCGTATAATTTCGCAGGCGATGATCACCTTGAAAAACAAAGAATCAGAGCGAGAATAAAACAATTTCGCGACCAAGAAGAGCGTTTACAACGACTCTAGACCATCGCACTTCCCTGCTATTCGTCAGCGTCTTTCAATTCAGCTAGGCGCTGACGCAGATGCGCTGCCGTAATTTCTCCCATTATCGTATCCTTTATTTTCCCATCAGGTCCAAGAATAAACGTTGCTGGTAAATAAGGGGGTTTTTGCATGGGCAGTTTAGTGTCTGGCGAACTTATAATAACAGGCAAATCAATATCAAACTTCTCAGCCATGGCTTTGAGTTCAGGCTTCGTTTTAAGGTCGTAGTTAATAGCAAAAAGACGGGTATCGTCAGGTAGCGACTGATTAAATGTGACGAGCTCAGGCATTTCTCGTAGACATGGTGCACACCATGGCGCAAAGTAATTTACCACAACCCACTTCCCCTCAAGATCTTGCCAAAGGTAAGCAGTTCCATCTAATGTTTCAAAGTCATGTTGAAGACGCTGATACGTATATGCACCGGCAAACGCAACAAGCGCTAACAGCACTAGAAAGAGTATAGGCTTTATTTTTCCTGCATTGCTTTTTGGCTGTGACAACAACATATAACCTTCTAACTTTGACTATTTTTTCATAGTGCCAGATTCTTACTTCGCGCACTAACATAAATTCAACCACGCTTTTTAAGCACCGTTTTCCAGAAACGATGCTGTAAACAAAGAATAGTACGAATTTATTACCCGTTATCGGTAAACTGCTTGATATTCTATGGCAAAAACGCAATAGTTCGCGCCAATTCATATAATCATGAACAAGAGTATTTATGACAGACATTACCATTATTCACAATCCTCGCTGTTCAAAGAGCAGACAAACCCTAGCACTACTTGAAGAGCAAGGTGTAGCGCCTGTTATTGTTGAGTACCTAAAGCACCCTCTTGACGCAAAAGAACTGAAAGAGATATTTAAAAAACTTAACCTTGGATCGGTTAGAGATATGATGCGTACTAAAGAAGCAGAATATAAAGATGCTAACTTAGGTGACAGCGCACTGTCTGATAATGCGCTTTTTGAAGCTATGGCTCACACGCCTAAGTTGATAGAGCGTCCCATTGTTATAAATGGCGAGAAAGCCAGAATTGGTCGTCCGCCAGAATCTGTTTTGGAAATTGTATAGTGCAACCTGTTCTCGTACTTTATTACAGCCGCAACGGCAGCACAAAGCGATTAGCTGATGCCATCGCCCAAGGAGTATCGTCATTAGATGTTCCTGTGATAGTACGTACAGTCAAGAGTATCAGCGATGCAGCTAATGACGCGGCATCTACTGTTGTACCCGAGGTTTCCCTTCAGGAACTCGAACAGTGCAGTGCCCTAGCGTTAGGTAGTCCTACGCGTTTCGGCAATATGGCAGCGCCAGTAAAACACTTTCTGGATTCTACAAGCAGTCAATGGTTAAAAGGCGCGTTGATTGACAAGCCTGCGTGTGTATTTACATCTTCTTCTTCCATGCACGGCGGCCAGGAATCCACATTACTTTCCATGATGGTTCCGCTTATCCATCACGGCATGGTGATTTGCGGGCTACCTTACAGTGAGCCTGCGCTACACAACACCACAATGGGTGGCAGCCCTTACGGTGTAACACACGTCGCTCATCACAGTTTGAGCGCACCAGAGCAATTGAGTGCAGATGAAAAAGCGCTATGCATTGCTCAGGGTAAGCGACTTGCAATGTTCGCTAAAAAACTAGCAGACAACGCCTAACAGTTACGTTATTTGGCGCATAAAACGTAGACCTTATAAAGAACATTAAAAAACAAATTGTTTCGGAGACATTACCATGGCACCAGATACGCGTTTTTATCGCTATCTCGCACTTATAAGCCACACCGGGTTAATCGTATGGATAACACTGTGGCAATTTACATTTACTAAAGAGCATACTTACTCTCCTTTGTTTATTGCCTTGTTTTATATTTTACCTTTATTGTTACCTTACTGGGGTATATTAAAAGGCAAGCCATATACTCACGCATGGGCCAATTTTGTCGTTTTGTTTTACCTCATTCACGGATGCACTGTGGCATACGCGGTACCTGATGAACGTTGGTATGCAGTGGTAGAGATTATTCTATGCACGGGTATGTTTGTCGGCTGTAGTGCGTTTGCTAGAAAACGTGGTCGTGAATTGGGTTTGGGCCTTAAAAAGCTCAAAGAAGAGATGCAAGAAGAAAAAGCACGCTTTGAGCAAGGTCAACAATGATCATGTAATACACAGCGAAAACACGTGCTGCCAAGGGGTTAATATGACACGCCATTTGCCTGAATTTACATTAGTAATCGCATCATTATCGTTACTTGCAGCATGTGGAGGTTCTGGTTCAGGCGATAGTTCAGCCCCAAGCACTCCTTCCATTCCTCCAACCATTAGCATTTCAGGCCCTACAAACGCCGTTGTAGGCGATGCGGTCGACTTTGCTGTCGCCTCGCCTACTGGCCACGCTATTGTAGATATCGATTGGCAAGTCTCAGGCATATCACAGCAGCCTCTCAGTGCTCACACGCAGGCTATAGGCTTTGATGTTACCTCTTCAGGTAGCTTCGATATCGCCGTAAACGTTAGCTTAGAAAATGGCACAACGCTTACAGACACCATAACGTTACAAACGAACGAAAGTACCGCGCCGCTTGCCGCATTACGATTGGGTCATGAGGCATCCGAAGGTGGCAGAGTTTCTCTTCGCGTCGACACCGTTAACTCGCAAGGGTTAACAATCTCAAATATCACGTGGCAACAAACGTCTGGACCAATCGTCAATAACTTCAACTTTGATGAAGGCGATTATTCTCATTCGATATATTTTCAAGCGCCTCGAGTCAGCAACGACACAATCATTGAAATAGAAAGTACCGTTACACTCTCAAATGGCGAGGTGTTAACCGATAGCGCGCAAGTTCTAGTGAAAAACATCGACATTAACAATAGCGGCTTTTTTGTAGATGACGAGACAAGTATTCCCGAAACGGTAAGCGCGCATATGCAGCCCTATAGAGCCGACAGCCCTTACGCGTCGGCACTTGTTGATTGTGTTTATAACAATAAGGTTTCAAACAGCTGTACATTCTCTCAGCTACCACTGATTGGCCAAGTCACCGAAAGCCCCACTATCGACGATATTTTAGATAGAACATACGTCTCGCATCCGTGGATGGGCGATGCATTTAGAACGTATTTAGAAACTTCAGCAACCCGTGATGACATGCTTAAGTTACTACGCGCAACTAACGCGATTGTGATTTCTTACGATATCCGCCCGTCATTTTATTGGGTTGCCACTGGTGCCATTTACTTAGATGCCAACAACTTTTGGCGCACACCGCAAGAGCGAGACACGCTAAATACTCGCCCAGATTATAGAAGTGTTTTTGGTAGTGAGCTCGATTTTACGACGTCATGGCGCTACGTGAAAAACGGGGCCTATTATTTCCCTAATATCAGCACAGCGAACGTAGCAGATAGACTTCCACGTGACGTGAGCGACGTAGAAGCAGCATTAAGCTATTTGCTATACCACGAGCTAGCTCACGCCAATGACTTTTTCGACTACACCGAATGGCAACAACTCAGCAATAGCGCGAGCCCACTGTCGTCTTATGATGACAGCTCTCCCATTTCTACGGGGCTAACAACTTCATTGCCTCTTACGTCGTCACAACTCCATGCTTTGGCCGAAGTTCGATACGGCGGTGCAACCGCTTCAAGCACGCAGCAAAATTATACCGCGCTACAAGTGGCAAATTGGTTTGAGGATGATGGTGCGGTTGCTTTCTATTCTTACTTTACGGAACGAGAAGATCTCGCCATGTTATTCGAGCGCTTCATGATGCTTTACCGGCTTGAGGCAGAAGCGGATGTAGGCGTATTTACAAGAGAGACACTGGAAGACGGCAGTTTCATTCCCACTTGGGCTCAGAGAAACCGTGTTAATGATGATAACGTTACTATGCGCGTAGATTACGTATTAAGTAGAATTTTACCCGAACTCGATGTACCTGCTATTCAAGCGTCACTTCCAAGCCCTTATCTGCTTCCGAACGATATTTCCTGGCGGGACTCTGCGTCTAGTACAAATCCAAACGTACAGTCTGCGAGCGATAAGTTAATGCTACAGAACGGCGGAAACAATTCAGTTACTTCCGATGGAACTCTAATGACGGTAGCAGAAGAATTTAGCACCACATCAAGCGCTCATAGTTTAAGAAAAGAACAATAAACGGCAACACAGCAACGCTGTGACTAATTTAGGTTAAGCTCGCGCTTTGGCTAACTTAGGTTAAGCTCGCGCTTTGGCTATCTTAGGTTAAGCTCGCGCTTTGGCTAATTTAGGTTAAGCTCGCGCTTAACCATGCCCACCGATAAGCGTTTTTGTTCTTGGAGTGAGCGTGTGTCTAAACGGGCTAATAGTGACATGAGGCTTTTTAGGTCTCGTTCACTATGGTGCAAAAGAAACTGTAGTGCTTGGTTTGATAGCTTTAACCCACGTTCCGCTGCACGTAAGCGCACGGCTTCTTCACGACCATTGTCATCCAGTTGGTTTACGTGATAAATAACCCCCCACGCCAAGCGAGAACGCAAGTCAGGTAAAACAAAAGCCGGGTTAGATGGGCCTAGGTGACTAGAACAAAGTACCATGGTTTGTTTAGTCTCAATCACTCGGTTTAACAAATCGAACAACGCTTCTTCCCAACGTAAATCGCCCGCTATCGCGTGAATGTTGTCTAATGCGATTAACGAAAGATTCTCTAGGCCTTCGAAAATATCGAGCGACCACGCTTCGTAATTATTAAGATTTAAATAAAGGTGACTAACCGATTTTTCGGCTAGTTGATGACAAGTGGCAAACAATAAGTGACTTTTACCGATAGCGGTACTGCCTAGTAAAGTAAGCAAAGGCAGCTGAAGCGATGCTAAAGGCCCCAATTCAGGAGCCTCGCGCCAGTGTGGCAGCGCATCTGCAATCTGCTCAAGGACTGAAACTACTTCTTCGTTACCCGTATTGACAAAACTATCGAAGTTTTCGTCAACAGGTAGCGTGACAGGCAAAGGCAGCTGCATGCTAAATTAATTGCTCCAATAGAAACTGTGTCCTTTCACGGTTTGTCCGTACGAATCGGTTACGGGGCGTAATTTGCTTTCTAGTTTTATACTGTTAAGTAAATCGTCCACCGTTCCAATTAATGTAAGTGAGTACGTGGCAACAGAACCAGATTGCTCTACTAGTGTAGCGTTTTCAATCACACTTAAACTATTTAAATAGTCAGTAGCGCTGGCGTAACTTTTTACCGAGCCAATATTGGCAATCGATACCTTGATAACTTCTCGCTCAGACGCTTCGATTCCTACGATGGCATAAAGCGACGATAAGTAATTTGAGTAGGCATCGATTAACTGATTGCCAAGAGCTTCGGGCGAATCACCGTATATGCTGCCATAGCTAACCTTACCGCCACCAACGAACACCCAGTCTAGTGCATAGTCACCTTCATCGGCACGCTTCGCATAGTTGGCAAACTCGTTCATGGTGAACGGCATCGTTGTGCTCTCTTCCTGCGCCAGCTCCTTCGCCGAGGTTCCGTCAGCATTATTTAAGTTTTGGTTTGTAGCGTCATAACCGTCGTTTAACTGAGCATCAACACCGTTATTCATCGCACCAGACTCAACGTTATCTGAAAAAGTGCGCTGTGCGTCCGTATTATCTACACGCGGATTTCGCTCATCGAAACTTTGTTCATCAGTTTGTGCTCTAAACTGTGCTTCTTCATCTAGCACGCTATCAAGAGATTCTACTGTGCCAGAAGGCACAACATTTTCCGGCAAATCAGGAATTGCACTCGCGTCATTACGATAAACTCTGGCACCAATAATGTTGTCGACGCTATAGCGTGTAGATGCTTTGCGCAAAGGCTCAACAAATCGTCCCCACACATCATAAGTAGAAATATTTACATTGTCGGTAAGGTCCATTAAAGGCAAACTTAATGGAACGCCTCGTTCTTTCGCCGTTTGTTTGAGCGTATGTTGTAATTCTGTATTGAGAGATTCGTCTAAGATGATGCGAGTTTCGTTTTCGTCTTCCTGCGCAAGCCACACTATCGTTTCAGGGCGTCTATCTCCCCAGAGCGGAAGCATTTCACGCTGAAGAAGTTCATTGAGTTTTGCTTGATCGAACTCCGCAACGTAATACGTCCTGCCTTTGTCAAAAGCAAATCGATAGGAGCGAAGTAGCGATTGAGGCGACGATAAGGCTGCTCTAACACCGGCATTATCGAGCACGCTTGTGCTGCCCGACATCTTCACAAAAACCTGCCTTAATGCTTTTTTAAGCGCGTTTTGTTGGGTACGCTGAGTTTGATCTTCAACTTGAATCTGCGCTTCGTTGACCACAACGCGTTGAGCCGCATTTATAAAGGGGGCGTAAGTCAGCGCAGCAAGAAATGAAATGCCCAGAATGCCTTTCAAGCTAACTCTCGTTAAATTAGTTCCATTGGTGTTACGCTTTACTGCCGTTAACATTGACACTCCGTACTCTCTTAAAATCAATTCCTTACCTATCGAATCGTCAGTTAATCTCGCTTACCTATATACGGTAAACTTGGACTAACCCGCGCGCAATTCACTCTACTTTTTAGAGCGAGACATTTTATCAAGCAAGATGTTCACCAAAAGATAGCCTTCTATTGTCTTTTATATTGGGTTTAATTTCACCCCTAAAATAAAAAAGATCAAAAAGCGCATAAAATAGCCTTCACAAATTGGACTTGTGACGACTTGCTGGTAGAATCCGCGGTTTTCTACCTCTTAGTTTCAGGGCCCAACCGTGAGCGAAAATAAAACCTCTTTAAGTTACAAAGATGCAGGCGTAGATATCGATGCAGGTAATCAACTTGTTGAACGCATTAAATCTGTTACCAAGAAAACCCATAGACCAGAAGTAAAAGGTAACTTGGGTGGTTTTGGTGCACTTTGTGAACTGCCTACTAAATATAAAAAGCCGCTACTTGTTTCAGGTACTGACGGCGTGGGTACAAAACTAAGAGTTGCTATGGATGCTAACCGTCATGACGGTGTTGGTATCGACTTAGTAGCAATGTGCGTAAACGACCTAATTGTGCAAGGTGCTGAGCCCCTATTCTTTCTAGATTACTACGCAACTGGCAAGCTTGACGTTGATGTAGCCGCGTCGGTTGTTACCGGCATTGGCGCCGGCTGTGAGCAAGCAGGTTGTGCATTAATTGGTGGTGAAACAGCCGAAATGCCTGGAATGTATCACGATGGCGACTACGATATTGCAGGCTTCTGCGTAGGCGTGGTTGAAGCTGATAAGGTTATTGACGGCACTAACGTTAAACCAGGTCAAAAACTAATTGCACTTGGTTCATCGGGCCCTCACTCAAACGGTTACTCATTAGTTAGGAAGATTATTGAAGTTAGTGGTGCAGATGTAAACGCCGACCTAAACGGCAAGCCTATCATCGACCAACTTCTTGAGCCTACTCGCATCTATGTTAAATCGGTATTGGCATTGCTTGAAGAAGTGCAAGTGAGCGCTATTTCTCACATCACGGGCGGTGGTTTTTGGGAGAACATCCCTCGCGTGCTACCTGAAGATGCGAAAGTGGTTATTGACGAAAGCACCTGGGAATGGCCTGCAATCTTCTCTTGGTTACAAGAAAACGGTAACGTGACTCGCCACGAAATGTACCGCACGTTTAACTGTGGTGTTGGCCTTGTAATCGTTGTTGACGAAAGCGATACCGATGCTGCGCTGAACATTCTTAAACAACACGGTGAAAATGCTTGGGTTATTGGTGATATCGCAGCAAAAGATGGCGAAGAGCAAGTAGAGATCAACGCGTGAGTAACAGTGTAACCAAACTATGCGTACTTATTTCAGGTAATGGCAGCAATTTACAAGCCATTATCGATGAAATAAAAGCAGGTCGTCTGAACGCGGAAATCAGCGGCGTGATCAGTAATCGCCCTACTGCTTATGGTCTGGAACGTGCTAAGGAAGCTGGGATCAATGCGGTTTGCTTAGATCATACAGGCTTCGATTCACGAGAGTCTTATGACGGGGCGCTCAAAGCACAAATTGAGGCTTTTGGCGCAGACTGTGTTGTTCTTGCGGGCTTTATGCGTATCTTAACACCGGAGTTCGTCGACAGCTTTGCTGGAAAATTAGTGAACATTCATCCATCTTTGTTGCCGAAGTACAAAGGTTTGAATACGCATCAGCGAGCTATCGACAATGGAGACAAGGAGCACGGCGTTAGCGTGCACTTTGTTACACCTGAGCTCGACGGCGGCCCTGTTATCATTCAAAGCCGCGTACCTGTGTTTGAAGACGACACAGCAAGCGACCTGGCCGAGCGTGTTCAAGAACAAGAACGTCGTATCTATCCGCTTGTGCTATCTTGGTTTAGCGCAGGCCGATTATCGATGCGAAACAATAAGGCAGTTTTAGATGAGCAAGAATTACCAGAATCTGGTTATGCAAGCGACTAAGCCTTTTGCTTTAGGCGCACTGTTAGCAGCATCGCTTTCAGTGGCCGCGCAAGCAAACCCTAGTACAGAAAAAACGGATAGTGCAGAGCTACCGCTTCAGCCCTACAAGGCAACCTATACCGCATACAAATGGGGTGACGACGTAGGCGAAGCGAATATTGAGCTCTCGAAATTAGGTGACCAACAGTATTCTCTAATTTACACGTCAAAAGTGTCTAAGTTTTTCTTGTCTGACAAACGCAGTGAACATTCTATTTTTACTGTTAATGATAATACCGTCGTACCCTCTGAGTACTACTATAATCGTTCTGGCACAGGACCTGATAAAGAGCTTAAGGTAACGTTTAGTCATCAGGGACAACGCAAAATTGCAGTCGAGAATGGCGAAACATTTGATTGGAACGGTGAATTTGATAACCAAATTTATCGTATTGACCTTGCAAAACAGTTAGCGGAAGGTAAGACATCGCTAGAATACCACTTCGTGAATTATCGTGGTGAACTTCGTCACTACGGCGTTCAAGTGGTGGATGAAGAGGTATTGTCTTTACCTTTCGGTAAAATTGAAACTGTAAAAGTTAAGCTTATTCGCGACTCAAATAAGCGTGAGACGTTTGCCTGGTTTGCGCCATCACTTAACTACACGTTAGTTCGTCTGCAACAGTTCAAAGAAGGCGATGAACAGGGCGATATCAAACTGAAATCGTTTGAGACGCAGTAAAGCGTAAAGATAAACCGTTTTTTGTCTCAACAACTTTTTCACAACTGTTGAATAAAGCACGTTATGAACTAGCATTCAGACGTGCTTTTTTATTTACACTGTTGCTGTCTTATCCTCACGTAACCTCTTCTCGTTTCGCAACACAATTCACATTCTAAATCAGTATTTATAAGCAACGACTATACTTATAGAGCGGATAACGCACTACCCTATTATTTATGTCGTTGTTAATAGAATATTCATGTAAAAATCTTGATCTTTGCCCTATTAAATAATAGGTTTACAGCATGCTGGTCTGACCTCGATCTGTGACTGCTTTTCATAAAGCAACTCACTATGCTCGAGTTAAGACTAGCGTAACGTTTAACGCCTTTCAGGAGTGAAGTATGGCAGATTTTATATGGTTTTTACTGGTCGTTCTGACACTAGCGGTAGCTAGTTATCAGCGAACCAGCTTGGTAACAGCGGTTGCCATGGGCGCAGGTGTTATGATTTTAGGCACACTTTTCGGTGACATCGGCCTGCTTGGTTGGGTAGTGTTCCTTGCTTTAACATTGCCGTTCACGCTTGCAAATATCAGACAGCAGCACATCTCTAAGAAGCTGCTAGCCTTCTACCGCAAAGTTATGCCTGAAATGTCGAGCACTGAGCAAGAAGCTATCGACGCAGGTACGGTATGGTGGGACGGTGATATTTTCAGCGGCAAGCCAGACTGGGATAAATTACACCGCATTCCGAAAGGTCGACTCACTGCTGAAGAGCAAGCATTCTTAGACGGTCCTTGTGACAAAGTGTGCTCAATGGTCGATGAATGGCAAATAAACCATAAAGATGCTGATCTTTCACCTGAAATCTGGCAGTTCCTTAAGGAACACAAATTTTTCGCTATGATCATCAAGAAAGAGTATGGCGGTCTAGAGTTTTCGGCATATGCCCAGTCTCGCGTTCTTCAAAAACTTGCAGGCGTAAGCGCGGTGCTATCAAGCACAGTCGGTGTACCAAACTCATTGGGCCCGGGCGAATTACTTCAGCACTATGGTACAAAAGAGCAACAAGATCATTATCTTCCCCGTCTTGCTGCCGGTGAAGAAATCCCTTGTTTTGCATTAACCGGCCCAGAAGCTGGCTCTGATGCAGGTGCGATCCCTGATGTTGGCGTTGTATGTAAAGGCGAGTGGAATGGCGAAGAAGTGTTGGGTATGCGCCTAACGTTTAACAAACGCTACATCACCCTTGCGCCTGTTGCTACGGTTATTGGTCTTGCTTTTAAACTTCAAGATCCTGAAGGTCTTCTCGGTGATAACAAAGAACCGGGCATAACATGTGCCCTTATTCCTCGCGACACTAAAGGTTTAGAGATTGGTCGTCGTCACTTCCCTCTCAACACGCCATTCCAAAATGGCCCTATTAAGGGTGAAGATATTTTCGTTCCAATCGATTACATCATTGGTGGTCCGAAAATGGCAGGTCGCGGCTGGCGCATGCTGGTTGAATGTTTGTCGGTAGGTCGCTGTATTACCCTTCCTTCATCTGCTGCTGGTGGTGCTAAATCAGTATCTCTTGCAACGGGTGCATATGCACGTATTCGTCGCCAGTTCCGTATGCCTGTAGGTCATATGGAAGGTGTTGAAGAAATGCTTGCGCGCATTGGTGGTAATGCATATTTGATGGATGGCGTAACACGCTTCTCAACGGTGGGTGTAGACCTTGGTGAGAAACCTTCTGTTATCTCGGCTATCTGTAAGTACCACTTAACCGAGAAGATGCGTCAAATCATTAATGATTCGATGGATGTTCACGGCGGTAAAGGCGTTATGCTTGGGCCAAACAATTACCTTGGTCGCGGCTATCAAGGTGTACCGGTTTCAATTACGGTTGAAGGTGCAAACATTCTAACCCGTAACATGATGATCTTTGGTCAAGGTGCAATGCGTTGTCACCCTTACGTGCTTAAGGAAATAGAAGCTGCGTCTATCGAAGACAAGAAAGAAGCTTTGAAAGCGTTTGATAAAGCGGTATTCGGTCATATTGGCTTTGCGGTAGCTAATACTGTTCGCAGTATTTGGTTCTCGTTAACCAATGGCGCATTCAGCAGCGCACCGTTCACTGACGAAACGGCGCGTTACTACAAGCTACTTCAAGGCTACAGTGCAAACTTAGCACTACTAACCGATGTTTCTATGGGTGTGCTTGGTGGTGATCTTAAGCGTCGCGAGCGTTTATCAGCGCGTTTAGGTGACATCCTAAGTGGCCTTTACATGGGTAGTACAACGCTTAAACGCTTCGACGAAGAAGGTCGTCTAAAAGAAGATTTACCGCTTTTACATTGGGCAATGCAAACTACATTGCACGATATCGAGACAGCAATTGATGACTTCTTGGCTAACTTCCCTAACCGCGCAATCGCTGCAGCGCTTCGCGTTATGGTGATTCCGTTTGGCCGACGTATTGGTAAGCCTTCAGACAAGACAGAACATGCTATTGCACAAATGCTTCAAACGCCTTCAACTGCACGTAGCCGTTTAGGTTATGGTCAGTACCTCACCCGTGAGGAAGGAAGTTTGTTTGGCGATCTTGAGCAAACTCTTGATGATGTACTAGCAAGTGAGCCTATCTTCGAACGTATTTGTAAGCACAAAAAAGCTAAACTACCGTTTACCCGTTTAGATGTGCTTGCTGACGAAGCGCTAGCAGAAGGAATTATTAACGAAGAAGAAGCAAATCTACTTCGTAAGACTGAAGCTGGAAGACTTCGCACTATCAACGTCGATGATTTCGACCACGAAGAATTAGTAGCGAAGGTTAATTCCAACACCACTGCTAAGAAACGAGGTGGCAAAGCTGCTTAATTTCATACCCAAACAAAAGGGCCGCTCTCGCGGCCTTTTTCGTCAACGATTCATTCTATTAACATCACTCACCTACGTATTTTCTAGCCTTTGCTTGGCCGATCCAACAACCTGCGGAAATACCGAACAGGCGAGAGAACTCTCTTTATTGATTGCTAACGACAAAGGTCAACAACGTTCGGTACTAAAATGTAATCCTACGCTTGTTATGCTGGCTGAAACAAAAGCCAAAGACATGGCTGAGAGAGGGCTAGTTTCGCATTTCTTAGGCGGCAGCCCAAATACCCGCATTCGCGATGCAGGGTTAGCTCTGCCCGATTACTACGGTGACGCAATGAGTAACCAGGTTGAGGCTTTGGCTGGTGGTTATACTACAGCGGAAGACGTATGGTACGCGTTGAAAGGTTCTACGTCTCACCGACAGCATTTACTTGCTGAACTACCCTTTTATCAAGAGCAAGATCAAATTGGCATTGCCTTTTACAAAGATTACTCAACGCCTCATGTTGAATACTGGGCAATCTATCTAACCAAACTAGCAGATTCCTCTTTACCCGATTCGGAAACACAGCCTCAAATTTCGACTACGCTACTATTGAAGGGCCAAAAGAAGTTTGAACATGTACCTGACAAAGGCTTAGGAATAGTTACTAAAAGTGGTGAGGTTACGCTAAAAACAAAAAAACCGGATGAATAATCCGGTTTTTTACTAGCCCTTGATAAATACTTAGTTTAGCTAAGTTGAAGTTTATCCATCAACAATACGGCTTGCGTACGCGTGTTGATCTCTAGCTTGCGAAGAATGGCACTAATGTGTGCTTTAATGGTTGCTTCCGTAACGTTCATCTCGTGAGCGATTTGCTTGTTCATTAAGCCTGCGCGTAAGTAAGAAAGCACTTGAATCTGTTTAGGTGTAAGTTCACGGAAACGCTGAAGTAGAACTTTAAGCTCATCGTCAACTTTCTCTAGTTCTTCTTCCATACCTTCTGGAAGCCACTTTTTGCCACCAATAATGTCTACAATAGCCTGAGCAATTTCTCGTGTTTGCGACACTTTGGGGATAAAGCCCTGAGCACCTAGGCTCATTACTTGAGCGACAACCTCAACAGTATCGCTGCCCGAAACAACACCAACAGGAATATTCGGATATTGTTCACGCAGGGTGATAAGGCCGTTAAAATATTCACCGCCAGGCATATTAAGGTCAAGAAGGATCAGCTCAACACCGTCGAATTCGTTTAGCTTCGCCATCACATCATCCAAGCTTCCTGCTTGAATTATCTGTGCGTTTTCAAAGTAAGGTTCCAACGCGCCGCTCAAAGCTTCGCGAAACAATGGGTGATCGTCTGCTACTAGAATTCTTGTCATTAGCGTTACTGCTTCCTTATTGTATTATGAGTATAGATTAATACTTTAGATCATTAACGAAAAGCCCTAAACCAGAAAAATCACGCAAAATATAACAAATTTGGTGTTTTCCATTGGCATTTACGTATCAAACGGTAAAATTGCGCCCCAAATTAGTTAATTGAAGACCCACTGTGAAGAAACACGACAATATATACGCAAAGGCACTCAATAAAGTAGATGACTTTAAATTTGACGAGTCTGTCGTTGATGTGTTTCCCGATATGATTCAGCGCTCTGTGCCTGGATACGAAACCATTGTTCACACCATAGGCGAATTGGCTAAAATTGCCGTTACGCCCAATACCGTCGTTTATGATCTTGGCTGTAGCTTAGGTGCTGCAAGTTTATCTGTGGCAAGAGCTTTACCTAACGATACTTGTGAAATTATTGGTGTGGATGCTTCAGAAGCAATGGTAGAGCGCTGCAAACGCGTCGTACAGACCTTCACACTGCCAAACCCAATTGTTATTCAGCATGGGTTTGCACAAAGTGTAAAAATTAAGAATGCCTCTTTGGTTGTGATGAATTTCACTTTGCAATTTATCCCACCCGCTGACCGCGAAGCGTTATTAAAGCGCATTTATGATGGGTTAAACCCCGGCGGTATGTTGGTGCTATCAGAAAAAATACGCCACCCTACCCTTACTGGCAATGAGCTGCTGGTAGATTTACATCATCAATTTAAGCGCGACAACGGTTATAGTGAACTAGAAGTGAGCCAAAAGCGCGCCGCGTTAGAAAAAGTTATGCTAACCGATACATTTAACGAGCATGATACTCGCTTGAGAAAAGTCGGGTTTACCGATGTTGTGATGTGGTACAAATGTTATAACTTCACGTCTATGGTTGCCATTAAAGGCTAAACAAATCTCGCTACGTCCGTCTTTCCGCAACGCCAACACATATTAAGAACAGTATGAGCAAATTAGAACAAACTTGGTTTACCGATTGCTACAAATCGTTAATAGACAGCCCGCTATCACATTGGCTTCAAACGCTGCCGGCGCAAATGGACACCTGGCAGCGAACTGCTAAACACGGTGAGTTTGATAAATGGTGCCGTTTACTTTCGAAGCTGCCGACTACCTCGCCGAGCTGTGTTGATTTAGCCTCAAGCGTTTCCATTGGCACCGAAAATGACGTAGATGAATATGTCCAAAAACAAATTGAAGGATTACTAAAGCAGTTTATGCCCTGGAGAAAAGGGCCATTTAATCTTCATGGAATTCATATTGATACAGAGTGGCGTTCGGACTGGAAATGGGACCGCGTAGCACCTCATATTAGTTCGCTGAAAGACCGAAACGTCTTAGACGTAGGCTGTGGTAGTGGTTATCACATGTGGCGCATGCTGGGTGAAGGTGCCAATAACGTAATAGGTATAGATCCTACCCAGCTGTTTCTTATTCAGTTTCACGCCATTAAACAATTTATTAGTAAAAGTAGTGCGCCTTCCGACAATATCCATTTTCTACCGATGGGCATTGAAGACATGCAGCCATTGAGAGCTTTCGACACTGTGTTTTCTATGGGTGTACTTTACCACCGTAAAGACCCAATGGCGTTTCTGCAGCAACTTAAAGACCAGCTAAGAAAAGGTGGCGAACTGGTTCTTGAAACCCTTGTTGTGGATGGTGATGAAAACACAGTATTGATGGCGGGTGAACGCTATGCACAAATGCGAAATGTGTGGTTCTTACCGAGCACTGCAGCCCTCTCTGTTTGGTTAGGCCGCTTAGGCTTTGAAAATATTCGCGTTGTAGATATCAACCACACAACCCTAGATGAGCAGCGCGCAACGCCTTGGATGGAAACGCAATCTTTGAAAGATTTTCTCGATCCGGAAGATATTACTCGCACTATCGAAGGTTACCCTGCACCACAAAGGGCCGTTATTGTCGCTAACAAGAAGTAAGTCGTAAGACCACGCCTCTGTTACCCTATTGGCACAAATGTTGTTATCTTAATCAAGAAGAACGTGCGAATTCTGCATTGATTAAGGTGACAACATGGATATACATGGCTTTCTAACGACGCATCAATTGCCAAGTACCTATGCAGAAACTGCACAAAAATGGTTCACTCCATTATGTGAGCAACTGCTTAAGCACCATGATGGTGCAACACAACCATTTATCGTGGGCATAAATGGCAGTCAGGGTTCAGGTAAATCAACTCTGACCAGTTTTATCGAGTCCTTCCTTACCTCGGTCCACAACAAAAAAGTGGTATCACTCTCAATTGACGATTTTTACTACGACCAATCGCAGCGAAATGCGCTAGCAATAAAAGTTCACCCGCTTCTAGCAACTCGTGGTGTACCGGGTACTCATGACATTCCTCTAGCGTTAAATACGTTTCGCAGTTTAGAAAAAGGCACGCGTACATCGCTGCCCCGCTTTAACAAAGCTACAGATAACCCGTTCCCCAAAGAACAGTGGCCTGTAATCGAATCTTCACCCGATTTCATCATACTTGAAGGATGGTGTGTGGGCGCTATTGCGCAAACATCTAGCGAACTTAAACGGCCAGTAAACCACCTTGAAGAAGTAGAGGACCCATTGGGCATTTGGCGCTCTTTTGTAAACACTGAACTAGCAGGCGATTATCAGACGTTGTTCGACAAAATAGACTACCGCATTATGCTGAAAGCACCGAGTTTCGACTGTGTGTATCAATGGCGGTTAGAACAAGAACATAAACTCGCCCAAAAAGCGTTAAAAGATAGCGATGGAGTGATGTCTGATGAAGAAGTGGCAAACTTTGTGCAACACTACCAACGCATCACTGAACACGCATTATGTCACTTGTCTGAAAAGTGCGACACCGTGTTTTATCTAGATGAAACAAGAACGATAACTAAACAGGACGTAAAACGATGACGAAAACGCTTGTTTTCACCGATATGGACGGCACGCTGTTAGACCACCATACCTACTCTTTTGAGGCGGCGAAACCGGCTTTAACGGCATTAGAAAAAAAGGACATTCCCGTTATTCCCACTACCAGCAAAACCTTTGCTGAATTACAACCGCTGCGCGAGAGTATTGGTTTAGACGGGCCTTTTATTATTGAAAATGGCGCCGCTATTTTCATCCCTCATGGCTTTTTCAAACAAAAACCCAGCGGTACGGTTTGGATAGATGGCTACTGGTGTAAGGCGTTTATCTCAAACAAAAATTACTGGATTAAGCTACTTGAAAAAATAGGTAGCGAATTTGACGGCAAGTATAAACAATTCTCAAAAATGTCGATTCAAGAAATTCAGGAATGTACTGGGCTTGACGAAAGGTCAGCGTCACTTGCCGCCAAACGCCAGTTTGGCGAGCCGGTTTTGTGGCTTGGCACTGACGAAGAAAAACAACGCTTTTTAAAGGTAGTAAAAGATCGCGGTGCTTTCCCTCTGGAAGGCGGCCGCTTCATTCATATTTCAGGTAATTGCGATAAAGGCCAGGCCCTCAAGTGGCTGGCCAATGAATATCAAAAACAACATACCACCAAAGTAAACACTATTGCCCTTGGCGATGGTAAGAACGACGTGGCAATGCTTGAAGCGGCGCACGTCCCCATTCGCATTTTATCCCCGGTAAATCCTCCACCAGCAGTAAAAAAAGAAGAGGTATATACCAGCACCCTAACCGGCCCTGAAGGCTGGAACGAAATGCTTACTCAATTGCTATCCCTATGATCAGGAGGACACATGGCTGATTTTTATCAAAATGGTGTGGTTACTACGTTACATAACTTAGCTCGTCGTCCTACCGAAGAGCTTGAAGCAGAGCTTCTACAGTTTTCACAGAAGCGCCCTATGGCACTTATATTACCGTCGCTCTTTTCTGAATTAGAAGGCGACGCACTTCCACATATCGTCAACGAATTAACAGACGTGCCCTACTTATCAGAAATTGTCATCGGTCTGGACCGAGCCAATGAAGAGCAGTACAAACACGCACTTAAATTCTTCGGCAAACTTCCTCAGCATCACAGAGTGCTATGGAACGACGGTCCTCGCCTTAAAGCACTTGATGAAGAGCTTCAGGCTCAAGGCTTGGCGCCAAAGGAGTTAGGTAAAGGCCGAAACGTTTGGTACTGCATGGGCTACGTACTAGCATCGAATCGAGCAGAATCTGTTGCACTACACGATTGCGATATTGTTACCTATAACAAAGATTTGCTCGCAAAGCTTATCTACCCTGTAGCCAACCCAATGTTTAACTACGAGTTTTGTAAGGGTTACTATGCGCGTGTGGCTAACGGCAAAATTAATGGCCGTGTTTCTCGACTTCTTGTTACGCCATTACTTCGTGCATTAAAACGCATAATGGGTGACAACGAATACTTGGAGTTTATGGACAGCTTCCGCTATCCATTAGCGGGTGAGTTTTCGTTTAGACGCGACGTACTAAACGATATTCGCATTCCAAGTGACTGGGGCTTAGAAATTGGTGTGCTGTCTGAAATGCACCGCAACTATTCGCACAACCGCCTGTGTCAGGCAGATATATGTGATATTTACGACCATAAACATCAGGATTTATCGCTTAATAACGACCAAGGTGGTTTATCTAAAATGTCTATCGACATTACCAAAGCCATTTTCAGAAAACTTGCCACGCAAGGCTATACGTTTAGCAACGAAATGTTCCGCTCAATTAAAGCCACCTATTTCCGTATTGCGCTAGACTTTATAGAAACCTACCACAATGACGCGGTAATGAATGGCTTGAACTTAGACATTCACAGCGAAGAGAAAGCAGTAGAAATGTTTGCCAGTAACATCATGAAAGCGGGGCAAAACTTTTTAGAAAACCCTATGGAAACGCCGTTTATACCAAGCTGGAACCGCGTGAACAGCGCGGTACCCGATATTTTAGAGCGACTATTAGAAGCGGTTGAAGCCGATACTGCAGAATATATGGAGTAAGTAATATGGCATGGGACCATCTCCATGACAAAGTAAAACACCATTTAGAAAGCATTTATGCCGATGTATCGCTGGACGTCTCGTATGAGGCGCTAGCGACTGAGTTAATGAACACTATAGGCATTCAAAAGCAAACGGATATTGCTTCACCTCAGTCTCATCACAATTATTGGGATGAAGATGACATTATCATGATTACCTACGGTGATAGTGTCATTGACGAAGGGGAGCGCCCGCTGGTTACGTTAAATAAGTTTTTGCACCGCTACTGCAAGAATACCGTTAATAACGTTCACATCCTGCCCTTCTTTCCATACAGCTCAGACGATGGGTTTTCGGTTATCGATTACTCTACGGTGAATGAAGCACTAGGTTCATGGGACGATATTGAAGTCATTGCTGAGGATTATGGCTTGATGACCGACTTAGTTATCAATCACTGCTCTGCAAGAAGCGTGTGGTTTGATAACTTTGTGAAGGGTGAAGGACCAGGATCTGACTTTTTCTTCACAGCAGACCCATCTGATGACCTCTCCATGGTAACTCGACCTCGTGTGTCGCCCTTGCTGCGAGAAACGGAAACCGCCAACGGTACAAAGCATGTATGGTGCACATTTAGTCACGACCAAGTTGACTTTGACTTTAGAAACCCCAAGGTGTTGTTAGCGTTTATCGATATCATCAAGCTGTATATTGATAAAGGCGCTAAAATCTTTCGCTTAGACGCAGTGGCATTTCTTTGGAAAATTGTAGGTACAAACTGCATTAATTTATTCCAAACCCACGAAGTCATCCGTTTGATCCGAACGCTGATTGAACATGTGGATCCTTCCATCATAATCATTACCGAAACCAATATTCCCAACAGGGAAAACCTAACGTACTTTGGTAATGCTAACGAAGCCCATGCTATCTACAACTTTTCGCTTCCGCCGTTACTTGTAAATACATTAGTAACGGGTGATTGTACGTATTTGAAAAGCTGGATGATGAGTATGCCACCGGCGCAAAACGGCACAGCCTACTTTAACTTTATCGCTTCGCACGATGGTATTGGCTTGCGTCCGGCGGAAGGCCTACTGTCAGATGAAGAAATTTCAGAGCTTGTGCATACAATGCAGCACTTTGGCGGCAAGGTGTCGTGGCGCGCTTCTGATCACGGTCAGCAAAAGCCTTACGAGATAAACATCACCCTGTTCGACGCGCTGCAAGGAACCACCAAGGGCCCTGATAAGTATCAAGTGGACCGATTTATTTGTGCTCACGCCATAATGTTAGGTATGGAAGGTATACCAGGAATTTACATTCACAGTTTACTTGGCACATCCAACGATTACGAAAAAGTCGCTAATACAGGACAAAATCGTTCAATCAACAGAAAACGTTGGGACTTTAACGAGTTAGAGGCTCTATTAGACTCGCCCTTTTCACAGCATCACAAAGTACTCACTCGAATCTCGCAGCTTATACGTATACGTAAAGCGCAGCCTGCATTTCACCCCAATGCAACGCAGTTTACTTTGCAGCTTGGTAACCAATTATTTGGCTACTGGCGACAAAGTCTCGATAGAAAGCAAAGTATTTTCTGTATTAGTAATATTTCAGACGAAGAACAAACAATTTTGCTGTCTGACATAAATCTTATTGGCACAGATAATTGGATTGATCTCATCACCCGTGACGAGATAGCCCTTTCTAGTGGTTTCTTACAAATGAAGCCTTATCAAGTGCTTTGGATCAGCAACCAAGATTTTGAATGAATCTTTGAGCTTATAACGCCAGTCGACCAATAAATCTACCGCGGTAAGGATACTGCGGTGTTATGCTTGTCACACGAGTTAGCAAATCAAAAGTTTGTAATGCAGGAAATTAATACCTTTTTTTTCGATTTAGATGGAACCTTAGTGGACTCTGTTCCTGATTTGGCAACAGCGTTAAATCAAACATTAAACGACTACCAATTACCAACGTATAACGAGCAGACAATTAGACACTGGGTTGGAAATGGTGCTCGTGTTCTGGTAGAACGCGGATTGAGCGGCAACGCAGAGATCAGACACCATTACACATCAAACGAGATTGATGCCGCTTTAGAAAAATTTCTGTTCTATTACCGAACGCTAGATACTAAGAGTACAGTGCTGTACGACGGCGTGTTCGCAACACTTCACGCGCTAAAAGAACAAGGGTTCACGCTAGCATTAATCACTAATAAACCTTCGGAATTTATTGAGCCTATTCTTTCATCGTTCTCAATATTTTCGTTGTTTTCGCTTACCATTGGCGGTGATAGTTTACCGGAAAAAAAGCCTTCTTCCCTTCCCCTTCTGCACGCCTGTGAAAAGCTTGGTGTTTCGCCCTCACAGTGTGTAATGGTTGGAGATTCTAAAAATGACATTGTTGCCGCAAAAGCCGCGAACATAAAAAGTATAGGGCTTACCTACGGGTATAACTATGGTGAGAACATCGCAAAATATAAACCTAACTGGGTTTTCGACGACTTTGAAGAGATATTAACGCTCGCTTCTTAATTCATCTGACATAGCCATTGATGAAACTTCAATTGCGTCGTTTACGCATACTTTCTTTTATTTCACGCTTTAACCTTTGGTATAAGGCCGCTTTTTCTGTAATATCCGCGTGTTAAATCATTTCATGGAGTTGTTGGTATGTCATCTAAATGGCTTTCACTAGAAGAAGCCCTCACTAAAGCATTAGACGCTGCAAAAGCGATACACGACGTTGAGCAAGTGAGCATTTTTGACGCCAACAACCGCATCTTGGCCCAAGATGTAACTGCCCACGTTGATGTCCCGCCATGGGATAATTCAGCAATGGATGGCTATGCCGTAAATGCAGAAGATCTTAAACACATTGGTAAACTCGAAGTACAGGGTGTAATTACAGCTGGCATGAGTGCTGATGAGCCGCTTGAAAAAGGCAAAGCATTTAAAATAATGACGGGGGCCCCGGTGCCTGCCAATGCTAACGCCGTTGTAATGGTAGAGAATACCGAAAGTCATGATGGCGCGGTTTTGATCAATAAAATTCCATCGGCGCAAGAGAATATACGTAAAAAGGCCAATGATATCGCCAGTGGCGATACACTAATAAGCAAGGGCACGCGCCTTCACGCCGAACACCTTATGCTGCTGTCCTCCCAAGGAAACAGTAAGGTGTCAGTATTCAGAAAACTTCGCGTTGGTGTAGTCGCGACTGGTTCTGAACTTGCTGCACCTGGCGAACCCTGTAAATCGACACAAATTTTCGAGTCTAATCGCGTTGGTGTAAGTAGTATCTTAAGCAATGAAAATGTAGAGCTTGTTGATTTCGGCATTGTAGAAGACGACGAAGCATCTTTGCGTAAACTCTTCATTGAGGCGAGCAAGCGTGTAGATGTAATGGTAAGTAGCGGTGGCGTATCTGTGGGCGATGCCGACTATGTAAAAGATATCATCGCTGAATTGGGCACTATCGACTTTTGGAAAGTCGCGGTTAAACCGGGTAAACCCTTTGCACTGGGCAAAATAAACAACACGTTGTTTTGCGGTTTGCCTGGCAACCCTGTGTCTTCATTTGTTACCGCAAAATTATTGGTTGTGCCTGTTATCAAAAAAATGCAAGGACAAGTACAACCACACGAGCCGTTCTTTGTTAACGCTAGCATTACGACACCTCTTAAGCGACGTGCAGGCCGCCGAGACTTTCAGCGTGCAACCATGGTAAGAAATAATCAAGGTGAATGGGAAGTCACACCATTTAAGTCACAAAGCTCTGGCGTTATGACTTCAATCACTTCTGCTAACTGCCTAATGGTGGTACATGAAGATATAAGTGAGTTAAAAGTTGGCGATACGGTTCCGGTTATACCGCTACATTTTTAACAAGTTCGTTGTTGAAACGCTACTTCGTTAAGGCTTTTAAGCTCGTTTTTATTTTCTGCATTTTTATCGCCCTAGGCGACCCATATAGAGACACATTACCGTGAATAAAAAACGCTTTCTTTTAGAAGGAAGAGACATTTTAAAACTAGCATGGCCATTGTTGGTTGCGCAGATTACTCAAATGCTAATGGGCGTTAGCGATACTATTATGGCTGGGCGTTACAGTGCAACCGACATGGCTGCGGTAGCACTTGGATTTAGCATCACTGTGCCACTGCTTTGCTTTATACAGGGTATAGCGCTGGCACTTCCCCCAATCATTTCACGGCTGCAGGGAAACAAAAATTTAAGTGGTATTGCCGACGCAAGTCAGCAAGCTGGTTATCTGGTTTTCTTTGTGGGATTAGCGGTAGCAGGCTTAATTCCATTTACTGAAAGCATAGTCGCGCTGTTCCCTATGGCGCCCGAGCTATTTAGCATTACCGTAGACTACGTACTTTATGTGCTGTTCGCTATGCCTGGATTTGCACTTTACCAATGGCTTAGAAACTATTGTGAAGGCTTGGGTAAAACCAAACCCACTATGATTATTACGGTTATCGGGCTGATGGCGAACATTGTAGGAAACTACCTGTTTATCTATGGTGTAGGCCCATTACCAGCTATGGGCGGTGCGGGTTGTGGTATTGCAACGGCCATTGTGATTTACACTATGCTTATAGCAACCGTTATCTATGTTCGTTTTGCCCATGCCCTGCAAAAGTACAATTTGTTCGGACAGTTGTATAAACCTAACATGGTAACCATAAATCGCACCTTCAAAATGGGCTTACCCATTGCTATGACTATCCTGTTTGAAGTGACGCTGTTTTCACTGGTTGCGTTGTTATTAGCCCCTTTTGGTGCCACAACGGTAGCGGCCCACCAAGTCGCACTGAATTTCTCGGCCCTGATGTTCATGTTTCCTATGAGCATTGGTATGGCAGCAGCAATTCGCATTGGCTATCGCATAGGGCAAAATAACCCGCGACAGGCAAAAATTGCAGCTCGAACCGCTATTTTGATCGGTTTTTTCACCGCTGCGTGTACGGCTAGCTTCACCCTGCTAGCAAAGGGATTCATCATTGGCCTGTACACCAGCGACGAAGCCGTATATACCTTGGCAAATGCGCTATTGATTTATGCGGCGTTATTCCAATTGTCTGATGCGGTTCAGGTGATTTCGGCTAATGCATTACGCGGCTATAAAGACACAACAGCGATGTTTGTTATTACCTTTGTGTCCTACTGGTTAATAGGTCTACCTACAGGCGTTATTTTAGGTAGAACAAACTGGATAACGGCAGAACCAATGGCCGCAGCAGGGTTTTGGATTGGCTTCATTGTAGGATTGAGTGCCGCAGCTGTTATGCTAGGTGCACGCCTTCTTTACATCCAAAGGCCCAGTGCTGTGCATCGTATCGCGAATGCATAATACCAATCCGCATAGATCATTGCCCACTCAGAAGCTTGCCAGACCTTCCCGAGGGGCGAGTTTAAAATGTTCAATTGAACCAAAGCAGTTACCCCCTGCTTTTTAGTTTGTCCCAGTCTTGTGGCGTGTCTATATCAAATTGTGCGTTAGGTATAGACACGGCCGTTACCCTACCTAATTTCGCATGCTTCCTAATAACCGGCTTAGCCCCCATATCGCCACTTAGCGCTAGCAGTTCACTAAATACCGCTTCAGGAAAGATAGCAGGCACGGTTAATCGACTATTGTTCTCTCCCTGCTTTTGCCATTCACTGCATACTATGTGATTAGGGTTCGCATAAGAAGTGTTGATAAGGTGAACGAAGTCTTGTGCATTAAGACTCGGCAAATCGGCCAACGTGAATAGCACATGAGTAGGTCTTGTACACAAGCCCTTTGCTGTCGGGGATACTGATTTCGACAGTGATGAAAGGCTTAAAAGATGCGTAAGTCCCGTGCAAATACTTGATGCGAGGCCTTCATCCCAATTAGCGTTGTGAACGATACTGATGGGTAGTTCAGAATCCTTACATGGAGAGTGCTTTAGCTGCGTATTTACGGAATCATGCCATTTACCCGTAACAACGGTAATGGGTAATTCACTGGTTAATGCTAAGTCATTGCGCGCACTAACTACCTCCCCCACACTGTGTTGTATTAGAGAAAGCGCAGAAATTGGGTGTTCCGATAAAAGCTTATTACCCTTGTAGCGAGTGCTCTTTCCGCCAGCCAACACCACAAGTGCTACGGCATAATTTTCCGACTTCAATTCAACATCCGTTATATCAAAAGAAATAAAACGTGACACGTCAAAGGGCTTAGCGGCTTCTGCTAAGCCCTTTAATAGCAGCCGTTAACCCTTCAAGCGTAAGCCCATACATTCTGTCTTCCATAATTTCACGAATAATTTTGATAGACGAATAATACGGCCAATAATTCTCAGCTTGCGGATTAAGCCACACTGCGTTGTTAAAGTGGTTCAATAAACGCTGCATCCACACACTGCCCGGCTCTTCATTCCAATGCTCTACACTGCCACCTGGATACGTTATTTCATACGGCCCCATGGTAGCGTCACCTACAAAAATTACCTTGTAGTCTTTTCCGTAGCGATGAATGATATCCCAGATAGGAATGCGTTCTTTATTACGACGAAGGTTATCTTTCCACACCTCCTCATACACGCAGTTGTGGAAATAAAAGTACTCTAAGTATTTAAACTCGCTTTGCACCGCAGAGAAAAGCTCTTGAGTACTTTTTACGTGTGGGTCCATAGAGCCGCCCACATCAAAAAACATCAACACTTTTACCGCATTATGGCGCTCGGGCGCCATGTGAATATCGAGTAAACCGCCTTTTTTAGCTGTCTCACCTATGGTTGTTGGCACATCTAACTGCTCACTTGCGCCGGTGCGAGCAAACTTTCGTAGCTTCCTAAGGGCCACTTTTATGTTACGCGTACCCAGTTCTACATCAGAGCTTAGGTTTTTAAACTCGCGTTTATCCCATACTTTTACCGCCGAAAACTTTCTGTTTCCCTTTTGCCCTATTCGCACACCTTCTGGATTGTCGCCATAAGCGCCAAACGGGGATGTTCCGCCGGTACCCACCCATTTATTTCCACCTTGGTGACGCTTTTCTTGTTCTTCTAAGCGCTTCTTCAGGGTTTCCATCAGCTCGTCAAGACCGCCGGCTTTACGCAACGCCTCACGCTCTTCAGGGCTTAAATTTTTTTCAATTTCCTTACGCAGCCATTCTTCGGGAATGTCTTTACCGAACAAGTCGATAGATTCAACACCTTCAAAATATTCAGCAAACGCCCTGTCGAACTTATCGTACTGAGTTTCGTCCTTAACCATTATGGTACGCGACAAACTGTAGAACGCTTCGATATCGGCATACACCACGTGCTTTTCTAGCGCACTAAGCAAATCCAGCAACTCGCGCAGCGTGGTTTTCACCTGATATTTTCGCAGTGTATAAAAAAACTGAATAAGCATTAGCGACGCGCCATAAAGACCAGTTTTTCAAACAAATGTATGTCTTGTTCGTTTTTAAGCAGTGCCCCGTAAAGTGGTGGAATAGCAGCTTTTCCGTCTTTAGAATGAAGCGCTTCTGGTGGAATATCCTCAGCAACCAAGAGCTTCAGCCAGTCGATAAGTTCAGAGGTAGAAGGCTTTTTCTTAAGCCCTGGTACTTCGCGAATTTCAAAGAAGGCCTTTAACGCTTCATCAAGCAGCTTTTTCTTTAAATCTGGGAAATGTACGTTAACGATTTCTTGCATTTCCTCTGGATTCGGGAACTGAATGTAGTGGAAGAAACAACGGCGCAAGAAAGCATCTGGCAGCTCTTTTTCGTTGTTCGATGTAATAATAACAATAGGACGCTGCTTCGCGACTACACGTTCCTGCGTTTCATAAACGAAGAACTCCATCTTATCGAGCTCTAGCAGCAAGTCGTTGGGAAACTCAATGTCAGCTTTATCAATTTCATCAATTAATAGTACCGGGCGCTTTTCTGCGCTAAAGGCTTCCCATAATTTACCTTTTACGATGTAGTTGCTGATATCGTGAACGCGATCATCACCAAGTTGAGAGTCACGAAGACGTGACACTGCGTCGTATTCGTACAAACCTTGCTGTGCTTTAGTGGTTGATTTAATGTGCCACTGAATTAGTTCGGTGCCTAAACTCTCGGCCAATTCTTCAGCAAGCATGGTTTTACCTGTGCCCGGCTCGCCTTTAATTAAAAGCGGACGCTCTAGCGTAATAGCTGCGTTAACCGCCAGCTGTAAGTCTTTGGTTGCGATATAATTAGACGTGCCACTAAAAGCCATTATTGTTGTACTCCGTATAATTTTTCGTCTTTGCAATTTTAACTATAATATCAAGGCCTTCTCATGATTGCCCATAGATATAACATATAGCTAAAAAGCACTTTGCATTTTACTGATTGGGACCAATGATATAGGGGTATGACGAAATCCCCTAATTCAGGCTGTGAATTATTAACTATCACACGCGTTGAATTATTAACTATTAAAAAGGTCGTACAGATCACGACAGACGGGGTTTCCTATAAAATAAGGAACGAGGTAAGGATTTATAATGAACGTATTTGACGACAATTCCCTATCTATTGGCCGCACGCCACTAGTTAAGCTAAATCGCGTAACATCAGGTAATGTATACGCAAAAATTGAATCGCGTAACCCAAGCTTCAGCGTTAAGTGCCGTATTGGCGCAAACATGATTTGGGATGCTGAAAAGCGCGGTGTCCTTACCGAAGGTAAAGAAATTGTAGAGCCGACCAGTGGTAACACAGGTATCGCTTTGGCGTTTGTTGCAGCGTCTCGCGGTTATAAGCTAACGCTAACCATGCCTAGCAGCATGAGCCTTGAGCGTCGCAAACTTCTAAAAGCTTTGGGCGCAAACCTTGTTCTTACTGAAGCGCCTAAGGGCATGAAAGGTGCCGTTGCCGCTGCACAAGAAATTGTGGCATCAGATCCAGACAAATACGTATTGCTTCAACAGTTCGACAACCCGGCTAACCCAGCTATTCACGAAAAAACCACTGGCCCTGAAATTTGGGAAGATACAGACGGTAAAGTAGATGCATTCGTAGCTGGTGTAGGTACGGGTGGTACAATCACGGGTGTAAGTCGCTACCTTAAAAATACGAAAGGTAAAGCAATTACTTCTATTGCCGTTGAGCCAACAGACTCTCCAGTAATTACCCAAGCGCTTGCGGGCGAAGAATTAACCCCTGGCCCACACAAAATTCAAGGTATTGGCGCAGGTTTCATTCCAGGTAACCTAGATCTAGACCTAATTGACGAAGTTGAGCAAGTTACCAACGAAGAATGTATGGACATGGCGCGCAAGCTAATGACCGATGAAGGTATTCTTGCAGGTATTTCTTCTGGTGCAGCCGTTGTTGCCGCTAAGCGTTTTGCTGAACGCCCAGAAAACAAAGACAAAGTGGTTGTAGTACTTCTAGCAAGCGGCACAGAACGTTACCTAAGTAGCCCTTTGTTTGCTGGTGCGTTCGACGAACAAGAAGAAGTTCAATAACCACCAAAATGTTTCAATTATTTAAAAACGAGGCCTAGTGCCTCGTTTTTTTTATGCCTACTCTCTTCTGTTTCTCCTGAAGTTTCATGAACACAAACACCTGAGTTTTACGCTCTATTACTTTGCTTTTGTGCGCAATATTGTGAATAATCAAAGCATAGATTAGCGAAGCGGCGAGCACATTGACTTCGTTGAGATATAAAACTATCAATAAGAAACGGACCTCTTTACATTAAGGTAATCCAAATGAAAACGCGTATGTGGTACGCCCTATTCGGGCTTTTTACAGTGTTGATTTTATCCGCTTGCGGTAAAAAGGAAGAAGGCATCGGGCGGTACGGCATGCTTGATGAAAGTACCCCTGAGTACACCACCGTAGCGTTTCTCAAAAGTGTTTATGAAGATGACAACCTTGATACAGCAATTCGCCTATCAAGCGAAAAACTGTCTCGTATATTAACGAGATACCACACTAACAGTAACGTTCAGCGCCACCTCTTAAACCTTAAATATGACACCGTCACCATCACTCCACAGAGTGCAGGCCGAGTTGGCCGCAACGAGTTCGCAGAAAAATCGACAATCACCGTATTTTTAAGTGGAACATACAACGACGATAAAATTGAAGACTTGCGTAGCCTAGACTTGATTAAAGAAGACGGTGAATGGAAGGTTAATAAAATTCATCCAGATGCCTATTTATAACGTGTAGATAAATGTTGTTTTTATGGCCAGCAACGTAGCTTTTTACAAATGAAGAAAATAAAAAGGATGTTTTCCGGCTTTTACACTTAAAGGCATTTATTTTTTGTTCAAAGTATTGTTTTAGGATAATAATTTTAAAACGCTCATAAGTGATATACGGATAGTTTCCACCTTGCATAAAGGATTTTTTCTGTACATTAAATTGTTATGCGATTGGTGTAACATGGATAAAAAACTAGAACGTTCCAATGCAGATAAAGTCTTGAGAAGGCTTACTAATCAAATCAAGGCACTCGGTTTTATGCGAACCAAGCCAACGATCTGGGTCAGAGAACGAGAGCATTTGGTTCAGTTTATTCATATTCACAAATTCACTTTTGGTCCATTTTTTAGAATTCACACGTGTATCAGACCATTAAACTCTGAGTTGGAATTTGTTGCGTTATTTGGGCCAATCGAGCAGGAACTTAATGAATTAGCCAGATTTGAATATGCCGAAGAACCAAGCTCTATAGAAAAATGTGCGTCGGATATGTCTCAGTTTATCTCAACATGTTCAGAAGAATGGTATTCAACACTTGGTACCTCAACAGCACTGCTGAGTTCTCAATCAGTGCTTGACGCACAGGAACAAATGTCGCTTCGGGAGTCCTTAGATGGCAAATCAAAAGCATCCAACATTGAAAGAACAAGGCTTTTATTAAAAATCGCATAACAAACTGCTGTAGTCGCTCGCAGGCTCGCTGGGACGCAAACACATGGGCTGCGTCGCTTCGCTCCTAAATTTTAGCCCATGTGTTTGCGCCCCTAAGCAGGGTGTTATAAGGCGTCAGCCTAAACTGCGTTTGGCTTTATAAAAGTCCCAGTAAAACTACCCTCACCCGTTTTCATTAGCATCGCTCTGGCTTGTGGTAGGTTTAAATCCGCCGCGTTCAACTCAAAGGTGGTGTAATAGGCGCTTTATCACCAAATTCTTATTTTGAGTCAGCAAGCGCCATTACACTCGATAGCTCAGATGGCGGCTAGCTTCAGTTAAATCAAAACCTCACTGCGCCATCGTTTTGCTTGTTTGTGTTAACAATCAATCGTATGCTGGCTTCATTAGTTTTTAAAAAGGCCGAAGGAACAGCCTCTGCTTCTAACAAGGCGCTTAAGTTCACTCCCTTCGGTCGCTCGGACGCATTTACGCGGGGCGGCTTCGCCATTATGCCCCACGTAACTGCGCCGCTTAGCTTAATGTTATGTGTCATCACTATGAAGCGAATATTTATAGTTTGGTCGCCAGCAATATTGGGGCTCTTTTTAATCATTGTCGCAAAAGTTGACCTTTATCAGTTTGAAAGAGAAGCAATTGATATTCACACTATGCTTTCCCGTGAATTACCGATTCTCGTTGCTGGCGGTTTTCTCTCAGTTGCTATATTTTTTAGTAGCTTTTATTGGTTATATAAGAAACACTGGTCAATAGCTATACAGTCATTCTTAAGCTCAATGATATTTGTACTGTTTTTCATTATTGGCGGCGCTATTGGTGCGTCTTATTTAAATGCCACATAACAACCCAATCAACACACTCACTGCGTTCGCTGGGACGCATACACGCGGGGCGGCTTCGCCATTATGCCCCACATGTCTGCGCCCGTTATTGGAAAGTTATGTGCTAACCTGTGTAATCAAAAATAAAAGGATTTATTTAATGAAACTACCAGCCTTCTTAATTCTAAGTATTCCTCTGCTAAGCGCATGTATAGTCGTTCCAGAAACCGATACGGCAAAAGTGAATAAGTGTGAAATATCCTCAGACCGCAAAACACTTAAAGTTATTAATGGATTTGAGGATACCAATACCTTCTATTCAATCAGCGGTCTCGTATTACTCCCCATCTCAGGCGTAGTCTCTGGTACATACGTAGCTATCAATAATGTCTACCATCTAGGGGAGGAGACACTTGTCTGTGGGTCTAAAAATGCACGCACATAACAAAGCGCTAAACACGTTCACTTCGTTCACTGGGACAGTAACGCAGCGGCGCTTCGCGATTATGCCGCTACGTCACTGCCCGTTAGCTTAGCGTTATACGTTTCTTGGGGTTCGAGTGATAAAGGAGTAAATATGAAAATTTCAGATATAGTTAGTCGGGAAAATGAAGAAGCAAAATACGTAATAATTTCAATGGAAGTATCTTCTGCTAATCAAGTTGTCACACTTGTTGAAGTGAATCCTACAGACACTACTCAACATTTAAATACGGATAAAGATCCAATTACTATTTCAATTAAAGAGTTAAACGCCTTTTACTCAATAGCAGAATAAGAACGAGAATTAAAAAATGAACTTGGATAAACTTTTAAGTCTTCCACAAGAACATACGTTATCATCTAAAGACTGTCAGTTATTGAACCAAGATTTAGCTTCAAAAAATATTGATGGTATTCCTGTTGAGTCACGCCCCCTGATCGAAGAATATTTAGTTAATGCACTAAATATGGGTTCTGTAGAGCCAAAATTTAAAGAAGCACTTGAATCTTTGTTGAAAAACTTACAAAACGTATAACAAGTTGCTCAAGTTCGTTCGTAAACTCACTGGGACAATTAACAGTTGGCTTGGCGCTTCGCGCAAGTCTAGCCAACAGTCAATTGCCCCTTAGCAAAGCGTTATGTTGCATATGAATTCAAATGACTAAGATTCGTAAATCAGGAATTGCCCTTTATCTCGCACTCATTGGTTTTTCTCTATCTAAAATCATTGGTTTGTTTTTGGGAGCTATAAT